>NZ_JBHMIR010000001.1:0-599175 GCF_048060285.1 Micromonospora sp. LOL_025 | reverse complement strand
CGATGGCGCCGCCGGTGAAGGCGAGCCCGGCAGCGGTCAGGGCGGTCTTACGCAGCATGTCGGTACGCATGGTGATGACACCTTTCGATCGGGGGTGCGCGGACGCGCGGGGGAGCGGCGTGCCGCGAAGGGGGAAGTCAGAGCGGGATCGCTCCGGCGGCGGGGGGCCTGCTCGGGCGTCCGGGATGTCTCAACGACCCGGGCGGCCCAGCCATTCCGCCGGCCGGTCGGCGCCACCCGTGGCGCGGGGGAGCGCCGTGGGTATGCCATGTTCAACGACCCGCGCCGGCCCACGATTCCGCCGCCCGGGTGCCGCCGACCACGGGACGCACCGGACGGCGGCCACGTCCGGCTACGCAACCGGACATCCCGAACCGGACAAACGCCCCATAGCGTCGCAGTCCCCCCGTCAGCGGTCGGCGGGTGGGCATGGGGTGGCGAGCACGCTGTCGGGGCGATGTCGTAACCGACTCACGCTGCCGCGCCGGCTTCGAACCGCGCGGCACCGCGGCGAGCTGTCGGAGCCGGCCCGGGTGGCTCCTCCCCGCGCCGTCGGCCCGCCTTCCCCGGACGCTCTGGGCACCGGGACACTGAACGTCTACGACACCGGCTCGACAGCGCGCGAGGTCGGGCGTCAGGCGGACGGGGCGGGCGCGGGGGCCTCCTCGGGGCCGGTCTGGGCGGGGACCGCCGTGTGTCGCGCGGTGGGAGCCGGCCGCTCGGCGGGCCATGGGATCTCCGGCGAGCGGTGGAAGGCCGTGCCGGCCGCGGTCCAGCGCGGGCCGTGCCCGGCCAGCCGGTCGCGGAATCCGGCCCAGTCGTGCGTCGCGCGGGGCGACCAGCCCAGCTCGGCGATCGCGGGCAGGCGCGGGAAGAGCATGAACTCGACCTCGGCCCGCGAGGTGACCGACTCGGTCCACAGCGGCGCCTCCACGCCGAGCACCGCATCGGCCGGTACGCCGGCCAGGTGGGTGCCGGGATCCCAGTCGTACGCCCGTCGCACGTCGATCAGGCCGGCCCAGTCGTGCCCGATGGGGGTGTCCGGGGCGTACTTCATGTCGAGATAGGCGTGGTTGCCGGGGGAGAGGACGAGCCGCGCCCCCCGCTGGACGGCGTCCGCCGTGACCGGGTCCTCGCCCTTGGTGCCCCACCACTGGAGCACCCGCCCCTCGGCGTGCGCGACGGGCGCGATCTGGTGCCAGCCCACCACCGTCTTGCCGGTCCCGGCGACGATGCGCTGGGTCCGCTCGACGAAGGCCGCGTACGCGTCGGGACGCACCTTGAACGCCTCGTCGCCCCCGATGTGCAGCCACGGCCCGGGAGTGAGCGCCGCGATCTCGCCCAGCACGTCGGCGACGAACTCGTACGTCCGCTCGTTCGTGGGGTCGACGTAGCTGAAACCGACGTCGGTGCCGGTGTGCGGCGGTGGCGCGACGCCGTCCGGGGCCAGCTCGCCGTACGCGGTCAGCGCGGCGTTGGTGTGCCCCGGCAGGTCGATCTCCGGCACCACGGTGACGTGCCGCTCGGCGGCGTAGGCCACGATCCGCCGGTAGTCGTCGCGGCTGTAGTGCCCGCCCGGACCGCCGCCCACCTCGCTCGCCCCGCCGACCTCCGTCAACCGCGGCCAGGAGTCGACCGCGATCCGCCAGCCCTGATCGTCGGTGAGGTGCAGGTGCAGGTGGTTGAGCTTGTAGCGGGCCAGGTGGTCGATCACCCGCAGCACGTCCGGTACGCCGAAGAAGTGCCGGGCGACGTCGAGCATCGCCCCCCGGTAGGGGAACCGGGGCCGGTCGGTGATCGAACCGCCGGGCAGCGCCCAGCGTTCGGCGACCGGCACCGGGCTCTCGATGGCGGCGGGCAGGAGCTGACGCAGTGTCTGCGCGCCGTGGAAGAGCCCGGCCGGGGCGGTGGCCTCGATCCGTACGCCGTCGGACGTCACGTCGAGCCGGTAGCCCTCCGGGCCGAGGTCGTCGGAGGCGGCCAGCGCCAGCGTGATGTCGCCGGCCGGCTCCGGCCGGGCGCCGTGGGTCACCGGCAGCGGATAGCCGGTGGCCGGCCGGAGCAGGGCGGCGAGCTGCCCGGCGACGGCGCGGGCGGCCTCGTCGGGGCTCACCCGGATCACCGCGTCGGCAGTGAGTACGAAGTCGGCGCCCGGGACCGGCGCGACCCGCTCCGGAGCGGGCACGACGTCGCCCAGCCGGACCCGGGCCGGCGGGGCGGCCGGGTCGTCGGCGGCCCCGGTCGCCGGGGCGAGCAGATCGTCGGCGGCCCGGGCCGCTGCCTGGGCCAGCTCGGCGGCGGTCGGTTCGTGGATCGGCAGGTCGTGGTGCGCGGGGGCCCGCTCGTCCACCCCGGCGGCGCGGGACGGGTCGAGCGGCTCCGGGGCGGCGGTGGGAACGGCTGGCACGGCGTCGGCTCCGAGGGGTGTATTTGCGGCGGTTATGGCAAAGGTGAGGTTCACCGAAAAGCGTGTGGCCAAGAATACGAGGCGAAGCGGGAAATGCGTGATCGTGCGCGTGGAAGCGTTCCCAAAAACCCGTACGAACGCGGATAGTCGTGATAGCTGTGCCTATTGTCACCGAACGGTCCCGGGCCACGCGAAGTTCGCTTAGCCTTCGCCCACCGGCCGGCTTGGCACCGGGATTGCCGGTGGTCCATCCCGGGGTATGAGAGCAACTGAACCTTCGTTAAGTGTCGGACCGGCGCGCGTGGGAGGGCTCTGGTGGCAAAGCAGGAGACGGTGGAACACAAGTACGTCTACGCCTTCGCCGAGGGCAACAAGGATCTCAAGGAACTGCTCGGCGGCAAGGGGGCCAACCTGGCCGAGATGACCAATCTCGGCCTGCCGGTCCCACCGGGCTTCACGATCACCACGGAGGCCTGCAAGGCGTACCTCGCCACCGGGGAGGAGCCCGACGGCCTGGCCGATCAGATCGCCGCGCACCTCGCGTCGCTGGAGCAGGCGATGGGCAAGCGCCTCGGTGACCCGGAGGACCCGCTGCTGGTGTCCGTCCGCTCCGGCGCCAAGTTCTCCATGCCCGGCATGATGGAGACCGTCCTCAACGTCGGCCTCAACGACCACAGCGTCCAGGGGCTCGCCCGACAGGCCGGCGGCGTGGACCAGGAGGCCACCGGCGGTGCGGACCGGTTCGCCTGGGATTCCTACCGCCGCCTGATCCAGATGTTCGGCAAGACGGTGTGCGAGGTGCCGGGCGAGGAGTTCGAGCACGCGCTCGACGACGCCAAGCGGGCCAAGGGCACCGGGAACGACCTCGACCTCGACGCCGACGACCTGCGGGGGCTGGTCGACGCGTACAAGAAGATCTTCTTCAAGCACACCGGCCGGGAGTTCCCGCAGGAGCCGCGCGAGCAGCTCGACCTGGCCATCCGCGCGGTCTTCGAGTCGTGGAACGCCGAGCGCGCGGTGCTCTACCGCCGCCAGGAGCGGATCCCGGCCGACCTGGGCACGGCGGTCAACGTGGTGGCGATGGTCTTCGGCAACCTCGGCCCCGACTCCGGCACCGGCGTCGCGTTCACCCGCGACCCCGCCAGCGGTGCCCAGGGCATCTACGGCGACTACCTGGCCAACGCCCAGGGCGAGGACGTGGTCGCGGGCATCCGCAACACCGTGCCGTTGCAGGAGCTGGAGCGGCTGGACAAGAAGTCCTACGACGAGCTGCTCGGCATCATGGCCCGGCTGGAGGGCCACTACAAGGACCTCTGCGACATCGAGTTCACCATCGAGCGCGGCAAGCTCTGGATGCTCCAGACCCGCGTCGGCAAGCGCACCGCCGCCGCGGCGTTCGTCATCGCCGGGCAGCTCGTCGACGAGGGCCTGATCGACCTCGACGAGGCGCTGCACCGGGTCAACGGCGCGCAGCTCGCCCAGCTGATGTTCCCGCGGTTCCGGCTCGACCACGAGTTCCAGCCGGTGGCCAAGGGCATCGGGGCGTCGCCGGGCGCGGCGTCGGGCAAGGTCGTCTTCACCTCCGCCCGCGCGGTCGAACTGGCCGCCGAGGGGGAGTCGGTGATCCTGGTGCGGCGCGAGACCAACCCCGACGACCTGAACGGCATGATCGCCGCCCAGGGCATCCTCACCTCGCGCGGCGGCAAGACCAGCCACGCCGCCGTGGTGGCGCGGGGGATGGGCAAGACCTGCGTCTCCGGCGCCGACGAGATCGACGTCAACGTCCCGCAGCGCCGCTTCGTCGTCGGCGGGCAGACCGTCGTCGAGGGCGACATCGTCTCCATCGACGGCACCACCGGCAAGGTCTACCTCGGCGAGGTGCCGGTCATGCCGTCGGAGGTGGTGCAGTACTTCGAGGGCAGCCTCGACCCCGCGCACGTCGACAACGCGCTGGTCCGGGCCGTACACCGGATCATGTCGCACGCCGACGCCAGGCGGCGGCTGGCCGTACGCACGAACGCCGACACCGGCGCCGACGCCGCCCGGGCCCGGCGCTTCGGCGCGGAGGGCATCGGGCTGTGCCGTACCGAGCACATGTTCCTCGGCGACCGGCGCGAGCTGGTCGAGCGGCTGATCCTGGCCCGCGACAACGCGGACCGGGAGGCCGCGCTGGCCGCGCTGCTGCCGTTGCAGCGCGCCGACTTCGAGGAGATCTTCCGGGAGATGGACGGGATGCCCGTCACCGTCCGGCTGATCGACCCGCCGCTGCACGAGTTCCTGCCCCCGCTGGAGCAGCTCGCGGTCAACGTGGCGGTCGCCCAGGAGCGCGGCGAGGACGTGGCGCAGGAGGAGGCGCTGCTCGCCGCCGTCCGGCGGATGCACGAGGAGAACCCGATGCTGGGTCTGCGTGGCGTCCGCCTCGGCCTGGTCATCCCCGGCCTGTTCGCCATGCAGGTCCGGGCGATCGCGGAGGCCGCGGTCACCGTCACCCGCAGCGGCGCGGTGGCCAGGCCGGAGATCATGGTCCCCCTGGTGGGCGCGGTGCAGGAGCTGGAGACGGTACGCGCCGAGGCCGAGAAGATCATCGCCGAGGTGGTCGGGGACAGCGGCGTCGAGGTGCTGATCGGCACGATGATCGAGGTGCCCCGGGCGGCGTTGACCGCCGGCCAGATCGCCGAGGCTGCGCAGTTCTTCTCCTTCGGCACCAACGACCTGACCCAGATGGGCTGGGGCTTCTCCCGCGACGACGTGGAGGGCGCGTTCTTCTGGCGCTACCTGGAGCTGGGCATCTTCGGCATCTCGCCGTTCGAGTCGATCGACCGTGACGGCGTGGGCCGGCTGGTGCGCATCGCCGCGGAGGAGGGCCGGGCGGCCCGGCCGGAGTTGAAGCTCGGCGTCTGCGGCGAGCACGGGGGTGACCCGGAGTCGGTGCACTTCTTCCACGAGGTCGGCCTGGACTACGTGTCCTGCTCGCCCTTCCGGGTGCCCGTCGCCCGGTTGGAGGCCGGCCGTGCGGCGGTGGAGACGGACGGCTCCGACAGCCGCTGACGCGGAGGGTACGACAGGCCGGCGGCGGACCCGGGGGAGCGGATCCGCCGCCGCTGCCGTGCGGGCGGCCCGTGCCGGCGCGGCCGCACCGTGGGACGGGAGCCGGTCGCGGCCGGCTCCCGGAGGGTTGCTCAGACCGGCGGGCGGCGCCAGGTGTGGGGGGTGACGCGTCGGGGCAGCCTGCCGCCCGAGGTGCGGGCCGTGAGCCGGGCGTGCGCCTCGGGCACCGTCGCCGCCCCGATCAGGCGGTTGGTGTCCAGCACCGAGCCGGTGCGCCGGGCCACCGCCCGCGCGTCGGCGTGCAGCTCCTCCAGGTCGGCGTCGGCGTCGGCGACCAGCGTCAACAGGGCGTTGCGCCCGGCGGGATAGGTGACGACGGCGCTGTTCGAGGTGCGGACCACCGATTCCCGGAACTCGCCGTGCCGCACGGTGTCGGCCACCCGGTGGCCGAGGCCGAAGCTGGCCGCCGCGAGCGCCGCCAGGTGGGTGGCGGCCGTCGTCGGCAGGTCGCTGGAGATCAGCAGGCCGTCGGTGCCGGCCAGCACCGTGCCCGCCACCTCCGGGCGGCGCCGGCGCAGTTCCGACAGTTCCGTTCCCATCATCGTGTCCGCGTTCACGGGCGTCTCCCCACCGTCGGGCCCTCAGTCTGGTCACGTTCCGCGCTGGGAACGCTACCGGCGGCCATGCCTGGCCGCGATCCCGTAACCGTCGGCGATCGGCCGACAACTCTCGACTGTTAGGAGGTTGCGTAGCCGTCGGGCGCGCGCCGGCGGCGCGCCGTTCGCGGCGCGCGGGCGTAACCTGATCGGCATGAGCAGCGCCTGGGAGAGCCTGACCGTCGACGCCCGGGACCCCGCCCGGCTCGCCCGCTGGTGGGCCGAGGCGCTGGGCTACCAGGTGGTCAACGAGCAGCCGGACGAGGTGGAGATCCGCCGGTCCGCCGACCGGCTGCCGGGCATCGTCTTCGTGCCGGTGACCGACGACAAGACGACCAAGAACCGGCTGCACATCGACCTGCGTCCCGATGACCAGGAGGCCGAGGTCGAGCGGCTGGTCGACATGGGGGCCCGGCACGTCGACGTGGGGCAGGGCGACGGCGGCTGGACCGTGCTGGCCGATCCGGAGGGCAACGAGTTCTGCGTGCTGCGGCAGCGTGAGGACTGAGCCTCCCGGGCCGGACGATCCGGACGTCGCCCGCTGGGTCGACGAGCCGCCGAAGGACACCGGGTACGGACGGTCGGCGTACGAGCGGGACCGCGCCCGGGTGCTGCACTCGGCGGCGTTCCGGCGGCTGGCCGCGAAGACCCAGGTGCACACGGCCGGCACGGACGACTTCCTGCGTACCCGGCTGACCCACTCGCTGGAGGTCGCGCAGATCGCCCGGGAGATGGGGGCCCGGCTGGGCTGCGACCCCGACGTGGTCGACACGGCGGGGCTCGCCCACGACCTCGGTCACCCGCCGTTCGGGCACAACGGCGAGGACGCGCTGGACGACCTCGCGGCCGGGTGCGGCGGCTTCGAGGGCAACGCGCAGACGCTGCGGGTGCTGACCCGGCTGGAGGCCAAGGTGGTCGCCCCGGACGGGAGGTCCGCCGGCCTCAACCTGACCCGCGCCTCGCTCGACGCCGTGAGCAAGTACCCGTGGCCCCGCCGCCGGGAGCAGCGCAAGTTCGGGGTGTACGACGACGACCTCCCGCTCTTCGCCTGGCTGCGCACGGGCGGCCCGGGCGACGACCGGCGCTGCCTGGAGGCGCAGGTGATGGACTGGGCCGACGACGTCGCGTACTCGGTGCACGACGTCGAGGACGGCATCCACGGCGGGTACGTGGCGCTGCGTACGCTGCTGCGCGACCCCGGGGAGCGGGCCGCGCTCTGCGCCGACGTCGCCGCCACCTACTCCGGCGAGTCCCCGGCCGACCTCGGCGACGTGCTGCTGGAACTGCTCGACGACCCGGTGCTCGCCCCCCTGGCGGGGTACGACGGCAGTCACCGCGCGCAGGCGGCACTGAAGGCGACCACCAGCGTGCTGACCGGCCGCTTCGTCTCGACGGTGGTGGCGGCCACGCAGGAACGGTACGGCCCCGGGCCGCACCGCCGGTACGCCGCCGACCTGGTGGTGCCCCGGCGGATCCGGGCGCGGTGCGCGCTGCTCAAGGGCATCGCCCTGCGGTACGTGATGCGTCGCCCCGGCGCGGGGGACCGCTACCGGCGGCAGCGGGAGGTGCTGGCCGAGCTGGTGCACGCCCTGGCCGACCGGGCGCCGGACGGGCTGGATCCCGTCTTCGCCCCGCTCTGGTCGGCCGCGCCGGACGACGCGGCCCGGCTCCGGGTGGTGATCGACCAGGTCGCCTCGCTGACCGACCCGGCGGCCGTCGCCTGGCACGCGCGGGTGGTGCGCGGTGGGCGCGGGCACCAGCCGACCGGAGACGGGGGGATGGGCTACCGCGCAAACTTAGGCTAACCTAACCGGCATGACGGAGCGCCCCATCAAGGTCACCACCGCCCGGGTACTGCGCACCGAGCGGCCCACCCCCCACGTGGTCCGGCTGGTGCTCGGGGGTGAGGCGCTGGCCGGCCTGCCGGTGGGCGAGTTCACCGACCACTACATCAAGATCGTCTTCCCGGCGCCGGGGACGGAGTATCCGATCCCGTCGGACCTCAACGCGATGCGCCGCGACCTGCCCCGGGAGCGGTGGCCCCGGCTGCGCGCGTACACCGTGCGGGCCTGGGACGCGTCGGCCGGCGAGCTGACCGTCGACATCGTGCACCACGGCGACGTGGGGGTGGGCGGGCCGTGGGCGGCCGCGCTGCGCCCCGGCGACCCGGTGCCCTTCGTCGGCCCCGGCGGCGACTACGCCCCCAGCCCCGACGCCGACTGGCACCTGCTGGTGGGCGACGAGAGCGCGCTGCCGGCCATCGCCGCCGCCCTGGAGCGGCTGCCCGCCGGCGCCCCGGCCACCGTCTTCGTCGAGATCGCCGACCCGACCGAGGAGCAGCCGCTGGCCAGCCCCGGCGCGGTGCGCCTGACCTGGCTGCACCGGGGCGACCGCCCGGTCGGGGAGGCCCTGGTCGCGGCCGTCCGCGCCCTGGAGTTCCCGCCCGGTGACGTGCAGGCCTTCGTGCACGGCGAGGCCACCTTCGTCAAGGAGCTGCGCCGCCTGCTCCGCATCGAGCGCGGCGTTCCCCGCGAGCGGCTCTCCATCTCCGGCTACTGGCGCCGTGGCCTGGACGACGAGGGCTGGCGCGCCAGCAAGCCCGACTGGAACCGGCAGGTGGAGGCCGAGGAGGCCGCCGCCGTCCCGGCCTGACCGGCCACCGCCGCACCCGACGCCGCCGTCCGGCCACCGGCCGGGCCCGGCCGGCTTCCGTCCACGCGGACCGGCCGGGCGGGTTCTGCCCGATATCGCCGTGTGCCGCCTCCCTGCCCAGCAGGATGGGCAGGGGGTGGCCATGAGCGGGCAGGTGCGGGACCGGGCGCAGGCCGTGGGCCGGATCGACCGGACGGTGCTGGCGCTCAGCGTCGGCGGCGTACTGGCCGTGGTGGCGTGGGGCGTGCTGGCCCGGGGCTCCCTCGCCGGCTTCGGCGAGTCGGGCCTGGCCTGGGTCATCGACACCTTCGGCTGGTTCTTCGTGGTGGCCGCCGACGCCTTCCTGGTGCTCGCGGTGATCATCGCGGCGACGAGGTTCGGCCGGATCCGGCTCGGCGCCGACGACGACGAACCGGAGTTCAGCACGCTGGCCTGGGTGGCCATGATGTTCAGCGCCGGGATGGGGATCGGCCTGGTCTTCTTCGCCGTCGCCGAGCCCATCCAGCACTACGCCGCGCCCCCGCCGGCCACCGGCGTCGCACCGCAGACCGGCGCGGCCGGTGCCACGGCGATGCAGTACACCCTCTTCCACTGGACGCTGCACCCCTGGGGGATCTACGCGGTGGTGGCGCTCGCGCTGGCGTACTCGACCTTCCGCAAGGGCCGGGAGAACCGGATCTCGGCGGCCTTCCGCCCCCTGCTCGGGGACCGTGCCGACGGCGCGGCCGGGCGGGCGATCGACCTGCTGGCCGTCTTCGCCACCGTGTTCGGCTCGGCGACCAGCCTCGGCCTCGGCGCGCTCCAGGTCGCCGCCGGCCTCGACCTGGTGGCGGGTATTCCGGACACGACCACGGTGGAGCTGGTGGTGATCGGCGCGCTCACCCTGGCGTTCGTCATCTCCGCCTTCTCCGGGCTGCACCGGGGGATCAAGTGGCTCTCCACCACCAACGTGCTGCTGGCGGTGCTGCTGATGCTCTTCGTCTTCGCGGTAGGGCCGACCATCTACACGCTGGAGGTCCTGCCGGCCGCGGTCGGCGACTACCTCAGCAACCTGGTCTTCATGTCCACCCGCACCGGCGCCTTCTCCGATCCGTCCTGGCTCGGCTCCTGGACGATCTTCTACTGGGCGTGGTGGATCTCCTGGGCGCCCTTCGTGGGCACCTTCATCGCCCGCATCTCCCGGGGCCGTACGATCCGGCAGTTCGTCGTCGGGGTGCTGCTGGTGCCGAGCGGAGCCAGCGCGGTCTGGTTCGCGGTGATGGGCGGGAGCGGGCTGCGGGCGCAGGCCACCGGCGCCCGGGACCTGGTCGCCGACGTCGGGGCGGGCACCGAGCAGGCCCTCTTCGGCCTGTTGGGGGCACTGCCGCTGGCGACGCTGACCAGCGTGCTGGCCATGGTGCTGATCGCGCTCTACTTCGTCACCAGCGCCGATTCGGCGTCGCTGGTGCTCGGCTCGCTGACCTCCCGGGGCGCGCTGCGCCCGCACCGCGCGCTGGTGGTGCTCTGGGGCGTGCTGATCGGCGCGGTCGCCGCCGTACTGCTGCTGGTGGGCGGGCTGGACGCGCTGCAACAGGCGACCATCCTCGTCGCCCTGCCCTTCGTCGTGGTGATGCTCGGCCTGGCCGTCGCGCTGGTCCGGGACATGGCCCGGGACCCGGCGGTCAACCCGCCGCCGCGGGTCCGCCGTTCCGGCCTGGCCGCGGCCGTGCGGGCCGCCCGGTCGTACGACGAGGAGGACCCGCCGCCGGTGCGGCGCTACCTGCGGCGCCCGCGCTAGACCGGCGCGGCCGGTCCGGACGCCGCGCCGGGTGGCCGTGACCCGGTCGGCGCGGGCGCGGGTGCCGAGGTGACGGCGGTGGTCGCCACACGCGGCGTCCCCCGGCGGCGCGGCGTCGGCGCGGCAGGGCAGGATGTACGCCGAGGGGGTGGCGGACATGGCTGGGCGGATCCGGGACGAGGACATCGCGCTGGTCCGGGAGCGCAGCTCGATCGCCGACGTCATCTCCGAGACGGTGACCCTGAGGTCGGCCGGCGGCGGCAACCTCAAGGGGCTGTGCCCGTTCCACGACGAGAAGAGCCCGTCGTTCAACGTCTCGCCCGCCCGCAACGTCTGGTACTGCTTCGGCTGCGGCGCCGGCGGCGACGCCATCAAGTTCCTGATGGACGCCGAGCACCTCAGCTTCGTCGAGTCGGTCGAGCGGCTCGCCGACCGCGCCGGCATCCAGCTGCGCTACGTCGAGAACGACTCCGCCACGCCGCGCCCGCGTCCCCAGCAGGGGCAGCGGCAGCGCCTCGTCGCCGCGCACGCCGCCGCCGTGGAGTTCTACCGCGGCCAGCTCACCACCGCCGGCGCGCGTCCCGCCCGGGAGTTCCTGGCCCGGCGCGGCTTCGACCGGGCCGCCGCCGAGCGCTACGGCTGCGGCTTCGCACCCGACGCGTGGGACCTGCTCACCAAGCACCTGCGCCAGCAGGGCTTCAGCCACGACGAGCTGGTCACCGCCGGGCTGTCCCGGCCGTCGCGTTCCGGCACGCTGATCGACCGGTTCCGCCGCCGGCTGATGTGGCCCATCCGCGACCTGGCCGGCGACGTGATCGGCTTCGGTGCCCGCAAGCTCTTCGACGACGACGACGGCCCGAAGTACCTGAACACCCCCGAGACGCCCATCTACAAGAAGTCGCACGTCCTCTACGGCATCGACCAGGCCAAGCGGGAGATCGCCAAGCAGGGCAAGGTGGTCGTGGTCGAGGGCTACACCGACGTGATGGCCTGCCACCTGGCCGGGGTGCCGACGGCCGTGGCGACCTGCGGCACGGCGTTCGGCGGGGACCACATCGGGGTGCTGCGCCGGCTGCTGCTGGACACCGACGCCGTGGCGGGCGAGATCATCTTCACCTTCGACGGGGACGCCGCCGGCCAGAAGGCCGCGCTGCGCGCCTTCGAGGACGACCAGCGCTTCGTCGGGCGTACGTTCATCGCGGTCAGCCCCGACAACATGGACCCGTGCGACCTGCGCCTGGCCAAGGGCGACCTGGCGGTGCGCGACCTGGTCGCCCGCCGCGAGCCGCTGGTCGACTTCGCGCTGCGCCACGTCATCAACCGCTACGACCTCGACACCGTCGACGGCCGGGTGGAGGCGATGCGCCGGGCCGCGCCGCTGGTCGCCAAGCTCAAGGACCGGGAGAAGCGTCCGGAGTACGTCCGCAAGCTCGCCGGCGACCTCGGCATGGAGATCGAGCCGGTGCAGCGGGCCGTGCTGGCCGCCGCGTCACCCACCCCCGGCCGGGAGGCCGCGCCGGCCCCCCGGCCCGCCCGGCCGGAGCCGGTCGTCGACAACCCGCACTCGATGGTCGAGCGGGAGGCGCTGAAGCTCGCCCTCCAGGAGCCGGTGCTGGCCGGGCCGATGTTCGACGCGGTCGAGGCGTCGGAGTACCGGCACCCCGTGCACGTCGCGGTGCGGGCGGCCGTCGCGGCGGTCGGCGGGGCGGCCACGGCGACCGGCGGCGCGGTCTGGATCGAGTCGGTCCGCGACGCCTGCGAGGACCTGGCCGCGCGGGCGCTCGTCGGCGAGCTGGCCGTGGAGCCGCTGCGCATCGACGGCGAGCCCGACCCGCGCTACGTCTCGGTCACCATGGCCCGGTTGCAGTGGGGCTCGGTGACCAGCCGGATCAGGGACCTGAAGTCCCGGATCCAGCGGATCAACCCGGTCAACAACAAGGACGAGTACTTCGCCGCCTTCGGCGAGCTGCTGTCGCTGGAGCAGCACGCCCGGGCGTTGCGCGAGCAGGCCGCGGGAGGACTGTAGATGGGACTGTTCCGTCGCAAGCCGAAGCTGCCCCCGGCCGACCGGCCGCCGCTGGACGCCGACGAGCGGGTGCTCGCCTGGGCCGCCGCCGGCAACGGCGAGGGCGACGGGGTGGTGGTCGCCAGCAACCAGGGGCTCTGGCTGCCCGGCCGGGCGCACCGGCTGGGCTGGCACGACGTCCTCAAGGCGGTCTGGTCCGGCCGCGAACTGACGGTGACGCCGGCCGAGCGGCTCGCCGAGCGCGACGGCTACCTGCTGGTGGCCGACCGCCCGGCCGAGACGTACCTGCTGCTCGATCCGGGGGAGCTGCCGCACCAGGTGCGGGAGCGGGTCACCCGGTCGGTGGCGTACACGCAGCACCACCCGGTGCCCGGCGGCGCCGGCCGGGTCGCGGCGCGCCGGGTGCCGGGGGTGGACGGCCTCACGTGGACGGTCCGCCTCGACCCCGGCACCCCGACCGACGACCCCGAGGTGCTCGCCGAGACCGACCGCCTCGTGGCGGAGGCCCGCGCCGCCACGGCCCCGGCGGACGCCTGACCGGCGTGCGTCACCCGCGCTGGTAGAACCGCGCGGCCCCGGGGTGCAGCGGGATCGGGTCGGTGCCCGAGGCGCTCTGCTGGGTGTAGTTGCCGGCCTCCGGGTGCACCTTGACCAGGTCGGCCTGGTAGGCGAAGAGCAGCCGGGTCAGGTCGTACGCCAGCTGGTCGGGCATGTCGGCGCTGACCAGGATGACGTTCGCCACCGTGACCGTCGGCGTGCCGCTCCTCGTCCGGTAGACCTCCTTCGGCAGCTCCGCGGTGGTGTAGACAGAACCGTGGCGCGCGGTGAGCGGCTCCATCAGGTCGGCGATCGGCAGCAGCGCGTACCTGCCGGGCGCGCTGGTCAGCAGGTCGGCGATGCCCGGCGTGGGCAGGCCGCCGGAGAAGAACATCGCGTCGAGCGTGCCGGCCCGCATCCGCTTCACGGTCTCCGGCAGGGAGAGCGTGGCCCGGACGACGTCCCGGTCCGGGTCGAGGCCGGCGGCGGTCAGCAGACGCCCGGCGATGATGTCCGTGCCGGACCTCGGCGAGCCGGTGGAGACCCGCTTCCCGCGCAGCCCCGACAGCTTGGTGATCTTCGCGTCGGCGCGGACGATGACGTGGGTGTAGTTGCTGTAGACCCGGGCCAACGCCCGCACCGGCTGCGGCTGGCCCTCGAAGGCCCCGCGCCCCGCGACGGCGTCCGCCGCCGTGTCGGCGAGGCTGAAGGCGATCTCCATGTCGCCGCTGGCCAGCCGGTTGATGTTCTCCACCGACGCGCCGGTCGGCTCGGCCCGCGCCTCGTAGCCGGGCAGGTGGCGGCTGATCACGTCGGCGTAGCCGCCGCCGAGCTGGTAGTAGACGCCGGTGGTGTTGCCGGTGGCGAGGAAGATCCGGCCACCGTGCCAGGGCTGCGGCCCGGTCTCGGCCGTGCCGCAGCCGGCGGCGAGCACGGTCGCCAGCAGGGCCGCCAGCAACCGGGAGGAGCGTCCGATCACGCCCGGACCGCCGGCTCCAGGGCCTCCGCCACCCGCTGGACCAGCATGGCGGTCTCGTAGCCGATCTGGCCGAGGTCGCAGCCGGGCGCGGCGAGCACCCCGACGAGCGCGCGCTCACCGACCGCCATCACCAGCATCACCCCGCCGTCCATGTCGACGATCTGCTGGCGTACCCGGCCGGCCGACATCAGCCGGGCGGCACCGACGGTCAGGCTGGCCAGGCCGCTGATCACGGCGGAGAGCTGGTCCACCTGGTCGGGCGCGAGGTGGGGCGAGGCCGCCAGCCGCAGCCCGTCGCCGGAGACCGCGAGGGCGTGCGACACGTCCGGCACCTGTTCGGCGAAGTTGGCCAGGAGCCAGTCCAGGCCGGCGCTCACGGATGGGGTCATGGTGTTCTCCTGGGGGGTGTCGTCTGGGTACGTCGGGTCGCGGCGGCCACTCCCTCGGCGAGCGAGGAGAGCCGGGACCGTACGACCTCGGGGTCGAGCAGGTCGCCCGCCGGTCGTGCCGGCGGGGCCTCGTGCAATGTGGCCGGCAGCTGGCCGCCCCGGGTGCGGCGCGGCAGCCCGGCCCCGGTGAGCTGAGGCGGAGCGGACGCGGGGCGGGACGACGGCGCCGCGGCGACGCCACCCGACCCGGTCGGGCGCGCGCCGAGCACCGGAAGGGCGATCGTCGGCGCGTGGTGGACGCTGGACAGGTCGGGCACGGCGGCGGGACTACCGGTCCCGGTCCGGGGCCGGAACCAGGCGGTCTGGGCGGGGACGACCGGCGCCTGCGTACGCACGGGCGGTGGCGCCTGCGCGGGCACCTCCCGGACGGGTGGCGCCGGCGCGTGCACCTGCGGGGCGGCCGGTGCGGGGGCACGTCCCTCCGGGGCGGAGCGCGGGGCGACGTCCTCGACGCGGGTCAGCGCCGACTCCGGGATCTCCACCTGCGCGACGGTGCCCGCGCCGCTGTTGTGCAGCTGCACCCGCACGCCGTGGCGGGCCGCCAGGTGGGCCACCACGTGCAGGCCCATGCTGCCGGCCGAGGCGCTGGAGAGCATCGCGGGGGCGAGCAGCCGCTCGTTGATCGAGGCGAGGCGGCTGTCGCTGATGCCGATGCCCTGGTCGTGCACGCGCAGCGTGAGGCCGTCGATCGTGCGCCGGCCGTCGACGTGCACCGGGGCGTTCGGCGGGGAGTAGACGGTGGCGTTCTCCAGCAGCTCGGCGAGGAGGTGGACCAGGTTGCCCACCGCGGCGGCGTGCACCGCGGCGGTCGGCACGTCGACCTCCACCCGCGGGTAGTCCTCGATCTCCGAGGCGGCCGCCCGCACCACGTCGGCGAGCAGGTGGGCGCCGTCGTGCGTACGGCCGGGCTCCCCGCCGGCGAGGACCAGCAGGTTCTCCCCGTTGCGTCGCATGCGGGCGGCGAGGTGGTCCAGCGCGAAGAGCCGGGCCAGCGCGTCCGGGTCGGTCTCCTCGCGTTCGAACTCGTCGAGCAGCCGCAACTGTCGGGTGATCAGGGTACGGATGCGCCGGGCCAGGGCCTCGGCCATCCGGGTCACGTCCATCCGCACCTCGGCCTGTTCGCCGGCCAGCCGTAGGGCGGCCCGGTTCACCGTGTCGAAGGCCTGGGCGACCTGGGCGATCTCGTCGCGGCCCTGCCCGATGCCGGCGGTCAGCCGGGTGGCCGCGCCGTCGGTCGGCGCGCCGTCGCCGGACGCGATGGCGGTGATCCGCTCGGGCAGTTCCCGGTTCGCCATGGTGAGCGCCGCGACCCGCAACCGGCGCAGCCGGCGGCTGGTGCGGACGGCCAGCAGCACGGCCGCGGTCAACGACGCCAGCGCGACGGCGGTGGTCGCGCCGCCGGTGATCAGGGCCCGTAGCTGGGCTTGCCGGGCCAGCCCGGCGGCGTTGCGGTCGAGTTCCTCGGAGAGTTCCCGGCCGAGCAGGTTGTAGCGCCGGATGGCGCCACTCTGGGCCACGTACCAGGCGTCACCGTCGGTCTTCAGCCCGGCGGGCTCGGTCTCCACGTTGAGCGCGCTGTCACGCATCCGGCGGGCGGTGGAGACGTCGGTGCCGGCCACCAGCCGGGTGTACGCGTCCGCCGCCGGCCGGCTGGCGATCCGGGAGAACTCGGCCTGCCGCTGCTCCTGCGCACCCCGCAACTGGCCGAGGCGGACCAGTTCGCCGTCCACCAGCGCGCCCCGCACGAAGACGGTGCGCAGCAGGTCGCGCTCCACGGCGGCGAGGTGCTCCTGGGCGGCGACGGCGGCGACCTCGCGCGCCCCGTTGGCCAGCTCCCGGTCGCGCAGCTGGGCCGGCAGCGCGTCGGCGACGGCGAGCAGCGACTCGACCAGCGAGAGGTAGGCCGGGTCGGCGGTGGTGCCGCCCAGCGCGGACCCGCGGGCCGTTTCGAGCTGGCCGAGCTGCGCGTCGGCGCCGTCGAGCACCTGGCGCAGGTCGGGGGCGGCGCGGCGGGCGTCCCGGCTGGAGTCGCGGTACCGCTCGACGGACGCGTCGACCCGTCGGCGCTGCGCGTCGACGAGGGGACGTCCGCTGCTGCCGCCCCGCTGGCGCAGGGCCGCCGTCTCGCCGAGTTCCCGTTCCAGCTCGTGCACCAGGCGTACGGTGGCCGTCGCGGTGCCGGCCAGCACCCGGGCGCGGTCCGCGTCGTCGGTGGCGGCCATGGCCATGGCGGTCTGGGTGGACCCCAGCACGACCAGACCGATCGTGGCCACCAGGATGGGCGCGAGCAGCTGGGTGCGTACCGACCACAGCCGGTCGGTGTGGTCGGCGGGCCGGTGGTGCCGGCGTACGCGGCCAGGGGTGGGAAGCGACACTCGGGCCTTCCGGGGGGTGTGGGGTCGGGGGTGCCGGGTCCGGGCGCGGCCCGGACCCGGCACCCGGGATCAGCGTGCGCCGAGGTCCTGCAACGCCTTGTCCGCGCCGCGGTGCAGCGGTACGGGGTCGGTCTTGCGGGCGTTGTCCAGGCTGATGCCCTTGGCGGCCGGGTTGGCCTGCGCCAGGGCGTCCTTCCTGTCGAACACCGTCCGGGTGATCGCGCAGGCCACGTTCGCGTTGAGGTCCTTGCGGACCAGCAGCACGTTCGGCACCACGATGGTCGGGGTGTCCGCGGCGGTCTTGTAGACGTCCGCGCCGATGGTGCCGGCCTGGTACGCCGGGTTGAGCTCGGTCATCTTCGGCAACAGCGGGGTGATGTCGATGAACTTCACCTTGTCCCCGGCGGTGGTGAACAGGTCGGTCAGCCCGCCCGTGGGCACCCCGCCCGACCAGAAGAGCCCGTCGACGCTGCCGTCCTTGACGCCCTCGACGGACTTGGTCAGGTCGAGCCGCTGCGCCTGGACGTCCTTGGCCGGGTCGAGGCCGGCGGCCTCCAGCAGCCGGTTGGCGATGACCTCGGTGCCGGACTTCGGGGAGCCGGTGGAGATCTTCTTGCCCTTCATGTCGGCGACCGAGTTGATCCCCGAGTCGGCCCGGACGACGACCTGCGTGTAGTTGTCGTAGATCCGGGCGAGCGCCTCGACCGGCTGCGGGGCCGTGAAGCTGCCCTTGCCCTGCACCGCGTTGACCGCCGTGTCGAACAGGGAGAAGGCGACGTCGTACTGGCCGCCGACGAGCTGCTCGACGTTCTGCACCGAGGCGCCGGTCTCGGCGGCGGTGCCGGTCAGCTTGCCCTCGGTCGCCCCGGAGAGCTGACCGGCCAGGGCGTTGCCGACCACGTAGTAGACGCCGGTGGCGTTGCCGGTGGCGATGCCGACGCGGGTGCTGTCGGTGACCTTGCAGGTGATCTCGCTGGCGGCGTCGTCCTTGGTCGCGCCGTCCTGACGGCCTCCGCAGCCGGCGGTGCCCGCGGCGACGAGGGCCAGCGCGCCAACCCCCGCGGCGAGCCGCACGTTGATCCGTCTCACTGTTTTTCCTCCCCATGGTTCACCGTTGGTACTGCTGACGGCCCGCCGGTCCGACCGGCGGATCCGCGTCTGACGAGCACACCCGCCACCATGACGGCGGCCAGGGCGGCGCCGATCGCGACGGGCACGGGTTCGAGCCAGAGCAGCGTCAGCCCGGCGAGCGCGCCGACGATCCGCTCCGGCGTGCCGGCCGGGCCCACGCCGGGCAGCCAGCCGCCCGCCGCCACCGCCAGCACGGCGACGCTGAGGGCGGCGACCGTCGCGGCGACGGCTATCCGCTGCGGGCCCCCGATGCCGAGCAGCCCGAGGCCGGTCGGGGTGACCACGAAGGCGAGCGGGATGAGGTAGGCCGGCAGGGCGTACCGCAGGGTCTGCCACATGGTCGGCACCAGTCGGCCGCCGGTCACCGCGGCGGCGGCCACCGCGGCGAGCGCGGTCGGCGGGGACGCCTCGGACAGGACCGCGAAGTAGAAGACGAACATCGCCGCGGCGGGCGCGCTGACGCCCAGGTCCAGCAGGGCCGGGCCGATGATCACCCAGCCGATCACGAACGACGCGGTGACCGGCACGGCCAGCCCGAGCAGGGTGAGGGCGACGGCGGCGAGCAGCGCGGTGAGCGCCAGCACCACGGCCGGCTCGGAGCTGACGGCCTGGGCCCCGCTGACCAGCAGTGCCGCCGCCTGGGGCCCGAGGCCGGTCTTGGTGGTGGTGGCGGTGATGATGCCCGCGGCGGCGCAGACCGCGCTCACCGCGAGCACGCCGCGCACCCCGGCGCTCAGCGCGGCGAGCAGGCGGGCCGGGGTGAGCCGGTGCCGACGGTCGAGGAAGGACAGCACGGCGGCCAGGGTGGTGGCCAGCACCACGGCCTTCGTCGCGGAGAAGCCGACGGCCAACAGCCCGACGATCGCGAAGAGCGAGAGGAAGTGGTAGCCGAAGCGGGCCAGCAGCCGGCTGGCGGAGGCCGTCTCGATCACCACCGGTCGCACGCCCGAGCGTCGGGCGTCGATCTCGACCGCGAGGATGATGCCGAGGTAGTAGAGCACCGTCGGGACGGTCGCCCAGCCGAGCACCTGGAGGTAGGACACGCCGAGGTACTCGGCGATGATGAAGGCCGCCGCGCCGAGCGTGGGCGGGGAGAGGATCGCCCCGACGCCGGCCGCGGCGAGCATGCCGCCCGCCCGCTCCGGCGGATAGCCGGCGCGCCGCAGGACGGGCCAGGTGACCGCGCCGATGCTGACGGTCGTCGCCGCACCGGAGCCGGAGACGGTGCCGAGCAGGAACCCGGAGGCGACTGCCGTGCGCCCGGCGGCCGTGCGCGAGCGCCGGAAGGCGGCGGCGGAGAGCTCCACGAAGAACCGGCCGGCCCCGGAGAGGTCCAGCACCGCGCCGTAGATGGTGAACAGCACGATGTACGTCGCCGCGACGTCGAGCGGGGTGCCGTAGAAGCCGCTGTCGGAGTTGTAGAGGCCGTCGACGATCTGGCCGAAGTCGAGGCCCGCATGGGCCACCGGCCAGGACTGGGGCAGCAGCCCGCCGTAGTAGCCGTAGCCGAGGAAGACCACGCAGACCGCCGGCAGGATCCATCCGGTGGTGCGCCGGCACGCCTCCAGCAGCAGGAGCAGCACGACGGTGCCCATCGCCACGTCCACGCCGACCAGCAGGCCTTGCCGGTCGAGGAAGGCGTCGTACCCGCCGCCGCCGTCGCCCAGGCCGACGGGCAGCACCGGGTAGAGGCAGCTGACCAGCGCCGCGCCGGCCAGGATCCAGTCCGGCAGGGTGGGTCCCCGGCGCCCGGGGCGGTCCGTGGGCGCGGCGTCGGTCGGCGCGTCCGCGCCCGGACGGCGCAGTCGCCGGGGCAGGCGCAGGTCGGCCGGGTACGCCAGGAAGACCATCGGCAGGATGCCGGCCAGGAAGATGACCAGGTAGAACTTGCTCCCCTGGGGCAGCGGGCTGAACACCTGCCAGAGGGCGAGCAGCGCGATGGCCAACGTCGTTCCGGTGACCAGCACGCCGATCGGCCCGGAGAGATCCCGCCCGGGCTTTTCGTCCTCGAACTGCGCGGCGAGTTCCCGTGGATCGGGCGCGGCACCGTCCGGATCGGACCGATGGTCCGTCTCGGGCGGCAACGGGACCGGACCGCCGTCGGGAGTGGATTCGGGGCCCACGGTGGACGGCTGCGGGGCGGGTTCGCCGGATGAACGCACTGGTGGCACGAGGGGGCACGATACGCGAATAAGATACCGGGCGGAACATTGCTGATCATGATTGCAGCCAGTAATTAAATGGGACTTCCGATTACGCAGAGAGACTGTTATTGAGCCCGGATATGCGGCAGGATGCGCGCGCTGATTGGTAAGAATGCGGCAAGCCGGGAGCGGACCGTATCCGATGCGTCCACTCTGGTCCGGTAGCGGCGCGTTTCCGGCTCACCCCCGCGCGGTGGTCGCCGCGCCGTCGGTATCGCACGAAGCCGTCACACAGCGTAGTTTTCGTCGCTCTCCGTTGCCGGAAGGGTCCTGACCAGGGCGCCTGCACCCCTACCGTCCGGCCCCCACTCCTGCCGTCGGGCCCACCCCTACCGCCCGGCGACGGCCCCGGCCGCGATCCGGCCGGAGGTGTCGGCAGCGGAGGTTATCGTCGGGCGGTGACCACGGCTCCACCACTCATCCAGGCGCGGGCGCTGGTGAAGCGGTTCGGCGACTTCACCGCCGTCGACGGCATCGACGTCGAGGTGCGTGCCGGCGAGGCGTTCGGCTTCCTCGGGCCCAACGGCGCCGGCAAGTCCTCCACCATGCGGATGGTCGGCTGCACCTCCCCGCCCAGCGGCGGCGAGCTGCGCATCCTCGGCATGGATCCGGTCCGCGACGGGCCGGCGATCCGGGCCCGCCTCGGCGTCTGCCCCCAGCTCGACAACCTGGATCCCGAGCTGACCGTCCAGGAGAACCTCACCACCTACGCGCGCTACTTCGGCATCTCCCGCCGGGTGGCCCGGGCGCGGGCCGCCGAGCTGCTCGACTTCGTCCAGCTCACCGAGCGGGCCGGCAGCAGGGTCGAGCCGCTCTCCGGCGGCATGAAGCGGCGGCTGACCATCGCCCGGGCACTGGTCAACGAGCCCGAGATCGTCCTGCTCGACGAGCCGACGACCGGTCTCGACCCGCAGGCCCGGCACCTGGTGTGGGAGCGGCTGTTCCGGCTCAAGCAGCAGGGCGTCACGCTGGTCCTCACCACCCACTACATGGACGAGGCGGAGCAGCTCTGCGACCGCCTGGTGGTGATGGACGGCGGGCGGATCGTCGCCGAGGGCTCGCCCCGTGCGCTGATCGACCGGCACTCCACCCGGGAGGTGGTGGAGCTGCGGTTCGCCGCCGAGTCGCAGGAGGCGTTCGCCGGCAAACTCGACGGGCTGGGGGAGCGGGTCGAGGTGCTGCCCGACCGGATCCTGCTCTACGTGCCCGACGGCGACGCGGCCGTCACCGAGGTCGCCGAGCGGGGGCTGCACCCCGCCAACGTGCTGGTCCGGCGCAGCAGCCTGGAGGACGTCTTCCTCCACCTCACCGGCCGCACCCTGGTCGACTGACGGGCGGGACGGCCGGCTCCGCGCCGGACACCGCCGTCCAACCGACCGGACCGGCGGCGGTCCCCGCCGTCAGCGCCATCCGTGCCGCCCGCGCGGTCCGTGTCGCCCGCGCCGTGCGCGCGGTCCGTGTCGCCCGCGCCGTGCGCGCGGTCCGTGTCGCCCGCGCCGTGCGCGCCGCCCGCGCCGACCGCGGCCGGTGTGCCGCCGGGAGGCGGGTCGTGGCCGGCGGGTGCGGCGGTGCCGGTCGTTACGTAGCATCGGCGGGCCGGCGGCACGTCTCCCGCCCGGCGACGCACACGGGGGTGTCATGTCGAGGTTGGAGTTCCAGTCCCGCCGCCAGGCCGGGCTCGCCGCGCTCTACCTGGGCGTCTTCGCGACGATCTGGTTCAGCGTGCCGGCCGCCGAGCAGCCGCTGCGCGCCCTGCTGGTGGTCGCGAGCGGCGCGGCCCTGGTCACGGCGGTGGTCGGCGCCGTCGTCGTGGCCCGCAGCCGGGGCGCCGTCGCCCACGACCGCGCCGCCGACCGTCGCTACCTCCTGATCGTCCTCGCCGAGGTCGCCGCCGCCGGGCTCGGCGCCGTCGTGCTGGCCCTCGTCGGGTGGTCGGAGTACATCCCGGTGCTGGTCTGCGCCGTGGTGGGACTGCACTTCTTCCCCCTCGTGCCGGTGCTGCGCGACCCGCTGCTGCGACCGCTCGGGGCGGCGATGTGCGTCGTCGCCCTGGCCGGGCTGGTCACCGCGCTCGCCACGGCGGTGCCGGCGGGGCTCGTCGTCGGCACGGGGGCCGGGCTGCTGCTGCTCGGCTACGCGGTGCTGGCGCTGCTCCGTACGGCCCGGCAACGCTGACGGACGACGGCGCCGGTTCGCCGTAGGGTGGCTACGGCCTGTCGTACCCGCGAGGTAGGAAGGTCGTGGTGGGCGCGGAGCCAGACGGGGGTGGTCGCGTGAGCGTGGCGCGGTCGGCGCGGGAACGGGCGCGTCCGGCGCTGCCGCGGGTGCCGGCGCTCGCGGTGCTGGCGCACCATCTCGTCGGCTACCGGCGCACCTGGCGGGCGGGGCTCTTCTCGTCGTTCCTGCTGCCGGTGCTGACCGTGGTCGGGTTCGGGTTCGGCGTCGGCTCCTACATCGACCAGGGCATCGGCGGCGTGTCCTACCTGGACTGGATCGTGCCCGGCCTGATCGCGTCGACGGCGTTGCAGACGGCCGTCAGCGAGTCGACGTGGCCGGTGTTCGGCAACTTCCAGTGGGTCAAGACCTACTTCGCGCAGAGCGCGGCGCCGCTGCGGGTGGGCGACATCCTCGGCGGGCACCTGGCCTTCGTGGTGTTCCGGGTGGTCACCACCGTCGCGGCGTTCCTGCTGGTGACGGCCCTGTTCGGGGCGCTGCGGTCGCCGTGGGCACTCGCCGCGCTGCCGGTGACGGCACTGCTCGGGCTGGCCGTCGCCGCGCCGACCTTCGCGTACGCGTCGGTGGTCTCGGTCGACAGTTGGCTGGCGATGCTGCTCCGCTTCGCGGTGATCCCGATGACGCTCTTCGCCGGCGTGTTCTTCCCCGTCGAGTCGCTGCCCCTGGCGCTGCGCTGGCTGGCGTACGCGACCCCGCTCTGGCACGGCGTCGACCTGTGCCGGGCGGCGTCGCTCGGCGTCGCCCCGCAGTGGTCGGTCGCCGGCCACCTGCTCTACCTCGCGGCCTGGGCGGTCGGCGGCTGGCTGCTGGCCCGTCGCGCGTTCCGTCGCCGGCTGGTCGTCTAGGAGGGTCGCAGTGGTCGGTCTCGTCCTGCCCCGGCTGGTCGCCGTCTCCGCCGCGTCCCGCCGGTCGGTCTCCGTGGCCGAGCGCAACGTCGCGGCCCTGAAGGCCGTCTACTGGCTGCTGCTCGTCTCCGGTTTCGTGGAGCCGCTGCTCTACCTGCTCTCCATCGGTGTCGGGGTCGGCACGCTGGTCGGCGACCTCACGCTCGCCGGCGGCGGGGTCGTCAGCTACGCGGCGTTCGTCGCGCCGGCCATGCTCGCGTCGTCGGCGATGTCCGGCGCGCTGTCGGAGACGACCTTCAACTTCTTCGGGAAGATGAAGCAGATGAAGCTGTACGACGGGGTGATCGCCACCCCCGTGCAGCCGTTCGAGATCGCGGTGGGCGAGCTGCTCTGGGCGATGCTGCGCGGCAGCGCCTACTCGGCCGCCTTCCTGGTGGTGATGGTGGCGATGGAGCTGACCACCGCGGTGCGGGCACTGGTCGCCTTCCCGGCGGCCGTGCTGGTCGGCTTCGCCTTCGGCGCGCTGGGGATGGCGATCACCACCTTCATGCGCAGCTGGCACGACTTCGATCTGATGTCGGCGGCCCAGTTCACCCTCTTCCTCTTCTCCGGCACGTTCGTCCCCGCCGAGTCCTACCCGGCCGCGCTGCGCTGGGCGGTGGAGGTGACCCCGCTCTACCGCGCGGTGCACCTCATCCGTGGCGTCTCGGTGGGAGCGGCCGGCTGGGAATGGGTGCTCGACGTGCTCTACCTGCTCGCGGCGATGGTCCTGGGGCTGCTGGTCGCCTCGCGCCGGATGGGCAGGTTGCTCTACGGCTAGGGGTTAACGGTGGCCGCTGCCTGGGCATGTCGAGGAGACTGACGCCGACCACGAGGAGGGGCGATGGCCTCCGACGAGTCCTCCACCCGCAGCGGGCGCGACCGCGACGATTCCGGGGCGGTGCCCGCCGGCCGGGTGGGCGACCGCCGGACGGGCCGCGCGGACCGGCGATCCGACCCCGTTCGTGCCGAGCGGCACCGCCCGGGTCGCGGCCCGGTCGGGCCCGACGAGGGGCCCGACAGCCCGGCCGAGCTGCCGGGCGCCGGCTGGAAGGCCGCGCTGCGCCGCACGGTGCGGGAGTTCCAGGACGACAGCCTGACCGACTGGGCGGCGGCCCTGACGTACTACGGGGTGCTCTCCATCTTCCCCGGCCTGCTGGTGCTGGTCTCGATCCTCGGCCTGCTCGGCCCGGGCGCCACGCAGGGCGTCAAGGACACCGTCAACCAGGCGGTCCCGCAGGGGGAGATCCGGCAGATCGTCGAGGGGGCGATCGACCAGGCGCAGCAGAGCGGCGGGTTCGCCGGCTTTGCCGCCATCCTCGGTCTGCTGGCCGCGTTCTGGTCGGCGTCGGGTTACATCGCCGCGTTCATGCGGGCCTCCAACACCATCTACGACGTGCCGGAGGGGCGCCCGATCTGGAAGACGCTGCCGATCCGCGTCGGGGTGACCGCGGTGGTCGGCGTGATGCTGCTGGCCAGCGCGGTGATCGTGGTCTTCACCGGCGGCCTCGCCGAGCAGGTCGGGGAGGCGATCGGGCTGGGCTCCACTGCGGTGACGGTGTGGAACATCGCCAAGTGGCCGGTGCTGCTGCTCCTGGTGAGCCTGATGTTCGCGATCCTCTACTGGGCGTCGCCGAACGCCCGGCACGGCGGCTTCCGCTGGGTCAGCCCGGGCGGCGTACTGGCCGTGGTCATCTGGTTGGTGATCTCGGGCCTGTTCGCGCTCTACGTCAGCAACTTCGGCTCGTACAACAAGACGTACGGGGCGCTCGCCGGTGTGATCATCTTCCTGATCTGGCTGTGGCTGAGCAACATCGCGATCCTCCTCGGCGCGGAGTTCGACGCCGAGCTGGAGCGCAGCCGCGCCATCGAGGCGGGCCACTCCCCGGACGAGGAGCCGTACGTCGAGCTGCGCGACGACCGCAAGCTCAAGAAGAAGCGCAACGCCGCCAACCGGCGCTGAGCCCCATCTCCGCCCGCCGTTCCGCCGCCCCGCCACCCGCCAGGGTGGCGGGGCGGCTCCGGTCCTTTCCGGCTCCCTCGCGATCCCGCACCGTCGACCGCCCTTTCGTCCTGATCTGCGGTCTCTGCCCCGGTCGCAATGTCCGAGGTCGCGTTGGTCTGCGTCGGGCGGCGAGCTTTTCCTGATCCGCCAAAGGCTTTTGTTCGAACGGACGAAAGTTCGCGTCAGATCGGCCGAAGCTCTGGACACGTGACACGGAACACTCCTACTGTGTCGGCACGACATCTCGGCATCACGTCGATGTGAACGAGCCCGCGAAGAGGTGAGTCCGGTGCGGACGGTCGACCCCCTGCACGTACGGCTGCTGCGGCTGCTCCGTGACGAGGGGGCGGTGTCCCGGGCCGAGCTGGGCGACCGGTTGCAGATGCCCCGCCCCCGACTGCTGGCGGAGCTGGAACGGCTCGTCACCCTCGGCTACGTCGCCGAGGCGGGGCTGGCCGCCTCCCGGGGCGGTCGCCGCTCCACCCTCGTCGAGCTGAGCCCGCGCCTGCGCTTCGCCGCCGTCGACCTCGGCGCCAGCTCCATCGACGTCGAGGTGGTCAACGGCCGGCTGGAGCCGGTCGCCGCGTACGCCGAGGCGGCCGACATCCGCACCGGCCCGAAGGTGATCCTCCAGCGGGTCAACGAGTTGCTGCACAAGGCCCGGGTGGACGGTGCCTACGACCGGCTCGACGCCGTCGGCATCGGGGTGCCCGGCCCGGTCAGCTTCCGCGACGGCGTGCCGGTCTCCCCGCCGATCATGCCGGGGTGGGACCGGTTCCCGGTGCGCGAACTGCTCACCCGCGAGCACGGCTGCCCGGCGGTGGTCGACAACGACGTCAACATCATGGCGATCGGGGAGCGGCACGGCGGGGTCGCCCACTCCGTGGACGACTTCCTCTTCGTGAAGATCGGCACCGGAATAGGGTGCGGGATCTACCTCAGCGGCGAGGTCTACCGGGGCACCGACGGTTGCGCCGGCGACATCGGCCACATCCAGGTCGACGCGCACGGCCCGATGTGCTCCTGCGGCAACGTCGGCTGCCTGGAGGCGCTGTTCAGCGGGGCCGCGCTGGCCAAGGACGCGACCGCCGCCGCGCGCAGCGGGGTGTCGCCCGCGCTGGCCGAACGGCTCGCCGCGCGCGGCGCGGTGACCGCGCTGGACGTCGCCGGGGGCGCCGTCGAGGGGGACGTGACCTGCATCCAGTTGATCCGCGACGGGGGTCGGCGGGTGGGTGGGGTCCTGGCCGGGTTGGTCAGCTTCACCAATCCGTCGATGATCGTGATCGGCGGCGGGCTCGCCCAGCTCGGGCACATCCTCCTCGCCGAGATCCGCAGCGTCGTCTACCGCCGGTCGCTGCCGCTGGCCACCGGCAACCTTCCCGTCGTCCTCTCCGAACTCGGCCCGCGCGCCGGTGTGGCCGGCGCGGCCGTGCTCGCCAGCGACGTCGCCTTCGGGGAGGCATCGTGAGCGCGAGGAGTGAGCCGGGTTTGCGAGCCCCGCAGTCGCGAACGGAGACGGCATCGTGAGCGAGCGCGAGGAGGAGACCGTGGCCCGATCCGAGGAGCCGGCCGCCGGGCCGGCGGATGCCGTCCCCGCCGGCGCCCCGCTGGTCGAGGCGCCCGCCGACGCCGTCGCGGGCGAGGTGGTGCTGCGCCTCACCGACGTGGTCAAGACCTTCCCGGGCGTACGGGCCCTGGACGGGGTGCAGTTGGAGGTGCGTGCCGGCGAGGTGCACTGCCTGCTCGGGCAGAACGGCGCCGGCAAGTCCACCCTGATCAAGGTGCTCGCCGGGGTGCACCGGCCCGACTCGGGGCGGGTCGAGTGGCGGGGCGAACCGGTCGCCTTCGCCAACCCGCAGGCCGCCATGCGCGCCGGCATCGCCACCATCTACCAGGAACTCGACCTGGTCGAGGACCTCTCGGTCGGCGAGAACGCCTTCCTCGGCCACGAGCCGCGCCGGCTCGGCTTCGTGCGGCGGGGCGCCATGGCCCGGCACACCCGGCAGATCCTCGGGCGGCTCGGCCACGCCGAGATCCCGCCCGGACGGATGGTGCGCGCGCTGCCCGCCGCCGGCAAGCAGATCGTCAGCATGGCCCGCGCGCTCTCCCACGAGGCGCGGCTGATCATCATGGACGAGCCGAGCGCCGTACTGGCCCACGACGAGGTCGGCAACCTCTTCCGGATCATCCGGGAGCTGACGGCGCAGGGCATCGCCGTCATCTACATCTCGCACCGGCTGGAGGAGATCCGCGAGATCGGCGACCGGGTCACCGTACTCAAGGACGGCCGGACCACGGCGGCGAACCTGCCGGCCCGCGACACCCCGACCCGAGACCTGGTCAGCCGGATGACCGGCCGCACCATCGAGTACGTCTTCCCGGACCGCCCGGCCGACGCGGCCGACGGCGCGGAGCTGCTCACGGTCGAGGGGCTGACCCGGGCCGGCGAGTTCGCCGACGTCTCGCTCAGGGTCCGGGCCGGCGAGATCGTCGGCATCGCCGGACTGGTCGGCTCGGGCCGTTCCGAGCTGCTGGAGACCATCTACGGCGCGCGTCGTGCCGAGGCCGGCTCGGTGCGGATGGCCGGTCGGGCGCTGCGCCCCGGCAGCGTCGGCGCGGCGGTGCGGGCCGGCATGGGGATGGCCCCCGAGGAGCGCAAGAGCCAGGCGCTGCTGCTGGGCGAGCCGATCTACCGCAACGTGACCCTGGCGACCTTCGCCCGCTACGCCCGCGCCGGGTTCACCGACGCCGGGCGGGAACGGGCCGAGGCGGACCGGATCGCCGAGAGCCTGGAGCTGCGTCCCCGCGACGTACGCCGGCCGGTGCGCACCCTCTCCGGCGGCAACCAGCAGAAGGTGGTGGTCGGCCGCTGGCTGCTCGGCGACACCCGGCTGCTGCTGCTCGACGAGCCGACCCGGGGCGTCGACGTCGGCGCCCGGGCGGAGCTCTACCAGGTGATCCGGGGGCTGGCCGCGCGCGGCGTCGGGGTGCTGCTGGTCTCCAGCGAGGTCCCGGAGGTGCTCGGCCTGGCCGACCGGGTGCTGGTGATGCGGGAGGGGCGGGTCGTCCGCGAGGCCCCGGCCGGCGAACTCGACGAGAACACCGTGCTCGACCTCGTCATGGCGGGGTCCCTGATGGAAGGCGCACCGGCATGACCGAGGGTCCTACTCCCACCGTGGCGCCCCAGCGGGCGGCGCAACTGCCGGCGCAGTCGCCGCCGGTGGACCCGGCGCAGACCGCGGCGGCCGTCGACAAGGTCGCGGCACCGGGCCGGATCTCCTGGTGGCGGGGGGACGGCGGCGAGGGCGTCCGCCGCAACCTCGGCCTGATCGGGGTGCTGGCCGTGCTCGTCGTGATCGGCGCCCTCACCCGCTCCGACCTCTACTCCAACCCCGACTGGGTGTGGGACAACGTCCTGAGCATCCTCAAGCTGGCGGCCGTGGTCGGCGTGGTCACCGTCGGCATGACCTTCGTGATCATCGGCGGCGGCATCGACCTCTCCGTCGGCGCGATCGTGGCGCTGGCCGGCGTCTGGTGCACCACGGTGGCCACCCAGAGCTACGGCGCCGGCGGCATGATCTTCAGCGCGCTCACCGTCGGGCTGGCGGTCGGGCTGGTCAACGGGCTGCTCATCTCGTACGGCCGGCTGGTGCCGTTCATCGCCACCCTCGCCATGCTGGTGGCGGCCCGGGGGCTGGCCGCCGAGATCTCCGACAAGCAGACCCAGGTGTCGGACAACGGCTTCATCAACGGCCTCGCCAGCAACAGCCTGCTGGGCATCCCGCTGCTGGTCTACATCCTCGCCGCCGTGGTCGCCGCCGGCTGGGTGCTGCTCAACCGCACCACCTTCGGTCGGCGTACGGTCGCCGTCGGCGGCAACCCGGAGGCGGCCCGGCTCGCCGGGATCAACGTCCGGCGGCACACCGTGCTGCTCTACGCGCTCTCCGGCCTCTGTTGCGGGATCGCCGCCATCATGCTCACCGCCCAGGCGAACTCGGCGCAGGCGGCGATGGCGAACCTCTACGAGCTGGACGCGATCGCCGCCGCGATCATCGGCGGCACGCTGCTCAGCGGCGGGCGGGGCACCATCATCGGTTCCCTGCTCGGGGTGGTCATCTTCGCCACCATCACCAACCTCTTCGCCATCAACGGCCTCTCCACGGAGGCCCAGAACATGGTCAAGGGCGGCATCATCGTGGCCGCCGTCCTGGTCCAGCAGGTCCAGTTCCGCAGCCTCACCCAGTTCCTGGGCCGCAACCGGCTCACCACCTGATCCGCACCGCACCGACCGTGCGGCATCCGGGCCACCCGAGTGACGGTGGCCGGGCCCCGCACGCTCTTTCCCGTCCCGCACCGCGAGATTTCCTCCACCACCGTCAACCCAGGAGGTCGTCATGACCCAGCACAGTCGCGACATGTCGCGCCGCCGGCTGCTCTTCGGCGGGGCCGCCGTCGGCGCCGGCGTGCTGCTCGCCGGCTGCACCAGCAACGAAGCCCAGCCGACCGAGGCGCAGACCAAGGCGGCGGCCGCCCCGGGCGGCAACAGCGAGCCCGGCAAGCGGGTCGTCATCGGCTTCTCCGCCCCGGCCGCGGACCACGGCTGGATCGCCGCCATCACCAACAACGCCAAGGCGCAGGCCGGGGCGTACTCCGACGTGGAGTTCAAGTCGGTCGAGGCCGGCGCGGACGCGGCGGCCCAGCGGGCGGCGCTGTCCACGCTGATCTCGCAGAAGCCCGACGTGATCGTGCTGCTGCCGCACGACGGCAAGGAGCTCAACGCGTTCGGCCTGGAGGCGATGAAGGCCGGCGTCCCGGTGGTCAACCTGGACCGGGCCTTCCCCGACGCGCGGGCCTACCGGCTCCAGATCAAGGGCGACAACTACGGCATGGGCGTGGCCGCCGCCACCTACATGATCGAGCAGTTCAAGGCCAAGGGCATCAGCAACCCGGTGATCGGCGAGATCGCCGGCATGGACGAGCTGGAGCTGACCCAGGAACGGTCGAAGGGCTTCGTCGACACCTTGACGGCGAGCGGCTTCAAGGTCGCCAACCGCCGGGCGGCCCGGTTCACGGCCGACTCCGGGCAGCAGGAGGCGGCGCAGCTGCTCCAGGCCCTGCCGAAGATCGACGCGCTCTGGAACCACGACGACGACCAGGGCATCGGCGTACTGGCCGCGGTCAGCCAGAGCGGCCGCAAGGAGTTCTTCATGGTCGGCGGCGCCGGCTCGAAGAAGGCGATGGAGGACATCCAGGCCGACAACACGGTGCTCAAGGCGACGGTGACCTACAGCCCCTCGATGGCCTCCTCGGCCGTCTCCCTGGCCCGCCTGATCGGCCAGGGCAAGGGCATGTCCGACCTGGTGGAACTCCAGGTGCCCAAGGAGATCATCCTCGCCTCCGAGACGATCACCAAGGAGAACGCGGGCAACTACCTCAAGCTCGGGTTCTGATACACGGGGGGAGACCCACCTTGTCCACGACAGACAGAGAACTGCGGGTCGGCATGGTCGGCTACGCGTTCATGGGCGCCGCGCACTCGCAGGCGTGGCGCACCGTGAACCGGGTGTTCGACCTGCCGGCGCGGGCCCGGATGTCGCTGATCTGCGGCCGGGACGCCGGGAAGGTGGCCGACGCCGCCGACCGGCTCGGCTGGGACGCGTCCACGACCGACTGGCGCGAGCTGATCGCCCGGGACGACATCGACGTGGTCGACGTCTGCACGCCGGGCGACAGCCACGCCGAGATCGCTCTCGCCGCGCTGGCCGCCGGCAAGCACGTGCTGTGCGAGAAGCCGCTGGCCAACACGGTCTCCGAGGCCCGGGCGATGGCCGCCGCGGCGGTCACCGCGCAGGCCGCCGGGGTGCGGTCGATGTGCGGGTTCAACTACCGACGGGTGCCCGCGGTCGCGATGATGCGCCAGCTCGTCGCCGACGGGCGGCTCGGGGTGATCCGGCACGTCCGGGCGACGTACCTGCAGGACTGGATCGTGGACCCGCAGTTCCCCCTGGTCTGGCGGTTGCAGCGGGACAGGGCCGGCTCCGGCGCGCTCGGCGACATCGGGGCGCACATCATCGACCTGACCCAGTACGTCACCGGCCGGCGCATCACCGGGGTCAGCGCGGTCACCGAGACGTTCGTCAGGGAACGGCCGCTGCCGGCCGGGTCGAGCGGGCTGGTGGCGACGGTGGACGGGGCGGCGGTCGACGGCCTCGGTGCCGACGGCCACCGCCCGGCCACCGGGGCGGTCACCGTCGACGACGCGGCGGTCTTCGTGGCCCGGCTCGACGGCGGCGTGCTGGCGACGTACGAGGCGAGCCGGTTCGCCACCGGACGCAAGAACGCCCTCCGGGTGGAGATCAACGGCTCGCTGGGCACGGTGGCCTTCGACCTGGAGCGCCTCAACGAGCTGGAGTTCTACGACGCGACGCGGCCCGCCGCCGAGCAGGGGTTCAGCCGCATCCTGGTGACCGAGGGGGAGCACCCGTACATGTCCGCCTGGTGGCCGCCCGGCCACCTCATCGGCTACGAGCACTCCTTCACCCACCAGATGCGGGACTTCGTCGAGGCCGTCGCCACCGGCGTCGATCCGGCCCCGTCCTTCGTCGACGGGTTGCAGGTCCAGCTCGTGCTGGACGCGGTGACCCGGTCGGCGGAGCTCGGCTCCTCGTGGACCGAGGTGGAGCCGGCCCTGGCCACGGTCGCCGCCTGAGCCGACTCCGGCGCCGACCGGCGAGGGACCGGCCGCGGTTGCGCCCCGCGGCCGGGACGAGGTCGGCACCGGAGGGCGTGCGGCCGGGCCGGCGTGGCCCGGTGACGCACGAGCAGAACGGTCGTCCGGTGCGGCCGGACCGGGATTCCCCGGTCGCACCGGAGGACCGTCACCACCCGGCGACCCCGCCGGGCGTGTCACCCCACGACGTCCGGTCGGCGCGTGCCGTCGTCCCGACCGGCGGATGCGGGGGAGGCAGGGACGAGACGCCGACCGGCCCTGCCTGCCAGCCCCGTCCGTCCGTGCCCGCGCCGGGAACCGGGCCGGGGTCGTCGCCGCCGACGTCGACACCGGACCGGTGGGCACCTCCCGGGGCGGGCCGGCGGACGGGGCCCATCCGCATAGATCCGTATCTTTCTGAACAAACTTCTGATATCTATGTAACTCAATGCACGGCTGGTTCCTCCTGATCGGGAAGGAGCACCATGCGTACGGGTGTCTGGCTGGTGGGAGCGCGCGGCTCGGTCGCGACCACCAGCATCGTGGGGGCGCTCGCCCTGCGGTCCGGGCTCACCGGCCCGACCGGCTGCGTCACCGAGCTGCCCGACCTGCGGGGCCCCGCCCTGCCGGCCTTCACCGACCTGGTCTTCGGCGGGCACGACGTCGTGACCACCCCGCTGGCGAAGCGGGCCGAGGCGCTGGCCGCCGCCGGCGTGCTGCCCGGTCGGCTGGTCGCCGCCCTCCCCGACGAGCTGGCCACCGTCGAACGCGAGCTGCGCCCGGCCCCTGCCGCCGGCACCCAGGCGGACCGGGCCGCCGCGACCGTACGCGACCTCACCGACTTCCGCCGCCGGCACGGGCTGGACCGGGTGGTGGTGGTCAACGTCTCGGCCACCGAACCCGCCGCCCGCCCGCACCCGGGGCACGCCGACCCGGACGCGCTGCGGGCCGCGCTCGCCGGTGGCGACGAGGTGCTGCCGCCCAGCTCCCTCTACGCGTACGCGGCGGTGCGGGCGGGCTGCCCGTACGTCGACTTCACCCCGTCCACCGGGCTGCGGCTGCCGGCCCTGGTGGCGCTGGCAGCCGAGGGCGGGATCCCGTACGCCGGGCACGACGGCAAGACGGGGGAGACCCTGGTCAAGTCCGTGCTCGCGCCGATGTTCGCGATGCGGCACCTGGCGGTGCGCTCCTGGTCCGGGATCAACCTGCTCGGCGGCGGCGACGGCGCCACCCTCACGGACCCGGCGGCCAACGCGGCCAAGGCGGAGAGCAAGCAGCGGGTGCTCGGCGAGACCCTCGGCCACCTGCCGCAGGGCGGCACCCGGATCGAGTACGTCGAGGCGCTGGGCGACTTCAAGACCGCCTGGGACCTGATCACGTTCGACGGGTTCCTCGGTACGGGGATGCGGATGGAGTTCACCTGGCACGGCTGCGACTCCGCCCTGGCCGCGCCCCTCGTGCTCGACCTGGCCCGACTCACCGCCGCCGCGCACGCCGCCGGCCACGCCGGCCCCCTGACCGACCTCGCCTTCTTCTTCAAGGACCCGTTCGGCACGCCCACCCACTCGCTGGCCGACCAGTGGACCCGGCTGTGCGGCTTCGCCCAGCGGCTGCACGCGGGAGGCGCCGATGCCGCGCGTCGCTGACCTCGCCGAACTGGTCCGGGCGCCGGCCGCGCTGTCGGTGCCCGGGGACGTCGTCGCCGGGGCGGCGGCCGCCGGCACGCTCGGGCGGCGTACGCCCGCGCTGGCCGCCGCGTCCGTCCTGCTCTACTGGGCGGGGATGGCCGCCAACGACTGGGCCGACCGCCGGCTCGACGCCGTCGAACGCCCCGAGCGGCCCATCCCCAGCGGCCGGGTGGCCCCGGGGGCCGCGCTCGGCCTCGCCGCCGGCCTCACCGCCGCCGGGGTCGCGCTGGCCACCGCCGCCGGGGGCCGGCGCGCCGCGACGGTCGCCGTCGGCCTCGCCGCCGCCGTCTGGGGGTACGACCTGGCGGCGAAGGACACGCCCGCCGGGCCGGCCGTGATGGCCGCCTGCCGAGGGCTGGACGTGCTGCTCGGTGCGACGGGCGGACGGGCGCTGCGGGCGGTGCCGGCGGCGGTCACCGTGGCCGCGCACACGTGGACGGTCACCGCGCTCTCCCGCCGGGAGGTCACCGGCGCCGACGCCGCGCTGCCGCTGCGCACCCTCGCCGGAACCGCCCTGGTCGCCGCGAGCGCCGCCGTCCGGCCGCGCCCCGACCGGGCCCGGCCGGGCCGCCGCCCCCGGGCCGCGACCCGCGCCACGCCCACCGGCGTGCCCGATCGCGCCCCGCGGCCCGAGCCCGGCGTCGCCGCCGCGCTGCCGGCGCTGCTGGCCGGCTGGTACGCGGTCCGCTACGGCGCGGCCCAGGCCCGGGCGGCGGCCGACCCCTGCGCCGGCCGGGTGCGGGCGGCGGTGGGAGCCGGGATCACCGGGCTGCCCGCGTTGCAGGGCGCCCTCGCCGCACGCGCCGGAGCCGGGCTGCTGGGGCTGGCGGTGGCGGCGGCCGCGCCGCTCGGCGGCCGGCTGGCCCGGAAGGTCTCCCCGACGTGACCGCCCACCGGGGCGGGGCGGCGGCCGGCGCGGGCGACCGGGGCGGCGACGGCCCGCGCTTCGGCTACGGGACCAACGGGTTCGCCAACCACCGGCTGACCGACGCGCTCGCCGTCGTCGCCGACCTGGGCTACCAGGGCGTGGCGCTCACCCTGGACCACGACCACCTCGACCCGTTCGCGCCCGCGCTGGCCCGCCGGGTGGCCGCGGTCGCCCGCCGGCTCGCGGCGCTCGACCTCGCCGTGGTCGTCGAGACCGGCGCCCGCTACCTGCTCGACCCGTGGCACAAGCACGCCCCGACGCTGCTGCACGACGACCCGGCGCGGCGCGTCGAGTTCCTGCGCCGGGCCGTGCGGATCGGCGCCGACCTGGGTGCGGAGGCCGTCTCTTTCTGGGCGGGCGTCCGACCGGAGAACGTCGAACCGGCGACCGCCTGGGACCGGCTGGTCGCCGGCTGCGCCACGGTCCTCGACGCCGCCGAGACGGTCGGGACGACCCTCGGCTTCGAGCCGGAGCCGGGCATGCTGGTCGAGGACATCGCCGGCTGGCGCCGGCTGCGCGGCGCGCTCGGCGATCCGGCCCGCTTCGGCATCACCCTCGACATCGGTCACTGCCGCTGCCTGGAGCCGCGGCCGGTCCCCGAGTGCGTACGCGAGGTGGCCGCGCACCTGGTCAACGTGCAGATCGACGACATGCGCCGGGGCGTGCACGAGCACCTGGAGTTCGGCACCGGCGAGATCGACTTCCCGCCCGTGCTGCGCGCCCTGGGCGACGCCGGCTACCGGGGACTGGTCGCCGTGGAGCTGCCCCGCCACTCGCACGCCGCCCCCGCCGTCGCGGCCCGCTCGCTCGATTTCCTGCGCGCCGCCGCGAAGGAGGCGGCGCGACCGGGACCGGGTGCCGACGGGAAGGAGGCGGCGCGACCGGAACGGTGACGGGGCCACGTCGGCAGCACGAGAGAGGAGACGGGATGACACCGGATTCACTGCGGGCCGCGCTGCGGGGCGTACCCGATCCCGACTGGCTCGACGCGGCGCTGCGGCGGGTGGCGGCCGAACCGGCGGCCATCGACCGGTTCTTCCCGGCCGCCGGGCGGCACTGCGGCCGGGCACCGCTGGCCGGGGCACCCGGCTGGAGCGCCGACGAGGCGGCCCGGGCCCTGCTGCTGACCGCGCTGCCGGGCGACCACGCCGCGCACGTCCAGGCCCGCTACCGGCAGGGCGACGCCGCCGAGAAGCGGGCCGTGCTCAAGGCCCTGCCGCTGCTGCCGATCGGTGCGGCCGGGGCGCCGCTGCTGCACGACGCGATCCGCACCAACGACGCCCGGCTGCTGGCCGCCGCCCTCGGCCCGTACGCCCGGCACCTCGACCCGGCCGCCTGGCGGCAGGCGGTGCTCAAGTGCGTGTTCACCGGCGTGCCGCTGGCCGTGGTGCACGACCTCGACGCCCGCGCCGACGGCGAACTCGCCGCGATGCTCGCGGGGCTGGCCGCCGAGCGGCAGGCCGCCGGGCGGGCCATGCCGGCGGACGCGACCGACCTGCTCGCCCGGCTGCGCGAAATCCAGGAGGCCTGATGCGCATCTTCGACCCGCACATCCACATGACCTCGCGGACCACGGACGACTACGAGCGGATGGCCGCCGTCGGCGTACGCGCCGTGGTGGAGCCGGCGTTCTGGCTCGGCCAGCCCCGCACCAGCCCCGCCTCCTTCGCCGACTACTTCGACTCCCTGGTCGGCTGGGAGCCGTTCCGGGCCGGGCAGTTCGGGATCCGCCACCACGCCACGGTGGCGCTGAACCCGAAGGAGGCCAACGACCCGCGCTGCCGCCCGGTGCTCGACCTGCTGCCGCGCTACCTCGACAAGGACGCCGTGGTGGCGGTCGGCGAGATCGGCTACGACTCGATGACGCCGGAGGAGGACGAGGCGTTCGCCGCCCAGCTCGCCCTGGCCGTGGCCCACGACCTGCCGGCCCTGGTGCACACCCCGCACCGGGACAAGGCCCGGGGCGTCGAACGCAGCCTCGCCGTGGTCGCCGAGTCCGGGGTCGAGCCGGGCCGGGTGGTGCTCGACCACCTCAACGAGGTGACGGTGGGGCTGGTCCGGGACACCGGCTGCTGGCTGGGCTTCTCCATCTACCCCGACACCAAGATGTCCCCGCCGCGCATGGTCGAGCTGCTGCGGGCGTACGGGACCGAGCGGGTGCTGGTCAACTCGGCGGCCGACTGGGGGCGCTCGGACCCGCTGCTCACCCGGGCCACCGGGGAGGCGATGCTGCTGGCCGGCTTCACCGACGACGACGTGGACCGGGTGCTGTGGCGCAACCCGGTCGAGTTCTACGGCCAGTCCGGGCGGCTCGACCTGACGGACCTGGAGCACGCCGCCGACGCGACGACCGGCACCTGGGCCGGCAACTCGATCCTGCGCGGCGGCAGCTGATGCGGCTGCGGCACGCCGGCGGCGACACCGTCCACCTCGGCTACTGCACCAACGTGCACCCCGCCGAGGACCTCGCCGGCATCCTCCGCCAGCTGGACACCTACGCCGTGCCCGTACGCGAGGCGCTCGGCGCCGACCTGCTCGGCCTCGGGCTGTGGCTGGCCGCCCCGGTCGCCGCCGCGCTGGCCGCCGACCCGGCCGCCCGACGCCGGCTGCGCGCCGAGCTGACCGTACGGGGGCTGGAGGTGGTCACCCTCAACGGCTTCCCGTACGCGGCCTTCCAGGCACCCGTGGTCAAGGGCGACGTCTACCACCCGGACTGGACCACGCCGGCGCGGCTCGCGTACACCCTGGACCTTGCCCGGGTGCTCGCCGACCTGCTGCCCGACGACGCGGCCCGGGGCTCCGTCTCCACCCTGCCGCTGGCCTGGCGGCGGCCCTGGGACGCCACCCGGGGCGACGCCGCCCGCCGCCGGCTCGACCGGCTCGCGGCCGGTCTCGCGGCCGTCGAGCGGGAGACCGGCCGGCCGGTGCGGGTCGGCTTCGAGCCGGAGCCGGGCTGCGTGGTGGAGAGCAGCGGCCAGGCGGTCGCGGCCCTGTCCGGCCTGGACCCCGACCGGCTCGGCGTCTGCCTGGACCTCGCTCACCTCGCCTGCGCCTGGGAGGAGCCGGCCGACGCGCTGCGCCGGCTGCGCGCGGCCGGCCTGCCGGTGGTGAAGGTGCAGGTCTCGGCCGCCATCGAGGCGCCCGCCGAGGCGACGGCGGCGCTGCGCCGCTGGGTGGAGCCGCGCTTCCTGCACCAGACCCGCGCCGCCGGCTGCGCGGGCGCGGCGGACCCGGCCGACCCCGTCCACGCCGCCGACGATCTCGACGCCGCCCTGGACGCGCGGCTGCCCGGGCCGTGGCGGGTGCACTACCACGTGCCGCTGCACGCCCCGCCGGAGCCGCCGCTGGGCTCCACCCTGCCGGTGCTGCGCGCCGCGCTGGCCGCGCTCTACGCCGGGCCCGAGGCGGGCTGCGACCACCTCGACGTCGAGACGTACACCTGGGGGGTGCTGCCGGCCGCGCGGCGCCCGCGCACCGACGCGGAGCTGGCCGCCGGCATCGCCGCGGAGCTGTCCTTCGCCCGCGCCGAGCTGGTCGCCCTGGGCCTGACGCCAACCGATCACCGGGACCGCGCCGGGGTGTCTCCCGGCGAGGCCGGACGCAGCGGGGTGATGGCATGAGCGAGCGTCAGCGACACAGGGCCGGGGTGGCTCAGGGTGGCGCCGAGCGGAGCGAGGTGACGACATGAGCCGGCGGCTGGTGGTGCTGGACGTGGTCGGGCTGACCCCGCGCCTGCTGGCGCACATGCCCCGGCTGCGCGCGGTCGCCGACGCCGGCTTCCGCGCCGAGCTGGGCACCGTGCTGCCCGCGCTGACCTGCCCGGTGCAGTCGACGTTCCTCACCGGGGCGCTCCCGACCGGGCACGGGATCGTCGGCAACGGGTGGTACTTCCGGGACCTCGGCGAGGTGCTGCTCTGGCGGCAGCACCACGCCCTGGTCGGCGGGGAGAAGCTGTGGCAGGCCGCCCGCCGGGCGCAGCCGGGCTTCACGGTCGCCAACGTCTGCTGGTGGTACGCCATGGGCGCCGACGTGGACTGGACGGTCACCCCGCGCCCCGTCTACCGCGCGGACGGGCGCAAGGAGCCGGACTGCTACACCGACCCGCCGGAGCTGCACGACGACCTCACCGACCGGCTCGGCACCTTCCCGCTGTTCAGCTACTGGGGGCCGGGGGCCGGGCTGGCGTCGTCAACCTGGATCTGCCGGGCCGCCGAGCGGATCCTCGCCGAGCAGTCCCCGGACCTGACCCTGGTCTACGTCCCGCACCTCGACTACGACCTGCAACGCCACGGCCCCTCGTCGCCCCGGGCCGCCGCGGCGGCGGCCGAACTGGACGGGGTGCTCGGGCCGCTGCTGGACGCCGCCCGCGCCCGCGACGCCACCGTGGTGGTGCTCTCCGAGTACGGCATCACCGACGTCTCCCGGCCGGTCGACGTCAACCGGCTGCTGCGCGCCGAGGGGCTGCTGCGGGTGCACACCCAGGCCGGCATGGAGTACCTCGACCCGTGGACGTCGCGGGCCTTCGCGGTGGCCGACCATCAGGTGGCGCACGTCTACGTCCGCGATCCGGCCGACGTGCCGGCGGTGGCGGCGCTCTGCGCCGGGCTGCCCGGGGTGGCCGAGGTGCTCGACGCCGACGGCCGGGCCGCGTACGGGCTGGACCACCCGCGCGCCGGGGAGCTGGTCCTCGTCGCCGAGCCGGACGCCTGGTTCACCTACTACTACTGGCTCGACGACGACCGCGCGCCCGACTTCGCCCGGCTGGTGGAGATCCACCGGAAGCCGGGGTACGACCCCGCCGAGCTGTTCTTCGACCCGGCCGCGCCGGGTGCGGCGAAGCGGCGGGCCGCCGTGGCGCTGGCCCGCAAGAAGCTCGGGATGCGCTACCTGATGAGCGTGGTGGGGCTGGACGCCGGCGCCCGGGCGGTGCGCGGGTCGCACGGCCGGCTTCCGGCCGACCCGGCCGACGGGCCGGTGCTGCTCTGCTCCGACCCGTCCGCCGCCCGGGACCGGGTCGCCGCGACCGAGGTCAAGGCACTCCTGCTGGAGCTGACGGGGCTGGCACCGCCGCCGGCCCCCGACACCGTCGTGCCGCCGGCCGCCGACGCGGTCGTCCCGCCGGCCGCCGACGCGGTTCCGCCGCCGCGTCGCGCCGCGCCGTCGACTCCGACGTCGGCGGGGCGGCCCGGGGAGGCGCCGTGACCGCCGTCGTCGCCCCGACCGACACGAGCGGGCTGCGGGACCGGTTCGACGCCGCGCTCGCCGCCTTCCTCGACCGGCAGGGCCGGGACTGGCCGGACGGGGCGCCCCGGGGCGTCTTCACCGCGCTACACCGGTTCGTGCTGGCCGGCGGCAAGCGGCTGCGCCCGCTCTTCTGCTACTGGGGATGGCGGGGCGCGGGCGGCGTCGACGGCGCCCCGATCGTGGTGGCCGCCGCCGCGTTGGAGCTGTTCCACGCGTTCGCGCTGATCCACGACGACATCCTGGACGGCAGCGACCGCCGGCGGGGCGGGCCGTCGGTGCACCGGCTCTTCGCCGACCTGCACGCCCGCTCGTCCTGGCGCGGCGACCCCGAGGCGTACGGGCGCAACACCGCCCTGCTCTGCGGCGACCTCTGCGCCGCCTGGTCCGACCAGATGTTCCACGAGTGCGGCCTGGACGCGGGCCGGGTGCACCGGGGGTACGCGGTCTACGCGCTGATGCGCACCGAGGTGATCGCGGGGGAGTACCTGGACCTCGTCTCCGGGGTCGGCGACGGGTCGGTGGCCAGCGCGCTGACCGTCGTCCGGATGAAGGCGGCCCGCTACACGGTCACCCGGCCGTTGCAGATCGGGGCGACGCTGGCCGGGGCCGGACCGGAGCTGGTCGCCGCGCTGGCCGAGTTCGGCGACCCGCTCGGCGACGCGTTCCAGCTACGCGACGACGTGCTGGGGGTCTTCGGCGACCCGACGGTCACCGGGAAGTCGGTCCTGGACGACCTGCGGGAGGGCAAGCCGACGGTGATGATGGCGCTGGCCCGTGGCGCCGCCGACCGGGCGCAGGCCGCGCGGCTGCGGGAGCTGTTCGGCAACCCGGCGCTCGACGGCGACGGTGCCGCCGAGCTGCGGAAGATCATCGAGGGCACCGGGGCCCGTGAGCGGATCGAGGGGATGATCCGCGTACGCGCGGAGGCCGCCCTGGCGGCCCTGGGGTCCACCCCGGTGACCGCCGAGGCCCGGGCCGCCCTGACGGCCCTCGCCGCCCAGGCCGTCGACCGTCCCCGCTGAACGGCCACCGCCCCGTCCGCTGCCGGAGCCGACGAGGTCACCCGCCGCTCCTCGACGGCGAGGTTCAGCGGTCGAGCGGGGCGTTCCAGGCCGGCGACTTTTGACGAGATCGACGAAAGTTGGTGCCGAATCGGCGGAAGGTATAGACACATCGATGTCTGCCATTTAATGTCGGGCCATCACGAATCTGTTTCGTCGAGGTGAACCGGCGGCGCGGGAACCCATCGACTGGTGACCTCCGATCGATGGGGTCCACTCCATCCCTCGCAGGTCGCGGCCGGCCGGGCACGGCACCCCGGCGGGCCGACCGCATCCCCCGCTACGGCATCCGGCGCGACGGCGCGCGCCCGCCCTGGCAGTCACTCGTCAGGAAGGGACGGCACACCCATGTCCACCCAGGACGCCCCCACCCAACGGCTCCGACGGCGGTTCTCCGCCGGCTCGGCGCTGCTGCTGGTCGCCACCGCCGGCTCGGTCGCCCTCGGCGCCGGCCCGGCCACGCTGGGCGGCCCCACCCCGGCCCAGGCCCACCCCATCGTCGGCACCGATTTCCAGCAGGTCACCCTCGCCAAGGGCGTCGCCGAGGTGGGCGAGCCCATGACGATCGCGGTGCTGCCGGACCGGTCGGTCCTGCACACCGCCCGCAACGGCACCGTCCGGCGTACGGACTCCGCCGGCACCACCTCCGTGATCGGCACACTGCCGGTCTACACCCACGACGAGGAGGGGTTGCAGGGCGTCGGGGCCGACCCGAACTTCGCCAGCAACCGGCACATCTACCTCTACTACGCGCCGCCGCTGTCCACCCCGGCCGGCGACGCGCCGGCGACCGGCAGCGACTTCTCGGCCTGGCAGGGCGTCAACCGCCTCTCCCGGTTCACCCTCAACGCCGACTTCACGATCAACACCGCCAGCAAGGTCGACATCCTCGACGTGCCCGCCGACCGGGGCATGTGCTGCCACGTCGGCGGCGACATCGACTTCGACGCCGCCGGCAACCTCTACCTCTCCACCGGCGACGACACCAACCCGTTCGACTCGGCCGGGTACGCGCCCATCGACGAGCGCACCAACCGCAACCCCGCGTACGACGCGCAGCGCAGCGCGGCCAACACCAACGACCTGCGCGGCAAGATCCTGCGGATCAAGGTGAACGCCAACGGCACGTACTCGATCCCGGCGGGCAACATGTTCGTCGACTCGGACGCGAGGACCCGTCCCGAGATCTACGCGATGGGCTTCCGCAACCCGTTCCGAATGAGCGTCGACCGGGCCACCGGCATCGTCTACGTGGGCGACTACGGCCCGGACGCCGGCACCACCAGCGCCCGGGGGCCGAGCGGCCAGGTGGAGTTCAACCGGGTCACCGGGCCCGGCAACTACGGCTGGCCGTACTGCACCGGCACCAACACCGCCACCGAGACGTACGCCGAGTGGGACTTCGCCGCCGGGACCGGCGGGGCGAAGTACAACTGCACCGGCGGGCCCACCAACAACTCCTTCCGCAACACCGGCCTGCCCACCCTGCCCGGGGCGAAGCCGGCCTGGATCCGGTACGCCGGCGACGCCGGCACCCCGCCCGAGTTCGGCGGCGGCTCCGAGTCGCCGATGGGCGGCCCCGTCTACCGGTACAACGCCGCGCTGAACTCCACCACCAAGTTCCCGCAGTCCTTCGACGGGCAGTTCTTCGCCGGCGAACTCGGCCGGGGCTGGGTCAAGCCGATCCACCTCAACGCCGACGGCAGCCCGGGAACCATCGACACGTTCCCGTGGAACGGCAAGCAGATCATGGACATGGCGTTCGGGCCCGAGGGCGCGCTCTACATCCTCGACTACGGCACCGGGTACTTCAACGGCGACGCCAACTCGGCGCTCTACCGCTACGACTACATCGCCGGCGGCAACCGGGCGCCGACCGCCGTCGCCGCGGCCGACAAGACCTCCGGCGCGGCCCCGCTGACCGTGAACTTCTCCTCGGCCGGCTCCAGCGACCCCGACGGCGGGGCGCTCACGTACTCCTGGGCGTTCGGCGACGGCACCACCTCGACGGCGGCCAACCCCAGCAAGACGTACACCGCCAACGGCACCTACCAGGTCACGCTGACCGTACGCGACCCGCAGGGCGCCACCGGCACGGCGAACGTGCAGATCGGCGTCGGCAACACCGCCCCCACGGTCACCATCAACAGCCCGGCCAACGGCAAGCTGTTCAGCTACGGCGACACCGTGCCGTTCAGCATCACCGTGACCGACCCCGAGGACGCCGCCATCGACTGCACCAAGGTCAAGATGACGTACGTGCTGGGCCACGACAACCACGGCCACCAGATCACCTCGAAGAACGGCTGCTCGGGCTCGATCACCATCCCCGTGGACGGTGAACACGACGACGCGGCGAACATCTTCGCCATCTTCGACGCCGAGTACACCGACGCGGGCGGGCTGACCACGCACAAGCAGCACACCCTCCAGCCGCGCAAGCGCCAGGCGGAGCACTTCAAGACCTCCTCCGGCGTCGGCACCTTCGACAAGGGCACCGCCGAGGGCGGCAGGACCGTCGGCGACATCAACAACGGCGACTGGATCGCGTTCGAGCCGTACCGGATCGACAACGCGACCTCGTTCAGCGCCCGGGTCTCCTCGGCCGGCGCCGGCGGCACCCTCCAGGTGCGGGTCGGCTCGCCCACGGGCACCGTGCTCGGCTCCGCGACCGTCCCGGTCACCGGCGCCTGGGACACGTTCACCACGGTCAGCGGCAGCATCTCCGGGGCGCCGGCCAGCACCGGCACGCTCTACCTCACGTTCGCCGGCACGGGCACCGGCGCGCTCTACGACGTGGACACGTTCGCCTTCACCACCGGCTCGGCGGTCCGCACCGGCCCGGTCGTCGGGCTCGGCGGCAAGTGCCTGGACGTACGCAACGCGGCCACCGCCGACGGCACCCAGATCCAGATCTACGGCTGCAACGGCTCCGCCGCGCAGACGTGGACGGTGACGCCGAACTCGACCGTGCAGGCGCTGGGCAAGTGCCTGGACATCTCCGGCGGCGCCTCGGCCGACGGGACGAAGATCCAGCTGTACGGCTGCAACGGCACCGGCGCGCAGAACTGGTCGGCGCAGGCGGACGGCACCCTGAAGAACCCGCAGACCGGCAAGTGCCTGGACGTCTCGGGCAACAACCCGGCCGACGGTCAGGCCGTGCACCTGTGGACGTGCCACACCGGCGCCAACCAGAAGTGGACCCTGCCCTGAGCTGAGGCGGGGAGGGGCGTCGCGCCCCTCCCCGCTCCGGCAGGCCCCGAACACCCCCGGCATTGGAGAGCGACATGCGCAGACTCCTCCGACCCCTCCTCGGCGCGGCCACCGCCGTCCTCGCCGTCCTCGCCTGCACCACCCCGGCCACGCCGGCCAGCGCCGCCGACGCCCCGTACGACGTGCTGGTCTTCTCGAAGACCGCCGGCTTCCGGCACGACTCCATCGCGGTCGGCACCCAGGCGATCCGCGACCTCGGCGCGGCCAACAACTTCACCGTCACCGCCACCGAGGACGCCGCCCAGTTCACCACCGCCAACCTGTCCCGGTACGAGGCCGTGGTCTTCCTGAACACCACCGGCGACGTGCTCGACGGCGCGCAGCAGAGCGCCTTCGAGTCGTACATCGGCGCCGGCGGCGGGTACGTCGGCGTGCACGCCGCCGCCGACACCGAGTACGGCTGGTCCTTCTACGGCAACCTGGTCGGGGCGTACTTCGCCTCGCACCCGCACATCCAGCAGGCGGGCGTCAAGGCGGAGAACCGGGCGCACCCGGCGACCGCGCACCTGCCGCAGACCTGGACCCGCACCGACGAGTGGTACAACTACCAGACCAACGCCCGCTCCACCGCCCGGGTGCTGGCCACGCTCGACGAGTCGTCATACACGGGCGGCTCGATGGGCGCCGACCACCCGCACTCCTGGTGCAAGACCTACAGCGGCGGCCGGTCCTTCTACACCGGCGGAGGGCACACCCAGGCGTCGTACGCCGAGCCGGCGTTCCGCGCCCACCTGCTCGGCGGCATCCGGTACGCGGCCGGCCGGGCCAAGGCCGACTGCCGGGCCGAGACCGGCTACACCGCGCTCTACAACGGCGCGACCACCGGCTGGTCCCAGGCCGGGCCGGGCAGCTTCAGCAACACCGACGCCACCCTGACCTCGGTCGGCGGGATGGGCCTCTACTGGTACAGCGCGAAGCAGTTCACCAACTACTCGCTCAAGCTGGACTGGCGGCTCGCCGGCGACGACAACTCCGGCGTCTTCATCGGGTTCCCGGCCTCCAGCGACCCCTGGTCGGCCGTGAACAACGGCTACGAGATCCAGATCGACGCCACCGACGCGGCCGACCGCACCACCGGGGCGGTCTACACCTTCAAGTCCGCCGACATCGCCGCCCGGGACGCGGCGCTGAACCCGCCGGGGGAGTGGAACACCTACGAGCTGCTCGTCGAGGGCGAGCGCCTCCAGGTCTTCCTGAACGGGGTGAAGATCAACGATTTCACCAACACCGACCCGGTCCGCTCGCTCGCCGGCCACATCGGGCTGCAGAACCACGGCACCGGCGACGACGCCTCGTTCCGCAACATCCGGATCAAGGAACTCGGCGTCAACCCGCCGGGCGGGAACACCACCGTCCAGGCGGAGGCGTTCAGCTCGGCCGGCGGGGTCGCCCCGTTCGCCAAGGCCGGCGCCAACGGCGGACAGACCCTCGGCCACATCGACCCGGGCGACTGGGCCGCGTACGCCGGGGCCGACCTGACCGGCGTGACGTCCCTGCGGGCGCGGGTGGTCTCCGGCGGGCCGGGCGGCACCATCCAGGTGCGCACCGGCTCCACGACCGGCACCGTGCTCGGCTCGGTCGCGGTGCCGAACACGGGGGGCTGGAGCACCTTCGCCGACGTCACGACCACCCTCTCCGGGGTGCCGTCCGGCACCCGGGACCTCTACCTCACCTTCACCGGGTCGGGCACGGGGCTCTTCGACGTGGACGACTTCACCCTGGTCAGGTCCGGTGGCAGCGGCGGCGTCGGCCCGATCCGGGGCCTGGGCGGCAAGTGCCTGGACGTGCGCAACGGCGCCACGGCCGACGGCACCCAGATCCAGATCCAGACCTGCAACGGCTCCGCGGCGCAGACGTGGACGGTGACGCCGAACTCGACGGTGAAGGCGCTGGGCAAGTGCCTGGACATCTCCGGCGGCGCCTCGGCGGACGGCACGAAGATCCAGTTGTGGACGTGCAACGGCACGGGCGCGCAGAACTGGTCGGCGCAGGCGGACGGCACCCTGAAGAACCCGCAGACCGGCAAGTGCCTGGACGTCTCGGGCAATAACCCGGCCGACGGTCAGGCCGTGCACCTGTGGAGCTGCCACACCGGCGCCAACCAGAAGTGGACCCTGCCCTGATCCGCTGACCCCTCCCACTCCTCCCCGCGATCCCGCAGTCTCGGCGCGGTCCTCCTGGTCGCCGTCGACCAGCTCGCGCTGCGGGCCTTGCGTGCCCGGTGTCCGCAGCAAGGCCGCGGACCGTGCGGACGACGCAGGATCGCGGGGAGGGGCGAGGGCTTTCGTGGTGGGCCCGGCGGTTCTAGAGTGGTGGCGGCGACCGTGGCGGTTGCCGGTGACCGGCGGGAGGCGCAACCCGGCCGGGTCCAGGTGCGCACGCGCACCCACCGGTGTTCCGCCGTGGCCCGCCGCCGCACCGGCCCGGCCGGTCACCTCGCCCCGGTCACGCACCCACGGAATCCCCCATCAGCACAGGGGAGAAGCACCATGGCGCGACCCATCACGCTCTTCACCGGCCAGTGGGCCGATCTTCCGTTCGACGAGGTCTGCCGCCTCGCCTCCGAGTGGGGCTACGACGGGCTGGAGATCGCCTGCTGGGGCGACCACTTCGAGGTCGACAAGGCGCTCGCGGACGAGTCGTACGTCGAGCGGAAGCGCGAGACGCTGGCGAAGCACAACCTGAAGGTCTTCGCGATCTCCAACCACCTGGTCGGCCAGGCCGTCTGCGACCACCCGATCGACGAGCGGCACCAGGGCATCCTGCCCGCCCGGATCTGGGGCGACGGCGAGCCCGAGGGGGTACGCCGTCGGGCCGCCGAGGAGATCAAGGACACCGCCCGGGCGGCGGCGAAGCTGGGGGTGGACACGGTCGTCGGCTTCACCGGTTCGTCGATCTGGCACACCCTGGCGATGTTCCCGCCGGTGCCGCCGTCGATGATCGAGCGGGGCTACCAGGACTTCGCCGACCGGTGGAACCCGATCCTGGACGTCTTCGACGAGGTCGGGGTGCGGTTCGCCCACGAGGTGCACCCGAGCGAGATCGCGTACGACTACTGGACGACGAAGCGGACGCTGGAGGCGGTCGGGCACCGGCCCGCGTTCGGGCTGAACTGGGACCCGTCGCACTTCGTCTGGCAGGAGCTGGACCCGGTGAACTTCATCTTCGACTTCGCCGACCGGATCTACCACGTCGACTGCAAGGACGCGAAGGTGCGTACCGGGGACGGGCGGCGGGGCCGGCTCGCCTCGCACCTGCCGTGGGCGGACATGCGGCGCGGCTGGGACTTCGTCTCCACCGGCCACGGCGACGTGCCCTGGGAGGACTGCTTCCGGGCGCTGAACGCGATCGGCTACGCCGGCCCGATCTCGATCGAGTGGGAGGACGCCGGGATGGACCGCCTCGTCGGCGCCCCGGAGGCGTTGCAGTTCGTCCGCCGGCTCGCCTTCGACGCCCCGGCGGCGGCCTTCGACGCCGCGTTCACCAGCAAGGACTGACCGGCCCGGGTCGCATCCCAGCGGGCCGGCGTCGGGAGTCCGCACACGAACGGGCCGGTCGCCCGAAGGCGACCGGCCCGTTCGAAGGTGCGATCAGAGGGTGCTGCCGTTGGTGCCCGAGCTGGACGGCTTGCTACGGGGCGTGGCGGTGGTCGACGTCGACCCGGGGGCCGAGGTCGTGCTCGACGACCCGGTGGAGCTCTTCGCGCCGGCCGTGGCCGGCGTGCCGGCGAACGCGTCGTCGGCGGCGGTCAGCTCCTGCTTGTGGCCGTTGGTGCTCAGCTTCTCGCCCAGCTTCGACTGGCCGAGCTTGTCCTTGCCCTCGCTGTAGAGGCGGGTCGCCTGGGCCTGCGCGACACCGGCCGCCTCCTGGACGGTCGGGTGGTCGAGCACCTTGCGGCCCCGGATCACCAGCTCCTCGTACTTCTCCCGACCGGCACGGGCGCCCAGGACGAATCCCGCAGCCAGCCCGCCAAGGAACATCATCTTTCCGCGCATGGCGGCTCCTTCCGTACCTGACGCGCCGTCGACCGACGGTTACCCCGCCGGAGGCGACCAAATCGCGCCTGCCTTCTCTGTCTGCAGCTAACTACCCATCCTGCTCTCCGCTCATACCTCCTTGTGCCGGGATGACGATTTGTCCGGGTTTATTGTTGTCTCGTCCGGGTGCCGATCCATGGGGCAACCCCCTGGACCAACACCCCCCGGAATCCTGTACTCTTGTCCCCGTCGCACGGCGCAGCGAGATCGGCGCCGGACGACGCAACGGTCCCCCGTAGCTCAATTGGCAGAGCAGCCGGCTGTTAACCGGCAGGTTTTTGGTTCGAGTCCAAACGGGGGAGCTTCACACACCGAACGCCCGTCGGCCACTCCGGCGGGCGTTCGCCGTTCCCGCCGCCACCACCGCCCTGGCCATCGTCGTCATCGCCGCCGGTGGGCGTCGCTGCTGCTTCCGTGCCGTCGTGTCCGCCGCTCGCCCGCCGGTCGCCCGTGTCCGTCGTGGCGGTGGTCGTGCCCGGCGGGTGCGGGACGACCTGTTTCGCCCACCCCCGGGCCGCTCGCCCGGCAGGATGGTCGATGTCGACCTAGACTCCCGCTGCGTCGATTGGTGCGTCGATTCATGGGGGTGGGTGGCCGGGCCCGCTGTCCCGGCCGACAGAGAGCGGGAGGTGCGAGATGCTCGCGGAGACCGACGTCATCGTGGTCGGCGGCGGCCTGGCCGGGCTCGCCGCGGCCCGGCGGCTGCACCGCGCGGGCGTGCCGTGGCGGCTGCTGGAGGCCGGCGACCGGCTCGGCGGCCGGGTGGCCACCGACGCGGTCGACGGCTACCTGCTGGACCGGGGCTTCCAGGTGCTCAACACCGCGTACCCCCGGCTCGGTGCCCTGCTCGACGTCGACCGGCTGCGCCTCGGACACTTCACGTCCGGGGTGCTGGTGCGCAGGGGCGACCGGCTGGCCCGCCTGGTGAACCCGCTGCGCGAACCCACCGGCGCGCCCGGCACCGCGCTGGCCGGCGTGGGCTCCCTGCTCGACCGGCTGCGGTTCGCCGCGCTCGCCACGGGCTGCGCCACCCTGCCGAAGCAACGGCTGCTCGCCGCCCCGGAGACCACCACCGAGGCCGCGCTGCGCCGCGCCGGGCTCTCCGACGCGATCATCGAGGAACTGCTGCGGCCGTTCCTGTCCGGGGTCCTCATCGACCGGGAGCTGGAGACCTCCAGCCACGTGCTGTCGATGGTGCTGCGCTCCTTCGCCCGGGGCCGGATCGGCCTGCCCGCCGAGGGGATGGCCGCGCTGCCCCGTGCCGTCGCCGACCCGCTCCCGGCGGAGCTGATCGACCTGGACACCCCGGTCGCCGAGGTCGCGCCCGGCCGGGTCCGCACCCAGGCCGGCGACCTGCGCTGCCGCGCCGTCGTGGTCGCCGTGGACCCACCGGCGGCGGCCATGCTGCTGCCGGGCCTGCCGGCGGTACGCACCCACAGCTACACGACCTACTACCACAGCACGCAGGAGCCGCCGCTGGATGAGCCGATCCTGCTCGTCGACGGGGACCGGCGGGAGATCGTCGCCAACACGGTGGTGGTCAGCGGGGCCGCGCCCACGTACGCGCCGGACGGTCGGCACCTGATCGCCACCTCCGTGGTCGGCCCGTCGGCCCCGCCCGAACCGACGGTGCGGGCGGAACTCACCCGCCTCTACGGCCGGTCCACGGCGGACTGGACCCACCTGACGACGGTGTCCGTTCCCGACGCGCTGCCCGCCGCGCCCCCGCCGCAGGGGCGGTTGCGCAAGCCGGTGGCGCTCGGGGAGGGCCTGTTCGTGGCCGGGGACCACCGGGACAGCCCTTCCATCCAGGGCGCCCTCGCCAGCGGCTGGCGGGCCGCCGGGGCCGTCCTGTCGGAGCTGCGTACCGGCTGAACGGAGGGTCACGCCCCGTTGATGATCACTTATGCTCCTCGCCATGCCCGCACCCCTTCCGCCGCCCAACCTCGACGCCGCGGCGGCGTACCCCCAGGTCGGTCAGGTGCGCGCGGCCCTCGCGGCGCGCGACTGGCCGGCCCTGCGCGCGCTCGTCGACGGGCAGGACCCGCACGGCCGGACCTTCCTCGTCGGCGACGCCGGCGAGACCGCAGACATCGAGGAGTTCCTCCGGGGCGTGCTGGCCCAGCGGCCCGACGACGCGCTCGCCGGTGCCCTGCTCGAGTCCCACCTGATCCGGGCCGGCTGGCGGATCCGTTCGTCCTACCGCGCCCAGCACGTCAGCCGGCAGCAGTTCGCCGAGTTCCACGCTCATCTGCGGCGCGCCGAGCAGGTGCTCATCGACGTCACCGCCCGGCACCCGGACGACGCGGCGGCGTGGACGCAGCGGATCACCAACGCGCGCGGACTGGAACTCGGCCAGGCGGAGGCCCGCCGCCGCTACGACCAGCTCGCCAAGCACCACCCGCACCACCTGCCGGCCCAGGCCTCGCTGCTGCAACAGTTCTGTCCCAAGTGGAGCGGCACCTGGGAGCGGGCACACGGCTTCGCCCGGGAGTGCGCCGACGCCGCCCCGCCCGGCGCCCCGAACGCGGTGCTGGTGGTCGAGGCCCACCTGGAGGAGGCGCTCGACCACGACGACCTCCGCGAGGCGAGCGCCCACCTGCGCGGCGGGCACGTGCAGCGCGAGATCCACCAGGCGGCGCAGCGGTCGGTCTGGCACCCCGAGTTCCGCCACGGCTGGGGCTGGGTCTGGGTGCGCAGCGTCTTCGCGATGGCCTTCTGCCTGATGGACGAATACCCGGCGGCGGCCCAGCAGTTCGCGGCCATGGGGCCGCTCGGCGACGAGGCGATGTTCGGCTACATCGACGGCGACGCGACCAAGCAGTTCCAGCGGTTCCGCGACAAGGCGTACGCGAAGGGCGGGCAGTCATGATCCAGGAACTGGACGTGGACGGGGTGCCCACGCTGCTCGCCCCCACCGGCGGGCCGATGCGCGCCGGGCTGACCTTCCGGGTCGGCACCGCCGACGAGACGCTCGCCCGCAGCGGCATCACCCACCTGCTGGAACACCTCGCGCTGGCCCCCCTCGGGCTGGCCGACTACCACGTCAACGGCGCCACCGCGCCGGTGTTCACCACCTTCCACATGCAGGGCTCCGCACAGGACATCGCCACCTTCCTCACCTCGGTCTGCGCCAACCTGACCGAGCTGCCGACCGGCCGGCTGGACGTGGAGAAGGAGATCCTGCGCACCGAGCACAGCAGCCGGGGCGCGGCCGCCGTCGACGACATCCCGCTGTGGCGGCACGGCGCCCGCGACTTCGGCATCACCAGCTACCCGGAGTGGGGGCTCTCCGCGCTCACCGCCGACGACCTGCGGCAGTGGGCCGCCCGCTGGTTCACCCGCGAGAACGCGGTGCTCTGGATCGCCGGGAAGGCCGTCCCCGCCGGGCTGCGCCTGACGCTGCCTTCGGGCGTACGGCAGCCGGTGCCGGCGGCGTCGTCGGCGCTGCCGCAGACCCCCGCGTACTTCGTCGGTGGGTCGCGGGCGGTGGTGCTCGACGCCGTCGTGCGGCGCCGGACCGCCGCGAGCGTCTTCGCCGGGGTGCTGGAGCGCGAGCTGTACCGGGCGCTGCGCCAGGACGGCGGGCTCTCCTACCAGACGACGGCGGGCTACGAGCCGCGCGGCGACGGCCACGCGACGCTGCGGGCGCTGGCCGACGCGCTGCCGGAGAAGCAGGACGCCGTGCTCGGCGGCTTCGTCGACACACTCGCCAAGCTCCGGGTCGGCCGGATCGAACAGGCCGACGTCGACGCCGTCGTGGCGAAGCGGGAGGACTTCCTCGGCACCGCCGAGGTGGACGCGGCGCGGCTGCCGTCGTACGCCTTCAACGTGCTCACCGGGGAGCGCAACCTCACGGTCGACGAGCACCGGGCCGAGCTGAAGGCCGTCAGCACCGACGACGTGCACGAGGTGGCCCGCGAGGCGCTGGACGGGGCGCTGCTGATGGTGCCCGAGGGGCACCGGGCCGACTGGGCCGGCTTCGCCGCGGCGCCCACCCGCTCGGCCGACACGGTCGCCGGCACCCCCTACCAGGAGAAGGACGGCGACGGCGAGCTGCACGTCGGCGTGGACGGCGTGAGCTGGCTCGGCCACGGCGGCCCGCTCACCGTGAGGTACGCCGAATGCGCCCTCCTGCTCGCCTGGCCCGACGGCGCCCGGCAGCTCATCGGCGAGGACGCCATCTCGATGCGGATCGAACCCACCATGTTCGACCTGCACCCCGGCGCGATCCGGGTGATCGACTCCCAGGTGCCGGCCGACCGGCAGGTGGTCATGCCGGCCCGCGACCCGGCACGCATCCCGCAGCCGCAGGGAGCGGCAGCCGGCTCCGGCTCCGGTTCCGGTTCCGCACGGCGGGAGCCGGTGAAGCGCTCCTGGTGGGAGATCCCGCTGATGGTCGTCAGCGGCCTCGCCGCGCTGACGATCGGCGGGGGAACCTTCCTGCTGACCCTCGGCATGTTCATCACCGAGACCGCCGAGAGCGACGAGGGCTGGCTGTGGGGCGTCATCGCGGTGGGGTGGCTGCTCACTGTTATCCTCGCGTTGCCCATCGTGCTGCTACGCCGGCGACGCCGATGAGCGACGGCGCCGTTTCGTGCTGGCCGGTGATCCACCGGGCGGGATAGGATCCGGCGCGGTATTGGGGCGGTAGCTCAGCCGGTTAGAGCAGGGGACTCATAATCCCTCGGTCGCGGGTTCGAGTCCCGCCCGCCCCACCACCAGAACACCCTAGCCATGCGGCCGCCGGCCCGGACGTACCGCATGAGGGATCTGAACCGGCCGAACCGGGCGGTAATCTGCGGGCCGCATGTCCGGCCTGCTCAGTGACGAAGCAAGCCGCATCGCGGGCCGCTTTCCACTCACCGACGGGCCGGAATTTCTCGCGATGTGTCGTAGGGGAATGATGTCGTCCTGCAGGAAGACGGCCGGCGCGGTCGGTGCCATCGACGGTTCGGGGGCCTACCCCAGTAGTCGGCGTGCGCGCGTTCGTAGTAGATGCGGGCGGACGAGCCGGGCCGTGCCGGTCAGTCAGCAGCAGGTTGAGATCCTGTCCGGAGGTCGTGAGACAGCCACCGTACGTGCCGCGGCAGAGGGTCGGCTCCTGGTAGCCCCCGGAGACGACGAAGCGGCCCCGCCCACCCGAGGGTGAACGGGGCCGCCGGGTCAGTGGGCTCGCAGGATGGGAGCCACCCGACCGTCCGCATGAAGGACGCCGCGAGCCCGCCGCCGGGTGCGACGGCGGTCCACCTTTCAGGTCACGGTCGTGGCCGTCTCGTCAGCGGGTGCAGTTGATCTGCGCCAGCACCGAGTAGAGGCCCGGCCACGGCTGCGTCGTGAAGCTTCCACCGTGGCTGCATTGCGTGTCCGGGTCGAAGCCGTCGGCGCTGGCAAGGGAGCGCGCAGCGTTGTTGGCGTTGTACAGCGCTGTGAAGTAGTTGTTACTCATTCCGTTGCCGTAAAAGGTCTTGGTTTCGGCGGCGACCGCAGGCCCGGAGAGCAGGACGGACGCGGACACCGCCCCGACCAACGCTGTGGCTGCGACGATCCGACGAAGTGCGAACATGCGGGCTCCACTCTGTTTGATCCGGATGCCGAGCTTGCCAGAACAATTGACGTGCATCAACTACAGCACGAAACGGCCCCCGCACTCCGAAGGAGAGCCGGGGCCGCTACACGTCGGTCGGCACCAACCGGGACGTCACCGTCGGCACCGCGCCGTCGATCCTGCCGGGGCGGCGACACCGGGCCGCCGGACGCGAGCGCCCGCGTTTCCTGATCTCACGCTGGCGGGGCGCGAGGTTTTCGGCCGTCCACGGAGCCGGATCCGAGGGGTTCGCTCATCAACGCCCTGGGTCGACGGGTACGGGTCGCGCTCGCGCTGCCGTCAGCGGGGAGCGGGCTGCCCCAGCAGTTCCAGCGCCAGGCGCACCAGTTCCGGGCCGGCCTTCTCGGGGCTGCCCGTGTCGAACGGCGGGTCGGGGTCGTATTCGACGACCAGTTGGAGCGCCTGCGCGATCCGTTCGCCGGCGATCCTCGCGGCGAGGTGCAGGGACATGTCGATCCCGGCGGACATGCCGGCGGCGGTCATGATCCGGCCCGCCTCGACGTAGCGGCCCGGGACGAACGTCGCGCCGTACTGGGCGAGATGGTCCCTCAGGCTCCAGTACGTCGTCGCCGGCAGTCCGCGCAGCAGGCCGGCCGTGCCCAGGATCAGGGCGCCGGTGCAGACCGAGACGGTCCACGTCGTGTGCCGGTGGATGCGTTGGATCCAGCGGATCGTGTCGGGATCGGTCTGGACGCCGCGGATGTTGCCTCCGGGCACCAGCAGCACGTCGGCCCGACGTACCTGGCTGAGCGTGCGGTCCACCCCGAGGGTGAGCACGCCGTTGTCCGTCCGGACCGGGCCGGTCCGCTTGCCGACGGTCACCACGGAGGCACCCGGAATCCGGGACAGCACCTCGTACGGGCCGATCGCGTCGATCGGGGCGATCCCGTCGAAGAGCAGGATCGCGATGCGGGGTCCCCGGGCGGGGCCGTCCGGGTCGGTGGGCTGCCCCGCCCGGGCCGGGTCGCCCAGGCCGGTGGCGGCCAGGCCGACGCCGGCCCCGCCGGCCACCGCCGCCCGCAACACCGTCCGCCGGTCCACGTCCATGCTGAACATCGATCGCCTCCTGTCGGTCGAGCTGAGCTTCCGCATGTCCCGGTGGTCGGTCACCTCGCCGTCAGGGTTCCGCAGGCAGCGAGGCAGGTCCGGATGCGAGGGACCCCGGTCCGTATCGGCGGGCCCGGGTGCCGCATCCCGCTCCGTACGTGCCGAAGGGGACGCCCGTGGGAACCAGCAGGCCGTTACGACGGACCTACAGAGTGTGACAGCAGCGAACGGGCGCGAGATCGTCCTCGTGGTGTGGGACGGCGCGGTCCTCCTGGACGTGGCGGGACCGGTCCAGGTCCTGAACGGCTCCGGCGGCTACCGGACACGGCTCGCGTCGCCCGACGGGAGACCGGTGCACACCGACGTCGGCGTGCCGTTGGGGGCCGACCTGGCGCTGCCGGAGGTCCGTACCCCCGTCGACACGCTGATGGTCGCGGGCTACGGCACGAAGGCCGGCCACCGCCCACCCGTCGCCGTCGTCGAGCAGGTGCGGCGGATCGGCCTGGCGGCCCGGCGGGTCGCCTCGGTCTGCACCGGGGCGCTGGTGCTGGCCGAGGCGGGCCTGCTGGAGGGACGGCGGGCCACCACCCACTGGGCGGCCTGCGCCGAGCTGGCGGCACGGTTTCCACGCGTGGCGGTGCGACCCGACGCCATCTGTGTCCGGGACGGCCCGGTCGCCACCTCGGCCGGGGTGACCGCAGGCATCGACCTCGCGCTCGCCCTCGTCGCTGAGGACCTCGGCGTCGACCGGGCGCGGACCGTCGCCAAGCAGCTGGTCGTGTTCCTCCAGCGGCCCGGTGGCCAGACCTGGTTCGACGCCCCGGGGGCGGGGCCCGCGCCGCGTGAACCGGTCCTGCGCCGGGTGCTCGACGCGGTCGTGGCGGAACCGTCGGCCGATCACAGCCTCGCCGCGATGGCGGCCCGCGCCTCGGTCAGCGAGCGCCACCTGACCCGGCTGTTCCGTCGCGACATCGGCACCACTCCGGCCCGGTACGTCGAACGGATGCGGGTGCACGCGGCACGCGCGCTGCTCGAGACGGGAAACGCCGGCGTCGCGTCCATCGCCCGCGCCTGCGGCTTCGGCTCGGCCGAGACGATGCGCCGCGCCTTCCTGCGGGTCGCCGGCGTCACCCCGGCCGAGCACCGCCGTCGCTTCCACGGCCAGGAGAAACCCGGTGCCGCCGTACGGTCGGTGACACAGTGAACGGCACTGTCTCAGCCGATCAGGCCGGTGACGGTCGCCGTGACCTCCGAGAGTCGTTCGTCGGCCCGTCGACGCTGGTGCCTGATCCACTGCTTCCCCTCGGCCGCGATCCCCTCCAGAACGTTGAGGGTGTGTAGCAGGCCCGACGCGTCCAGCGCGACCCGGGACAGCGCCCCCGGATCCTCGCCCGGCTGGATTCCGTCGGTGCTCGACTCGGTCACCCGGACGCGGATCGGGTCGCCGTTGACGAGGGTCAGCTCGAACGTCTGCTGTTGGGTCGCCACGCCGTCGATGCGTACGGCGGCGACGGTGTCGAAGCGGTAGTTGAGCCGTTGCGTCCCGCGCGACACCCCCTCCTCGAAGTCGAGGTCGATGTTCACCTGGCGCACCCCGTCGGCGGTCAACAGGAAGAGCAGCAGCCGGTACCTCGAGTAGCGCCACGGCCCCCGGGGCACCCGGGCCCGCTTGTACGACCCGGCGGGCGCCTCGATGAAGGCGTGCGCGATCACCTGACTGGGCCGGAGCCGGTAGTGCCGCATCGCCTCGTCGACGAGGATCTTGCGGTCGCACTCCAGCCAGGAGGCCATTTCCGCGTCCGACGGTTTGCGGGACAGCTTCTTCTGCCAGCGTTCGTACGCGGCCTCGCGCTCCGCCAACTGCCGCGCCCGCTCCGCCTCGTCGGCCGGTACGCGTCGCCGTTCGGCGACGATGCGGAACCACGCCCGCGCCCCGATCACGGCGGACACCACGGCGAGCAGCACCGACGCCGTGCCGGCCAGCGGCGCTGTCAGCGCGGCGGCGGGCGCCACCCAGAGGGCCCCGGCGACGACGGCGGCCAGCCCGACCACGTACAGGGCCGTGCTCTGCCACGGGGTGCGAAGCCCGCTCCGGTAGGCCGTCAGGGTGTCGTTCTTCCACCGCTGTCGTACGTCGCCGACCAGATGACGGACCAGCCAGGCGATCTCGCCCGCGTCGACCCGCTGTTCGCGGTAGATCTCGACGAGTTCGTCCCGCAGGTGTCTGCGGATCCCCGCGGTCTGGGCCAGCCAGTGGGAGCGGCCCGTGTCCCTGGGCACGTAGCGCCCGAAGTAGGTGTCGAAGAGCCGGTCCACCTTGCGGGCGAAGCCGCCGGCCGGCGGCTTCGCCCGCCGCTGTGTCGGCGGGGTGAACTCCGCCTCCTTCAGTCGCAGCCGCTCCCGCCGGAAGTGCCGGTCCGCCCCACCGACCACGAAGGCGGCGACCCCCGCCGCGGACACGAGACAGGCGAGCACCGGCGGCAGCTCGCCGCGTTGCAGCAGCAGCCGTGCGATGTTGCCCGCGGCGAGGGCGAAGGCCGCCGTGGCGGCTAGGGCACGCAGCCATTCGCCCACCGGTGTCACGGCCGGCTGGACGGGACGGACCCTCGGCGGCGCGGGGGAGGGGTGGAAGAACAGCCGGACCCGGTTCTTCCTGTCGCCGGCCTTCTGCCCGGCCCTGGCCCGCTCGACCGAGCGGTGCCACAGCTGGTCCTCGACCGGGCCTTCGAGCAGCACCCCGAGGTGGTCGAGGATCTTGTCGCGTTGGCGCGGCCCGAGCTCGTCGAGCTCCTTCACGATCAACTCGGTGTCGGCGGTGTTCAGCGAGTTGAGCAGCCGCAGGACCGACCGCAGGCCGGCCGTCCACTCGCCCCGGCCGTGCACCCGGGTGATGCGGCCGCAGATGGCGGAGAGCGTGGTGAGGTCCTCGTTGCCCAGTTGTCGCAGGGTGCGTCCGCTCAGTAGGGCGAGCAGCCAGTGGAAGCGCACCTCGTCGGTCTCGTACCCGCGCGCGACGGCCTCCTCGATGAGCTCGCGGGCCCTGCCCGGCATCCGGGCGTCGAGGTACTTCACGCCGATACGGAACCTCTCCTTCGGCGAGGCGTCCGGGGGCAGTTGGTAGTAGACGTCGCCGTGGATCGCCTGGGCCTGGACCCCGACGTGGGCGTCGCCCTGCGCGACGTTGGTCGTGGCCGGCGTCGTCACGACAACCCCTTCGCCACGGCTATGATCGCGGCCACCCTGGCGGCCAGCTCGGTCACGTCGGCCACCAGGCCGCGCATCCTCCGCAGCGACACCACCAGGGCGCTGCGGCCCTGCGGTGTCTCGTCCTTGAGGCAGTCACCGGCCGTGTCCAGCTCCGTCTCCGCCGCCGCGTAGGTGGCCTCGTCCAGCTGGCCGTCCCGGTGGGCCTGTCGGAGCAGGCCGCGAAGGTCGCCGATGGCCGTCGCGAGGTCGGCCGGCGGCTCCGGCTCCCGGCCCACGGTCACGTTGCCGTGGATCTGCCCGGCCTGGACGCCCACCCGGGCGTTGCCGCTGGCGACGTTCCTGTTGGTCATGCCCATCTGCGTCTGCCTGTCCCTCTGCGCCGTCTCCCGTTGGCTGGCCGCCCCGTCGGCGACCAGTTCCTGCGCCAGTGCCGTCGCGAACGCGGCCGCGTGGGCCACCGCCCGTGGCTGCCAGTTCTCCCCGTCCGTGGCCGTCTTGGTGCCGTCGGCCCGGTCGCTGATGCCCCGCACCACGACCACGGGTAGCGCACGGTTGAGGTGACCCGCCTGTGCGACGCCGGCGGCCTCCATCTCGATGGCCACGGCGTCGTTGTAGTGCTGCCGCACCCAGCGGGCCTGGTCGGAGACCGCCGAGTCCTGCACGATCTCGCCCGCCGCGATCGGAGCGAAGTGGACCCGGGGCACGGCGTCTCCGGGCCGGCCCCGGAACCACTCGCCGCCGCGTGCCAGGTGTTGCGCGATCTGGCCCGCGCCGTGCGGAATCTCCCACGCCTTCGGCCGGGCCTTGAGGCCGTCGTCCTCACTCGTGCCGCCGTGGTAGGCGTAGACCTGGGAGGCCACCACCACGTCGCCCAGCCGGATGCTCGGCCAGAGGGCACCGGCGACGCCGACGAAGATCACCGCGGCGGGGGAGAACTCGGCCATGGCGCGCTCGGCCAGCACCGCCGCGGGGTGGTTGCCCTTGCCCACCAGGCCCAGCGCCACCCGGCAGCCGTTGCCACCGAGCCGGCCGACCTCGAAGCGGGTGCCGGCGGGATGCCGGTGCACCCGCGGGTCGGTCAGCCTGCTCCGGACCGCGTCGTACTCCAGGTTCAGGGCCGTGAGAATCACGACGAGACTGCTGTTCATGCCTTCGCCGTCTCCTTGTCTGCCGGACCCGTCGGTCGGGTCATGGGGGGATGCAGCGCCTCGCGCGGGCCTGGCCGGAACAGCCGTGCGGGGCGTCCGGTGTCCGTCCTCCTCGTCGTGCCGGCGGGCACGATGAAGCCGTCGACGCTTTGGACCTTGCGGTAGAAGTTCCGGGGATCGAGGCTGACGCCCCAGACCGCCTCGTAGACGTCCTGCAACTCGGAGATGGTGAACGTCGGACCGCAGAACGCGGTCGCCAGCGCCGAGTGCTCCAGCTTGGTGCGGGCGCGCTCGACGCCGTCCGCGACGATCCGGCGGTGGTCGAAGGCGAGTCGGGCTCCGGCCGACAGGGCCCGGTCGGTGGAGGTCCAGTACGCGTCGGAGGCGTCGGTGCCGGCGGTCGGCTCGGGTAGCCGGGGCGCGATGGCCAGGTAGGCCACGGAGACGACGCGGCCCCGGGGGTCGCGCCCCGGCGTGCCGTAGACGCCCAACTGTTCGAGGTGCAACTGGTCCGCCGACAGGCCGGCCTCCTCGGCCAGCTCCCGGTGGGCCGCTGCCGGCAGGTCCTCCTCCACGTGGTTCAGGAAGCCGCCGGGAAGGGCCAGGTCGCCCTGGTACGGCTCCACGCCGCGCTCCACGAGCAGCACCTGGAGCCGGGACTCGCGCAGGGTGAGGATGACGAGGTCCACCGCGAGGAGGACGGTGGGCGGAACCCAGCGATCGTCCGACATGGATCCCACCATAGACTTACTGTCACTCTGACAGGAAGTCCGGTCGGGTGTCGGCTTTCAGCAGGATCCGGCGCGCGACGGCAGGGGCACGGAACCCCGCGCCCCTGCCGTGTCCCGGTGCCGACCCGTCGGTCAGTCGCCGGACGGCGGTGCGCTGCCGCTGCGGGCGGCCTTCGGAGGTGGCCCGTTCCCGGCCACCGACCCGGTGAGCGCCGACGCGCGCCCGCCCAACGCGTCGACGCGCTCGACGAGTCGGCGTACGGCGTCCTCGTCGTCCGCGTCCACGGCCGCGACGCGCTCGAGCAGCGCGGCGTAGTCCGACGTCAGCGCCAGGTACCTCCTGCCGAACGACTCCTCGGCGCCGCTGACGTGGGCCTGGCGCTGCGCGCGGGCGTACCGCTGGTCGAGGTCGATGATCTGCTGGGCCAGCACGGCCGCGGCGGCGCCGAGCGCGCCGCGGGCGTCGGCGTTCTCGTCGCGGCGGCGGCGACGGGCGTCCGCGAGCCGGCCCGCGCGGCGGCCACCGACGTAGAGCACCGTCGCCCCGGCGACGACGGCCACGATCGCGGCACCGGCGAGCAGGAAGCGGGGCAGCGACGGGCTGATCGTCCGCGCGCCGTCGGGGACGGTGCCGGCCTTCACCAGCAGGTCGTAGTTGACGGTGACGACTTTCAGCGCCTCCAGGGGGCGGTCGGCGAAGGTGTCGACGCCCCGGCTGATGGTCATCTCCGCCACGAAGGCCCGGCCGAAGTTCCCGTCGTCGCGCCCGGGCAGCAGCGCGCAGCCGTAGGTGTCGTACTCGTCGCCGTCGCGGCTCATCACCAGCACGACGGTCCCGTCGGCGGCGCGCTCGACCTGGCGGCAGCCCTGCCTGAGGTCGGCGCCCGGCTCCAGCATCAGCACGACCAGCCGGCGGTTGCCGATGACCCGTTCGGCCGCCGCCCGGTCCAGTTCGACGCCCGGTGCGACGTACACGGACGAGGCGCGCACCTGCCGGGCGACCGGACCGTCCAGCGCCCCGCCGGTCCACAACGCCCAGCCGGCCAGCGCCAGGCAGGCCAGCACGGCGATGCCGAAGGGCGTGCCGAACAGGTCACCGAGCCGACGTCGTACGGACGGGTTCACGACAGCCTGCCCCGGAGGTAGAGGGCCGGGCGGTAGCTGGCGATCCCCAGCGTCCGGGCGGCGTCGTCCAGCTCCTCGGACGCCTCGCCGAGCAACGTACGCGCGTGGTGGTCCGGCAGTTCCTCGTCCAGCGCGGCGCGGGCGGCCTGGAGCTTGACGATGCCCCGGGTCAGCGCCGGATCGCTGCGGGCGTCGGTGAGCAGGGACATCTCCACGGCGAGCGCGGTGAGACCGGCCAACCGGGCGGGCGTGCCACCCTGCCCGGGGTCGCCCCGCCGGATTCGCAGGCCGTCGGGCCGGCGCAGCGACCGGACCGAGAGGACCAGGAACGTCGCCACGCAGCCCGCGAAGAGCCACGGCAGGGCGGGCAGCGCCACCCGCAGCGGGTCGATCGGCCGGTACGGCAGCGGACGGTCGAACAGCCCCGAGTAGCGCAGGTCGGTGACCCGGTTCAGGTATGCCGTCAGCACGTTGCCCTGGGGATAGTCGTAGCGGCTCAGCCGGCCGCCGAACTGGCCGTAGAAACTCGCCCCGGCCAGCTCCGCGAAGTCGTCGGCCGCCGGCCCGTGGTACTCGACCCAGAGCCCGTACATCACGACGATCGGCGTGCCCGGGAACAGCTCGGCCAGCGCCGGCCCGTACCGGGGCACCGGCTCGCCGAACGGCTGCGCGGGCAGCGCCACGTACCGGGCGCCGTCCGGGAAGGCGTCGCGTGCGGCGTCGCCGGGGACGCCGGTCAGCGTGGCGCCGGCGCCGAGGTGCAGGCCGGTGGCCCGCAGGTCGGCGGCGACGGCGGCCAGCTCCCGCTCGGTCGGGTCACGCCACCGCAGCTCGTCGTGCTCGGGCGGGTCGGGCGCGTCCCGCAGCGCGGCGATCAGCCCCACCAGCAGGCCTGTCACGTCGGCGGTGGCGAACTGGGCGCGCCAACCGGGCAGGGTGTCGGGCACGGCCTGGTAGATGCCGCCGCTGACCTCGGTGCCGATCACCCGGACGGTCGCGTTCTTCACGTCCCGCACCCGTTTGCGTTCGTCCTCGTCGAGCCCCGGCGGCGCGACCAGGATGCGGACCGGTTGGTCGCCGGCGGCCTCGCGGATCCGCTGCTCGTTCCAGCGCGCGGTCGAGCCGGGCAGCCGCACCACCGGCTCGGCGGCCACCAGCGCGGTCATCTCGTCAACCGAGGGCACGCCCGCGTCGCTCAGCTCACCCGCCGAGCCCTCGTCGATCTTCGCCGTGGCGGCCGGCGACCGGCCGTAGCTGACGTCGACACTCTGCCGCTGGGCGAGCAGGAAGACCACCAGGATGACGACGGCGACGCCGAGGAGCGCCCAGCGCAGCAGCTCGCGGCCATGGTGTCGACGGGGTGTCACTGGTGCGTCCGCCACAACCGGTCGGCCTCCCGCGCGTGTTCCGCCGCCGCCCGGGCGGCGGACGCCCCGCCGCCCCCGGCGGCGATCGCCTCGGCGCGGGCCAGCAACCGCTCGGCCTCCGGCACCCGGGTCGGCGCCGCGTCCCGGCTGACGGCCGCGCTGTCGATGGCCGCGCGGGCGGTGGACCAGGCGGTCCGCTGCTCGCGCCCCCGCGCCCGCCACCGGGGTAGCAGGGTCGTCGCGAAGCCCGCGCCCACCAGCAGGACGCCGCCGACCAACCAGACGAGGAGGGTGTGGGACATGCGCTCCAACCATCGGACGAGGGGTACGGGGGTGCGCTCGGGAGCTGTCGGGGCCGGCAGGGGTACGACCGAGTCTGGCTGATCGAGTCGAACCGCTGCGTACCGGCCCTGGTCTGCCGCCGGCCGGTCACGCCGCGTGCGTCGTATCGTTTCCGCATGGCGCACCCGGTCTGGGCGGACGGCAAGGCCTACGAGGCGTACGTGGGCCGGTGGAGCCGCCCCGTGGCGAGGGAGTTCCTGCGCTGGCTGGCCGTGCCGCCGGGCCGGCGCTGGCTGGACGTGGGCTGCGGCACGGGCGCGCTCACGTCGACCGTGCTGGCGCTGGCCGACCCGACGCACGTCGCGGCCGTCGACAGCTCGCCGGGCTTCGTGGCGTACGCCCGCGCGGCGGTCCGCGACGCGCGGGCGGGATTCCAGGTCGGCGACGCCCGGGCGCTGCCGCTGCCCGACCGCTGCGTCGACGTCGTCGTCAGCGGCCTGGCGGTCAACTTCGTGCCCGAGCCGGCGCGCGCCGTCGCCGAGTTCGCCCGGGTCACCCGGCCGGGCGGGGTGGCCGCCGCCTACGTCTGGGACTACGCCGGGGGCATGGCGCTACTGCGTCACTTCTGGGACGCCGCCGCCCTGCTCGACCCGGCCGTGGCCGAACGGGACGAGGGCCGCCGGTTCGCGGTGTGCGACCCGGACTCCCTGCGCGGGATGTGGACCGACGCGGGGCTGACGGCGGTGGCGGTCCGGCCCGTCGACGTGCCCACGGTGTTCGCGGACGTCGACGACTACTGGAACCCGTTCCTCGGCGGCCAGGGCCCCGCCCCGACGTACGTCGCCTCCCTCACGGCGCCGGACCGCGCCCGCCTGCGCGACCTGCTGTCGGCCCGGCTGCCCGTGGCGCCGGACGGGTCGGTCCGGCTCACCGCCCGGGCCTGGGCCGTCCGGGGCACGGCGCCGGCGTGAGCATCGGGCAGATTGTCACCCTGCACCGGTTGGGCGGGCGGGGCGCGTACGAGGAGCGGGCCAGGATGCCGCTGGCCTGGCTGCTCCGGGCCACGCCGGCCGACCACCTCGACTGACCGACCCCGCCGTCCCCGGTCGACCCGGGGACGGCGGGCCCGTCAGCGGCGGCGCTTGGGCAGGTCGAACTGGTCGGCGGCCCTGCAGTCACGCGGGCCTCCGACGGCACCCGGCCCGGCGCGGTCGAGCGCCGCGCGCGCCCGGACCCGGCCGAGGTTCCAGGCGTACCAGGGGTCCGGCTCGTCGAGGTCGTCGGCGATCCAGCTCAGCGTGCAGCGGCGCACCGGGTCGGGCAGGCCGGCCAGGGCGGGCGTCGCGTCGGCCGAGAGCGCCCGCAGGTACCAGGCGTCGATCTTCCCCGTCTGCTCGTACCGGGCGATGTTGCGGCGGGCGGCGTAGTCCTCCGGGTTGAGCACGGCCAGGCCCAGCAGCATCACCACGGCGAGCGCCACCGTCGTGCCGGGGATCCAGGCCCCGCGCCAGCGGAGCCCGGCCACCAGGATCATCAGGAACACGGTGCCGAGCAGCAGTTCGAAAGCCATCACGAAGAGCCGCTCGCCGGTGAAGCTGTAGGCCTTCTGGTACGTGTACATCCGCGACAGCGCCGACACCACGATGACGAAGCTGAGCACGCTGAGCAGGCCCAGCAGGACCCGCAGCAGGTGACGCTCGACAGCGCGGTCCCGTCGCGCCCAGCGGGCCACGCCGCCGAGCACCGCCAGCGTCAGCAGGGTGACGACGACGAGCTGCCAGAACCCGCTGCGCGCGTACTCGGCGTAGCTGAGGCCGGCGGTGCGCAGCACGTGTCGCTGCCCGCCGAACAGGACGGTGAACTGCACCGCCACGAAGCCGCCGAACAGCAGGGTCAGGGCGCTGATCACGGGAGCCCACTCCACGAGGCCGAAGCGGCGCGTACCGGGCCGGTCCACCGTCGACAGGTCGGGCGGCGCGGCCAACGTGTAGACGGCGGCGACGGCGCAGAGCCCGCCCACGGCGGCGAGGAAGACCCAGCGGAACACCGTGCCGACGTTGACCTCGGGAATCATCTCGCCGAGCACCACGGAGAAGGCGCCGTCGGCCGAGGACAGCAGCGCGCCGAAGACGATCAGCGCGGCCAGGGTGGCCGCGGCCGACCCGACGACGCGACGGACCAGGCCCGGGTTCGCCGGGGCGTGCAGGTGCCCACGCACCCACGGCAGGCCGCGCAACGCCGCGAACGGCGCCGCCACCAGGCTGAACAGGATCGAGCGGACGAGCCGGCCGCCCACGATCGCGAGGGTCGCGCAGGCGAGCGCGCCGAGCACGCAGAACGTCACCAGCCACCAGGCGTTGCGGAAGGCCAGGACCGACAGCAGCGCCAGGGCCGCCACCGCCCAGCCGGCGCGGATCCGCCGGTCGGCGCGCGACAGTTCCGCGCCCGTCCGGCGGACCGCGAGGACCACCGCGACGGTCACGGCGAGCCAGCCGAGGAACCAGCCGATGCCGGTGCGGGTGAGCGGTACGAAGAACGCCAGTCCCAACGCTCCGGCGAGGATCGCGGCCGGTACGGCCCGGTCCCGGGCGGGCGCCGGCCCCGGCCAGCGCGTGTCGAGGAACGACGGCGGGCGCGGGATCGGCTGGTAGCCGCGGTACGGCGTCGGCGCGCCGGACGGCACCCCGATCCGGTACGGCGCCGGCAGCGGCGCGTCGGCGGGCTGCTGGACGGCGGTCCCCGGCCGCCCGGCGGCGGATGCGCCGGTGCCCGCCGCCGTGGCGGCCGGGGCTCCCACGGGGGCCGCCGTGGCGGCCGGGGCTCCCGCGGCGGCGGGCGTGGCGGTCGCGGGCGTCCCGGTGGCGGGCGTCGCCTCGCTGGTGGGCCCGTTCGTGGTGGACGCGGCGGGAGCGGGGGCGGTCGGTGCGGCGTCGGTGCCCTCCGGCGGCGGGCTGACGGCGTCAGGTGGCGGCGCGGCAGCCGGTGCCGCGGCGTCCGCCGCCGCCACCCTGGCGGTCTGCGTCGGGATGCTCTTCGCCGACTCGACGACGACCGTCGGGATGCTCGTGGCGCTTGCCTCGGCCGGCCCGGCGGCGGGAACGGCCGGTGCCGGGGCCGGCGGGTCGGCGGCGACCGGAGCCGCCGTGGGGGCGGCCGGCACCAGCGGGATGAACACCGCGTACCCGCGCGTCCCGGCCGGAATGCTGACGGGGATCGCCCAGGCGGGGGCGCCCTCCGCCCCGGGCCACACCATCGGCGGCGGCGCGCCCTCGGTGGACGGCATGACGAGCAGGTAGGGCGTCGCGCTCCCGGGATCGTCACCGTCGGTGCTTCCGGGCGCCTCGCCGGAACCCGGGGAGCCCGGCACCGGTGGTGGCTGGGTCACGGAACCCCTCCTCGTTAGAACGGTCGGCACACTGTACGGCCGACTCCGGCATTTCCGCCGCCCCGTGTACCGGCCGGCACCGAGGCGGGCGAACGGGAGTGAATGACACTCATACGGCATGCCGCCCGAGATTCCGCAAGTAATGCGGGCGAGGATGGGCCGTCCGATAACGGACAGGACGCCAGACGCCTTCGCGGCGCACTGTTGTAGCAGGTCAGAGGCGTGCGGATGGCGGGCCACAACCCATTCCTAGGGCCCGGCGGGGACAGCACCGTCCCCGCCGACACCGCCGTCACCGAGCCCGACCCCGCGACGGCCCCGGCGTAGCGCAGCGCCGGCCGCCCACGCACCACGAGGTCGCGCTCCGGCAGCCACCGTCCCGGGTGCCCGGGCGGAAGCCGCCCCCACCGCCACCGACGTCCCCACCCCGGCAGCCACCGGAGCCGCGCGGCAACCCCGAGACGAGCGCGGCCGGCGAGCCGTACCCACGTCCCGTCCCGGGCCCACGTCGTCGCGTGCCCGGCGACCCGGTCGTGCCCCGATCCACCGTTCCCAGCCGGAACCGACCGTGGCCACAGGCCGGTCGGTCCGGTCACCGAGTACGAGAGGAGCCGGCAATGGCCGCTCCCACCGCCACCGCCTCCCTGAACGCCTCCACCTACTCACCCGGCGACCAGATGGTCCTTACGGTCACCTACGGCGACGCCGACACCAAACCGGTGACCGTCACGATCGTGGTGACCGACGCGCAGGGCAACAGCAGTGCGCCGGTCAAGGTCACCGCCGTCATCGACCCGCTCACCCTCACCGTCACCGACGACTCCGGCCGCACCTGGACCAGGGCGTCGGACAACGGGTCCGTCGCCGTCTACCGGGCGGTGGCGTGATGCCCCGGGTCACCGTCACGGTGCGCGACAACGGCGGGCGCACCGCCACCGCCACCGCCGACTACACGATCGCGCCGCCCGTGCTGGGTGGCTACTACCTCTCCGGCGGCGCCGACCCGACGGCCGACATGGCCGGCGGGAACTTCCGCTCGCTGACCCAGTACCGCAGCTTCGCCGACGGCTACACCTTCCCCGGCTACCAACGGCCGTGGCTCGTCACGCTCGGCCGGGCCGGGGTGCAGATGAACATGGTGCTGGAGCTGAAGCACTACGGCGCCCCCAACGCCGGGCCGCAGACCTTCACCGTGGACGGCGTGACCTACACCGTCCCGGCGCCCGCGATGACCATCCAGCAACGCCCGGGGACGACCTGGCCCCGGGCGTACGGCTACAGCCAGGTACTGGCCGGGCACTGCGACGGGCTGTTCGCCCGCGCCCTGTCCCAGTACCGGGCCCTGGGCTTCGGGGTGAACATCCAGCTCGCCTCCGAGCTGGACACCGATCACGAGTTCGGCACCACCGAGTCCGGCGTCACCTACCCGTGGGCGCAGTCGGACGCCCGCGCGGTGCAGGCGATGACGTACATCGTGAACTGGTTCAAGGCCCGCCAACTGCCCGCCGGCACGACGTTCTCGGTGGGGGTGGGCGGCTTCGACCGGGCCTGCTTCCAGCGCACCCACCCGGAGGCGCTGATGGACAAGCTCGACTTCCTCCAGTGGAACGCCTACGCCACCAGCCCCACCCACACGGCGCTGGCCCGGTTCCGCCGGGCGAAGGACTGGGCGGTGGCCGATCTCGGCCCCGTCGCCCTCTCCCGCCCGGTGATCATCGCCGAGTGGGGCGTACGGGTGGCGGAGGTGCCGGACCAGGCGGCCTGGATCGCCACCGTGCCGGCCGCCATCGCCCAGCTCAACGCCGAGCGGGGACCCCGGATCGCGCGGACCAACTACTTCAACTCGGGCTGGGGCACCCTGTCGCCGAAGTCGACGGGGCTGGCCGCGCTGAGGGCGGCGTACGCCACCCGCCCGTACGTCTGAGTGGTCGCCCGGAGATCCAGGGAGACCGCGGGGGCCGGGCGGTGGACGGACAGACTTCGATCATGATATCCATCGATGGTGGTATAGGATCCGCCGGATCGCGCGCAGGCCCGCTCGTGCGCCACCCGGTGCGATGTCCGCCGAGTCACGCTGCGCCAGGACAGCCATGGAGATCATGTGAAGTTCAGTCGTCTCGCCCCTGCGGTGGCCGCTCTCGCGCTCGTGGTCGGCGCCGTGGTCGCCCCGGCCGGCGCCGCACAGGCGCATCCGGCAGCGGACACGGTCAACGTCTATCCGCCGATCCAGGGCTCGTCCACCTGGGACCGGTTCGGTCTGTCCGGGCCGACCGCACACCACATCGTCTTCGGCCACTGGGGATACCCCAACGACTGGGCCGTCGACATCTACCGCAGCCCGGGCGCGACGATCGTCTCGCCGTTCGGCACCAAGACCGCCTCCGGGCACCCGGTCGCCGTCAAGGTGGTCACCGTCCAGGCGGGCTGCGCGACCCGCAATCTCGCCGACGGCGGCTACCGCATCGGGCTCGAAGCCCGGGACACCACGACCGGGCAGATCCTCGGCCGGGCGGACGTGATGCACGTGAACAACAAGCCCGGCGGCATCGTCGTCGGCGCCTCGGTCGGTCCGTGGACCAAGCTCGGCGAGACGGGGCGTTTCCGCTGGTCCAGCTGCTACCAGGTCAACGGTGACAGCGGGGCGCACATCCACCTCGAAGTGATCAACCAGCACCGCTACTCGTGCTACGTGCACCGCGGTGCGAACACCGCCCTGACCGACCTGACCGTGGTGGGCAAGGTCGGCGTGCACCACACGGGGCAGCGGCAGCGCTGCTGACCCGTCGATCGGCGGCGGACGGGTGCCCCGGCTCCGGGACACCCGTCCGGCGTCCGCGCGTTGCCTCTCCCCGCCGTCAGTAGGCCAGCTCCACCGGCCGGCCGAGCACCCGCGCGCCGTTGTTGGCGAGCCAGCCCTCGGCCGCCGCCGCGTGCTGACTGAACGTGTGGATGTCGCGGAACCGTCGCTGGAGCGGCGACGAGTCCCGGGCCGCCCCGCCGCCGGCCGCCCGGTAGCAGGTGTCGACCGCGGCGGCGGCCCGCTCCGTCACCCAGGGCAGCGCGGCGGAGATCCGTGGGTGCAGCGCGGGGATCGCCGCCGGGTCGGTGGCGCAGGCCGCCCAGAGTTCGTCGGCCAGGTCCCGCAGCAGCGCGCGGGCCGCCCGTACGTCCAGATCGGCGCGGCCGAGCTGGAGGCGGAAGGCCGGCGAGTCGGCGAGCGACTGCCGGGCGTAGAGCCGCTGCCGGCCGCCCTCGAGCAGCGCGACCATGTCGTCCAGCGCGCCCTGCGCGATGCCGACCGCCACCGCGCCGAGGTGCAGGACGAAGTGGACCAGCGGGGCCACGAAGCCCGGACCCGGTACGCAGGGCACGCCGGTGAACAGGTCGAAGCTCTCCTCGGTGGGGCAGAAGGCGTCCGCCACCTCGATGTCGTGGCTGCCGGTGCCGCGCAGGCCGAGCACGTGCCAGGTGTCGTGCACGGTGACCCGGGAGGCCGGGAAGAGCATGGAGCGCACCGCCGGCGGCGCCCCCGCCGGCCCGGGCAGCGGCTCGCCGTCCCCGGTCAGCAGGCAGTTGCCGAAGATCCAGTCGGCGTGCCGGGCGCCGCTCGCGAACGCCCACCGGCCGGTGACCCGGAAGCCGCCGTCGACCGGCTCGGCGCGCCCCTGCGGGGCGAACCCACCCCCGACGACCACGTCCGGCCCGTCGGCGTAGACCTTGTCGAACCGGTCGCGGGAGAGCATCGCCACCAGGTGCGGCGTCTCGGCGCCGATCATCACGGTCCACCCGGTGGAGCCGTCGGCCCGGGCCAGCGCCTCCAGCACCCGCAAGCCGGTGCGCAGGTCCGCCTCGTACCCGCCGTGGCTGCGGGGGACGAACATCCGGAAGCAGCCGGCCGCCCGCAGCGAGTCGAGCAGATCGGCGGGCAGCGCCCGGGCCGCCTCGATCTCCTCGCCCCGGCGGGACACCTCCGGGAGCAGCGCGTCCACCGCCCCCGTCAGCCCGTCCCGGTGCTGGTCCTCCATGGGTTCCTCCTCGCCTCGTCGCTCGGCTCCACTCTGGACCGGCGGGCGACCCGGGGGCCAGGGACGCCGCTATCGGATGCCCGCCACTTCGCCCGGCGGGCACCCGCCCGGCGTCGCCGCCCGGGGAAGGGCCGGATCGGCGCGCCGGCCCGGCCCGCTCCCTATGCTCGGAGCATGGAACTGCGGATCTTCACCGAACCCCAGCAGGGCGCGACGTACGACGACCTGCTCGCCGTGGCCCGCTGCGCGGAGGAGGCCGGCTACGGCGCCTTCTTCCGTTCCGACCACTACCTGAAGATGGGCGCGGTGAGCGGCGACCCCGGACCGACGGACGCGTGGACGACCCTCGCCGGCCTGGCCCGGGACACCCGCCGGATCCGGCTGGGCACGCTGATGACCGCCGCCACCTTCCGGCTGCCCGGCCCGCTGGCCATCACCGTCGCGCAGGTCGACCAGATGAGCGGCGGCCGGATCGAGCTGGGCATCGGCACCGGCTGGTACGCCGAGGAGCACACCGCGTACGGCATCCCCTTCCCGTCGCTGGGGGAGCGCTTCGACCGGCTGGAGGAGCAGCTCGCCGTCGTCACGGGCCTCTGGGCGACGCCGCCCGGCGGAACCTTCGACTTCGCCGGGACGTACTACCCGGTCAGCGACTCGCCGGCGCTGCCGAAGCCGGTGCAGGACCCGCGCCCGCCGATCCTGCTCGGCGGCATGGGCCCGAAGCGCACGCCCCGCCTGGCCGCCCGCTACGCCGACGAGTTCAACCTGCCGTTCGCCTCGGTCGAGGACTCCGTCGCCCAGTTCGACCGGGTCCGGGCCGCCTGTGCCGAGACCGGCCGGGACCCGGGCGAGCTGCGCTTGTCGAACGCCCTGGTGCTCTGCTGCGGGCGGGACGACGCCGAGGTGGCCCGGCGGGCCGCCGCGATCGGCCGGGAACCGGACGAACTGCGCGAGAACGGCCTCGCGGGCACGCCCGCCGAGGTGGTCGACAAGATCGGCCGGTACGCCGAGATCGGCAGCGAGCGGCTCTACCTCCAGGTGCTCGACCTGGCCGACCTCGACCACCTGGAGCTGGTCGCCGCCGAGGTGAAGCCCCAGCTCTGAGCCGGCGGGATGTCCGCCGCCCGGCGGGGCGGCGGACCCGTCGCACCGGAGGTCAGGCGCGGCCGCCGGCGGCGACCGCCCGGGGCGCCGGCCCCGGATGGGGCACCGGGCGCGGCGGGGGCGTGGGCGGCGGCGCGGGCTTGGGGCCGGGCGTGGTGCCCGCCGGATACGCCCCGACCGGCGGCACGCCCGACGGCACCGGACCGGTGCCGGTCGGGTCGATCTCCTCCTCGGAGGGGAACACGTCGCCCCGCGGGGCGGGATCGCGGTAGCTGCTCATCGGCGTAGGGTTCCCCGACGACGGCACGGTAACCGTGCCCGATCGACCGGTTTCCGTCCCGCCGGTGGCCGTCGGATGATGCGTCCCGACGACCACGGTGTCGAACGGGGGTACGACATGGAACTGCACCGCAACCGGGGGGCGTTGGTGCTGCCCCTGGCCTGCGTGATCGGTGGCGGGGTGCTGCTGGGGCTGCCGGGGGAGCACGCGCTGCTGCGCCGGCTGGTCGCCGTCGGCGCAGTGCTGCTGGGCGGGGGCGTGCTGGTCGGCCTGCTGCGCCCGTTCCGGTTCGTCATCGGCGCCGACGGCCTGAGCGTCCGCCGCCCCGGGCTGCGCCGCACGATCGCGTGGGCGGAGGTCGCGGCGCTGGCGCTGGCCCGGCCGCCCGCCCGGGAGGGGCTGCCGTCGACGCCGCGACTGCTGCTGGTCCCCGCCCCGGGCGCGCTGGCCGACCTGCCGGCCGACGCGCGCCACCCGGTCGACGGCCGGGCCGCGGTGGAGCTGCTGGACCTGGCGCGGGTCCGGGAGAGGCCCGCCGAGGTGGCGGCGGCGCTGACCCGGCACGCCGGGGACCGTTTCGTCGACGCGCTCGGCGGGGCCCCGGCCGCCGACCGCTCCGCCGACCACCACCGCACGCCGTGACCACCGCCGAGGCCGGGCCGCGGCGCAACTGGGCGGGCAACGTCCGCTACGCCGCCCGCCGCCACCACCGCCCCTCCTCCCTCGACGAGCTGCGCCGGCTGGTGGCAGGCAGCGACCGCCTGCGGGTGGTGGGCACCGGGCACTCGTTCAACCGCCTCGGCGACACCACCGGCGACCTGGTCTCGCTGGCCGGGCTGCCCGCGGCCGTCGCGCTCGACCCGGAGCGCCGGGCCGTCACGGTGCCGGCCGCCACGCGGTACGGGGACCTCGCGGCCTGGCTGCACGCGCGCGGGTACGCCCTGGCCAACCTCGCCTCGCTGCCGCACATCTCGGTCGCCGGGGCGGTCGCCACCGGCACCCACGGCTCGGGGGAGACGATCGGCAACCTGGCCAGCGCGGTCGCCGGGCTGGAACTGGTCACCGCCGGCGGCGACCTGCTGACCGTCGACCGGGCGGCCGACGGGGACACCTTCGCCGGGATGGTCGTCTCGCTGGGCGCGCTGGGCGTCGTCACCCGGGTCACCCTGGACGTGGTGCCGACCTTCGAGATCCGCCAGCACGTCCGCCTCGGCCTGTCCCGCGCGGCGCTGGACGACGCGTTCGCCTCGGCGTACAGCGTCAGCGTCTTCACCGACTGGCGGTCGCCGCTGCTGCGGGAGGTGTGGGTCAAGCAGCGCGCGGACACGGGGCCGCTCCCGGCGGACTGGCTCGGCACGACGGCGGCCGACACGCCACGGCACCCGGTGCCGGGCATGCCCGCCCAGAACTGCACCCCACAGCTCGGCGAACCGGGCCCGTGGCACGAACGGCTGCCGCACTTCCGGCTGGGGTTCACCCCCAGCAGCGGGGCGGAGTTGCAGTCCGAGTACCACGTGCCGCGCGCCTCGGCGTCGGCGGCGCTGGCCGCGCTGGACCCGGTGGCACACCTGATCGCGCCGGTGCTCCAGGTCTGCGAGCTGCGGGCGGTGGCCGCCGACGGGCTGTGGCTCAGCCCGAACCACGGGCGGGACAGCCTCGCCATCCACTTCACCTGGACCGCCGACGCGGCGGCGGTGCTGCCGGTGGTGGCGGCGGTGGAGGAGCGGCTCGCGCCGTTCGCGCCGCGCCCGCACTGGGGGAAGGTGTTCGGTCTCGCCCCGGCGGCGGTCGCCGCGGCCCTGCCCCGGTACGCCGACTTCGTCGACCTGGCGTGCCGGCTCGACCCGGCCGGCACGTTCCGCACCGACCTGCTCGACCGCTACCTCCCGCGGTCCTGACGGGCGGACGCCGGGGGAGCGGCCGGGTCAAGTGTCGGATGTTTGCCTCGACGCCTCCGACGGCTTTCCGACAACCGGGTTCCCGTGGTTGCCTCGGACGACCCATCTGCGTCCACAGAGGAGAGACATGTCCCCGGATCTGGCCGGCGCCGGCGACCGGTTGACGCCGATCGACAACCGCGACCTCGCCCCCATCACCGTCGTGGCCCAGTGCCTGGACAACCAGTGGGTCACCCAGGACCTGCTCGAACGGATGCTGAGCCGGCGGTTGTCGTACCGGGACGTCGAGCGTTCGCGCCGGCGGGACGCCCGCGCCGAGTACCTCCGCTCGATCCTCAACGCGGAGCAGGTCGTGGTGAACCGGGCGTACCTCTTCAACAACCCGGTCGTCCACCAGGACTTCACCACCCAGGGTCCGCAGCGGGACGCCTTCCGCGCGTTGCTCGACGAGAGCGTGCTCGTGCCGTTCCTGCTGTCCGAGCGCACCCCGGTGGCGGAGCCGCGGTTCGGCGTCGACTCGGCGGGCTGGTCGGGGTGGGTACGCGTGCTCGACGAGGTCGACACCGTGCGGTGCCTGCGCCTGTCCTGGGACGACGCGCAGAACCGGCTGCTCACCGAGCGCTGCATCATCGCCGAGTTCCGCCGCTTCCTGCTCCAGCTGCCGGCGTTCAACCTGGCGGAGCTCCAGCGGGACCTCCGGCTGGACGACGACAGCCTGCCGCTGCTCAAGCGCCGGTTGCAGGAGGTCGCGATGTGGGCGCTCAACGCGGAGCAGGCCGACCGGGAGGGCTTCTACCGGGAGTTCCTGATGGAGCCCGACACCAACCCGGCCGACGGGATGTTCCGCGCCGCGCCCCTGGTCGCCGAGCTCAAGCAGCTCGTCGACCTGCGCTACAACACGGCCCTGCCGGACGCCGTCGACGGCTTCGCGCTCATCCCGGCGGACTCGCTGCGCCGCACGGCGATGCAGGAGTACCGGCGGGAGCGGCCCCCGGAGCGCGACATGGACGACCTGCTCGGCCTGCTGCGGACGCTGCGGCCGTACGCCTTCGACCTGGTGCAGCTCCCGCTGCGGATCGACCTGACCGGGCTCGAACTGCACCACGTGCACCAGGCCCGGGGGACCGACGAGTGGCGGGGGTACGTGGAGAGCCTGCGGGCCCTGCTGGACGAGCCGCTCGATTTCGTCACCCGCTCCCAGCAGGTGTACGACCGCTACGTCGCCCTGGCGCGGCGGCTCACGGACATCGTGGGCGAGCGACGGCTGGACCGGGTCAACGGCTGGGAGCCGGTGATCCGGGTGACCGTCGAGGTGATGGGGAGCACCGTCTCGATCGTGTTCGACGGCGACCCGCGGGTGGAACTGGTCGGGGAGGTGGCCACCGAGGTGGCCGCGCGCGGGGCGACGGCCGTCGTCCGGTTCGCCGTGGTGGGGCGCGACCAGCGGCGGGCGGGGCGCGAGCTGGGCACCGGTATCGACGTCATGCGGGTACGCCTCCAGCGGGCCGGGGAGGATTGGCGGGAACTCGTGGGCCGGCTGCGGGAGATGGGCTTCCCGGTGTCCGACGGCGACGAGGAGGGCAACGAGGCCAACATCGACCGGCCGGAGGGGGACGACGGTGACTGACGAGCGGGGCGAGTACGCCGAGCTGCGCAGGCGGCGGCCCGAGTACTTCACCAACCCGCCGGACGCGGCGGTCGAGATCCTCGACGGGGCCGAACAGGTGGCGGCGGCGGAACGCGCCAAGGCGGCGGCGTTGCGGGCGCGTGGCCTGCCGGCCGAGTGGAGCCGGACGGGGGTGGTCTACCGGGACGAGTACGTGACGCTGGTGCGCGACCCGGTCCGCCTCCCGGGCGGGACCGTCGGGACGTACGTCCGGAAGCTCCCCACGGGCGGCGCCGACGGGGTCGTGCTGCTGCCGGTGCTCGACGGCGCCGTCGTGCTGGTCGAGCACTTCCGGCACGCCACCAGGCGTTGGCATCTGGAGGCGCCCCGGGGGTTCGGCGAGGCCGGGGTGGCCGCCGACGAGCAGGCCGTCCGGGAGCTGCGCGAGGAGCTCGGTGTGGCACCGACCCGCCTGGTCGATCTCGGCGAGGTGCACCCGGACACCGGCACCGCGACCGACGCGGTCCGCCTCTATCTCGCCGAGATCGCCGAGCTGGGGCCGGTCGGTGCGGCGGAGGGCATCCGGGCGCCCCGGGCCCATCCGCCGGAGCGGGTCGGCGAGCTGATCCGCGACGGGACGATCACCGACTCGTTCACGATCGCCGCCTGGACCCGCGCGTGGCTGCGCGGGCTGCTGACCGGATCGCGGTGAGGCAGGCGGCCGGTGTCAGCGCCGGTCGCCGGCCATCTGTTCGCGGAGGCTGCCGCGCTGCACCGCCCGGCTGATGTCGCTCGGCGAGACGATCCCGACCAGCCGGCCGTCGGTCACCACCAGCGCCCGCCCGTCGGCGCACTCGCTGAGCCGGGGGAGCAGCTCGTTGAGCGGCTCGTCCGGCCGGGCGAGCACCAGCTCGTCGGCGCGGCAGGCCACCTCGGCCAGCGTGGTGCCGGCCCGGCGGTCCGCCGGGATGCCGCGCACCCGGTCGAGGGTGACCAGGCCGACGGGCCGGTCGTCCTCGGTCAGCGGCAGCGCGGTGTGCCGGTACGCGAAGAGGTAGTGGTCCACGAAGTCGCCCACCGTCATCTGCCCCGACGCGGTCTGCGGCTGCGGCGTCATCACGTCGGCCACCCGGACGCCCTCCAGCGCGCTGCCCATCCGGGCCTGCCGCTCCTCCATGCCGGCGGCGCCGATCAGGAACCAGCCGATCAGGGCCAGCCACAGCCCGCCGAAGCCGACGCCCGCCAGGAACTGCCACAGCCCGAGGCCGATCAGCACCGCGCCGAGCACCCAGCCGGCCCGGGCGGCGACGACCGACGCCTTCGTCCGGTCGCCGGTCGCCTTCCAGACCGCCGCGCGCAGCAGCCGCCCGCCGTCCAGCGGAGCGGCCGGCAGGGCGTTGAAGACCGCCAGCAGCACGTTGATGCCGGCCAGCCAGGCCAGCGAGCCGAGCAGCAGCCCTTCCACCCCGGCCACGGTGAGCACCACCGCGATCGCGCCGAAGAAGAGCCCGATCAGCAGGCTCACCAGCGGGCCGACGCCGGCGATGCGCAGCTCCGCGCCCGGGTCGCGCGCCTCGCCGCGCAGCTCGGCCACCCCGCCGAAGAGCCAGAGGGTGATCCCGCCGACCTCCAGCCCGTTGCGCTTCGCGACGATCGCGTGCGAGATCTCGTGGGCGAGCAGGCCGAGGAAGAAGACCACCGCCGCCGCGAGCCCCGCCAGGACGTACGCGGCGACGGGCCGGTCCGGGTAGGCCCGGGGGAACTGGTTGGCCGACAGCCCCCAGGCGATCAGCGCGAAGATGACCAGGACGCTCCAGTTGACCCCGACCGGTACGCCCGCTATCCGGCCGAGCCGGAAACTCGCCCTCATGTTCCGGGTACTACCCACGATGGCCGCGCCCATGCCGGCGCGGCGCACGGTACACCGACGAGCCGGACTTCGTGGACGCCTGGTACACCGTGAGCACCGCCAGCAGCGGCCGGAGGCACGGCGCGCCGCCAACGGCCGGCTGGACCTCTCCCCGTACTGGGTCGAGCAGTTCTGATCAGGCGGTCGGGGGCGGGGCGGGCAGCTTGTCGACCACGACCACCTCGGTGCCGGGGCGGACCTCGGCGAGCAGTTCCCGCTGCCCGCTCTTCGTCAGCCGGATGCAGCCGTTGGTGGTGTTCTCGCCCAACTCGCCGTCGTGGTACCAGCTGTGGATGCCGATGTGCGCGCCGCGCAGGCCCGGCGGCACCGAGTCGGGGTCGTCGGGCACCGAGCCGAGGGCGTAGATGTCGACGCCGCCGTACACGCTCTCCGGCGGCGGGGTGCGGCCGAGGATGAAGGTCCGGCCCAGCGGGGTCTCCTGGCCGCGCTGACCGAGGCTGACCTCCCAGCTGCGGACGGCCCGGCCGGCGCGGTACCAGGTCAGCCGGTGGTGCTTGCGCTCCACCACGATCTGGTCGGGCAGCGCCACGGTGGTGTGGCCGCCGGGCGGCAGCCAGGCGAGCGTGCGGTTGGCCGACGGGAGCAGCACCGCCGTCCAGCCGGCCTGTCGCCGGGCGATGGGCATGGTCAGCTCGACGCCGCTGAGGGTGGGGTCGAGGAAGGCCAGCGGCCGGCCGCCGGGGGCGGTGTAGGCGGCGATCCGGCGGGTCGGGTGCAGGCCCTCGGCCAGCGGCGTGGTGTCCAGGGTGTCCGGGTCGGCCGGGAAGCCGGTGGGCGCCGGGCCGTAGTCGACCACCGGCAGGTCGTCCGGGGCGGGCGCGGCGACGGGCACCCGCTCCGGGGCCGCGCTGGTCGGGGCCGCGCTGGTCGGCGCGGGCGGCCCGGCGACGACCGGCGGCGCGGTGGGCGCGGCCGCGGGGGTCAGGATCCAGCCGGTGGCCCCGCCGGCCAGCAGGAGCAGGGGTACGCCGACGGCGGCGGTCAGGGTGCGGACACGTCGGCGGTTCATTCGGTCAAAACGCACAAACCGACTATAACGGGTGAAGGACGGCGAAACCCCGCCCCGGCCGAATGTCGGTCGGGACGGGGTCCGCAGCGGCGGGGGCCTCAGCTCAGCCGCGCGCCCACGTGGATGGCGATCGCGTCGTGGGCCGGCACGTTCGCGGCGAACCAGCCGCCGCCGTCCACGGTGATCACCGGTCCGCTGCACGTGCCGTTGGTGAAGGTGCCGTGGATGACGTCGCAGTAGCGGCCTCCCGGCAGCCCGGTCTGGTACGACCGGCCGGTGACCGCGGAGTCCTCGTCGTTGATCGTGACGTAGCCCTTGCCGGAGCGGCCGAAGGCGATGTGGTTGTTGCCGTTGTCGTACCAGTTGACGACGCCGGCGCCCTCGGTGGCGTTGCGGAAACCGACCATGTTGGCGATGACCGGCCAGCGGTGCTCGCACTCCCAGCCGGAGTAGCAGGTGGCGTTGAGCGTCCTGCCGGAGCTGTCCGAGGGTGGGCCCTGGTCGCGCTGGCTGAACGTGTAGCTCGACATCACCGTCGGGGAGCCGTACGGCCAGGCGAGCATGAACGCGTTGGCCAGCGCGTAGATGCCCCGGTCGCGGTAGGTCAGCACCCCGCCGACGTCGCGCTGGGTGTCGTGGTTGTCCACGAAGACGCCGGCCGAGCCGCTGGGCAGGTGCCCCCACCCCTCGCCGAAGTTGCGCAGGTAGGCGAGCTTCTCGGAGCGGAAGACCCGGGCGAGGTCCTTGCCGTAGCGGAACTCGTGCACGTCGCCGTTGCCGGTGTACTCGCCCGGCTGGATCGGCTCGCCGGCGCCGTGGATCACCTCCTGCACGAGGTACGCCGAGCGGGACAGCTTGCCCTTGATGGCGGCGATGTCGGCGGCCGGCATGTGCTTGCTGGCGTCCATCCGGAAGCCGTCGACGCCCAGCGAGAGCAGGTCGTTGAGGTAGCCCGCGATCCTCGTCCGGACGTAGTCCGACTCGGTCTTCAGGTCGGCGAGGTTGACCAGCTCGCAGTTCTGCACCTCCCAGCGGTCGTTGTAGTTGGCGATGTCGTCGCCGCCGTTGCGACCGCAGTGGTGGAAGTCCTGCGTCTGGTAGATCCCCGGGTAGTCGTAGTGCCCGTACGGCGAGCCGGCCCAGCCGGTGCCGCCGTTGTCCTGCCCGGACATGTGGTTGACGACCGCGTCGACGACCACCTTGACGCCGGCGGCGTGGCAGGTGTCGACCATTGACTTGAACTGGGCGCGGGTGCCCTTGCGGGACTCGATCCGGTAGCTGACCGGCTGGTACGCCAGCCACCACTGCGAGCCCCGGACGTGCTCCTGCGGCGGCGAGACCTGCACCCAGCCGTAGCCCTTCGGGCCGAGGGTGGTGCGGCACTCGGTGGCCACCGAGGACCAGTTCCACTCGAAGAGGTTGGCGATGACCTTCTTGCCGCCCGCCGGGGCCGCGCCGGCCGGGGGCGCGGTCGCGGCGGTGGGGACGATCAGGCCGGCGATCACGCCGAGGGCGACGATCGCCGACAACCGTCGACGTCTCTGCATGGGAGGACTCCTGACGGGGTGTGGGGACGGGGTGGTGGCGAGGCCGGGAGGCCCCGGTGGTGCCGGGATCTTGCAGTACGGCTTGAAAATTTCCGAAAGGTTACAAGCGCATTGCAAGCACTGTCAATGCATGTGCATGCGTGGATGCCTTCCGGGGTGTTCCGCGTCGGGCGATCGGGCCGCCCACGCGCCGGAGGGCCGGGCGGTTCGACGACCGTGCGGGGAATTTCCGCGCGCCGGTGATCCGCCCGCCGCGTCGGTCCGTACTCGATGGGGAACAGGGCCGGCCGGTGGTGCGCCGCCGCGAGACGATCGAGGAGCAGATGGCCCGGGCACAACGGAACCAGAAGCCGCCCACCGTCCGGACCACCAGCACCAGCCGGGGGGCCCGCACCCGGTCCCGGTCCGCGGTGGCCCTGCTGACCCTCTCGGCGCTCGCCGCGCTGTGGGCCGCCACCATGCTGACCGGCGTCGGCTCGGCCGCGTACGCGTACGGCTTCTTCTTCACCGAGTTCTTCGCCGGGGTCGTCGCCCTCGTGGCGTTGAGCCTCACCGTGATGATGGGGCTGCTCGCCACCGACCGGCTGGTGCTGCTGATCCGGCACCGGGTGCTGCTCCAGTCCGCGCACCGGGCCACCGGCATCCTCGGCGTCGCCGGGCTGGTCTTCCACGTGCTCACGAAGATCGCCACCGGCCGGGCGGCGAGCACCGACGCGGTGGTCCCCTTCGTCGGTGGGCGTGGCCTCTACGTCGGCCTCGGCACGGTGGCCGCCCTGCTGATGGTGAGCGTGCTCTGGACCGGCGTCGTCCGCGCCCGCTTCGCCGGGGTCGGTCCGAGGTGGCTCTGGCGCACGCTGCACTCGGCCGCGTACCTCTCCTGGCCGTTCGCCATCGTGCACGGGCTCAACGCCGGGCGGCCCGCGAAGCCCTGGGTGATGCTCGGTTACCTCGCCTGCGTCCTGCTGGTCGTGCTGGCGCTGCTGGTCCGCCTCTCCGTCAGCCTCGGCCGGCGCCGTCGGGAGCAGCACCAAGCCGCCGCGATGAACCAGGCCCTGGCCGGGCGGCCGGCCGAGGACGCCCCACGCCGGTCGCTGCTGCGGGGCCTGACCCGACGCGCCAACCGGGAGCCGAAGCCGGCGGGGCACGCGGGGACCTGGGCGGCCACGACGGTCGCCGGCACCACGCTCACCGGCACCTGGCCCGCCCCCGCCGCGCGGCGTCGCGACCCGGAGCGGTTCACCGTGCCGGTAGTGCCCGAGCCCGGCACGCTCCGCGACCCGGCACGCCCCCGCCGCCGGCGCGAAGAGGAACTCGCTCCGGCCGCCCGGCGCCGCGAGGAGGCTCCCGCGCCGGCCGGTCGCCGGTACGCCGAGGAACCCGCCCGCCGCGACCGTGCCGAGCGGGACGCGGAGCGGCGCTACGCCGCGCCGCGCCTCCGCCGGGAGGAGCCCGAGGAACCCTGGGACAGCCCCCGCCGCTGGCAGCCCAGCGACCCGGTCTCGGCGGACCCTGTCCCGGTCGGGCCGGTCTCCGTCGACCCGGTCACCGCGGCGCCGCGCAGCGGCGGCGGTCGGCACAGCGTCGAGGACGACCGGGACCTCGAACCGGACTACTGGCGGCCCCCGGTCCGGTACGTCCCCGAGGAGGTACCGCTGCCGGCCGACGACACCCCGACCCTGGTCGACCTCGCGTCCCGGCGGGCGCGCCGGGCCGCCGGTGAGAGCCGGTCGGCCCGCCGCCGCCGGGTCAACGCCGACGCCGTCGACGGGGCGTACTGGGCCGGGCTGCGGGGTGAGGCGAAGTGACGCGGACGACCGTGCCGCCGGTGGCCTGCGTCGGCGAGCCCCGGCTCACCGCCGGCTTCGCCGAGTACGGCCGGCTCGACCTGCTCGCCCACGAGGAGGTGCACGGGCCGGTCGGGCCGATGGAACCGGCCACCCTGCTCCGGCTCGCCGAGGGCGTCCAACTCAAGGGCAGGGGCGGGGCGGGCTTCCTGTTCGCCAAGAAGCTCTGCGCGGTGCTGGAGTCCTGCGAGCGGCGGGACCTCCCGGCGGTGGTGGTGGTCAACGCCACCGAGGGGGAGCCGGCGAGCTGGAAGGACAAGGTGCTGCTCACCCGGGCCCCGCACCTGGTCCTCGACGGCGCCGCGCTGGCCGCGTACGCGCTGGACGCCGACGAGATCGTCGTCGGGGTGGCCGACGACGGGGTGGGCCGCGACTCCCTGACCGACGCGCTGGAGGAACGCCGGATGCCGGCGCCGACCAGCGTCGTCACCGTGCCGCACCGGTTCATCTCCGGCGAGGGCGGGGCCCTGGTCAACGGCATCAACGGCCTGCCGCACATCCCGCCGGGCACCAAGCGGCGCTCCAGCGACGCAGGCGTCGGCGGCCTGCCCACCCTGCTCTCCAACGCCGAGACGTACGCCCAGCTCGCGGTCGCCGCCCGGCTCGGCCCGTACGAGTACGCGGCGCTCGGCACCGACGACGAGCCGGGCACCGTGCTGCTCACCGTCACCGGCGCGGCCGGACGCCCGGCGGTGGTGGAGTGCGCGGCCGGCACTCCGCTGCGCGAGATCCTCGACCTGTGCGAGGTGCCGGACGGGCCGGGCATCCTGACGGGCGGGTACCACGGCAGGTGGATCACCCGGGAGTCCGCCGACCGGGCGGAGATCTCCCGCAAGGGGCTGGCCGCCGTGGGCGGCACCCTCGGCGCGGGCATCCTCGTCCCGCTCGGCGCGGACACCTGCCCGCTCGGCGAGGCCGCCCAGGTGGTGCGCTACCTGGCCGGCGAGTCCGCGGGGCAGTGCGGTCCGTGCCGGATGGGCCTGCCCGACCTGGCCCGCGCCGTCGACCTGGCGGTTTCCGGCAGCGCCCCGGTGGAGGTGGTCCGCGCCGCCGCCGGCGACGTGAAGGGCCGCGGGGCGTGCAGCCACCCCGACGGTACGGCCCGCTTCGCGCTCTCCGCGATGGAGGTGTTCGCCGAGGACCTGCGGCTGCACACCACCGGCGAGGGCTGTGGCCGCCGGGTCAGGGCGGTGCTGGGCCTGCCGGGCGCCCCCGACCCGAACCCGCAGCGGCTCACGCTGGACTGGTCCCGCTGCGACGGGCACGGGCTGTGCGCGCACGTGGTGCCGGACTTCATCCGGCTCGACGGGAACGGCTACCCCGCCTTCCCGCCCACCCCCGTGCCGACCTGGCTGCGCGAGGGCGCGCGCAAGGCGGTCAAGGTCTGCCCCGAACTCGCGCTGCGCCTCACCCCCGCCCCCTGAGGAGGCGGGGGTGAGGCCGGCGGTCAGCGGGGGGTCAGGCGGTCGGTGCCCAGGCGGGCCTGGAGGACCTCGGGAACCAGCACCGAGCCGTCGGGCTGCTGGAACTGCTCCAGGATGGCCGGGAAGAGCCGGCTGGTGGCCAGGGCCGACCCGTTGAGGGTGTGCACGAAGCGGGTCTGCTTGCCGCCCGGCTCGCGGTAGCGGATGGCCGCCCGGCGCGCCTGGTAGTCGCCGGCCCAGGAGACCGACGACACCTCCTTGTACTTGCCGGTGCTCGGCATCCACACCTCGATGTCGAGGGTCTTCTTCATCGACGCGCTGGCGTCGCCCGCCGACAGCAGGGTGCGCTGGTAGTGCAGGCCCAGCTTCTCGACCAGGCTCTCCGCGTGCAGGAGCATCTCCTCCAGCGCGGCGTCGGCCTGCTCCGGTAGGCAGAACTGGAAGATCTCCACCTTGTTGAACTGGTGGCCCCGGACGGTGCCGCGCTCGTCCGAGTGCGAACCGGCCGCCTCCCGGCGGTAGCAGGGGGTGTACGCGAACGCCTTCAGCGGCAGCTTCGCCGTCTCCAGGATCTCGTCCTGGTACGCCCCGAGGATCGCCGTCTCCGAGGTGGGCAGCAGGAACTGCCCGCGCGGGGCGGACTCCCGGTCCAGGTGGTAGACGTCGTCGTAGAACTTCGGGAACTGCCCGGCGGCGAACCCGGCGGTGTCCAGCAGCAGGTGCGGCGGGAGCAGGAACTCGTAGCCGGCGCCGATGTGCTCGTCGACGAAGAAGTTGAGCAGCGCCCACTCCAGCCGGGCGCCCATGCCCGTGTACATCCAGAAGCCGGAGCCGCCGAGCTTGACCCCGCGCTCGTGGTCGACCAGGCCCAGCATCCGGCTCAGCTCGACGTGGTCGCGGACCTTCTCGATGGCCGGCGGCTCGCCGAAGGCGCGGACGACCCGGTTGGCCTCCTTGCCGCCCGGCACCACGTCGTCGGCGGGCAGGTTGGGCAGCTCGCTCATCGCGGTGCGCAGCCGCGCCTGCACCTCGTCCAGCTCGGACTCCAGCTCGGCGAGCTGCTTGCGCCCCGCCTCCGGCGCGGAGACCTCCGGCTCGGTGCCGGCGCGCTTCGCCGCCGCGTAGGCGCGTGCCTCGGCCTTGCGGCGCTGCCGCTCGCCGTCGATGCCACTGATCAGGGCGCGGCGTTCCTGGTCGAGCCGCTGGATCTCGTCCAGGGCCCGGTTGACCTCGGCGGGATCCAGTCGCTTCGCCAGCGCGGTCGCCACCGCCTCGCGATCCTTCCGGATCAACTCCATGTCGAGCATGCTGCTCCGTACGCTCCGTCCGGACGTCGGGTGGACCCACCGATGCTACCGTCGCGGCCCGGTCGCGCCCCGGCCCGGTCTCGACGGCCCGGTGCGGCGGTCAGAGCCGGATGGGCATCAGGACGGAGAACGCGTCGACGTCGTCCGGCCGGCGCACGGCCAGCGGGGTGATCGGCCCGTCCAGCTCCAGCAGCAACTGGCCCCGGCCGGCCGCGTCGAGGGCCTCGAGCAGGTAGCCGCCGTTCACCCCGACGCGGAACGCGTCAACCTCTTCGGTCAGCTCGTCCGCCCCGAGCAGCCGCACCCCGCCCCGGCCGTCCGGGCCGAGCACGGTCACCGCGAGCGGGACGCCGTCGTGCCGCCGGATGACGACGGGGGCGTCGGCGCTGGTCAGGGCCGCCCGCAGGGCGTCGGCGTCGACCGTCAGCCGGTGCGCCGGCCCGTCGTCGGGCGTCGGGCGGAGCAGCCTGCGGTGGTCCGGGAAGTCGTACGGCAGGGCGTCGGCGTCGACCGTGCGGCCGGCGACGCAGACGGAGATCGTGCCGGCGTCGACCGTCAGCCGGGCCTCGGGGGTGGCGCCCGCGCCGGTGTCGAGCAGGGCCCGCACCTCGTCGACGAAGGCGACCGGGGCGAGCACCCGCACCGCCGGCCCGTCGACCCGGGCGTCCGCCCGCGCGACGGCCAGCCGGTGCCGGTCGGTCGCCACCAGCCGTACGCCGTCGGCGTCGGACTCGAACAGCACGCCGGCCAGCACCGGCAGGGCGGGATCGGCGCCGACGGCGAAGCGGACCGCGTCCACGGCGGCGGCCAGGTCGACGCGGGACAGGACGAGACGGGTGGTCGCGGCGGGCTCCCCGGGACCGATCAGCGTACGGATCCGGGTGAGCTCCCGGCGGGCGTCGGCGAGACCGTCCTCCAACCGGCGCAGGTGCGCGTCGAGCAGGCGGTGGACCTGTGCCGGCTCGGCGCGCAGCGCGGCGGCGATCTCGGCGACCGGCATGCCGACCCGGCGCAGCCCGGCCACCAGCCGGGCGGGCGCCACCTGCTCGCCCGTGTACCAGCGGTAGCCGGTCACCGGGTCGACCAGGGCCGGGGTCAGCACCCCGGCCGAGTCGTAGAACCGCAGGGCGCTCACGGTCAACCCGCTGGCCCGGGCCAGCTCGCCGATGCTGCGCAGGTCGCTCTCCACGGCGCTGATCCTGTCGTCTCAACCTGGTCGAGGGTCAACCCGCGCCGGGCCGGGCGGCACGACGGTCGGGGCACCCGGTCAGCGGGGCGTGTCCAGCACCCGGAAGGTCATCCCCGCCCGCACCAGCCGGTCCAGCAGCGCGTCGCCCATCGCCGTCACCGGCGTGACCTGGCCCGCCGTGGCCGGCAGGTCGTCGCCGGCCAGGCAGAGCGCCGACTCGGCGAGCATCTTCGCCGTCTCGTCGTAGCCGGGGTCGCCGCCGGCCACCTCGGTCAGCACCCGCCGCCCGCCGCCCGTGCCGGCGAACCGGACCCGGAACCAGGACTTCGCCCGCTGCTGCGGCGTCGGCCCCTGCCCGGAGGCGAGCCGGCCGAGCAGCCAGCGCCGGGTCGGCGGCAGCTTCACCAGGGCCACGAGCCCGCCCAGCCCGACCCCGCCGGCCAGCACCGTGGGCAGCCGCTTCACGGCCGCGAAGTGCCGGTAGCGGAAGTCCGGCCCGTACTCCGGGCGGGCGGCGGCCGAGCGGCGGACCACCTGCGGGTCGATGGTCGGCAGCGGCACGATCCACATGCCCAGCTCCTTCGAGCGGGCGACCCGGCCGGGCACCGCGCGTACCCGCCGCCCGGTCGGTCGCGGCTCGACCTGCCGCCGCTCGCGGGCCGCCCGGGACGCCTGCGCCGTGCGGGAGAAGGCGGTGAGCGCCGAGTGGTACGTGCCGGCGGAGAACCGCCCGCCGGCCCGGACGAACCCGTCGACGGTGATCGGCGCGTCGTCCGGGAGGTGCTTGAGCGTGAACCAGACGCCCAGGTCGTGGGGGACCGAGTCGAACCCGCAGGCGTGCACGAGCCGCGCCCCGGTGCGCTCCGCCTCGGCGTGGTGGCGCACGTACATGAGGTCGACGAACTCGGGCTCGCCGGTGATGTCGAGGTAGTCGGTGCCGGCGCGGGCGCAGGCGGCGACCAGCGGCTCCCCGTGGTGCACGTACGGGCCGACAGTGGTGGCCACCACCCGGGCGCTCCCGGCGACCGCCCGCAGCGACTCCGCGTCGGTGACGTCGGCGGTGAGCAGCGGCAGCCCGGCCAGCGCCGGGTCGATCGCGGCCAGCCGGTCCCGTACGGCGGCCAGCTTGCCGGGGTTGCGCCCCGCGAGCGCCCAGCGCAGCCCGGGCGGGGCGTTGCGGGCCAGGTACTCGGCGGTCAGCCCTCCGGTGAAGCCGGTGGCCCCGAAGAGGACGACGTCGTACGTCCGCTGCTCACGCATCCGCCGAGTCTGCCACCCTGCCCGGCGGGCCGCAGCGTTCCGCCTCAGCCGGCGGCGGCCGGAGGATCGGGGCTGAGTACGGCGCGGACGCAGCCGTCGGCCCGGTCCCGGAACAGCGCGTACCCCTCCGCGCCCCGCTCCAGCGGCAGCCGGTGGGTCGCCAGGTGCTCGGTACGCAGCTCGTCGCGGGCCATCCGCTCCAGCAGCATCGGGATGTAGCGCTGCCCGTGCTGCCGCGCGCCCCGCACCGTCAGTCCCTTGTTGGTGACCGCCCCGAGCGGGAAGGTGTCGACGAAGCCGGTGAACTCGCCGAGCAGGAAGACCGAACCGCCCTTGCGGCAGGCGTGCACGGCCTCCCGGACGGCGGCCGGTCGCTCGGCGCCGCCGGTGAACCGCTCGGCCAGCGACCGGGGGCCGTGCCCGTTCCAGGCCGCCCCGACCGCCTCGACGCACACGTCCGGGCCCCGCCCGCCGGTGCGCTCGCGCAGCTCGGCGGTGACGTCGGCGAGCCGGTGGTCGATCGTCTCCGCGCCGGCGTGCCGTTCGGCCATCCGCAGCCGCTCGTCCTCGGCGTCGACGACGATGACCCGCTCCGCGCCGAGCAGCCACGCCGCCCGGGCCGCGAGCTGCCCGACCGCGCCCGCGCCCCAGACCGCCACCACGTCGCCGGGGCGCACCTGGCCGAGGTCCGCGCCCATCCAGCCGGCCGGCGCGGCGTCGGAGGCGAACAGCGCGCGGTCGTCGCTGACCGGCTCCGGCACGGTGAACGCGCCCACGTCCGCGTACGGCACCCGGACGTACTCGGCGTGGCTGCCGGCGAAGCCGCCCATCGCCCGGGGCTGGCCGAACGCGCCGCCGGTGGGGTGACCCCAGGCCGCCTCGGTGACGGCCGGGTCGGCGCTGCCGTTGTCGCAGCAGGAGGGCAGGTCGCGCCGGCAGTACCAGCAGCTGCCGCAGGCCACCGACGAGCAGACCACCACCCGGTCGCCGACCCGGTGCCGGCGTACCTCGGGGCCGACCTCGACCACCTCGCCGAGGAACTCGTGCCCGAGCACGTCGCCGACGGAGAGGAACGGCACCCGCCCGGCCAGCAGCGGCAGGTCCCCGCCGCAGGTGGCGCTCTGCCGGACCCGGGCGACGACGTCGTGGCCGTTGCGCAGCTCCGGGTCGGGCACCTGCCGTACCGCCAGCTCGCCCGCGCCCACCCAGCACAGCGCCCTCATCGCGGCGGTCCCGCCGGACGGTCGGCCGGCCGGCGGTCCGCGCGGAGCACCTCGCCGGTCTCGGCGAGCTGCTTGGCCTCCCGCAGCGCCCGGCGGACCAGCAGGCCGGGATCGTCGCCGACCAGGTGGGCGGCGAGCCCCGCCGGGGCCGCCGCGCCGGGCACCGGCCGGGCCGCCAGCTCCGTGCCCCGGCAGCCGGGGGCCGGACGCAGCTCCACCTGCACCGCGCCGCCGAGCCGGCGCAGCGGCTCCGGCCAGCGGCCGCCGGGCAGCACCTCGCCGGGCGCGCGGTCGACGGTCACCACCTGCCAGCGCCCGGGCTGCGGATCGGCGCCGGCCGCGCGGGGCCAGGCCGGCCCGCGCCGCCGTACGCCCAGCGCCCGGCCCGCCGCCGCGACGGCGAGCGCCGCCCCGGTCGCGCCCGCCAGCCCTCTCCGCTTCACCTCGGCCCCGCCTCCCGTTCCCCTCCCACGCCGGACGCGCACCGGCGCGCGCGGCCGGTCGCCCGCGTACGACCAGGGTCGCCCGGGGCGGGGTGAAGCCGGGTCCCCCCGAAGGGGTGAACGGGCCCGCGCCGGGTAACCGCCGCCCGCGGGACCCGGGGGAGTGGACGCATCGGTGGAGGGCAGGGGCCGGATGCCGGAGGACGTACGGGACACGGGAGTCGTCGCGGTCGCGCCCGGGCGGGCCGGCACGCCGCTGCTGGCGTCGCGGCTGTGCCCCGCCCCGCCGCCGGAGCCGCTGGTGCTGCGGCCCCGGCTGCTGCGGGCGCTGGACGAGGGGACCGCCGGGCCGGTCACCCTGGTCCGCGCCCCGGCGGGGTGGGGCAAGACGACGCTGCTCGCCTCCTGGTTCCGGGCCGCCGGGGAGGCCGGCGCGCACCGGGGCAGGGTGGGGGAGGGGCCGGTGACCGCCGCCGCCGGGGGGCCCCGGGACGACGGGCCGGCCGGCGCCGCGCCCGGCGACTTCGGCGCGGCGGCGGGCGTACCGGCGGAACCCGACCGGCCCCGGGCGGCCTGGGTCTCCGTGGAGGCCGGCGACGACGGGGACCGGCTCTGGTCCTACCTCGCGGCGGCGCTGCGCGCGGCCACGGACCCCGGCGACGACGTCGCGTCCCCGCCCGTGCCCGACCGGCCGCCCCGCCCCGACCAGTTGGAGGTGCTGGCCGCGGCCCTCGCCGCCCGGGAACGGCCGGTGCTGCTGGTCCTGGACGACCTGCACCGGATCACCGACCCGGAGGCGCTGGCCGGACTGGAGTTCCTGCTCCGCCACGCCGAGCAGCGGCTGCGGCTGGTGGTCGGCGCCCGCGCCGGGATGCCGCTGGCCGTGCACCGGCTGCGGCTGGCCGGCGAGCTGACCGAGGTCGGTCCCGACGAACTGGCCTTCAGCGGCGACGAGGTCGCCGACCTGCTGACCGCGCACGGGGTGGCGCTGCCGGCGGCCGGGGTGCGCCGGCTGCGGGAACGCACCGGCGGCTGGCCGGCGGCGCTCCGCTTCGCCGCGCTGGCGCTGCGCGGGCAGCCGGACCCGGCCCGCTGGGCCGAGCAGTTCGGCGGCGACCAGCCGGACGTGGCCGGTTACCTGCGCGAGGAGGTGCTCGCCGGGCTCGACCCGGACGCGCGGGACGTGCTGCGCCGCTCCGCCGTCGCCGACGCGGTCTGCGCCGGCCTCGCCGACGCGCTGACCGGTCGGACCGACGCCGAGCAGACGCTGGCCGGCCTGGCCGGTGACGGCGGGCTGCTGCGCCGCGACGACAGCCGCCCGCCCTGGTACCGGTGCCCCCCGCTCCTGGCCGACCTGCTGCACGCCGAGCTGGGCCGGCTGCCCGCCGACGAACTGCGCGACCTGCACCTGCGCGCGGCAGGCTGGTACGCCGACAACGGGCGGCCCGCCGAGGGGCTGCGGCACGCGCTGGCCGGCGGCGACCACGACCGGGCCGCCGCGCTCTTCGTGGCCCGCTGGCCGGAACTGGTCCCGTACGACCGGGAGACGCCGGCCGGCCGTCCGCCCGCGCCCCCGCCGCCGGAGGCGGTGCGCCGCGACCCGGAACTCGGGCTGGCCTGCGCCGCCGAGCGGGCCGGGGCCGGCGACGCCACCGCCGCCGCCGGGCACCTGCGCGGCGCCGTCGAGGCCGCCCGGACGTTGCCGGCGCCGCGCCGGGACCGGTTCCGGCGCCTGGTCACCGCGCTGGAACTCACCCTGGCCCGGCTGGCCGACGACCCCGAGGCGGTACGCGCCGCCGCGACCCGGCTGCTCGCCACCCGCCCCGCGCCGCCCCCGGCGTCGCCCGATCCGTCCGTGTCCCCGGCGTCGTCGCCCGGCCCGTCCGTGTCCCCGGCGCCGGAGTCGCCGTCCGTTCCGGGCGGAGCGTCGCCGTCGCCGTCGACCGGACCGTCCGGGCCTCCGGTGCCGGCCGGAACATCCCCGTCGTCGGGGTCGGCCGCAGGGCCACCGTCGGCGGCGACCGGTGGGCCGGCGGGGCAACCGGCGCCGCCGGGGAGCGCAGCCGACGGGCTGCTCGCCGCGCCGGTTCCCGCCGAGCCGCGCGGCGCCGCCGCCGAGGACGCCGACGTGCGCGCGGTGGCCGGCACCGCGCGGGGCCTGGCCGACCTGGCGGACGGGGACCTGCCCGCCGCCGGCCGCGCCTTCGCCCGGTCGCTGTCGGCGGCCCGGGAGGCCGGGCGACCGCGTACGGAGCTGGTCTGCGCCAGCCGGGCGGCCCTGCTGCACGCCGTCCGGGGCGAGCTGCGGGCCGCCGAGACCCTCGCCCGGGACGCCCTCGCCATGCCGCCCTGCCACGGCTGGTCCTGTCGTGAGGACTGCGCCCACGCGTACCTGGCGCTGGCCCTGGTCGCGCTGCACCGGGACCAGCCCGAGGAGTCGGAGGCGAACCTGGCGCTGGCCTCGCCGGCCACCGGCGAGCCCGTGGTGGGGGCGCTGGCGGCGCTGTGCCGGGCGTACCTGCTGCGGGACGCCGGTGACCTGCCCGAGGGGCACCGGGTGCTGGCCGAGGCGCGGGAGCGGCTGACCGGCCGCCCCCGGGCCGGCGAGCTGACGCACTGGCTGCTGGCCGCCGAGTCGGACGTACGCGGGGCACGGGGCGACCTGGCCGCCGCCCGGGAACTGCTCGCGCGGGTACCCGACGCGACCGCCCCACCGCTGGCCGTCGCCCTCGCCCGGGTCGAGTTGCGCGCCGGCGACCCGCGCGCCGCCGGGTACGCGCTGCCGGACTGGGAGTCGCCGGAGGCGGCCGGCTGGCCGCTGCCCGTACGCCTGGACGCCGCCGTGCTCGACGCGGTGCTGGCCGGGCGCGCGGGCGACGACCGGCGGGCCGGCCGACTGCTGGAGCGGGCCCTCGACCTGGCCGGGCCGGAGGGGTTCCGGCGGGCGTTCACGCGCGCCGAGCCCGGCGTCCGTGACCTGCTCGCCGCGCACCTTGACGCCGGTACGGCGCACTGGCCGACGGTCAGCGACCTGGTGCGGGGCGCCGACGCGCCGGCCGAGCGACCCCCGGCGGAGCGGGGCACGGGCGCGCTGGACGAGCCGCTGACCGAGCGGGAGCTGACGATCCTGCGCTACCTGCAGAGCATCCTGTCCAACGTGGAGATCGCGGCCGAGCTGTCCCTGTCGGTCAACACGGTGAAGACCCACGTGCGCAACATCTACCGCAAGCTCGACGCCACCCGCCGCCGCGAGGCCGTCCGCCGAGCCCGCTCCCTCCACCTGATCTAACCCACCCACCCACCCACCCACCGGGACCGGAGGCGGCCCGGAGGCCGGTCGCCGGAGGTGGGGGCGGAGGTGGGCGGGGGTGGGTGGGGGTGGGTGGGGGTGGGTGTCAGGGGGTGGCGGCGTCGACGGCCGTGAGGAGGTCCGCCACGTCGTAGTCCCCGTCGTGGCGGGTGCCGTTGACGAACAGGGTCGGGGTGGCGTGCACGCCGCTGCGGATGCCGCCCACGAAGTCCCGCCGCACCCGGTCGCCGTGCGCCTGCCGCTCCACCTCCACGGCGACCTCGTCGGCGGGCAGGCCGAGCTGCTCCATGCCGAGCGACAGGTGCACGGGATCGAGCTGGTCCTGGTGCTCGTAGAGCCAGTCGTGCATCGCCCAGAACTGCCCGCGCCGGCCGGCCGCCTCGGTCGCCTCGGCGGCCTGCTCCGAGTACGGGTGCATGTTGGTGATCGGGAAGTGCCGGTACACCAGCCGCACCGTGTCGGCCCGTTGCCGCAACAGCTCCCGCAGGTTCGCGTACGCGGCTCCGCAGAAGCGGCATTGGAAGTCTGCGTACTCGACGACGGTCACCGGCGCGTCCACCGGCCCGCGGATGTGGTCGTGCCCGGTCACCGGGGTCCGCAGGCGGGCGGTGACCTGGAGTGGAGTCGTCATCGGGTGGTCCCCTCAGTCATGCCTCCCAGCCTTCGCCGCGACGGGGTGAGGGTGGCTCACCCCGCCCGGGTGGTCCGGCACCCGGCTCAGCCCAGCACCGGGGCGACCGCGATGTGGTTCTGCACCTCGCGGATGCCCGGTGCGCACCAGACGGTCCGTTCCACCTCGGCCCGCTCCGGCATCGAGTGGACCAGCCCGCCGAGCACCACGGTGTCGCCGTGCACCCGGACGGTGATCCGTTCCGCCTCGGTGGCCCCGTTGCGGGCCAGCGCGTCGACGATCCGCACCGCCAGGGCGTGCCCGTCCGGCCGGGCGTCCGGGCGCACGGTGATGCCGTTGCTGACTCCGCGTACGCCGGTCAGCCGGGCCACGGCGCGTTCGGCGGCGCGGCGCTGGTACTCCCAGTCGACCTCGCCGTGCAGCGTGACCCAGCCGCGCGAGACGGTCACGTCGAGCTGCTCCAGCGGGACGAACGCGTCCCACTCGAGCGCGTGCCCGGCGGCGGCGGCGATGTCCGGGTCGGCGCGTTCCGCGCCGGTGCCGAGGCGTACCGCCAGGTCGTTGGCGACCGCCCGGACGCGCGCCACCCGGTGCGCCGCCCGCTCGGCGGCCCACTTCTTGGCGTAGCTGTCCACCGGGCCGGTCAGCGTGACCACGCCCTCGGCGACCGTCACGCCGATCTCGTGCGGCCGTACCCGGGGCTCCCAGGTCAGCTCGTCGAGGACGGCCGACTGGATGTCCTGGTCGGTGCGGCTGATCGTCTCGATGGCCATCTGTCACTCCTCACGGGATAGCTGTCCGGTGCGCACGGGCCCGCCGGGACCGATCCTGGCGCCGGCCGGGATGAGGGCCCCTCACCCGACCCGGGTGGTTCCTGGGAGCGCTTCCAAGGGGTCGGGGGAATCGGCTAGGGTAAGCCCGTTCCTCGGGTGCGGGAGCCGTCGCGCCGATGACCGGAGCCAGGGCAGCTCCGGTGCGATTCCGCACGTCCCCGTTGCCGGGCGTGGCCGTCACCACGTCCGCTCCCGGCGTCCGAACCCGGAAGGAACCGCAGATGCGGAGAAGTTACGTCGGCGCGGTCGTGTCCGCGCTCGTCGTCGCCGCGGCCGTCGTGGCGGCACCGTTCACCGCGGCCGGCGCGCCCAGCGCCGCCGCCGCAGCCGCCGCCGAGCCGTACACCTGGAAGAACGTCCGGATCGACGGCGGCGGCTTCGTCCCCGGCATCGTCTTCAACCCCACCGAGAAGAACCTGATCTACGCCCGCACGGACATCGGCGGCATGTACCGGTGGGAGCAGGCCCGGCAGTCCTGGACGCCGCTGCTGGACTGGGTCGGCGCCGACAGGTGGGGCTGGAACGGCGTGGTCAGCGTCGCCACGGACCCGGTGCAGACCAACCGCGTCTACGCGGCCGTCGGGATGTACACCAACGACTGGGACCCGAACAACGGCGCCATCCTCCGCTCGGCCGACAAGGGCGCCACCTGGCAGGTCACCGAGCTGCCGTTCAAGAACGGCGGGAACATGCCCGGCCGGGGCATGGGCGAGCGGCTCGCCGTCGACCCCAACAAGAACAGCATCCTGTACTACGGCGCCGAGGGCGGCAACGGCCTGTGGCGCAGCACCGACTTCGGGGCGACCTGGGCCAAGGTGGCCAACTTCCCCAACGTCGGCAACTACCGGGCCGACCCGAGCGACCCGAACGGGTACAACGGCCAGAACCAGGGCCTGACCTGGGTCAGCTTCGACAAGAGCACCGGTACGGCCGGCAACGCCACGCAGACCGTCTACGTCGGCGTGGCCGACAAGGAGAACCCGGTCTACCGCAGCACGAACGGCGGCGCGAGCTGGGAGCGGATCGCCGGGCAGCCCACCGGCTACCTCGCGCACAAGGGCGTCGTCGACCCGGTGGGCGGCTTCCTCTACATCGCCACCAGCGACACCGGCGGCCCGTACGACGGCGGCAAGGGTGACGTCTGGAAGTTCGACCGCGCCACCGGCGCGTGGACGCGGATCAGCCCGATCCCGTCCACCAGCACCGACGCGTACTTCGGCTACAGCGGCCTCACCATCGACCGGCAGAAGCCGAACACCCTGATGGTGGCCACGCAGATCTCGTGGTGGCCGGACGCCATCTTCTGGCGCAGCACCGACGGGGGCGCCACCTGGACCCGGATCTGGGAGTTCACCAGCTACCCGAACAGGTCCAAGCGCTACACCATGGACGTCAGCTCGGTGCCGTGGCTGACCTTCGGCAGCAACCCCGCCCCGCCGGAGGAGACCCCGAAGCTCGGCTGGATGAACGAGTCGGTCGAGATCGACCCGCACGACAGCAACCGCTTCATGTACGGCACCGGCGCGACCATCTACGGCAGCACCGACCTCACCAAGTGGGACGCCGGCGGTCAGTTCACCATCAAGCCCATGGTCAAGGGCCTGGAGGAGACCGCGGTGCTCGACCTGGTGAGCCCGCCCTCCGGGGCGCCGCTGGTCAGCGCGCTCGGCGACATCGGCGGCTTCCGGCACGCCGACCTGGACGCCGTGCCGCCGATGATGTTCACCCAGCCGAACTTCACCAGCACCACCAGCCTGGACTACGCCGAGACGAAGCCGGCCGTGATGGTGCGGGCCGGTAACTTCGCCGACGCGGACCGCCCCAACGACAGCCACGTCGCGTTCTCCACCGACGGCGGGGCGAACTGGTTCCAGGGCACCGAGCCGTCCGGCGTCAACAGCGGCGGCACGGTCGCCGCGTCGGCCGACGGCAGCCGGTTCGTCTGGGCGCCGGGCGACGCCGGCCAGCGGGTGGTGCACTCGGTCGGGTTCGGCACCTCGTGGGCCGCGTCGACGGGCGTCCCGGCCAACGCGACCATCGAGTCCGACCGCGTCAACCCGAACAAGTTCTACGCCTTCAGCGGCGGCAGGCTCTACGTCAGCACCGACGGCGGGGCGAGCTTCACCGCCTCGGCCGCCGCCGGCCTGCCCACCACCGGCAACGTCAAGTTCAAGGCGCTGCCCGGCAGGGAGGGCGAGTTGTGGCTGGCCGGCGAGGGCGGGCTGTGGCGCTCGACCGACTCCGGGGCCACCTTCGCCAAGCTGGCGGCGGTGAGCACCGCCGGCAACGTCGGCTTCGGCAAGGCCGCGCCCGGCCGGACGTACCCGGCGCTGTACCTGTTCGGCACCGTCGACGGTCAACCCGGCGTGCACCGCTCGGACGACACCGGCGCGACCTGGGTACGGATCAACGACGACCAGCACCAGTACGGCAACGCGGGCGAGGCCCTGACCGGCGACCCCCGGGTCTACGGCCGCGTCTACCTCGGCACCAACGGCCGCGGGATCCTGGTGGCGGACCGGCTCGGCGGCACGCCCGACCCGACGCCGACCACCTCCACCCCACCGCCGACGACCCCACCGCCGACGACCCCGCCGCCGACGACCCCGCCCCCGACGACCCCACCGCCGACCACGCCGCCCCCGACGACGCCGCCGCCCACCGACGGCTGTACGGCGACGTACCGGGTGACCGGCTCCTGGCAGGGCGGCTTCCAGGGCGAGCTGGTGGTCCGTAACGCCGGCAGCGCGGCGATCGCCGGCTGGACGGTGGGCTGGACCTTCCCGGACGGTCAGAAGATTACCCAGCTCTGGGGTGGCACCCACACCCAGAGCGGGGCGACCGTCTCCGTCCGTGACGCCGGCTGGAACGGCGCCCTCGGCGCGGGCGCCACCGCCACCGCCGGCTTCCTGGGCAGTACGACCGGGGCGAACACCGCGCCGGCCACCGTCACCTGCACCGCCCGCTGACCGTCCCGCTCCGCCGACCGCGCACCCCGTGCCCACCAGGGACGTGACGTGCGCGGTCGTGCGGAGCGGCCGGTGGCCCGGGCCGGTGGACCAGTCGGCGCACGAGAGTGAGATGCATGGGGGTTTTTACCAGCGCGGACGAGTTTCGGCTGTCCCGTTTCGCCCGGCACCGCCTCCGGTCCGTGGACGGGAGGGAGCGGCCTACCCGGCACGCACAGAGAGGGCAGTTGTCCCGGCGGGCCATAGGCTCGGGGGATCGCCCGTCGAAGGAGGGACCCTCAGTGAGTCCGATCAGGACGGCCTATCTCACCGCCGCGCGCTCGGCGGTGGAGCTGCTCGCCGACCCTGCCGTCGCGGCCCGCTGGGACGAACCGAGCGCCCTGCCCGCGTTCGGCGTGCGGGGTCTGGCCGGCCACCTCGGCAGCCAGGTGCTCGGCGTCCCCGCCGTGCTGGCCGCACCCGTCCCCGCCGGCGACCCCGTGGGGCTGCTCGACCACTACGCGCGCGGCGCCTGGCTCGGCGCCCCGGTCGACGCCACGGTGAACGTCGCCATCCGCCGCGCCGGTGACGGCCTCGCCGCCGACGGCCCGGCCGCTCTGGTCGACCGGTGCGCCGCCACGCTGCGTGAGCTGGCGGACGTGCTGGCGGTGGAGCCACCCGGGCGGGTGGTGCACGTGGTCCGTGGCCCGTGGTCGCTCACCCTGGACGACTACCTGGAGACCCGGCTGATGGAGCTCGTCGTGCACGCGGACGACCTCGCGGTCAGCGTCGGCGTGCCCACCCCGGAGCTGCCGGCCGAGGTGGTCGACCCGGTGCTGACGCTGCTGGCCCGTCTCGCCGTACGCCGGCACGGGCAGCCGGCGGTGTTGCGCGCCCTGAGCCGGGCGGAGCGGGCTCCGGCGAGCGTCGCCGGCCTCTGAGCGGGCGCGGGACGACGGGCCGCCCGTCGCGGGACGTCGTCCGGAACAGGCGCGGGCCCCGGAGGACCTCGACGGTCTTCCGGGGCCCGTTCGTCGCGAGCGCGTGCCGAGCCGGTCAGCCGTCGAGGCCGACGGGGGAGTTGGGCCGGTCGACGTCAACGAACTCGATGTCGTCCATCGCCCGGTCGCCCCGGCTGCCGGCGGCCCGCGCGGCGGTGCCGGCGGCCCAGCCGATCGCCGCGCCGACCAGCGTGGCGCCGATCAGCAGCGTCCAGGGCAGCGCGGGCCGGCGGCCGGCCAGCGCGTCGAAGGCCTGGGTGGCCCGGCGGCGGGCCTCGTCCGCCGCGGAGCCCACCAGGTCGCCGGCCTCGTCGGCGAGACCGGAGCCGCCCCGGCGGGCCGAACGGGCGGTGTCCCGGACGCTGTCGCTGGCGGAGCTGACCGCCGAGACCAGGTGCTGCCACGCCTGGTCCGTGATCCGCTCGGGCTTGCTGCGGCGGTCCAGCAGGTTGCTTCCGAACATGGTGGGTACCTCCTCGGGTGCCGAAGCCGGCGGCCACTTCGGACTTCGGCGTCGCACCGGCGTGTGACGGTTCGCTCTTTTCCGCCTGTGCCCGGTGGGGCCGCTCCGCAAACCCCCGTGCGGCGGTGCGCGGGCCGGCGTCAGCGGACGGCGACCGCCACGGTCACGCCCCGCGCGAAGTCGTCGTCGCCGTCGTCGTCGTCATCGCCTCCGCCGCCGCCGAACCCGCAGGCCAGTACGAGGGCCAACAGCGCGCTGACGCCGGCCAGCGTGGCAAGTCTCCTGAGCATCGATCGTCCTCCCGGTCGTAGTCGTGTCTCCGAGCCGATGCTAGGCAGAACGGGCAAGGCCCGGGGCCGAAGCGGAAGAGGCCACGCCCGGGGGCCGGCTGTTGGGCGTTGCCGGTGGGAGACGGCTACCCTGGGGCGCGACGCGTCAGCGGTAGCTGATCGTCGGGTGGACAAAACGTCAATAGTCCGGATATGGGCGACTTGCTGTGCCCTGATCCGCGAATTGCTCATCCCGAGGGGTGGCGACCGAGGCCGTCAGAGGAATACTCTCGGTCGCGGCCCGCGTACTGATGAGGCGCCCGTCGGACGGGCGAGTGGAGGTGCTCGCGTGAGCCTGTCGATCGTGAAGTCGGTCCTGCCCGGTGGTGTCATCGAGATCGCCCCGCGGGGTGAGATCGACGTCGACACCGCATACGAGGTGCGCGAGGCGATCGCCGAGGTCCTGACCAAGGGGCGCCCCGGTCGGATCGAGCTGAACATGCGGCTCGTCACCTTCATCGACTCGGTCGGCATCAGCGCGATGGTCGCCGGCTTCCAGACCGCCGAGGTGAGTGGCGTCAAGCTCGTCGTCACCGAGCCGAGCCGCTTCGTGCACCGGCAGCTCTGGGTGACCGGCCTGCTCGGCCTCTTCGGCGCCCCCGAGCCCTACTACGCCGGCGCGCCCACCCCCGAGGTCCTCCCCGGCGCCTGACCCGCCGACGGCCCCGCCCGGCCCGCCCCGGCATGAGGCGGGCCGCTCAGACGTCGCCGAGGCCCGACAGGTCGACGTCCGCCACCTCGGTGACCGCGCGGATCGCCGTCACCGAGGCGTACCCGTCGGCCAGCAGGGCCAGGTCGGTGCCGGGCTGCACGGCCTGCCCCGGCTCCTCCAACGACGTGCGGACGAAGCCGTGCCCGGCCTCCGCCACCGTCATCTGCACCTGGCCGAAGGTGGCGAGGGTGCCCCGGCGCACCCCGCGCAGCCGGCCGTGCGGCAGGTCCGGCGCGTTCACGTTGAGCACGCTCTCCACCGGCCCGGCGGTGAGCCGGGGCAGCAGGTCGAGGGCGACCCGGGCGGCCGTCGCCCAGTGCCGCTCGGCGTCACGTACCCGGGCCGCGGCGGCCACCGCGGCGCCCCCGCTGGCGGCCGTGGCCTCCCCGGCCGAGAGCACGTCGAGCGAGACGGCCATCGCCCGGCAGCCGTTCGCGGCGGCGGTGAAGGCCGCACCCACCGTGCCCGAGTGCAGCACCGCGCGTCCCGCGTTCGCGCCCCGGTTGATGCCGGACAGCACCACCGTGGGCGGGGGCCCGAAGGCGCCGTGCACGGCGATCAGCGCGATGAAGCCGGGGGAGCCGCCGACCGCGAACGCCGGCACCCCCGGCGCCTCCGGCAGCGGGTGCTCGTGGACCACCACGTGCCCGTCGCGCTCCACGGCGGTCATCGCGGCGCTGGTGCCGCTCGCCTCCTCCAGCGGCGCGGCGACGACCACGTCCAGGCCCCGGTCCGCCGCCGCCCGCGCGAGCGCCTGGATGCCGGGCGCGGCGATCCCGTCGTCGTTGGTGACCAGTACCCGCAGCGTCATCGCCCGGCCGCCCGGTCGGCCAGTTCGTCGGGGCTGGTCCGCTCCTGCGGCCGGCTGCCGGCCGGTACGAGGCGCACCCGGTCGACCAGGCCGGTGATCGAGTCGAGCCGGCCGGTGCCCAGGCCGTGCCGGGTCACGTTCAGCGCGCCGGCCGCCGCGCCGGTACGGATCGCGGTGCGCACGTCACCGCCGCGCGCCACCACGGCCGCCACCCCGGCGGTCATCGAGTCGCCCGCCCCGCGCGGGTCGGCCGCCTCCAGCCGGGGCATCTCGACCTCGAAGACCTCGCCGTCGACCAGGGCGAGGGCGGGCTTGTCGGCCCGGCTCACCACCACGTTCTCGGCGCCGCCGGCGTGCAGGTCGTACAGGGCCCGGGTGAGCTGCTCCTCGTCCTCGCCGTCGGCGCGGCCGTCGGCGATCAGCTCCTCGTGGCTGACCTTGAGGAAGAAGACGCCGCTGTCCAGCACGGCGTCGAGGTGCTCGCCGCAGAGGTCGACCACGACCCGGCTGCCGTTGGCCCCGAGGTCGGCGGCGAACCGCCGGTAGAGGTCGGCCGGGACCAGCGACGGCTCGTTCGGCCCGCTCAGCACGCTGACCGTGGCGCGTAGGCCCTCGCCGAGCGCCAGGTTGTAGAGCTCGTCCAGCTCGTGCCGGCTGAGCGGCTGGCCGGGCACGTCCACGATCTCCTGCCGGGAGCCCTCGCGCCGGTCGTGCACGTACCCGCCGCTGCCGGAGTCGCGGACCACCACCTTGAGGTTCACCCCCTCGCTGACCAGCAGCGGCTCCAGCACCTGGCCTATCTCGCCGCCGAGGGCGGTGCAGAGCACCACGTCGACCCCGAGCGACATCACCATCCGGGCCTGCCAGACGCCCTGCCCGCCGGGGTGCAGGTGCAGCTCCGGCGCCTCGCTGGGCTGGTCGACGGTCACCGTCAGCCGGGGCGTGGGCGCGAAGACCATCACGTGCCCGCTCATCCGTCGTACCCGTTCATGCGCCCACCCTCCGCCGATCGACACGCGCCATGACCATCCATCAGCTGACCGTAGTGCGACCGGCGGCCGGACGTCCGGACTCCGGGCGGGATCGGCGCGGCGTTGCCAGCGCGCCCGGCATGCGCGACGATCGGGCGACCACCGACGCTGGGAGACGGCGTGCTCAGGCGAAGTTCCTTCAGCTACACCGTCCAGGCGCGCTGCTCCCTCGTGGAGGCGGCGGCGCTGCTCGCCGACCCCGCCCGGCAGGTGGACCTGCACCCGTTGATCGTCCGGGTCCGTCGGGTGCCGCCCCGTCCCGGCGCGCGCGCCAGCTACGACATCACCGACCGGCTGGCCGCCGGGCCGGTGCGTCTGCCGATCACCTACCGCGCCGACGTCCTCGTCGACGATCCGGACGAGATCGTCACCGTGGCCCGTCAGTGGCCCGCCACCACGGTGCGCAACCACACCCGGCTGCGGGCGGAGCCCGACGGCGTGGTCCGCATCGAGGTCGAGATCACCCTCGCCGCGCCCGCGCCGCTTTTCGGGTACGCGTTCGGCCAGGCCCGCGCCGCCCATCTCGGGCTGGCCGCGCGCCTCGCCGCGGCCCTCGACACGGACCGGACCGGGCCGCCGGGCGGCTGACCGCGAGGCAGCCAGGCCCGGCCGGAGGCGACGGGCGCCGTGGTGCCCCGGCGATCCCGCGACGGGCGGGGCACCGGGGCACGGGCGTCAGTAGACCGACAGGTGCACGTGGTTGGTGTGGTCGCTGGACGGGTCGCCGTTGGCTCCGCTGTACGACTTCCACCCGCTGCTCGGCAGCCAGATCTGCCGGTACCAGATCACGTAGAGCACGGCGAGCCGGTCGGCGTTGCGCACGAAGTACGCCGACAGGTTGTTGCCGTACGTCCGGTCGCCCCCGGAGGCGTCGCCGCCGAAGCCGCCCTTCTGGGCCGCGAAGTCGCAGGCCCGACCCTTCGGGTGCTCGCCCGAGCCGCCGGGGCGGTAGCAGGAGACGTAACGGGTGAAGCCCGCCGCCTTGGCCTGGTTGAGCGCGTGCAGGGTGCGCGGGGTGATGCAGCCGTTGGCGGGGGTGGGGTCGTTGACGCTGCACGACTCGCGCGGCCAGGAGCCGTCGGAGTTGCGCGGCGCCGCCTTCGCCGTCTTGCTCGAGCTGCCGCCCGGCGAGGAGCCGCCGCCCGCGGACTGCTGCCGCTGTTGCTGCTGTTGCTGCTGCTCGCGGTTGGCGACCGTCAGTGCCCGTTCGGCCTGCTCCTTGCGCTTGGCCATCACGCTGACCTGCTTGCGCTGCTCCCGGATCTCGCCGTCCAGGGCCAGCTTGGTGCGGGTGGCCTCGTCCCGGGTCTCCTGGAGCTCGCGCAGGGCCCGGTCCTCCTTGGCGGCCACCGCGTCGAGGGCGGCGGCACGGTCCATGAAGCCGTCCGGGGAGCTGCTGTTGAGCAGGGCGGACGCCACGCTGAGGCGGCCGGTGCGGTAGGCGGCCCCCGCGATCTCGCCGACCTTGGCGGTGCGCGCGGTCAGCTCGACCTCGGTGGTCTTGAGCTGCGCGGCGAGCTGCTGCTGCCGCTTGGCCGACGTGTCCAGGGCGCGCTTGGCGTCGAGGTAGCCCTTGCTGGCGGCCTCCAACTGGGCCCGCAGGGCGGGGGTGCCGCCCTCCTCGTCCTGGCCGGGGGCCGCGGCGAGCAGGCCGGCGCGGGTGGCGGCCGCCGCCGGGGCGGCGGTGACCGGGGCCACGGCGGCGCCGAGGGCGAGCATCGTGGCGATCAGGGCCGCCGTCCGGGCGGCACGTCGTCGTACGGGTGCCATCACTGGCATACACGTGTCCTTCCGTCAGCCGCCGACCGGGTTAGCTGACGGGTTCGGGACGGAAGATCCCTACCGCTGACGCGGATGCACCCCACGAACTTGGTTCCCCGGTTCGCCCCGTCGGGCGATTAGGCGGCGGCCACCGCCGGCACCGGTGGGTGCCGCCTGGCGGAGGCCGAAGCCGAGCCTACCGGTGCCGGTGTGACTGGTGCACCGCAGGTGACGGACGGTGTACATCCACTAACAGTCAAATCCGACATAAGCCCACAATACTCTCCCAGATTTAAGGTTGTCCTCATTACCACTCGACCGCCCCGCAGGTCCCGGGCGACGCTCCCGGCTCGATCTGCAACGTGGCGTGCTCGATCTGAAAGTCGTCGTGCAGCGCGGCCCGGGCGGCGCCCAGCACCGCGCCGACCTCGGCGCCGGGGGCCATGGTCAGGTGCGCCGAGGCCACCTCCATCCCGGAGGTCAGCGTCCAGACGTGCAGGTCGTGCACCTCGGCGACGCCGGGCACGGCGGCCAGTCGGTCGTGCACGGCCGTGACCTGGAGGTGCTCCGGCGCGGCCTGCACCAGGATGCGCAGCGCGGCCCGCCCGAGCCGCCAGGTGCGCGGCAAAATGAACACGCCGATTCCGACCGCCACCAGCGGGTCCGCCCACCACCAGCCGGTGGTGACGATCAGCAGCGCGGCCCCGATCACACCGAGTGACCCCAGCAGGTCGCCGAGGACCTCCAGGTACGCGCCGTGGACGTTGATGCTCTCCTTCGCCCCGGAGCGCAGCAGCGCGAAGGCGCCGACGTTGGCGAGCAGGCCGAGCACGGCGACCACCAGCATCGGGCCGGCCAGCACCTCGGGCGGGTCGCCGAAGCGGCGCACCGCCTCGATCACGACGTAGACCGCGACCCCCGAGAGCAGCGCGGCGTTGGCCAGCGCGGCCAGCACCTCCAGCCGGTAGAGGCCGAAGGTGCGCTGCGGGTCGGCGCCCGCCCGCCGGGTGGCGGCGATCGCCGCGAGCGCCATGCCGATGCCGAGCACGTCGGTGAACATGTGCCCGGCGTCGCTCAGCAGGGCCAGTGAGCCCGTGCGGAAGGCCGCCACCGCCTCCACCACCATCAGGCCGGCGAGCAGCCCGAACGCCGCCCAGAGCCGGCCCCGGTGGCGGTGCGCGGCGTTCGCCACCGACCCGTGATGGTGGTCATGACCTGCGCCCACGCGCCCATCCTCCCTCTGGGGATCCGGATTCGCGTTCAATTTATGCTCACATCGCTATGTGTGCAAGTAACGGATCCTCAGCCGATCGGGTCGACGGTGGTCAGCCGCTGGGTGGCCCGGGACAGCGCCACGTAGAGCGTCCGTACCCCCGACCCCGGGTCGGCCCGGATCTCGCTCGGGGCGACGAGGACGACCCCGTCGTACTCCATGCCCTTGGCCTCCAGGCTGGTCACCACCTGTAGGCGCGGCGCGCCGAGCCCGCCCAGCCAGCCGGCCACCTCGTCGCGGCGGGGCACCGGCGTGATCACGCCGACCGTGCCCTCGACCTCGGCGAGCAGCGCGCCGGCCGCCGCCACCACCGCGGCCTCCAGCTCCGCCGGCGGCACCACCAGCTCGACCGGTTCGACGCCCGTGGAGCGCACCGCCCTGGGCAGCGGGAGGTCCGGGTGCAGCCGACGGATCTCGGCCGCCGCCACCGCGAAGATCTCCGCCGAGTTGCGGTAGTTCGTGGTGAGGGTGAAGTGGTGCCGCTTGCGCCGGCCCAACGCCTGGTCCCGGGCCCGGGTCAGCTCCTCCGGATCCCCCGTCCACGCCGTCTGCGCCGGGTCGCCCACCACCGTCCACGAGGCCAGCCGGCCCCGCCGGCCGATCATGCGCCACTGCATCGGCGAGACGTCCTGCGACTCGTCGACCACCACGTGCGCGAACTCCCGGTAGTCGTCGGGACGCTCCCGGGCCGCGTCGCGGGCGGCGCGCTGCCGGTCGGCGAAGGTGCTCAGCTCGCGGACCCCGCCGGCCAGCTGGAACGGGTCCCGCTTCGCCCGGGCCGGCCGCATCGGCTTGCCGAGCAACGCGTCCAACTCGTCGAGCAGCGCGATGTCGGCGATCGTCAGCCCCGCGGCGTCGAGGCGCCGGTACGCGTCGGCCAGCAGCCGGATCTCGGCGCGGGAGAGGATCCCCCCGGCGTAGCGGTGCAGCCGGTCCGGGCGGGCCAGCCAGCCGAGCACGTGCCGGGGGTGCAGCCGGGGCCACCACGCCTTGAGGAACTCCCGGAACTCCGGCCGCTCGGCGATCTCGTCCTCGAACGCGCGCTGCTCGGGCAGCCGGCCGACGCCCAACCTGCGGGCCTGCGCCCAGAGCGCGGCGAAGACCCCGTCGAAGCCGGCCCGGCGCACCTCGTTGCGCCGGGCGCCCCGGGGCATCGCCCGGTCGCGGATGCCGTCCAGCTCGCGGCGCTCCAGCCGGAGCAGCGCGCCCCGGTAGAGCAGGCGCAGCTCGGTCGGGCCGTCCGGCACCCCGTCCCGGGCCGCCCGCTCCAGCACCCGCCGCATCCGCAGCGAACCCTTCACCGCCGCCACCGCCGGCGGATCGGTGCGGGTGGCGGTCATGCCCGCGAAGAGCGTGCCCAGCGAGTGCAGGGTGGCGGTGTCCTCGCCGAGCGAGGGCAGCACCGAGGCGATGTACTCGACGAAGACCGACGAGGGGCCCACCACCAGGATGCCGCCCCCGGCGAACCGGCTGCGGTCGGAATAGAGCAGGTACGCGGCCCGGTGCAGGGCGACGGCCGTCTTCCCGGTGCCCGGACCGCCGGACACGATCGTCACGCCCGAGCCGGGGGAGCGGATCGCCTCGTCCTGCTCCCGCTGGATGGTGGCGACGATGTCCCGCATCCCCCGGCCGGTGGCCTTCGACAGCGTGGCCAGCAGCGCGCCGTCGCCGACCACCGCCATGTCGGCGGGCGCGGCGACGGGATCGAGCAGGTCGTCCTCGATCCGGGTGACCCGCTCGGCGGAGGACTGGATCGTGCGTCGCCGTACCACGCCCAGCGGCTGCGCGGGGGTGGCCTGGTAGAAGGCGGCGGCGGCCGGGGCCCGCCAGTCGACCACCAGGGTGGAGGCGTCGTCGTCGCGGATGCCGAGCCGCCCGACGTGCAGCACCTGCCGGTCGAGCAGGTCCAGCCGGCCGAAGACCAGGCCCTCGTGCTCGGCGTCCAGCATGTGCCGCCGCCGCGCGGCGTGGAACACCATCGCGTCCCGTTCGACCAGCGCCCCGAAGTTGCCCACCCGGGCGAGCCGGTAGCCCTCCTTCTCGGCGCTGACCGCCGACCGGCGCAGCTCGGCCAGTCGGGCGTACACCCGGTCGAGATGCCGCTGCTCGACGGCGATCTCCTGTTCCAGGGTGGTCTGGTCGCTCACCGCTCGCTCCTCCTGACGTCGGCGGCGGGCGGCGCGAACCGCGCGAACCGCGCCAGGCCAACCGCAAGAGGGTACGGCCCGCGCGCAACCAGCGGCGCGACCGGTGCGGGAAAGGAACCCGCGTCACGCCCGCGGGGGCCGCGTCGCGTTCCCCGAGACCCGGTTCAGTCCGCCCGGGCGGCGGCGGTGGCGCCGGCCCCGGGGGCGGCGAGCACGCGACGGAGCACGCCGCCGAGCGCCTCGTTGACCTCGTCGGGGCGTTCCATCATCAGCATGTGCCCGGCACCCGGGCAGACGGTCAGCTCGGTCGCCGGCAGCGCGCCGGCGATCGACTCGGCGCAGGGCGGCGGGGTGAGCCGGTCCCGGTCGCCGACCAGGGCGGCGGCCGGCAGGTGGGCCAGCTCGGCGAGGGTGTCCAGCCGGTGCTGCGCCCCGATGGAGGCGCGGAACCCGCCGATCGAGCGGAGGGTGGCGCGGGCCACCGCCGAGGTGACCAGCCGGATGTCGTGCGGGTCGCAGCGGTCGCCGAAGAGCATCCAGCGGATGCTGGGACGCAGCGCGCGCAGCAGCGCCCGGGGCGGTCGCCAGGCCCCGCAGCGGGCCAGCACGCCGGCCCCGGTCGTCTCGGCGAGCCGGATCAGCCGGGCGATCCGGGGCGAGAGGCCGTAGGCGGTGTGCGTGTGGCCCTCGGCGGTGGTGGAGACGAAGACCAGCCCGGCCGTCCGGGCGGCGAAGTGCGCGGGGTGGCGGTGCGCGTACTCCATGATCGTCATGCCGCCCATCGAGTGGCCGACCAGCACGACACGACCGGCGGGGGCCACCTCGTCCAGCACCGCGGCCAGGTCGTCGCCGAGCTGGGCCACGGTGGCGGTGGGCAGCGCCATGCAGCTCGACCGGCCGTGGCCGCGCGCGTCGTAGGTCACCACCCGGACCGCGTCGCCGAAGCGTCGCCGCAGGTCGGCGAGCTGCCGGTGCCAGGCGCGCCCGTCCAGCGTCCAGCCGTGCAGCAGCATGACCGTGACCTCGGCGTCGGCCGGTCCGGTCGCCTCGACGTGCAGGCGTACGTCGTCGGGAAGACGCACCTCGACGTGCTCCGGCATCGTCACCTCCCCAGGGCCGCAAGGAACCGCAACACCGGGGATACCCGGTGGTAACACCGGCTACCCGTCATGAGACCACGACAACCGTGCCGGTGAGAAGATTCGCAACCCGCTCCGGGTCTCCGGCGGGCCCGCCAAGCTGGGGGACATGGGGTCGCCCCGGGCCGCGCTGGCCGAGCTGCTCGCCGGCAACCGCCGCTTCGTCAGCGGCCAGCCGGTGCACGGCCACGACGTCACCGCCGCCGCCGCGGCGGCCTCCGGCGACCAGCAGCCGTACGCGGTGCTGCTCGGTTGCATCGACTCGCGGGTGCCGCTGGAGGCGATCTTCGACCAGACCTTCGGCTCGATCTGCGTGATCCGCACCGGGGGGCACGTGCTCGACCGGGCGGTGCTGGGCTCCATCGAGTACGTGGTCGGTGAGCTGGGCGTGCCGCTGGTGATGGTGCTCGGGCACGAGCGGTGCGGCGCGGTGGCCTCCGCCGTGGACGCGTTGCGCGCCGGGCGGTCGCCGGGCGGCGCGCTGGCCCACCTCGTCGACCAGATCGCCCCGGCGGTGCGTGAGGTGGGCGTCGACGACCCCCGGGTGCATCCGAGGGCGGTCCGGCGGCACGTGCTCCGTACGGTCGTCGCCCTGCGCGCCGACGACCGGCTCGCCGTCCCGGTCGCCGTCGGCCGACTGACTGTGGTCGGCGCCCTCTACGACCTGGCGACCGGCGAGGTGGCCCTGCTGGAGACGTAGGAAGCCCCCCGCCCGGGGTCCGCGGACGCGGAACCGCCCGCCGGGATGATCCCGACGGGCGGTCGCGGTGTCGCGTGGGGGAGGGCTCAGCCCTCGAAGACGCCGGCCTCGACGAGGCGCTTCTCGGTGGCGTCCCAGCCGTCACCCGGGTGGGTGGTGTTGAGGTTGTTGATCTCGGCGCGGATCTTCGCGGCGTGGCCGGCGGCGGCCAGCACCCGGATCTCCTCGACGAAGGCCTCGGAGTCGGTGCGCAGGTGCGCGGTCTTGCCGTTGGTCAGGTTCCGCACGTAGGCGTGCTTGCCGCCGTTGAGCGGGATGAGGTACTTGAACTCGCCCAGCACGCTGAGGGCGCCACCCTGGCCAGCCTGGCCGGCCCGGACTGACGCGCGCGCGGTCTTAGAGGTGTTGCTCGCCACGGAGGTACTCCTTGCAAGACGTACGGGAGGACGGAACGTCCGGGGGCTGTGCGGACGACACCCTGATGGGTGGGCCCGCGGAAGATGTGCGCGGCACAGGCCGCCGATGGAACTGTACACGACCACGATCCCTGGCTGGTCATCGCGTCGTGAGGGGTCAACGGGGGCACCCGTCCGACTATTCCGACCCGCGAATTTTCCGATTCCCTGGCGCACCATCCGTCACACCAGTCATCATGTGTTCCAGCAACCACTCGGGTGGTCGAGGTCGTAGGGGAAGACGCACCTCGCTCTCCGGGAGGTCACCGTGCCAACGCGTGGCGTCGTATACGTCCACTCGACCCCGCTCGCCGTGTGCTCACACGTCGAGTGGGCGATCGCGCGCGTCCTCGCCGCGCCGGTCAACCTGCAGTGGACGGCTCAGCCCGTCGACCCCGGCGCACGCCGGGCCGAGTGCGGGTGGACCGGTCGTCCGGGGACGGGCGCCGAGCTGGCTGCTGCCCTCCGGCAGTGGCCCATGATCCGTTTCGAGGTCACCGAGGAACCGAGCCCCGGCGCCGACGGCGAGCGCTTCATGTACGTGCCCGGGCGGGGCCTGTTCCGGGCGAGCGTCGGGGCGGCCGGCGACATCCAGCTCGGCGAGGACCGCCTGCGCAGCATCATGGCGGGCGCGCGGGCGCCCGAGGCCCTCGCGCACGCCCTCGACAAGGCGCTCGGCACGGCGTGGGACGCCGAGCTGGAGCCCTACCGCTACGCCGGCGACGGCGCGCCGGTGACCCTGCTCACCCGCGTCGGCTGACGCAGGGGCCCGGACCGGGGCCGACTCCTCCTGCCGGGTGAAGGTCAAGTTGCCCCGATAAGGGGTGAACTGGTGGGATGGGCCGCGTGTCGACTACCCCGCGACGTGCCGGCGTCGCGCTCGCCGCCCTGACCGCACTGCTCGTCTCCGGGTGCTCCGGGCCGGCGGACCGCCGTCCCGACCCGGCGCCGACGAGCGCCGCCGCCCCGACGGCCGCCCCGACACCGACACCCGCCGCGAGCGTCCCCGGCGCCGACCCCGCCGCCCGCGCCGCGGCCCTCGTGGCCTCGCTGGCCGACGAGGACCTCGTCGGCCAGGTGCTGATGCCGTACGCCTATGGCGACGCGGCCACCCGGGTCTCGTCCGGCTCCGCGGCCGGCAACCAGGCGCTGGCCGGGGTGGACACCCCCGCCCAGATGGTCGAGAAGTACCGGCTCGGCGGGCTGATCCTGGTCGGCTTCAGCGCCGACGACCCCACCAAGGGCAACCAGGAGACGACAAACGTCGACAACCCGAAGCAGGTCCGCGCGCTGACCGACGGCCTGCGCGCGACCGCCGGCCGGCTGCCCGCCGGGCCGGCGCCCTTCCTGATCGGCACCGACCAGGAGCACGGCGTGGTCACCCGGATCACCGACGGCGTGACCCTGCTGCCCAGCGCCCTCGCCGCCGGCGCCGCCGGGCGACCGGAGCTGACCGAGGCCGCCTGGCGGGCGGCCGGCACCGAACTCGCCGCGATGGGGATCAACCTCGACTTCGCCCCCGTCGCCGACGTGCTCGCCACCCGCAGCACCGTGATCGGCTCCCGGTCGTACGGGGCGGACCCGAAGGTCACTGCGGGGCAGGTCGCGGGCGCGGTCCGGGGCCTGCAGGCCGCGGGCGTGGCGGCCACCGTCAAGCACTTCCCGGGGCACGGGCACAGCGCCGCCGACTCCCACGAAGGACTTCCGGTGCTCGACCAGCCCCGCCGGACGCTGGAGACCGGGGCGTGGCCGCCCTTCTCCGCCGCCATCGACGCGGGCACGATGGCCGTGATGTCCGCCCACCTCGACGCGCGGTCGGTGGACCCGGGCACCGCGGCGACCTTCTCGCGCAAGCTGCTCACCGACGTGCTCCGTGGCCAGCTCGGCTTCAGGGGCGTGGTGATCACCGACGGGATGAACATGCCGCCGGCGAAGCGCTGGTCGCCGGGCGAGGCCGCGGTGCGCGCGCTGAAGGCGGGCAACGACCTGATCCTGATGCCGCCGAACGTCCGCCAGGCGTACGACGGGCTGCTCGCCGCGCTCCGCGACGGCTCGCTGCCCCGGGCCCGCCTCGTCGAGGCCGCGACCCGCGTGCTGACGATGAAGTTCAAGCTGGCCGACCGGCCCACGCCCGAGCTGTCCACGCTGGCCGGCCCGGCGCACCGCAAGGCGGCGGAAGACCTGGCCGCGGCGGCGGTGACGGTGCTGCGGGGCGCCTGCGGCGGCGGCGTACGGGGCCCGGTGACCGTGACCGCCTCCGGCGGGCGGGACCACACGCGGGCGGCACTGACCGAGGCGCTCAAGGCGGCCGGGGTCAAGGTGGTGGCCGGCGGCGGCACGGTGGTGCACCTCGTCGGGTACGGCGACGGCGCCGGCGACCTGCGCGCCGACGCCGCCGTCACGGTCGCCATGGACACCCCGTACGTGCTGGCGAAGGCCAAGTCGCCCACCCTGCTGGCGACCTACTCCTCCAGCCGGGCGTCGATGACCGCCCTCGCCGGGGTGCTGGCCGGCAAGACCCGCCCGGGCGGCCGGTCCCCGGTGCCGGTGACCGGTCTGCCCGCCACGACCTGCGGCGCCTGAGCCGCGTCAGTCGCGGTTGATCCGGGCCGACTGCTTCACCAGCTGGTACGCCGACAGCAGCTCCGTCGGCTCCGGCGTGTCGAGGCTCAGCACGATCGGACCGTAGAGGGAGGAGATCGCGATGGCCCGGTCGTGGACCGGGCCGCCGTCCTTCTTGGGGTAGCTCGCCTCGACGGCGTCGACGGTGCCGGCCTTCACCCGCCGGTACTCCGCGTCCGCGGCCTCCGGCGCGTACGCGTCGAGGAAGTGCCTCAGGTGCTCCTGGGCGCCGCCGACGACCCCGTCGACCCGCCACACCCGCAGGAACCCGATGGCGCCGGTCGGCCGGGCGTCGATCTCGCACAGCATGAGGGCCTTGTCGAGGCGGGGCTCGCCGAACTTCGCCGAGCCCTCGACCGCCTCGACCTTCCACTCGGCGGGCACCGAGAACGTGACCGGCAGCTCGCAGGGCGTGCCCTTGCCGCCCACCGTGATGCCGGCGGGAGCCGCCGGCACCTCGTCGTGCCAGGGCGGGCCGGGGGTCACCGGCGAGGCGGTGGGGCTCGGCGCGGCCGACGGCGGGCCAACGCCCGACGACGGCTCCTTCCCCCCCGGCACAGCCGGCGGTCAGCGCGGCGGTCAGCGCCGCGAGCACGGCGACGAGCGTACGACGTTCCATGGTGTCCATTTCCCGTTGACGACGAGAGCCGGCTCATCAAAGCGGCGCGGACCGGCACCGTCAACCCGGTTGATCTACGGCGCCGCGCGCAGGGCGGCCACCAGCCACTCCACGGCCGGCACCGCGGGCGGGAACGGGGGCCGCCGGTTGAGCACCCCGATCAGCTGCCAGTACCGCTCCACCTGCCGGTCGGTGAAGGCCGCGATGCCGTCGGCGAGCGCGAGCCGTTCGGCGCGGGACAGCCCCGGGTCCACCATCTCGTCGAGCACCGCCCGCGCCTGCCCGGAGTCCGGGGCGATCCCGGCGGCGAGCGCGGCGCGCGCCGGCTCGACGGAGGGCATCGCCGGCGGCGGGGACGTCGCCGCCGCCCCGGCCACCGCCATCGCCCGTACCCGCAGCCGGAAGGCGGGGTCGGCGACCAGCTCGGCCAGCTCGATCCAGGCGTCCACCTCCTCGTCGGTGGGCTCGTCGGGCAGGTCGGTGGGGAGCGTCCGCATCGCCAGGGCCAGCCCGTCGCCGCCGGGGCCGGGCTGCACGCCACCGAAGACCTCGGCGACGAACTCGTCGATGATCCGTTGCCGCTCCTGGGCGGAGAGGCGGGCCAGGTCGTTCATCAGTCTCAACTCCTCGGTCGTGCTGCCACGTCGGGCGACCGACCGCAGCACCGCCCGGCGCAGCCGCAGCGTGCGGATCTCCGCGTCCAGGGCGCGGCTGTGCGCCTGTGCCACCTCCCGGACGCTCATCCGCCGCTGGAGGATCCGGCGGACGTCGTCCAGGCCGATCCCCAGCTCACGCAGGCTCCGGACCAGGTCCAGCCGGGCCACGGCCGCCGCGTCGTAGAGGCGGTAACCGCCGGTGGACCGGGCGGTGGGCGGGAGCAGGTCGAGGTCGGACCAGAAGCGGATCGTCCGGACGGAGAGGCCGGTGCGGCGGGCGAGTTGCCCGATGGTGAACAGGTCGGTGCGGTCGTCCACGTCGAGAAGCCTCCTGCCTCCAGCCGCTGGAGAGTCAAGCGGGAAAACCGGGTCGCGTCCGGCCGCCCCGCCTGGCACCCTCGCGCACATGGCAACGGCTGAGGGTTTCGCGTACGTCGAGCGGTCGGACGGCACGGTGGTCATCACCCACCACGGCCGGGCGGCGGGCACCCTGCGCGGCGGCCGGGCGGCGGAGTTCCTCGCCGAGGTCGACGGCGACCCGCAGCTCGTGATGGCCCGCTGGACCGGCAACTACCGCCGGGGCAACGAGCGGACCGCCCGCCAGCACCCCCGCAACCGGGGCTGAGCGACGCGGAAGGGCCCGCGCTCGTGCCTTGCGCGGACCCTTCCGGCGGTACGTGGCCCATCGCGGCGGGCCCGGGCCACCGCGCCCCGGTCCTGCTGGGCCGGTTCCCCGCCGGCGCGGCCGTGCCGGGTGGCGCGGTGCTGCCGGCGGTGGTGCTGCGCGTGGCGCCGCCCTGGTGCGGCCGACCGTCAGGCGGTGGCCCGCACCGATGCCGTGGCCGGCCTAGAGGGGGATGTTGCCGTGGGCGCCACGTGCGGCGGGGGCGGCGGCGAGGGCCTCGGCGATGCGGCGGCGGGTCTCGGCCGGGGTGATGACGTCGTCGACGACGCCGATCTCGAGCGCCCGGTTGACGCCGCCGGCGATGCGGGTCTGCTCCTCGACGAGTTGCGCGCGCAGCGCCTCGCGCTCCTCGGCGGGGACGGCGGCGAGCTTCTTGCGGTGCAGGATGTTGACGGCGGCGCCGGCGCCCATCACCGCGACCTCGGCGTTGGGCCAGGCGAACACCGCGGTGGCGCCCAGGGAGCGGGAGTTCATCGCGATGTACGCCCCGCCGTAGGCCTTGCGGGTGACCAGGGTGACCCGGGGCACGACGGCCTCGGCGAAGGCGTGCAGGAGCTTCGCGCCCCGGCGGACGACGCCGTCCCACTCCTGGCCCAGGCCGGGCAGGTAGCCGGGGACGTCGACGAGGACGATCAGCGGCACGCCGAGGGAGTCGCACATGCGCACGAACCGGGCGGCCTTCTCGGCGCTGGAGGCGTCCAGGCAGCCGCCCAGGCGCAGCGGGTTGTTCGCGATGACCCCGACCGTACGCCCGGCGAAGCGTCCCAGGGTGGTCACGACGTTCGGCGCCCATTTGGCGTGCAGCTCCACCCCGGGGGCGTCCAGCAGCGCCTTCACCACCGGCTTGACGTCGTAGGCCCGGTTCGTCTCGACCGGCATCTTCGCCGTCAGGTCGTGTGCCCCCTCGTCCTGGGCGGCCACGTCGTCGGGCGACAGCCGCCCCTGCCGGCCGAGCAGCGCGGCGAGCTTGCGCGTCTCGACCAGCGCCGTCTCGTCGTCGGCGCAGGTCACGTGGACCACCCCGGAGCGGCGGCCGTGCGGCTCGGGCCCACCGAGGCGGGCCATGTCGACCTGCTCACCGGTGACGCTGCGCACCACCTCCGGGCCGGTCACGAAGATCCGGCCCGCGCCGCTCATCACCACGATGTCGGTCAGCGCCGGCCCGTACGCGGCGCCACCGGCCGCCGGGCCCAGCACCGTGGAGATCTGCGGCACCCGCCCCGAGGCGCGCACCATCGCCGCGAACACCTGACCCACCGCGTCCAGGGCGACCACGCCCTCGGCCAACCGCGCGCCACCCGAGTGCCACAACCCGATCACCGGGACCCGCTCCCGCACCGCGGTGTCGATCGCGTCCACGACGTGCCGGCACCCCTCGGTGCCCATCGCCCCGCCCATCCGCGTCGCGTCCGTGGCGTACGCGACGACCGGCGAGCCGTCGATCTCACCCCGCGCCCACAGCACACCCGAGGTGTCGCGTGGCACCGACAACCGCAACGAACCCGCGTCGAACAACGCCCGGAGCCGCACCTCCGGATCCCGGTGGTCCGCGACGGACGACGCGTCCACGCCAACGGCGGTGGTGGTCACGTGAGCCTCCATGGCTGTGGTCTCAGGCCCGCGTGAAGACGAGAGCCACGTTGTGACCGCCGAAGCCGAACGAGTTGTTCAGCGCGGCGGGGATGTCCATGTGGCGCGCCTCGTTGGCGGCCACGTCCAGGCTGAGCCCGTCGTCGGGGTCGTCCAGGTTGATCGTCGGCGGTACGACACCGTCGCGGATCGCCAGGATGGTGGCGATCGACTCCAGCGCGCCCGCCGCGCCCAGCAGGTGACCGGACATCGACTTGGTCGAGGTCAGCACCGGGTGGTCACCCAGTGCCGCGCGCAGCGCGGTGATCTCCGCGACGTCGCCGACCGGGGTCGACGTGGCGTGCGCGTTGACGTGCACGATGTCCGCCTTGGCGACGTCCGCGTCCGCGATGGCCTTCGCGATCGCCCGGATCGCGCCCTCGCCCTCCGGATGCGGCTGGACGATGTCGTAGCCGTCGGAGGTGAGGCCGGCGCCGGCCAGCCGGGCGTAGACCCGGGCGCCCCGGGCGGCGGCGTGCTCCGCCCGCTCCAGCACCAGGATGCCCGCGCCCTCCCCGAGCACGAAGCCGTCGCGGCCCTTGTCCCACGGCCGGGAGGCCCGCTCCGGCTCGTCGTTGCGGGTCGACATCGCCCGCATCGAACTGAACCCGGCGATCGGCAACTGGTGGATGACCGCCTCGGTGCCGCCGGCCACCACCACGTCGGCCCGGCCGGCACGGATCATGTCCATGCCGAGCGCGATCGCCTCGGCGCCGGTCGCGCAGGCGCTGGCCACCGAGTGCACCCCCGCCTTCGCGCCCAGCTCCAGCCCCACCCAGGCGGCGGGGCCGTTCGGCATCAGCATCGGGATGGTGTGCGGGGAGACCCGCCGCGGGCCGGACGCCTCCAGGATGTCGTCCTGGGCGAGCAGCGTCAGCGCGCCGCCGATGCCCGAGCCGACGCTGACGCCCAGCCGCTCCGGGTCCAGGCCGGAGTCGGCCAGGCCGGAGTCCGCCCAGGCCTGCTGCGCCGCGATGATCGCGATCGCCTCGGAGCGGTCGAGCCGGCGCAGCTTGACCCGGTCGATCAGGCCGGTCGGCTCGACCGCGAGCCGGGCGGCGATGCGGACGGGCAGTTGCTCGGCCCACTCCTGGGTGAGCGGACCCACCCCGGAGCGGCCGGCGAGCATGGCGTCCCAGGTCGACGCGACGTCCCCGCCCAGCGGGGTGGTCGCGCCGAGCCCGGTGACGACGACGTCGGTGTGAGCCATGATCAGGACTGCGCCTCGATGTAGCTGACGGCGTCCCCGACGGTCTTCAGGTTCTGCACCTCGTTGTCCGGGATCTTGACGCCGAACTTCTCCTCGGCCGCCACCACGACCTCCACCATGGAGAGCGAGTCGACGTCCAGGTCGTCGGTGAAGGACTTCCCCTCGGCCACGTCGTCCGGGTTCACCCCGGCAACCTCTTCGAGGATCTCGGCGAGGCCGGCGGTGATCTCGTCACGGGTCATTGCGGTTGGTTCCTCTCATCGTGGATCATTCGACGGCCGACGACGCCGGCCGTCACTCCCCGGCGCAGCGGCCGGAGGGGCTTGTCAGGGGCAGCGGACGACCTGACCGGCGTAGGTCAGGCCGCCGCCGAAGCCGAAGAGCAGCACCGGGGCGCCGGACGGCACCTCCCGCCGCTCGACCAGCTTGGACAGGGCCAGCGGCACGCTCGCCGCCGACGTGTTGCCGGACTCGACGATGTCCTTGGCGACGATCGCGTTGGGGATCCCGAGCCGCTTGACGATGCCGTCGATGATGCGGGCGTTGGCCTGGTGCGGCACGAAGGCCGCCAGCTCCGACGGGTCCACCCCGGCGCGCTCGCACGCCTGCCGGGCCAGCGGCGCCAACTCCGTGGTGGCCCAGCGGAAGACCGACTGGCCCTCCTGCTGGATGGACGGGCGCCAGCCCTCGATGCGTACCGCGTCGCCGCGCTCCGGCACCGAGCCCCAGACCACCGGGCCGACGCCGTCGGGCTCGCCCTCGCCCACGGCCGACACCACGGCGGCGCCGGCGCCGTCGGCGAAGATGATGCAGGTGGAGCGGTCCGTCCAGTCGACGATGTCGGACAGCTTCTCCGCGCCGATGACCAGGGCGTTGCGCGAGGCGCCGGCCCGGATGGCGTGGTCGACGGTGCCCAGCGCGTACGCGAAGCCGGAGCAGGCCGTGTTGAGGTCGAACGCCCCGGGCGCGGTGATGCCGAGCTTGGCGGCGACCCGGCAGGCCACGTTCGGGCTGCGGTCGGCGGAGCTGCACGTCGCCACCACGACCAGGTCGATGTCGGCGGCGGTGAGCCCGGAGTTGGCCAGGGCCTTGTCGGCGGCGGCGGCGGCCATGTCGGCGACCGTCTCGCCGTCGGCGATCCGCCGGCTGACGATGCCGACCCGGTCCCGGATCCACTCGTCGCTGGTCTCGACCAACTGGGCGATGTCGTCGTTGGTGACCACGCGCGAGGGCTGGTAGTGCCCCAGCGCGACGATCCGGCTGCCGGTCATGCGTGTCCTCCGATGCGGACGAGCGGTTGGCCCGGCGCGACCGGGTCGTCGTGGTGGGCGAGCCACTCGGTGAGCACGCCGCTGCCGTGCGCGGTCACCTCGACCGGGCCCTGCCGGGTGGCCACGTGGCCGACGACCTGGCCGGCGCGGAGCGCGTCGCCCTCGGTGAGCTCCCGCGCCGGCTCGAAGGTACCGGCCGAGGGGGCCACCACCACGCGGAAGTGCATGGTCGGCTCGTGACTCGGCGCCATCCCGTGCCGGGCGATCAGGTCCCGGGCGGCGGGCAGGTCGTCCGGGGTGTTGAGGGTGACCACCTCGGGGGCGCCGGCCCCCTTCAGCTCCCGCTTCACCAGGCCCGCGAGGGTGCCGGCCGGGGGCAGCTCGATCACGCCGGTCACCCCGAGGTCGGCCAGGGTGCGCATGCAGAGGTCCCAGCGCACCGGCGCGGTGACCTGGCGGACCAGCCGCTGCACCATGTCGCGCCCGTGGTTGACCGCGGCCCCGTCGAGGTTCGACAGCAGGATCCGGGCCGGGTCGGTCGGGGTGATCCCGGCCGCCACGGCGGCCAGCGCCGTCTCGGCGGGGGCCATGTACGGCGTGTGGAAGGCGCCGGCCACCTTCAGGCGGATCACCCGGGCCTTCGCGGGCGGCTCGGCGGCGAGCTTCTCCAGCCCCTCGACGGCGCCGGCCGCGACGAACTGGCCGGCGCCGTTGCGGTTGGCGGGGTGCAGCCCGTGCGCGACGATCGAGGCGAGCACCTCGTCGGGGTCCCCGCCCAGCACGGCGGCCATCCCGGTCGGCTCCAGCGCGCAGGCGGCGGCCATCTCCCGGCCGCGGACGCCCGCCAGGGTGATCGCCGCCTCCGCCGGGAGCACCCCGGCGAGCGCCGCCGCGCCCAGCTCGCCGACGCTGTGGCCGGCGGTGAGCGTGACGTCGTACATCGGCAGGTGCTCGGCGGCCAGCAGCGCGGCGGCGACCAGCAGCGGCTGGGTCCGCGCGGTGTCCCTGATCTCGTCCGCGTCGGCGGCGGTGCCGAGGTGCAGCAGGTCGACCCCGGCCAGCGCCGACCACCAGCGGAGACGTGCCTCGGCGCCGGTGAGGTCCAGCCAGGGAGTCAGGAAGCCGGGTTTCTGGGAACCCTGGCCGGGCGAGAGTACGGCGAGCACGTCTATGACTCTCCCGGATACGCGCGGGTAGCGCTGTGCCGCCCCCGACCAAACCGCACTAGAACCTTTGGATGGTTCCTACAAAAATCGGCGGCGATCATCACCTGTGTGTGACGTTTTGTTGACATTCGGGATCATTGTCTGGGTTGGTACCACGGGGACCACCGGGTCGAGCCGACCGACGGTGAGGGCCACCTGGAGCGCGAACGCGTCCCGCGCCGCGAGCGGCGAGAAGCCGGTGACGTCGGAGATCCGCCGCAGCCGGTAGCGCACCGTGTTCGGGTGCACGAAGAGGGACCGCGCGGCGCTCTCCAGCGTGCCGCCGGCCGCGAAGAAGGCGTCCAGGGTCTCCAGCAGTTCCCCGCCGGCCCGCACCAGCGCGGCGTAGACGTCGTGTCGCAGCCGTCGGCGCGCCTCGGCGTCCCCGGCCAGCGCCCGCTCCGGCAGCAGGTCGTCCGCCGGCACCGGCCGGGGCGCGGTCGGCCAGGCCGGTGCGGCCCGGAAGCCGGCCAGCGCGGCGCGTGCCGATTCGGTCGCCTCGTCCAGGCTCGGTACGGCCGGACCGACCACCACCGGCCCGTCGCCGAAGGCGCCGAGCAGCTTGCCGGTGGCCGCGACCGGGTCGGCGGCGCCGCCGAGCACGATGACCAGCCGGTCGCCGTGCACCCCGCCGATCACCTCCGTGCCGATGCGCCGGGCCTGCCGGTGCACGGTGTGCAGCACGGCGGAGACCTCCCCGCCGGGGGAGCGGCCGACCGCCACCGCCACCGGCGGGGCGTCCGCCCAGCCGAGCGCCGCCGCCCGGCTCGCCAGCACGTCCGGCGAGTCGCCCCGCAGCAGCGCGTCCACCAGCAGCGCCTGCAACCTGGCGTCCCACGAACCGCGCGACTCGGCGGCCCGGGCGTACACCCGGGCGGCGGCGAAGGCGATCTCCCGGGAGAACCGCAGCACCGCCTCGCGCAACTGCTGTTCCTCGCCCTTCGCCGCCAGGTGCGAGACCTGCTCCTCGACGACGTCGATCATCACCTTCACCAGCGCGACGGTCTGCTGGAGGCTGATCGAGCGGGCGAGCGCCTGCGGCGCGGTGGCGAAGACCTCGTCCGAGACCTCCTGGGTGCTGTCCGCCGTGCCGCCGCCGTCACGCAGCCACTGCACCAGCGACCGGGCGCCGGCCTGGGCCACCAGCATCACCCAGGAGCGGTGGTCGGGCGGCAGGTCGCGGAACCAGGGCAGTGTCTCGTCCATCCGGGCCACGCTGGCGCTGGCCAGCGCCCCGGCCGCCCGCTCGATCCGGCGCAGCGTGGCAGACAGTTCCGTCCCGCCCGGCTCGCTCACCACCCCAGCCTGACACGCCCCGACCTGCGGCTCCGCGCCGGGCGGCCCGCCCGCCGTGGCCCGGGTGGTCCACCCGCCGTGACCACCGGGCGGCCCGCCCACCCGTCGCGACGAAGCACGTGCCCCGGGCGGCGGTGAGGTCAGGCCGGCGGCGGGGCGGGCAGTCCCAACTCCTGGGCCAGGATGGCGGCCTGCACCCGGCTGCGCAGGTCCAGCTTGGCGAGGATCCGGCTGACGTGGGTCTTGGTGGTGCTCTCGGCCATCGCCAACCGGTCGGCGACCTGCTGGTTGGACAGGCCGAGCCCGAGACAGGCCAGCACGTCGCGCTCCCGGGGGGTCAGCGCGTCCACCGCCCCGCGGGTCGCGGCGGAGGTGGCCGGGACGGTCGCCGCGAACGCGGTGATCAGGCGGCGGGTGACCGCCGGGGCGATGAACCCCTCGCCCCGGGCGACCGTCCGTACCGCCGCCACCAGTCCCTCCGCGTCGATGTCCTTGAGGACGAAGCCCGCCGCGCCGGCCCGCAGCGCCCCGAAGACGTACTCGTCGACGTCGAAGGTGGTGAGCACGAGCACGTCGGCGAGGCGGTCGGCGGCGATTTCCCGGGTGGCCGAGATGCCGTCCAGCCGGGGCATCCGCACGTCCAGGACCGCGACGTCCGGGCGCAGCTCCCGGCACAGCCGGACCGCCTCGGCGCCGTCCTCGGCCTCGCCCACCACCTCGACGCCGGCCGCCCCGGCCAGGATCAGCGCCAGCCCGGCCCGCACCGCCGGCTGGTCGTCGGCGAGCAGCACCCGGATCACCTCGGCCATGTCGCGCCCCGTCCCCTCACGGCGCCACCTCCGTCGGCAGCTCCACCCGTACCCGCCACCGGCCCTCCGCCGGGCCGGCGGCGAACCGGCCGTTCAGCAGCACCGCCCGCTCCCGCATCCCGATCAGGCCGGCGCCCGCGCCGGTCAGGGGGCCACGGCCGGCGCCGACCGGGTTCTCCACGCCCACCACCACCCCCGCCGGCTCGTACGCGACCAGCAGGTCGGCCTCGCCGGCGCCGTGCTTGAGCGCGTTGGTCAGCGACTCCTGCACGATCCGGTACGCGGCCAGGTCCACCCCGACCGGCAGCGCGCGGGGCTCGCCGCGCCGGGTCGCCCGTACGGTCAGCCCGGCGGCGCGGACCCGGTCCACGAGAGCGTCCACCTCGCTGAGCCGCGCCCGGGTCGTCTCGTCGGTCGCGTCGACGGCCGTCCCGCCCTCTGCCGGTTCCCGCAGCAGGCCGATCATCTGGCGCATCTCGCCCAGCCCCTGCACGCTGCTCTCCCGGATCACGCGCAGCGCCGACTCGACCTGCGACCGGTCGAGCCCGGGCACGGAGAGCGCGGCCGTGGCGTGGATGGCCACCGCGCTGAGGTGGTTGGCGATCACGTCGTGCAGCTCCCGCGCCATCCGGGCCCGCTCCGCGCCGACCGCCTGCCGGCGGTCCAGCTCCACCAGCCGGGCCGTCTGCTCGGCCCGGGCCCGCTCGGCGACCGCCTGGTCGCGGTACTGCCGCACGCTGATCCCGGTGAGCACCGGCAGCACCCCGGCCAGCACCACGGGCGCCCCGATGCCCACGCCCCGCCAGTCGCCCCTCAGCAGCACCCCCACCGCCGTGCCGAGGACGCTCAATCCGACCATGACCTGGAGCAGCCGGCGCCAGGTCCGGGCCGAGCCGAACACGCACGCGTCGTAGAGCACCTGGGTGTAGACGAGGACGGTGGCCAGCGAGCCGCCCATCGCGAGGTCGGCCAGCACCGCCACCGTGCCGAGCGCCAGGCTGGCCCGGGTGGCGACACGGCGCAGGCCCACGGCCACGCAGACCACCGCCAGCGGCAGCAGGAACAGCGGTTCCGGCAGGCCCGGGTGCCAGGACAGTTGGGGCTGCGTGCCCAGGCCGTACATGACCGCCCCGCCGACCAGGGACGCGCACGCGAGCACAAGATCCCGCCCACCCGTCCCCACCCCCACCCATCTCCCCACCCATCTCCCCACCCGACCCCCCACCCCCACCCCCGCTCCCACCCCCGCTCCCACCCCCCGATCCCACCACACCCCCACCCCGCCCCTCCCCGCCGATCATGCAGTTGTGGTGGGGGACGAAAGCTGCACCGGCGTACGAAATTCCCACCACAACTCCATGATCGCGAGGGGAGGGGGGTGTGCGGGGTGGGGGAGCGGGTGGCTGTGGGGGCGTCGGTGCCGGCCAGTACGGTGACAGGGCCCGTCGGAGCGACCCCGGCGGGCGGGGCGAGCGTGAGGAGACTCCGATGGCGCACGGGGAGGCCGAGCACGGCTGCGCCCAGGGCGAGCCCTGCCGGCCGGGCCACCACGAGCAGCCGGCGGCAGCCAAGCACCGCCGGCTGCCCGGCGGGTTCCCGGCCCACTCGCCGGAGCACCCGGCCGCCCGCGCGCCCGAGCGCCCCGAGGACGACGTCACGGTGCCCCGGCAGCGCGTCGCCGAGCCGGCTCCGACCGGCGAGGCCGAGCCGGCGGAGGCCCCGGGCTGCCGCAGCGACCTACCCGGCTGGGCCGGCGCGCACCGGCACGGCCCGGTCCGCCCCCGGCAGCGCGCCACCCGCCGGGAGCGGCCCCCACGCCGCTGGTGCTGACCACGGCGACGCCGCCCGGCCGCTAGCGTGGTCGGGGTGAAGGCGATCGCGATCGACACGTACGGCCCGGCCGACCTGCTGACCGTCCGGGACCTGCCCGACCCGCCGGTCGGCCCGGACACGGTGCTCGTACGGGTCCGGGCGGCCGGGGTGAACCCGGTCGACTGGAAGGTGCGCGAGGGGCACCTGGCCCGTGCGATCCCGGGTCACTTCCCGCTCGTTCCCGGTTGGGACGCGGCCGGGGTGATCGAGGCGGTCGGGCCGGCGGTGACCGGGTTCGCCGTCGGCGACGAGGTCGTCGGCTACGTCCGACGCGACCACGTCCAGTACGGCACGTACGCCGAACTCGTCCCGGCACCCGAGCGGGCGCTGGCGGCCAAGCCGGTGCGGGCGTCCTGGGCCGAGGCGGGCGGCCTCCCCCTGGCGGGTCTCACGGCGTACCAGGCGCTCCAGTCGGCCCGCACCGGAGCCGGCGACACGGTGCTGGTGCACGGGGCGTCCGGCGGGGTGGGCCACCTGGCGGTGCAGGTCGCCCGCGCGCTCGGCGCCGACCGCGTGATCGGCACGGCCGGCGCGGCCAACCACGACTTCGTCCGGTCGCTGGGCGCCGAGCCGGTCGCGTACGGCGACGGGCTGGCCGACCGGGTCCGCGCGGTCGCGCCCGACGGGGTGGACGTGGTGCTCGACCTGTTCGGCGGCGACGCGCTCGACGTGTCGGCCGAGTTGATCACCCGTCCCGCGCGGCTGATCTCGACGGCCGACCCGGAGCACGTCACCCGGCTTGGCGGCAGCTATCTGTTCGTCAAGCCGTCGACCGTGGACCTGGGCGTGCTCGCCGGGCTGGTGGACGCCGGTCGGCTGACCGTCCATGTGGAACGGACGTTCCCGCTGGCGCAGGCGGCCGACGCGCAGCGCCTGGTGGAGGCGGGGCACGTCCGCGGCAAGGTGGTCCTGGAGGTCTGATCCCGGCCGGAGGCCGTGCGCGTCGGCCGGGGGCATCGGCCCGCGACCGGCCCGTGCCGCCCCCGGCCCAGGGCGGGGGTCGGCACGGGCGGTGCGGCGTCGGGTGACGGTCGGGCTGGCGCGGGGTCAGCGGGTGCGGCGGCGGACCAGCAGCGCGATCCCGGCGAGCCCCGACGTGATGACCAGCACCACCGCGACGTTGAGCAGCAGCAGCCGCTGCAACTCGCCGAGCGCCTCGCCGATGTCCTTCGCCGGGTTGAGGGCGTCCTCCGGGATGACCCGCTCGCCGCCGCCGACGCCCCCGCTGACGGTGTCGAACTGCCGCTCCAGCGGCACGCCCGCCGTGCGGAGGGTCTCCGACATGCTGAGCCGGCCGAGGAACCAGCCCGCGACGGTCTTGCGGGCGTCCGGCTGCTTGGCCGGGCGGTAGACGCGCGGCCCGCCGACCGCCTTCGGGTAGAGGTCGTACGTCTGCTTCGGGACGTCACCGGCGAACACCACGACCGTGTACTTCGGACCGAGGTCGGCCGCCTTCGGGCCCTTGGGCTGCCCCGTACGGCCCAGGAAGTTGACCTGGTCGATGATCGCCACCACGTGCGCCGGTTGGGCCTCGGCGCGCAGCCGCAGCGGCTCCGCCAACCCCTGCCCGGTGATCTCCACTCCGGCCGGTGGGGGCTTCGGTGCCGCCGTCGCCGTCCCGGCCGGACCGAGCGACAGGACCGCCGCCGCGAGCCCGCCCGCCAACACCGCGACCAACCGCCGCATCGTTCGGACCATCGCCGCCTCCTCGCCCCGTTCGATGGCTGGCTTGCTGCAGGTCACGCGTTGGTTGGCTGACGGGGGTGACCGGACCCGTGCGGGGTGCCACCCTCAAGACTGCGCAGAACGTCGATCGGTTGCAGCTCGTGGAACAGTAATTGGAACTATCTGTGATCCCGGCCCGACCAATGAACGGTAGCCGTGGATCAGCGGGCGGATCGTACCTTTACGGAGGGGTTCATGGGGGGCAGGTTCCCACGGGTGGCGCGCACCTGGCCAGTGGTGCTCGGCGTGGCGCTCGGTGTGTCGTTGTTGCTGCCGGCCGCGCCGGCGGCCGCCCACAACTCGCTGACCGGCAGCGATCCGCGCAACGGCGCCCGGGTGGCCGAGGCGCCGTCCCGGATCGAGCTGCGTTTCCTGGCGAAGGTGGAGCCGAATACGACGAAGATCACAGTCACCGGTCCGGACAACGTGGCCGCGCTGGGGGGCGCGCCGACCTTCTCCGGCTCCCGGGTGAGCGTGCCGTTCAAGCCGGGCCGGGCGGGGCTCTACATCGTCGACTACCGGGTGGCGTCCAGCGACGGGCACCCGGTCTCCGGCGAGGTGCGGTTCACCCTGACCACCGGCACCCCCGCCGGGTCGCCGGCCGGCGCGGGCACCGCCGACCCGACCGCCCCGGCGTCGGCCGTACCGCCCTCGCCCGCTGCCGCGCCGACCTCGCCCGCTGCCGGGCCGACCTCGCCCGCTGCCGGGCCGACCTCGCCCGCGCCCGACCCGGCGGGCGCGGGCTCGCCGGGATCCGCCGTACCCGCGGCGCAGGAGAACGACGACGCGGCCGGGCGCGGCTGGCTGTGGGCCCTCGGCGGCGTGCTTCTCCTCGCCGCCCTCGCGGCCGGCCTGCTGCTGCGCCGCCGCTCCGCCCGTCGCTGAGCGGCACCGCCCCGACGCCCCGGCACCCGGACGGCTCAACGCCCGACGGCTCAACGCCTCGGCGCCCGGACCGGACGGTCCGGGCGCCCGATGGGTACGCCGCGCTGGCGCGGTGTGTGGCTCAGACCAGGCGGACCCGGGCGGCGCGCAGCCGGCTCAGGACGCGCTCGCGGCCGAGCACCTCCAGCGACTCGAACAGCGGCAGCCCGACGGTGCGCCCGGTGACCGCGACGCGCACCGGGGCCTGGGCCTTGCCGAGCTTGAGCCCGCGCTCGGCACCGACCGCCTCCAGCGTCGACTTCAGCGTCTCCGCGTCCCACGACTCCAGCGCCTCGAACGCCGCCGTGGCGGCGTCCAGCAGCTCCGCCGAGCCCTCCTTCATCGCCTTGGCCCAGGCGGCCTCGTCGATCAGCGGTGCGTCGAGGAAGAGGAAGTCGACGTTCGGCACGATCTCGCTGAGCAGCGCGATCCGGGTCTGCGCCAGCGGGGCGACGGCCGCGAAGGCGTCCGCGTCGAACTCCTCCGGCTGCCACGGCGGCGGCGCGATGGTGCCGGTGCCCGTCAGCCACGGCCGGCAGGCCTCGACGAACTCCTCGACTCCGAGCGCCCGGATGTACTCGCCGTTGAACGCCCGGAGCTTCTTCTCGTCGAAGAACGCCGGGGAGGGGTTGACCTCCTCCAGCCGGTACTCCTCCTCGATCACCGACCACGGGACGATCTCCCGGTCGCCCGACGGCGCCCAGCCGAGCAGCATCAGGTAGTTGCGCATCGCCTCGGCCAGGTAGCCCTCGTCCCGGAACGCCTCGAGGGCCACCTTGTCCCGGCGCTTGGAGAGCTTCTGCCGCTTCTCGTTGACCACCACCGGCACGTGCGCCCAGATCGGCGGCTTGACCCCGAGGGCGTCCCAGAGGAGCTGCTGCTTGGGGGTGTTGGGCAGGTGCTCCTCCGCCCGGATCACGTGGGTGATCCCCATGGTCATGTCGTCGACCACGTTGGCGAGCAGGAAGACCGGCGAGCCGTCGCCCCGGGCGATGACGAAGTCCTCGACCAGCTTGTTCTCGAAGGTGGGCTCGCCGCGGATCAGGTCGACCACCACGGTCTCGCCCTCGTCGGGCGTGCGGAAGCGCAGGGCGCGCCCCTCGCCGGCCGGCAGGCCCCGGTCGCGGCAGAAGCCGTCGTAGCCCTGGTACTGCGAGCCGGTGCGGGCCTGCACGGCCTCGCGGGTGCAGTCGCAGTAGTACGCGCGGCCGGACTCGTGCAGCCGCGCGGCGGCGGCCCGGTGCTCGCCGGCGTACTGCGACTGGAAGTGGGGGCCCTCGTAGCTGCCGCGCTCGATGCCGATCCAGTCCAGCGCGGAGAGGATGCCCTCGGTCCACTCCGGCTTGTTGCGGGCCGCGTCGGTGTCCTCGATGCGGAGCACGAACACCCCGCCCTGCTGCTTGGCGTAGATCCAGTTCTGCAGCGCCGAGCGGGCGCCGCCGACGTGGAACATACCGGTCGGGGAGGGGGCGAAGCGTACACGTACCGTCACGTCCCCAGCCTACGGCGGCCCGCGACCGGATTCCGCCAGGGGTGCGGCTCAGGGCACCGAGCGGATCTTCAGCACCAGGACGCTGCCCAGCACGGTGACCGCCGCGGTGACCGCGTAGAGCACCGGATAGCCGCCGAGGTGCACCACGAGCGGGGCGGAGATCGCCGGCCCGAGCACCTGCGGGGCGGAGTTGGCGATGTTGATCACGCCCAGGTCCTTGGCCCGGTCGGCCGCGGCCGGCAGCACCTGCGTGATGAGCGCGGCGTCCACCGACAGATAGACGCCGTAGCCGGCGCCGAGCAGCAGCGCGGCGACCACGGCCACCGGCCAGACCGGCGCGACGGCCAGCAGCAGCGCGGCGACCGCCATGATCCCGCCGGCGGTGATGACGAAGACCTTGCGCCGGCCGGAGCGGTCCGACAGCCGCCCGGCCACCACGGCGGTGGCCGCCAGGCCGGCCGTGTAGAGCAGGATCAGCACCAGCAGGCCGCCCTCGGGGTCGACGTGGCGCACCTCGTCGGTGAGGAAGTAGAGCAGGTAGAGCGTGCCGAGCGCGTTGCCGAGCTGCACCAGGAACCGGGTGATCCAGGCCCAGCCGAAGTCGGGGTGGCGGCGCGGCGAGATCCACATCGACGCGAGCAGGGCACGCCACCGCAGCGCCGGGCGGTGCGCCCGGGGCAGCGGGTCGTCGGCGGTGAGCAGCGCGAACGGCAGGGCCAGCAGCAGCACCGCCGCCGCCATCGCCACGTAGCCGGCGGCGGTGCCGCTCACCACGGCGGTGACCAGCACCACCCCGAGCACCAGCCCCAGCGCCTGGGGGATGCCGACCCAGCCGGAGACGCCGCCCCGCTGGGCCACCGGCACCCGGTCCGGCACGGCGGCGGTGAGGCTGGCCAGCATCGCGTTGAAGCAGACCTGAGCGGCGACCCAGCCGAGCGCGACCCCGGCGACGGTGCGTTGCTGCGCCAGCAGCACCAGGGCCGCCGCGCCGAGCAGCGCGCCGCCGGCGGTCCAGACGTGCCGCCGGCCGAACTCCCGCCCGGCCAGCCGCAGGCAGGTCCGGTCCGACAGCGCCCCGGCGAGGGGGTTGGCGAGCACCGCGGCGAGCGCGCCGAGGCCGGTGACCAGGGCCAGCGCGGTCTCCTTGTCGGCCGGTGCGATCCGCCCCAGCTGCTGCGGCAGCAGCACCTGGATCGGCGTGAAGAACGCCATCCAGACCCCGAGGTTCGCCGCGAAGATCAGCGCGATCCAGCCCCGCCGCACCGGCACGGTCGGCTCGGCGAGCGCCGCCGGCAGCGACGCGGGCGTCGGATCGACGGTGGTCACGGCCGGGCGATCAGGTCACGGAACCAGGCGTACGAGGACTTGGGCGTACGGAGCTGCGTGTCGAAGTCGACGTGCACGAGGCCGAAGCGCTTGGTGAGGCCCTCCGCCCACTCCCAGTTGTCCAGCAGCGACCAGACGAAGTAGCCGGTCACGTCGACGCCCTCGTCCATCGCCGCCCGTACCGCGCGCAGGTGCCCGTCGAGGTAGGCGATGCGCTCCGGGTCGTGCACCCGGCCGTCGGCGTCGGGCGTGTCGTCGTACGCGCAGCCGCTCTCGGTGACCTGGATCGGCGGCAGGTCGTCGGCGTACGTGCGGCGCAGCCAGCCGAGCAGCTCGCGCAGCCCGTCGGGGGCGACCGGCCAGTCGAAGGCGGTGCGCGGGTATCCGTCGAGCGGCACCAGCTCGAACGGCAGCGGCGAGCCCTCCTGCGCGGCACGTACGCCGGTCGGGTTGTAGTAGTTGACCCCCAGCACGTCGATCGGCGCGGCGATCACGTCGAGGTCCCCGGCGCGCACCACGCCCGTGTCGAAGCCCAGCCCGTCGGGGTAGCCCCGGCCGAACAGCGGGTCGGTGAAGAGGCGGTTGTGCAGCGCCTCGTACGCGGCGACGGCCGCCCGGTCGGCGTCGGTGTCCCCGGCCGGCCGCACGGGCGAGTAGTTGTTGGCGATGGCGACCGGGCTGGCGGTGCGCGCCCGCAGCGCGGCGACGGCGAGGCCGTGGGCGAGCAGTTGGTGGTGGGCCACCGGGAAGGCGTCGAAGAGCAGCGTCCGGCCGGGGGCGTGCTCGCCCGTGCCGTGGCCGAGGCTCATGTGGATGAACGGCTCGTTGAGGGTGATCCAGAGCTTCACCCGGTCGCCGAGGCGGGCGGCGGTCGCGTCGGCGTACTCGGCGAAGCGGTGGGCGGTGTCCCGGTTCAGCCAGCCGCCCGCGTCCTCGAGGGCCTGCGGCAGGTCCCAGTGGAAGAGCGTGGCGACCGGGTCGACACCGTGGGCGAGCAGGTCGTCGACGAGCCGGTCGTAGAAGTCCAGCCCGCGCGCGTCGACCGGGCCGTCACCGGTGGGTCGCACCCGGGGCCAGGCGATCGAGAAGCGGTACGCCGAGACCCCCAGCCCGGCGAGCAGCGCGACGTCCTCGGCGTGCCGGTGGTAGTGGTCGCAGGCCACGTCGCCGGTGCTGCCGTCGGCGATCCGTCCAGGGGTGTGGGCAAAGGTGTCCCAGATGGACGCTCCCCGCCCGTTCTCGTCGACGCCGCCCTCGATCTGGTAGGCCGAGGTGGACACTCCCCAGCGGAATCCGGCGGGGAACTCGGGCATCGCTGCGGTCGACATGCGCCCTCCCGTCTTACGTGAATCGTGCTCGCGACTCTAGAGCGCCGTCGATCGATGCGCCATAGGCCGTACGGCGCCGCAGCGCAATGGATTTCGGCGTGTCTTTTCCAAACCCGTCCTAGTACGTCCGAATTTGCGCATAGAGTGCCGATATCGTGGGATGTCCTCACTGGAGGAAAGACGGAAATGATCCTCGTGGAACGCAGTGCGCACGTGATGGCGCCAGTGGAAGCGGTCTGGGACGTCGTGCAGCGGGCCGAGCAGTTGCCGGCCTGGCTGGCGGGGGTCCGTGCGGCCGAGGTGCTCTCGGGAGAGGGCTTCGGGCGACGACAACTCGTCCAGGCCGGACGTGGCGCCGCGCATGAGGCCGAGGTCATCGCCTATCAGGCGCCGACCCTGATCGGCTGGCGCGAACGCGCCAAGGGCGCCGGTGCCCGGGCGGAGGCGCGCACCGAGATCTACGTCCAGCTCACCGCGGACGAGGAGGAGGGCGGGACGATCGTGCGACTCATCGTCGTACGCTGGCCGGCCGGTCCGGTCAAGGCCGCCCTGCTCCGCCTCGGCCTGCGCAGGGTCGGCGCCGACCTGGAGGACTCGCTCGCCCGGCTGACCGATCTGGCCGCCGTCGGCTGAGCCGGGCACGTCCTGGCGTCACCCGCGACGGCGGTGGCCCGGTGTCCCCGCCAGGGGCTCCGGACCACCGCCGCTTCGCTCGTCGGACGACGAAGGGCCCGGCGCGGGTGCGCCGGGCCCTTCGTCGCGTACGTCCTAGCTGTCGCCGCCGGTCTCGCCGACCGGGGCCGCGTTCACGTCCTCGATGGCGTACTTCTTGGCCGCCTCGGCCGGCACGTTCGCCGGTACCGTGCCGCGCAGGGCGAGCTGCCGCAGCGTCGCGACGACCACCGACTCGGCGTCGACGTGGAAGTGCCGGCGCAGGGCGTGCCGGGTGTCGGACATGCCGAACCCGTCGGTGCCGAGCGAGGTGTAGTCGCCGGGCACCCAGCGGGCGATCAGGTCCGGCACCGCGCGCATCCAGTCGCTGACCGCGACCTTCGGGCCCTCGGTGTCGGCCAGCTTCTGCTGGATGTACGGCACCCGCTGCTCCGCGCCCGGGTTGAGCAGGTTGTGCTCCTCGCACTGCACCGCGTCCCGGCGCAGCTCCGTCCAGGAGGTCACCGACCAGACGTCGGCGGCCACGCCCCAGTCCTGGGCCAGCAGCTGCTGCGCCTTGAGCGCCCACTGCATGCCGGTGCCCGAGGCGAGCACGTTGGCCTTCGGCGCGTCGTCGCCCACCGACGGGGCGGGGGAGTAGCGGTAGATGCCCTTGAGCAGGCCCTCGACGTCCACCCCCTCCGGCTCCGCCGGCTGGAGGATCGGCTCGTTGTAGATCGTCAGGTAGTAGAAGACGTTCTCCTGCGCCTCGCCGTACATCCGGTGCAGGCCGTTCTCCACGATGTGCGCGATCTCGAACGCGAACGCCGGGTCGTACGCGACCACCGCCGGGTTGGTGGCGGCGATCAGCAGCGAGTGGCCGTCCTCGTGCTGGAGCCCCTCGCCGTTGAGCGTGGTCCGGCCGGCGGTGGCGCCGAGCAGGAAGCCCCGGGCCATCTGGTCCGCGGCGGCCCACAGCCCGTCGGCGGTGCGCTGGAACCCGAACATCGAGTAGAAGATGTACATCGGAATCATCGGCTCGTCGTGGGTGGCGTACGCCGAGCCCGCCGCCGTGAACGAGGCGACCGAGCCGGCCTCGTTGATCCCCTCGTGCAGGATCTGCCCGCCGGTGGACTCCTTGTACGACAGGAACAGCTCCCGGTCGACCGAGGTGTAGCGCTGGCCGTGCGGCGAGTAGATCTTCTGCGTCGGGAAGAGCGAGTCCATGCCGAAGGTGCGGGCCTCGTCCGGGATGATCGGCACCCAGCGCTTGCCGAACTCCTTGTCCTTCATCACGTCCTTGAGCAGGCGGACGAAGGCCATCGTGGTGGCCACCTTCTGCTTGCCCGAGCCGCGCTTGACGTCGGCGAAGCGCTCCGGGCCGGGGATGGCCAGCCGCTTCTGGCCGGAGCGCCGCGACGGCAGGTAGCCGCCGAGCTGCTGGCGCCGCTCCTTGAGGTAGGCGATCTCGTCGGACTTCTCGCCCGGCGTGTAGTACGGCGGCAGGTAGGGGTTGTCCTCCAGCGCCTTGTCCGGGATGTCCAGGTAGAGCCGGTCGCGGAAGGTCTTCAGGTCCTCCAGCGTCAGCTTCTTCATCTGGTGGGTGGCGTTGCGGCCCTCGAAGTGCGAGCCCAGCGTCCAGCCCTTGATCGTCTTTGCGAGGATGACGGTCGGCTGACCGGTGTGCTCCATCGCCGCCTTGTAGGCCGCGTAGAGCTTGCGGTAGTCGTGCCCGCCCCGCTTGAGGTTCCAGATCTCGTCGTCGCTGAGGTCCTCGACCATCTTGCGGGTCCGCTGGTCGCGGCCGAAGAAGTGCTCCCGGACGTACGCCCCGGACTCCGCCTTGTAGGTCTGGTAGTCACCGTCGGGCGTGGTGTTCATCAGGTTGACCAGCGCGCCGTCGGTGTCCGCGGCGAGCAACGGGTCCCACTCGCGGCCCCAGACCACCTTGATGACGTTCCAGCCGGCACCCCGGAAGAACGCCTCCAGCTCCTGCATGACCTTGCCGTTGCCGCGCACCGGCCCGTCGAGCCGCTGGAGGTTGCAGTTGATCACGAAGGTGAGGTTGTCCAGCTCCTCGCGGGCGGCCACACCGATCGCGCCGAGCGTCTCCGGCTCGTCCATCTCGCCGTCGCCCAGGTACGCCCACACGTGCTGGTCCGAGGTGTCCTTGATGCCCCGGTGGTGCAGGTAGCGGTTGAACCGCGCCTGGTAGATCGCGTTCAGCCCGCCCAGGCCCATCGAGACCGTGGGGAACTCCCAGAAGTCCGGCATGAGCCGGGGGTGCGGGTACGACGGCAGGCCGCCGCCCGGGTGCGACAGCTCCTGGCGGAACCCGTCGAGCTGGTGCTCGGTCAGCCGCCCCTCCAGGAACGCCCGCGCATACATGCCGGGCGAGGCGTGGCCCTGGTAGAAGATGTGGTCGCCGCCGCCCGGGTGGTCCTTGCCACGGAAGAAGTGGTTGAAGCCCACCTCGTAGAGCGAGGCCGAGCTGGCGAAGGTGGAGATGTGCCCGCCGACGCCGATCTCGGGGCGCTGCGCCCGGTGCACCAGCATGGCCGCGTTCCACCGGACGTACGCCCGGATCCGCCGTTCCACGTGCTCGTCGCCCGGGAACCACGGTTCGCGCTCCGGCGGGATGGTGTTGATGTAGTCGGTGGTGGTCAGCGACGGCACCCCGACCTGGCGCTCGCGGGCCCGCTCCAGCAGGCGCAGCATGACGTAGCGGGCGCGCTTTGTCCCGCGCTCGTCGATGACACCGTCGAGCGACTCGACCCATTCGCTGGTCTCTTCAGGGTCGATGTCCGGAAGCTGGCTCGGCAGACCAGCGGTGATCACCGGGCGCTTGCGTTCCGTAGCCACAGGCGTTCCCTCGGTTCTGTGTGGGATAGGTCTCTAGCGCCATCCTGCCTCCTGGTGGCACCCGCCGTCACGCCCACCGCCCGGAGACGCGACGCGCGACACAGGTACCCGCCGGTAACTTTGCGCAACGGGACCGCTCGGTGGGAAGTGGGCGGCCGTCGACCCCCTCGGGCACAATGCGTCGTATGCGCAGTGAGGTCATCACCGTCCAGACCGGGGCCCGGCCGACCGTCCGGGACATCACGGCGGAGGCCGAGCGGTTCGTCTCCGGGCAGGGCGACGGCCTGCTGCACGTCTTCGTGCCGCACGCCACCGCCGGGCTGGCGATCATCGAGACCGGTTCGGGGTCCGACGACGACCTGCTCGCCGCGCTCGACGACCTGCTGCCCACCGACGACCGGTGGCGGCACCGGCACGGCTCGCCCGGCCACGGGCGCGACCACGTCCTGCCGGCGTTCGTCCCCCCGTACGCGACGCTGCCGGTCGTCGACGGCCGGCTGGCGTTGGGCACCTGGCAGTCGGTCTGCCTGGTCGACCCCAACGGCGACAACCCCACCCGCAGCGTCCGCTTCTCGTTCCTGCCCGGCTGACGGCGCGCCCCGAGCCGCCCGGTCCGAACCGCGACGGCGCGTTCCGCGCTTCGGGTCAGACCGCCACGTCGCGCCGGGCGAAGGTGGCCGCGCCGACGGCGCCCAGCGCCACGGTGGCGCCGGCGAGCAGCAGCGCCCCGACCGGCTGCACGCCGTCGACCAGCGGCGAGCCGCCCAGGTACCAGTGGAACGGGGACAGCTCCCGCGCCCAGGTCAGCCCCTCCACCCGGGGCAGGACCGAGTTCGCCAGATAGCCGAGCACGGCGACCGCGGCGCCGGTGCCGAGGGCCACGGCCCGCCGCCCGGTGGCCGCGCCGACGGCGAAGGCGAGCGCGGCGAAGACCAGCCCGAACAGGGCCAGGTGCAGGGTCATCGCCGCGAAGCCGCCGACACTGATGCCGTCGAATTGCGCCGGGCCGCTCAGCACGACCATCGCCAGGCCGAGCAGGATGGTCACCACCACGATGCCGACCGCCGCCGCCGCGAAGCGGAGCAGGACGAGCCGGGTCCGGCCGACCGGATGGGCGAGCACCAGGTCGAGCGTGCCGGCCTCCTCGTCGCCGGCCACCGCGCGGGCGCCAGCGGCGATGGCGAACACGGCGACCAGCAGCGGGACCAGCAGGCCGTAGACGGCGCTGCCGAGGTAGCCGGCGGCGCTGGTGAGGTCGCTGTAGTTGAACGCCTCCAGCAGACCCTCCGGGTACGCCTCCAACGCCTTCGTCATCTCCGGCGTCTGCATCGTCGGCCAGAACGAGGCGTACATCGCCCCGACGGCGACGATCGCCACGGTCCAGCCGAGCAGTGAGCGGCGTGCGTCGTGCAGGGCCTTGGTGAACGGGTCACGCAGCAGCACGGGCGGACTCCTCCCGCGAGTAGTAGCCGAAGAACAACTCCTCCAGGTCGGGCTCCTCGGAGAGCAGCCCGACCACGGTGTGCCCGGCGGCCGCCTTGACCAGGGCGTCGGCCCGTCCGTCGAGTCGGCAGCGCAGGGTCGCTCCCGTGACCGTCACCTCGCTCACGCCGGGCAGGGCGGCGAACTCCGCCGGGACGACCGGCTCGGCGAAGGTGACCTCCACCCGGCGTACGGCACGCTCGCGCAACTCCTCGACCCGCGCCACGGTGACCAGCCGGCCCTCGCGGATGATGCCCACCCGGTCGGCGGTCTGCTGCACCTCGCTCATGACGTGCGAGGACATGAACACCGTCCGGCCGTCGGCGCGAGCCTCCCGCACCATCGACAGGAACTCCTGCTGGAGGAACGGGTCCAGCCCGCTGGTCGGCTCGTCGAGGATCAGCAGCTCCGGTTCGTGCATGAACGCCTGCACCACGCCGACCTTCTGCCGGTTGCCCTTGCTGAGCCCTCTGATCCGCCGGCCGAGGTCCAGGTCGAGCCGGGCGGCCAGCTCGTCGATCCGGGCCCGGGGCACCCCGCCACGGAGGTTGCCCAGGTAGGTCAGCAGCTCCCGGGCGCTCTGCCGGCCGTCCACGACGAAGTCGCCGGCCAGGTAGCCGATCCGGCGGCGCAGGGCGACCCCGTCGCGACGGGGATCGGCACCGAGGACGCTGATCCGGCCGCTGGTCGGGCGGATCAGGTCGAGCAGCAGCCGGATCGTGGTGGACTTGCCAGCGCCGTTGGGCCCGAGGAACCCGTACACCTCGCCGCGCTCGACCCGCAGGTCCAGCCCGGTCAGGCCACGGTTGCGCCCGTAGGTCTTGATCAGGTTCCCGGTCTCGATGGCGGGGTCAGCCATCCCTGCCTCCCCTCTCCGCGTACTCGGACTCGAAGCGTTCGACGAGCTTCGGCACCTCGCGTTCGACGAACGCATAGAAGTCGCGCATCACCCGCAGCCGTTCGCTGCCGGGCGCGTCCTCCCCGCCGACGACGGTCAGACCCTGCTCCATCAGCTGGCGGAACACCCGGAACTTGGCGGCGTCGGCGGCGATCCGGATGATCGCGTCCGGCCTGACCTCGTAGGCGTGTCCTCGATGGCCCGGCACCGGCACCCGCCGGGCCAGACCGCTGGTCTCGAGCATCCGCATGCCGGTGCTGACCGAACCCTTGGAGAGCCCGAGCCCCTCGGCGAGCTGGGCGCTGGTCTGCCACGGCGGCTCGCAGACGAGCAGCCACCCGAGCAGCTTGCCGTACGCCGGTGGCAGGCCGAGCCCACTCAGTACGACGGCGGCTTCCTCTGCGTAGTGGCGCCGGGCGGAGAGTTCCGTCATGGGCTCCCCGTTTCGAACGTTCAATATGTTCTGAACGAAGGATACGTGCGAGGGGGGCACCGGAGCAAGGGGTGCGGCGTGCGGGAGCGGCGGGAGCGGTCAGGCGGCGGCGAGCTGGCTGATGCGGATGCGGGTGGTCAGGGCGTCGAGCAGGCCGCGCAGCAGCGCCCGGGTGGTCTCGTCCGTGACGGTGCCGTCCGGGGCGATTTTCTCGTGCGCGTTGGTCACGATGATCTCCGGCTTGCTGAGCACCGTGGAGTCGGTCCACAGGAACAGCTGCCGGAGCTGGAGCTGGGCCCGGACGGTGCCCATGCCGGTCGGCGCCGCGCCCATGACGGCCACCGGCTTGTGTGCCAGCGGCGACACCCAGGAGGTGACCGGGAAGCTCGGCCGGGACGCCCAGTCGAGCGCGTTCTTCAGCACCCCGGGCACCCCGTAGTTGTACTCCGGGGTGGCGATGAGCAGCGCGTCCGCCGCCGCCGCCACCCGCCGGCGCAGGTCGACCACGGGCGCAGGCGGCGTGGCCTCGACGTCCTCGTCGAAGGGCGGAATGGCGCCCAGTCCCTCGTACAGCTCGATGGTCAGCCGCTCCGGGGCGAGGCGCTGCGCGGCCCGGATCAGGGCGGTGTTGTACGACGCGTGGCGCAGGCTGCCGGAGATGGCGAGGACCGAGAAGTCGGACATGGCGGGGTGCCTCCGTTCGGCGCTCGACGCGATTTGCGTGAGCAGCTAAACAGTAGAGCTGTTAAACTATTGGCCGCAAGTAGGATGTGGGGCATGGCGCAGCACACCGCCCCCTCCACCCCGCCGCATTCCGCCGACCGCGCGGCGCTGGCCGGCGACGTGGTGCGCCGGATCACGCACGTCGCCGCCGCGCTGCGCCACCACCAGGACCTGGAGATCGCGGAGCTGGGGCTGACGCCGGCGACCGCGCGGGCACTGCACGAGCTGGACCCCGACCGGCCGCTGCCGGCCCGTGACCTCGCCGAAGGGCTGGGCTGCGACCGCTCCAACGTGACCGCCCTGGTCGACAAGCTGGAGCGGGCCGGGCTGGTCGAGCGGCGCCCCGACCCCGCCGACCGGCGGCAGAAGACGCTGGTGGTGACCGGGCCGGGGCGGCAGGTACGGGCCCGGGTGCAGCAGGTCATGACGGACTCCCGGCTGCTCGCCGGGCTCACCGTCGAAGAGCTGGCGATTCTGCGCGAGCTGGTCTGGAAGGTCTCCGACGGCGGCTGCCCCGAGCGGTGCGACGACGACTGACCCACACCACGTCGTTCGTGTCCGAGTGGGCGCACGGGCCGCTCGTCGGTAATGCTGTCCGACGTGACCACCCCGCAAGATCTCGACGACCGGTTCCGGGAGACGCTGGCCGCGCTGGACACCCCGCCGCAGCGGCGTGACCCCGCACGGCCGGTCACCGACGACACGACGCTGACCGGCGCGCGGGCGCTGGACCTCTTCGACGCGCAGGCCACCAGCCGCCAGCTCGACCTGGCCGGCCGGTGGTTGCACAGCTTCGGCGAGGGCTTCCACACGATCGGCTCCGCCGGCCACGAGGGCAACGCCGCGGTCGCCGCCGCGCTGCGCGCCACCGACCCGGCGTTGCTGCACTACCGCTCGGGTGCCTTCTACTGCGTCCGCGCCGCCCAGGCCGCCCGGTCGGTGCCGGACGAGCGGCCCGGGGCGGAGCAGGACGGGGTCGACCAGCCGGCCGCGGCCGACCGGCCCGTCGAGGCCGCGCCGGCCGGTCCGGACGGGCCCGGCGACTCCTCCGCACCGGACGCCCCCGACCCGGAGGAGTCGACCGGTGGCTCCGGGGCCGTCGTGGACCGGCCGCTCCAACCGGGGTACGCCGAGGCGGCCCGCGACGTGCTGCGGGGCATGGTCGCCTCGAGTCACGAGCCGCTCGCCGGCGGGCGGCACAAGGTCTTCGGCCGCGCCGACCTGGCCGTCGTCCCGACCACCCCCACCATCGCCTCGCACCTGCCCCGCGCCGTCGGCATGGGACTGGCGGTGGAGCGGCTCCGCCGGCTGGAGACCTCCGGCCGGCGGGACGGGGTGCGGGTAGGCAGCGGTGGGGACACCGCGCAGGCGTCCTGGCCGCCGGACGCCATCGTGGTCTGCTCGTTCGGCGACGCCTCGGTCAACCACGCCAGCGCCACCGCCGCGTTCAACACCGCCGGCTGGTACGACCACACCGGCCTGCGCATCCCGGTGCTCTTCGTCTGCGAGGACAACGGCCTCGGCCTCAGCGTCCGCTCCCCGAAGGGGTGGGTGGAGACCACGCTGCGGTCCAAGCCGGGTGTCCGCTACTTCGCCGCGGACGGCGACGACCTGGTGCGGGCGTACGAGGTGGCGGCCGAGGCGGCGGCCTGGGTGCGCCGGCACCGCCGCCCCGCCGTGCTCCACCTGTCGACCGTGCGGCTGATGGGGCACGCCGGCGCGGACGCCGAGACCGCCTACCGCAGCGCCGAGGAGATCGCCGCCGACCTCGACCGCGACCCGCTGGCCGGCACCGCGCGGCTGCTGGTCGGGGCGGGGATCGCCACCGGCGGGGAACTGCTGGCCCGCTACGACGAGATCGGCTGGCAGGTGCGCCGGATCGCCGAGGAGGTGCTGGACGAGCCGAAGCTGACCGCACCCGCGGAGGTGCTGGCCCCGCTGGCCCCGCGCCGGCCGGTCCGCCTCGCCCGGGCGGTGGCCGACGCGGCGGCCCGCGCCGCAGGCCCCGGCGCCGCCGCCCGTACGGAGGCGTTCGGTGGCCGGCCGCCCGAGCTGACCGGCCCGCTGACGCTGGCGCAGAGCATCAACGCCGCGCTCGCCGACGGGATGCTCGACCACCCGCAGATGGCCGTGTTCGGCGAGGACGTCGGCGTCAAGGGCGGCGTCCACGGGGTGACCAGGGGGCTGCGCGACCGCTTCGGCGCGGCCCAGGTCTTCGACACGCTGCTCGACGAGACCTCGATCCTCGGGCTGGGGCTCGGCGCCGGGCTGGCCGGGATGCTGCCCGTGCCCGAGATCCAGTCCCTGGCGTACCTGCACAACGCCGAGGACCAGGTGCGTGGCGAGGCCGCCACGATGCAGTTCTTCTCGCAGGGTGCCTTCCGCAACCCGATGGTGGTGCGGGTGGCCGGCCTGGCGTACCAGGAGGGCGGCGGGCACTTCCACAACGACAACTCGGTGGCCGTACTCCGGGACGTGCCGGGCCTGGTGATCGCGGTGCCGGCGCGGCCGGACGACGCCGCGCCCATGCTGCGCACCTGCCTGGCCAGCGCGGCGGTGGACGGCAGCGTCTGCGTCTTCCTGGAGCCGGCCGCGCTCTACCACACCCGCGACCTGTACGGCGACGGTGACGGTGAGTGGCTGGCCCACTACACCGAGCCCGGCGCCTGGACCGGCGGCCACGTGCCGATCGGACGGGCCCGCGTCTACGGCGTCGGTTCCGCCGAGGACGTCACGATCATCACTTTCGGTAACGGCGTGCCGATGTCGTTGCGCGCGGCGGCGACGCTCGCCGACGAGGGGATCGGCACCCGGGTGGTGGACCTGCGTTGGCTGTCCCCGCTGCCGGTGGCCGACGTCATCCGGGAGGCGGCGGCGACCGGCAGGGTGCTGGTCGTGGACGAGACCCGCCGCTCCGGCGGGGTCGGCGAGGGGGTCATCGCGGCCCTGGTGGATGCCGGATATGTCGGGGCGGCACGGCGAGTGGCCGGAGTTGACTCGTTTGTACCATTAGGTCCGGCGGCCCGTCAGGTTCTGGTCTCCGAGGAAGCAATTACCCAGGGTGCCCGCACGCTTCTGGCACGGTAAATTCCGTTCCACCCGGTGCGCCACTTGCGCGGGGAGCCACAACTGTGTGGACTTTGCCTGACGGCGTCGACGCGGCGCTGCGGGCAGGGATGAGATGAGGAGGCACGCGACAGTGAGCGCGACCGCTGGTCAGGCCGCCGACGGGGTACGCAGCCTGGCGGACCGGTTCGGGATCGAACCGGGGATGGTCGTCATGGAGATGGGGTACGACGACGACGTCGACCAGGATCTCCGTGACGCCCTGACCGACCGCTGTGGAGATCTGGTCGACGAGGACACCGACGAGGTGGTCGACGCGGTGCTGGTCTGGTACCGCGACGGCGACGGTGATCTCTTCGAGCTTCTCGTCGACGCCCTCGGCCCGCTGGCCGACAACGGTGTCGTGTGGCTGCTCACGCCCAAGGCGGGGCGCGAGGGGCACGTCGAGCCGAGCGAGGTCGCCGAGTCCGCGCCCACCGCCGGCCTCCAGCAGACCTCCACCGTCAACGCCGGCCGGGACTGGAGCGGCGCCCGCCTCGTCCTGCGCCGCGGGGCCAAGGGCAAGAAGTAGGCCGCCGCCGGCGATCACCCGGCGGCGCCCGCTGCCGGGTGTGGCAGGCTGTTGCCCATCCGACCCCATCCTGAGGAGCTCGCATGCCGATCGAGGTTGGCGCCGAGGCGCCGGACTTCGTGCTCAAGGACCAGAACAACCAGGAGGTCCGGCTCTCGGACTTCCGTGGCAAGCGCACCGTGCTGCTGGTCTTCTACCCGCTCGCCTTCACCGGGATCTGCCAGGGTGAGCTGTGCGAGGTGCGGGACAACCTCAACGACTACGTCAACGACGACGTCCAGGTGCTGACCGTCAGCGTCGACTCGGTCTACGCCCACAAGATCTGGGCCGACAAGGAGGGCTACCAGTTCCCGCTGCTGGCCGACTTCTGGCCGCACGGAGCGGTGGCCCAGTCGTACGGCGTCTTCAACGACGTCGCCGGCATCGCCAACCGGGGCACCTTCGTGATCGACAAGGCGGGCGTGGTCCGCTTCGCCGAGATGAACATGCCGGGCGAGGCGCGCGACCAGCAGGGCTGGCGCAAGGCCCTCGCCGAGGCCGTCGCCGCCTGACCAACCGGGCACGCCGTACGACCGGGCCGGTGGAGGGCAGGGTAAGCTTGCCACCCTCCGGCCCGCCGTACGGGCGTTCCGGGCGCGTAGCTCAGTGGGAGAGCACTCGCCTTACAAGCGAGGGGTCGCAGGTTCGAAACCTGCCGCGCCCACCCAATTCACCACCAGAACCGTCACCGGCCCGAAGAGCATGGCGGCCCGGGACGGGTCGACAGGAGCATCGGGATGGCGGATCGTGCGCCGTCGCACCCCCGTGGGCGGTCTGCGGGCCGAGCTGATCGGCCCGTGACCGGTGGTGTCAGCGGTTGCGGGGGGTGACCAGGCCGGACTCGTAGGCGAGGACCACGAGTTGGGCTCGGTCCCGGGCGTGGAGCTTGCTCATGGCCCGATTGATGTGGGTCTTCGCGGTCATCGGGCTGATGACCATGCGTTCGGCGATCTGGTCGTTGGACAGGCCCTGAGCGACCAGGGCGACGGCCTCGCGTTCGCGGGCGGTCACGCCCTCCAGTCTCCTGTCGAGACGGGCGGGGAGCGGCTGGACGACGTACCGGTCGATCAGCCTGCGGGTGATCGACGGTGCGAGCAGCGCGTCGCCGCGGGCGGCGACGCGTACGGCGTGCAGGAAGTCCTCCGGCACGATGTCCTTGACGAGGAATCCGGCTGCGCCGGCGCGCAGCGCGTCGAAGACGTACTCGTCCATGCCGTAGTTGGTCAGGATGACGACGTGCACCCCGGCCAGGGCCGGGTCCGCGGCGATGCGCCGGGTCGCCTCGATGCCGTCGACGACCGGCATCTGGATGTCGATGAGAGCGATGTCAGGCAGGTGTTCCTTGGCCAGGGCGAGGCCCTGTTCCCCATCGGCGGCCTCGGCCACCACCTGGATGCCGTCCTCGAGGTCGAGGAGTGCGCGGAAGCCGCTGCGGATGAGCGGCTGGTCGTCCACCAGCAGGACACGGATCATGAGGTGCGGTCCACGGGGAGTTCAGCCTGGACGGTGAACCCGCCCTCGCCGCGTGGCTCCGCTCGCAGGCTGCCGCCGAGGGCGCTGACCCGTTCGCGCATCCCGAGTAGCCCGACGCCGGACACCGGGGCGGTGCCCGGCGTGGCCTTGCCGTCGTCGTCGACTCGTATGGCGAGGGTGTCCGGACGGTAGTCGATCCGTACCGACGCGGTGGCGGCGTTGGCGTGGCGGACGATGTTGGTGAGCGACTCCTGAACGATCCGGTAGCCGGTCCGGTCCACCGTGGCCGGCACGCCGTGTCGTTGTCCTTCGATCGTCAGTGTCGTGTGCAGGCCGGTGGTGCGGGCCCCCTCCACCAGTTCGAGGACGTCGTCGAGCCCTCGCGGCGGGGCCGTGTCGTCGCCGCGCAGCGCCTCCAGCGTCGCGCGTAGCTCCCGGGTAGCCTCACGTCCGGCCTGCTGGATCGCCAACAGGGCCTCCGGCACGTGTTCGCCGCGCCTGCGGGCCACGTGGACGGCGACCTCGGCCTGCACCTTGATGATCGAGATCTGGTGGGTGAGCGAATCGTGCAGCTCCCGCGCGATGTGCAGCCGTCCCTCGTCGGCGCGGCGCCGCGCGGTCTCCTCCCGGGTGCGCTCGGCTTCCTCTGCCCGCCGTTCGGCCTGCCGCAACGCTTCGCCCGCGGCCCCGGCCGCGACCAGCCAGGCCAACTCGAGGGCGCCCCGGGCCCGCGCGAACGCCTCGCCCGTGTCGTGCAGGCCCGAGGCCAGGGCCGCGAGGGGGAGAGCGGCCAGCATGACCGCGCTTGCCGCCACCGTGATGCCCCGGTGCCCCGCCCGTACGGCGGTGTACACCGCGAACAGGTACGCGACGGCGGGTACGTCGAAGCCAGCCGCCTGGTAGCCCACCGCGCACAGTCCGGTGACGGCCAGGGTGGCAACTGGCGCCTGGCGGCGCGCCGCCACCGCCAGACCGCCGCCGGTCAGTAGCGCGTAGCCGAGCAGATCGAGGTTCGTGGCGGAGTTCCTCGACAGCCCGGTGACCAGCAGCGCCGCTGCCACACCGACGGCGAACGCCCAGTCTCCGACGCCAGCCCGGACCTCGGACCGCTTCGTGCTCATGCGCGCACCCTAGCCGGATGCCGCCGCAGGCGAATCCCGCTCGCGAACGAGCGGTCGCGTACCGCGTCCGCGGTACCTTCCCGGCGCCTGCGGCGTCCGTAGCAGCCGGATGCCCCAGCGGCGGCAGCACGAAGTGCATCCGGCTGCGGGACGACCCGCGGTACGCCCGGCGGCATGATCGGGCGACACCGGATCCCGGAACGGGACCCAGGAAAGAGGAGAACGACATGAGGTCATCAGGAGCCCTGTCGTCAGTCCGACGTGTGCTTGCCGTGGTCGGGGCGGCCCTGCTCGGGGTGTTCGCGCCTGCCGTACCGGCGGCCGCGGACGGCTCGGCCCAGCCGGTCGCCGCCGGCGTCACCGCCATGAGCTCGGGGCGACTCGGGGCCACCGTGGCCGTCGTGCTGGGGCTGTCGGGTGTGGTCGTCGGTGGGCTGGCTCTGGCTCGCCCCGCCGGTCGTTTCGGCACCGGCTCCGGGCGACTCGGCGTCATCGTGGCCGTCGCGGCGGGGGTGGTCGGCATGGCCCTCGGTGGGTTGGTCATGGCCACCTCCGACGGTGCCGTCGGCACCGGCAACGGTCTGGGCGGGGCCATCGTGGCGCTGGTGGTGGGGCTGATCGCCGTGACCCTCGGTGGGCTGGCTCTGGCCCGCTCCCGCCGCCTGCGCGCCGGTGACGCCGACGCGGCCCGAAGCGCCGCACCGGCTGACCGGCCACGGTGACGCGGTAGTCGGACCCGAGCCGGCTGCCGCGACGAACTACGACCGGTGCGGGCACGGGCCGCCGGATGACCGGCGGCCCGTCCCAGTTCCTCGATCGGCGAATCAGCTCGCGCAGACGGCGTACGCGCGGACCTTCCAGTTGCCGCTGAAGCCGTCCTCGTCCTCGGCGGCGGAGACGGTGACGACGGTCGAGGTGGTGGCCCGCATCTGGGTCAGGCGCACCTGCCCGTCGCCGCCGAGGATCTCGCCGCCCACCCCGTGCACCCGCGTCCCGGCGGGGCAGGTGGCCGTGACCGACCGGGTGGCGGCGGAGCTGTAGACGCTGTCGTCGATCACGCGCTGCTCGCCGGGCAGCGGGTCGGCGCAGATCGCGCCGCGTCCAGCCACCAGCTGCCGGCGAATCCGGTGCCGTCCTCGGCACCCGCCACCACGACGCTGTTCTGGTGGATGCGCAGGTCCTCCAGGACGACCTCGCTGTTCGCCGCCCCGACGACCGCGCCACCGACCCCGATGGCGTGCTTGCCGGCCGGGCAGGACTTCTCGAACCAGTTCGACGTGCCGAAGCTGGGCGCCGAACTGCCGGACACCATCACCAGGCCGGCGGGCGGCGTGGCGCAGATCGCGTTCGCCGTGACCGCCCAGTTGCCGCCGACGCCGTTCTCGTCCTCCCGGCCCGTCACCGAGTACGCGTCCCCGCCGATCAGCGGACGCATGATGTCCATGCCGACCTGCCCGAGGCCGGAACCGGTGATCGCGCCACCGCCGCCGATGACCTTGGTGCCGGCCGGGCAGGTCGTGTTCTGCGTCTTCGCGGAGCTGTTGCTGGGGCCGGTCGTCGTCTTGACGCTCAGCCCGGGCACCGCCGCCACCGGCCCGGCGAGGGCCAGCTGGCCGAGTACGAGCGCGCTCAGCGCGGCTCCCCCCACTGCGGCCGTCCGACGCGTCCACCGGGTGCGGTTCGATCCCTCTCGCATGGTGTCTCTACCTTTCTCGGGGCTGTTCGGTATTGCTGACACCGGTAGGAGCGCGGTCGGGTCGGGATGCCAACAGAAAGACCCGAAGAAAAAAATCCGCGGTTCTACTGGACCCGTCGACGAGCAGCGAGGGAGACGGATGGACACGGCGGCACGGGACGACACCGCACTGGTCGAGGCGGTGCGCCGCGGTGATCGGGCCGGGCTGGAGGGCATGTACCGGCGGTACGCCGACCGGCTCTACACGTACGCCCGGACCATGCTGCGCGAGCCGGAGGCCGCCGCGGACGCCGTCCACGACGCGTTCCTCACCGCCAGCCAGCGCATCGGTCAGCTCCGCGAGCCCGACCGGCTGCGCTCCTGGCTGTACGCGATCGTGCGCAACGAGTGCCTCCGGCAGTTGCGGGAGCGGTCCCGCTTCCTGCCACTGGAGGAGGCCGACGAACCGGCGGCCGACACCGCCGACCCGGGCACGGGCGTCAACGCCGATCAGGTACGCGACCTGGTGCACACCGCCGTCGCCGCGCTGAACCCGGGCGACCGTGAGGTGGTCCACCTGGCCATCCGCCACGACCTGTCGTCGGCCGACATCGGCGCGGCCCTCGGGGTGCCCGCGAACCACGCGCACGCCCGCCTGTCGCGCGCCCGCTCACAGCTCGAACGGGCGCTGGGGGCGCTGCTGGTGGCCCGCACCGGAGCCCGGGACTGCCCGACCCTCGCCGGCCTGATCGACGGCTGGCAGGGCCGGCTCACCCCGACCCTGCGCAAGCGGGTCTCGCGGCACATCGAGAGCTGCGCCGTGTGCGGGCTGCTCCGGCGGGAACAGCTCAGTCCGGCCGCGCTGCTGTCGGCGTACACGGCCCCGGCCTTCCTGGTCGTCGCCGACACGGTGTGGCCGCGACTGGCCGAGACCAGCGCGACCGGCGTCGGGGCCGACCCGGCGCCGGGCGCGGAGGCCGATCCGGCGGGTGCGGTCACGGCCGATCCGGCGGCCGGCGGGGACGCCGTTCCGGCGGGCGGGGGCACGGCCGACCCGGCGCTGGCGACCGACGGGAATTCTGGGCCGGCGGTCGCCAGCCCGGTGGACGAGGCGGTCGACGCGCCCACGGCGACGACCGACGTGACCGTGGGTTCGGGCGGCGTGGCGGCGGTTTCGGGCGGTGCGGCCGCGCTCCCGGTAGGTGGGGCGGCGCCGCGGGCTGCGGCGCACGCCGTGCGGACGGCCTCCCCGGCGAGCCGCGACCGGCGCCGTCGGAGGCTGGCCGGGGCCGCAGCCCTGCTGGTCCTCCTCGCCGCGCTCGGCACCTGGGCACTGGCGCCCGGGCGCCCGACCGCCGCGCAGGACGGCTCCGGCCGACCGGTGTCCGAGGCGTTCGGATCACCGGCCGGTGAACCGGTGCCGCCCGCCCCCGCGCCGCCGTCCGGCACGGCCACGGACACCGGCACCCGGGCTGCCGACCCGCCGTCGGCCGGTGCCGCCGGTCCGGCGTCCGGTTCCGCCGTCGCGCCGACGCGCGGCGGCGGGGCAGCCCGGACCGACGCGCCCGACGTCGCGCCGGGCGGCGTTGTCGCACCGGCACCCACCACGGCACCGACCAGGCCCCCGGTCGCGCCCCGGCCGACCGGCGCACCGCAGATCGCCGCGCCGTTCACGGTCACCGCCACCGCCCACGTGCGGTGCGGCTCGGAGACGTACAGCCTCGTGGTGCGGGCCGCCGGCAGTGCCACGATCGTCGCCGCCGAGGTGCGCTGGACACCCGCCGGAGGCAGGACGTCGGCGCGGGCCCTGACGGCGGACGGATCGACCGCGCGGGACCGTCGGGCAGTTGCGCGCGGCGACGCTGACCTGGTCGGTGCGGGCGACCACAACGGACGGCCGTACGGCGCAAAGCCCCACCTACCCGGTCACCGACCCGTGCGTCCGGCCGGGATAGCCGGCCGACCGTCGACGGTTCGGGGCTCAGGAAGGTTCGGGGCTCAGGAAGAGGAGCATCAACGAATGTCGCTGCGGGCGGAGTCAGCTCGGCCTGAGCGTCTTCGGCTTCAACCTTCCCGCGCGGACGCTCTACGAGCAGATGGGCTTCGAGGCGACCGCCGTCCGGATGCGCAAGCGGCTGTAGCTCTGGGGAGCGGCGGCGGGCGCGCCCGGACGGCCGATCGCCGGCGGACGTCGTACGGTCCGGGGTTTGATGGGGCGATGGGCTACGCGGAGGTCGACGGGCTGCGCCTGTGGCACGAGGAGCACGGCGCCGGCCGCCCGCTGCTGTTGCTGCACGGCGGCTTCGGGTCGGCGGAGATGTTCGCCCCGATTCTGCCGGCGCTGGCCGCGCGCCGTCGGGTGATCGCCGTCGACCTCCAGGGCCACGGGCGCACCGCCGACGTCGACCGTCCGCTGCGCTACGAGTCGATGGCCGACGACGTCGCCGCGCTGCTCGGGCACCTCGGCCTGGCCCAGGCCGACGTGCTGGGCTACTCGCTCGGCGGCGGTGTGGCGCTGCGTACCGCGATCCAGCACCCGGCGCTGGTGCGCCGGCTGGTCGTCGTCTCCGCGCCGTGCCGGCGGCAGGGCTGGTATCCGGAGGTGCTGGCGGGCATGCCCGAGCCCGACGAGCCGGCGGGCGAGCGGATGCGGGGCACTCCGCCGTACGAGCTCTACACCCGCGTCGCGCCCCGACCGGGGGACTGGTCGCGGCTCTGGGCGAAGACCGGCGAGCTGCTGCGCCGCGACTACGACTGGTCGGCCGAGGTGGCCGCCCTGGCCGTGCCAACCATGCTGGTCTTCGCCGACGCCGACTCGGTCAGCGCCGCGCACATGGTGGAGTTCTTCGGGCTGCTCGGCGGGGGCCGCCGGGATGCCGGCGGTGAGGGCACCGACCGCCCGGCGTCGCGGCTCGCCGTGCTGCCGGGGCTCACCCACTACGACATCGTCGTCTCGCCGGCGCTGCCCGCCGCCGTCCTGCCGTTCCTCACCCACCCGGTGTCACCGCCCGGCTGACGCCGGACGGGCGCCGGCTACTCCGCCCCGGCGGGGCGGGCGTAGTGGAGGATGACCACTCCGCTGTCGAACGGACGCGTGTCGACCAGGTCGAAGCGGCGCGGGTCGAACCCCCGGGCGACGAGCGGGACGCCGCTGCCGATCACGCACGGGCTGAGCTTGACGACCAGCTCGTCGACGTCGGGCAGGAGCTGGCCGGCGAGTTGACCGCCGCCGCAGAGCCAGATGTCGCGGCCGGGGCGGCGCTTCAGCTCCCGGACGAACTTCACCGGATCCGTGGAGACGATCTCCACCTCCGGCTCGGCGGCCGGCGGCAGGGTGCGGGAGAAGACGTACTGCTTCAGGTGGGCGTACGGGCTGGTGACGCCCATCTCGAGGCCCGGGTCGTACGTGCCCCGGCCCATCACCACCGCGTCGAAGCGGCCCTCCGGCTCCTGGATGCCGAACTGCGGGTGGACGAAGGTGGGGAGCGTCTGCGGCCAGTTCGCCGCGAGGTGGGCCGCCACGTCGGGATCCAACCGCAGGAAGTCGTACGACCCGTCGGGGCCGGCGATGAAGCCGTCGAGGGTGCTGGCGACGAAGTACACGAGCTTGCGCAAACCGATCCCCAATCACTACTGATGTCGTGGATGAAGCTACTACACCCATAGTGGTTCTTGCTAGGGTGTTTCCCGTGGCGAGAAACGTGGAACGACGGGCGGCCCTGGCCGACGCGGGGCTGCGGGTGCTGGCGGCGACCGGGGCGCGCGGCCTGACCCACCGGGCGGTCGACGCCGAGGCGGGCGTGCCGACCGGCACCGCCTCCAACTACTTCCGCTCCCGCGACGCGCTGCTCGGCGCGCTCGGCGAGCGGATCATGGAGCGGTTCGCCCCGGACGAGCGGGTCCTGGCCGAGCTGGGCGCCCGTGAGCCGTCGCTGGAGCTGTTCACGGACTACCTGCGCTACATCGTCGAGCGGACCACCCGGCAGCCCGACCTCACCCGGGCGCTGATCGAGCTGCGGCTGGAGGCGGCCCGCCGCCCCGACCTGGCCCGCATCCTCGGCGACACCCTGCGCCGGGGCTACCGCGACGACGTCGCGTTCCACCTCGCCGCCGGATTACCGGGTGGCGCGTTCGAGGTCGCTCTGCTGCACTACGCCATGGACGGGCTGCTGCTCGACCTGCTCGGCACGTCCATCGAGGCGGGATTCGACCCCGACGACGTGGTCGTGGCGTTCGCGTCCCGGCTGGTCGGCACCGCCGACCGGTGAGCGGAGACAGGGGAGACGCGGTGGAACTGACACCCATGACGGCCGAGGAGTTCGCGCGGGTACGGGAGCCGCTCGTGCGCTCGTACGCCGAGGCGATGGTCACCGATCGCGGCCTGGCCCCGGCCGAGGCCCTGGAGCGGGCCACCACCCAGCTGCGCGAACAGCTTCCCGACGGCGTCGACAGCGCCGGCGCCCTGCTCCGCAGGGCCCGGGTGGGCGACGTCGAGGTGGGGTGGATCTGGGTCGGGCTCCCCGGCGGCCCCGCCGGGGCCCACACCGCATGGCTCAACAACGTCGAGGTGCATCCCGGACATCGCAGACACGGGTACGGGCGGCGGATGATCCAGCTCGTCGAGGCGGAACTCGCCGCCCTCGGGGTGCCCGAGCTGGGGCTGAACGTCTTCGGCTCCAACACCGGGGCCATCCACCTCTACCACAGCCTCGGCTACCGGGTGGCCGCCCAGCAGATGACGAAGCGGATCTCCCCGGCCGGCTGAGCCCGTCAGGAGTGTTCCCCGGCGCAGCGGGAACCCCCGCCCCGGACGCACCTGGGGAGGAGCGACGGATGAGGCATGGCGGCGGACTGACCATCGGTGTGCTCGGCTCGTACGGCGGTCGCAACCTCGGTGACGAGGCGATCCTGAGCGGTCTGCTGGCCGATCTGCGCGAGCAGGAGCCGAACGGGCGGATCATCGTCTTCTCCCGGAACCCGGAGCACACCAGGATCGCCCATCCCGACGTGGAGGCGGTGCCCTGGGAGGGGATCAGCCGGACCGACTCGGCGCTGGTCCTGGCCCAGCTCGACGTGCTGATCCTCGGCGGCGGCGGCATCCTCTACGACCGGGAGGCCCGCCGCTACCTGCGGGTGGTCCGGGTCGCCCAGGAGCGGGGCCTGCCGCTGCTGACGTACGCGGTGGGGGTCGGGCCGCTCAGCGAGGGCGTGGACACCGGCATGGTGCGGGAGACCCTGGCCAGCGCCACCCAGGTGACCGTACGGGACCAGGAGTCCCGGATGGTGCTGGAGGAGGCGGGGCTGCTCAACCCGATCACCGTGACCGCCGACCCCGCGTTCCTGATCGAACCCGAGGACTTCCCGGCGGAGCTGCTCCGCGAGGAGGGGGTGCCGGCCGGCAAGCGGCTGGTCGGGATGAGCGTACGGGAGCCGGGCCGGGCCGCCGAGCGGCTCGACGTCGACGGCTACCACCGCCTGCTCGCCCAGATCGGCGACTTCCTGGTGCACCGGATCGACGCCTACGTGCTCTTCGTCCCCATGGAGCGCGACGACATCCGGCACTCGCACGGCGTGCTGTCGCACATGGTCGCCGCCGAGCGGGGCCGGATCCTGCACGGCACCTACTCGCCCCAGCAGGTGCTCGGGCTCATGCGTCACTTCGACCTGGCCGTCGGCATGCGGCTGCACTTCCTGATCTTCGCCGCGATGGCGGGCACGCCGTTCCTGCCCCTGCCGTACGCCGGCAAGGTCTTCGACCTCGCCCAGCGGCTCGGGGTGCCGGCGCTGCGCGGCGTGGAACGGGAGGTCGAGGGGCCGCTGCTGGCCGAGGTCGACCGGCTCTGGGACGAGCGGGAGCAGCGGGCCGAGGCCACCGCCCGGCGCGTGGCCGAGGTGTGCGACGAGGCCCGGGGAACCTCCCAGGTCACCCGCTCCGTGCTGGACAGCCTGCGCGCCCGCAGCCTGGCCCCGGCGGCCTGACCCGACGGCTCAGACCGCCGGCCCGCGCCAGCGGTAGCACCACCGGTCGGCGTCGGCATCCACGGACTCCAGCTCGTAGATCTCCGCCTCGGCCAGCCCCTTCGCGCCGAGGTGGTGGTGGGTCAGCGGCGGGCGGCCGTTAGGGTCCAGCTCCACGGTGACGGTCTCGCCGTCGGCCACGCCACCGACCAGGGGGATTTCTGCCGTTGATGCCATGCGCCCCATCCTGCCCCGCCCGGGGAGACCCCGCAGCGGATAGCGGGGCAGCGGGCCGGGGCGTCGGGCCCGCCGACATCCTCCGCGAGCTGACGGACGGCGCCACCGGCACGCTCCGCCCGCCGCCCGCCGAGCGGCAACGTGACCCGGGCGCGCCGCGTGTCGACGGACAGCGGGCTCAGCGACGCGGCAGCAGGTCGGGCGGATACTCCATGCCGTCGTGGGTGCAGGCCGCGGCGGCGACCCGGGCCGCGTACGCCGCCGCGCCGGTCAGCGCCGCGCCGCGCAGCCGGCCGGCGATCACGCCCGCCGCGAAGGCGTCCCCCGCGCCGTTGGTGTCGACGACCGGTGCGGGCGGCACGGCGGCGGGCACGGCCGTCGGCACGCCCCCGCCGGTGTGCAGCTGGGCGCCGTCCGCGCCCCGGGTCACCAGTACCGTGCGGGGCGCCAGCGCGGCGGCGAGCGCGCCGGCCTCCGCGCCCAGCCGGACCCCGCTGACGAAGACCAGGTCGGCCACCTCGGCGAAGGGCCGGTGGTAGGCGTTCCCGCCGTCCCAGTCGTGCAGGTCGGTGGAGAGGACGGCACCGTCGGCCAGCCCCGCGCGCAGGGCGGGCAGCAGGGGAAGCGTCCAGTCCACGATCGACAGGTGCACGTGGGCCGCCTGCCGGACCAGCGCGGTCACGTCGGCCGCCGGGAACGGCGCCGGCCCGTGCCAGGGGCGTGGGTCGTAGAGCGACATCCGCCGGCCGGCCGGGTCGACCATGTTCACGGACCGCCGGGTGCCGGCCGGGGCGTCGCCCAGCACGGCGTGCACGCCGGTGCGGGCCAGCGCGGCGCGGACCACGTCGCCGGCCGGGTCGGCGCCGATGACGTCGACCACCGCCACCCGGAGCCCGAGCGCGTGCGCGGCGAGCGCCACCCCGGCGCCGGTGTTGCCGATCCGCAGGTCGATCGGGTCGACGGTGACGGAGTCGGCGGCCGGCAGCGGGATCGCGGGCACCCGCACCCGCACGTCGACGCCGAGACCGCCGATCACGAGGAGGTCGTACACGCGCCCGACCCTATCCCCGCCGGCGGCGGCCACGGGGCCCGCGCCGCCCGCCGCCCGCTCGTCCGGACGGCCGACGGTGTGCTGGTCGGGGCCGCCGGGCCCGGACCGGTATCCTCGCCGGGGTCGTCGCGAGGAGGGGGACGCGTGCTGGTCGTCCACGGGGTCTGGCGGTCCGGCGTCGGGCTCGCCGTCTGGGCCGAGGACAGCGCGCTGCCGGCCCACGCGCCGCGCCGCCCGGGCCGGGCGCCCCGGGAACGGCCGCACCCGTTCGCCGCCGACCATGCCGCGTTGGCCGCCGCGCTGGCCGCGACGGCCGAGCCGGCCGACCTCGGCACCGCGCTGCTCACCCTCCCCACCCGGGCCGGCGCACCGCTGGACTCCCCGGAACTCGTCCGCGCCGACGTCGCCGGGGCGGTCCGCGGGCCGGTCACCCTCGCCGGCTGGCGGGTGCCCGTCCTCCGGTACGCCCCCGACGCCGCCCTGGCCCTGCTGCGCGGCCTCGACGCGGTGGCCGCCGTGCCGGGCGCGACCCTGCGTCACCTCGCCGAGCTGGCCGACTTCGCGGTCGACCTGGCGGCCCGGGGCCGGGTCCTGCCCGGCCTCGCCGAGGCGCCCCAGGCGGGCCGCACCCGGCCGGACGGCGAACGGGCGGAGGCCGTCACCCGGGCGGTGTGGCGACCGCTGCTGACCGGCACGGACGCCGCCTGGGCCCGGGCGCTGGCGCTGGCCCTGCCCCCGGCCGCCCGCGCCGCCACCGGGCCGGACGGGCCGGACGGCCCCGGTGCCGCCGCCGGGGCGGGCACCCCGTCCGGTCGCCGCGCGCGAACCGGCCTGCCCGCCGGACGCGAGCGGCCCGCGCCGGTCGCCGCCGACGCGCCGGGCGCGCTGGTCGCCGACGCGCTCGACGCACTCACCGACGCCGCCGTCCGGGCGGCCCTGGCCGAGACCGCGCTGGCCCGGGGCGTACGCCCGAACGGCGCGGTGCCGGCCTGGCTGGCCGCGCTCACCGGAGCGGTGCGGGAGTTCGCCGCCGACCCGGCCGCGCTGGAGATGCTGCGCGCCGAACTGGACGCCTGGCAGCGCGACGCGGCCGGCGGCGCCGTGCGGGCCAGCTTCCGTCTGGTCGAGCCGCCGGCCGACGAGGTCACCGAGCCGGTCGTCGTGGTGCCCGCCGACCCGGTGGCGACGATGCGACCGGCCGGGCGGTGGCGGGTCGAGTTCGGGCTCCAGGCGGCCGACGAGCCGAGCCTGCACGTGGACGCCGGGCAGGTCTGGCGGGCGCCGGAGAGCGTCGCCGGGCTGGCCGGTCGCGGCGACGACCCGCAGGAGACCCTGCTCGCCGAGCTGGGGCGTGCCAGCCGGCTCTGGCCCGAGCTGGACACCGCCCTGCGTACGGCCACGCCGGAGGCCCTGGAGCTGGACGTCGAGGGGGCGCACCGCTTCCTCCGCGAGGGCGCGCCGGTGCTGCACGCCGCCGGGTTCGCCGTGCTGCTGCCGTCCTGGTGGCGGCGCCCGTCGTCCCGGCTCGGCGCCCGGTTGCAGGCCCGCAGCCGGACCGCACCGGGCACCGTCGCCGCCACCGTCGGGGGCGTCGGGCTGGACGCCCTCGTCGACTACCGCTGGGAGGTGTCCCTCGGCGACCAGCCGCTCACGGCCGAGGAGCTGGCGTCGCTGGCCGCGCTGAAGACCCCGCTGGTGCGGCTGCGCGGGCAGTGGGTGGAGCTGGACCCGAAGCGGCTCGCCGCCGGCCTGCGGCTGCTCCGGTCCTCCGGCGAGCTGACCGTCGCCGACCTGCTCCGGCTCGGCCTGGCCGACGCCGAGCAGCCGGACGCGCTGCCGGTGCTGGAGGTCAGTGCCGACGGCGCGCTGGGCGACCTGCTCGCCGGGGCGGTGGAGCGGCGGCTCGCCCCGCTGGACCCGCCGCCGGCGTTCCACGGCACGCTGCGGCCGTACCAGCGCCGGGGGCTGGCCTGGCTGGCGTTCCTCCAGTCCCTCGGACTCGGCGCGGTGCTCGCCGACGACATGGGGCTGGGCAAGACGGTGCAACTGCTCGCCCTGCTCGCCGGGGACCCGCCGGACGCCGGTCCGACCCTGCTGGTCTGCCCGATGTCGCTGGTGGGCAACTGGCAGCGCGAGGCGGCGCGGTTCACGCCGGGGCTGCGCGTACACGTGCACCACGGCGCGGAGCGGGCGCGGGGCGAGGCGTTCGGCGCGGCCGTGCACGGCGCGGACCTGGTCCTCACCACCTACTCGGTCGCGGCCCGCGACGCGCTCGACCTGACCGGGATCGACTGGCGGCGGGTGGTCATCGACGAGGCCCAGGCCATCAAGAACGCCGCCACCCGGCAGGCCGAGGCGGTCCGCGCGCTGCCCGCGCGGCACCGGATCGCCGTCACCGGCACGCCGGTGGAGAACCGGTTGGCGGACCTCTGGTCGATCATGCAGTTCGCCAACCCCGGCCTGCTGGGGCCGGCGGCGACCTTCCGCAAGAAGTACGCCGAACCGATCGAGCGGCACGGCGACGCCGAGACGGCCGAGCGGCTGCGCCGGATCACCGGCCCGTTCGTGCTGCGCCGGCTCAAGACCGACTCCTCGATCATCTCCGACCTGCCGGAGAAGCTGGAGATGGAGGTGCTCTGCAACCTCACGGCCGAGCAGGCGTCGCTCTACCGGGCGATCGTCGACGACATGCTGGCGCGGATCGAGTCCAGCGACGGCATCGAGCGCCGTGGGCTGGTGCTCGCCGCCATGACCCGGCTCAAGCAGGTCTGCAACCATCCCGCGCAACTGCTGCGCGACGGCTCGGCGCTGCCCGGCCGCTCCGGCAAGCTGGCCCGCCTGGAGGAGATCCTGGACGAGGTCCTCGCGGCGGGGGAGCGGGCCCTGCTCTTCACCCAGTACGCCGAGTTCGGCGGCATGCTGCGCGGGCACCTGTCGGCCCGGTTCGGCCGGGAGGTGCTCTTCCTGCACGGCGGGGTCGGCAAGGCCGACCGGGACGCCATGGTGACCCGGTTCCAGTCCCCGCGGGGCCCGGCGGTCTTCGTCCTGTCGCTGAAGGCCGGCGGCACCGGGCTCACCCTCACCGAGGCCAACCACGTGGTGCACGTCGACCGGTGGTGGAACCCCGCCGTCGAGGACCAGGCCACCGACCGGGCGTTCCGCATCGGCCAGCGGCGCCGGGTGCAGGTCCGCAAGTTCGTCTGCGCCGGCACGGTGGAGGAGAAGGTGGCGGCGCTGATCGCCGACAAGCGCAGCCTCGCCGCCTCGGTCGTCGGCACCGGCGAGCAGTGGGTCACCGAGCTGTCCACGACGCAGCTTCGCGAGCTGTTCACCCTGGAGGCCGGGGCGGTGGTGGAGTGAGCGGGCAGCCGGAGAGCGACGGCGGCGCCGACGGCCGGTTCGCCGACTACGGTCGGCCGCGCCGGGTCGACGGCGGGCTGAGGGCGCGCAGCACCCGCGGGGCCATCGGCCAATCCTGGTGGTCCCGGCGCTTCCTGGAGGTGCTGGAGTCGTTCGCCCTCGGCACCCGGCTGACCCGCGGCCGGTCGTACGCGCGGGCCGGACAGGTGGTCCGCCTGGATGTCGCCCCCGGCACCGTCGACGCCGTGGTGCAGGGCTCCCGCGCGCAGCCGTACGAGGTGAGCATCGCCCTGCCGCCGTTCCCGGAGGCGCTCTGGGCCCGCGTCGAGGCGGAACTGGCCGCCCAGGCGTTCTTCAGCGCCCGGCTGCTCGCCGGCGACCTGCCCCCGGAACTGGAGGAGCTGTTCGCGGGCGCCGGCGCCCCACTCTTCCCCGCCGGTGTCGCGGAGCTGCGGCAGCGGTGCAGCTGCCCCGACTTCGCCGTCCCCTGCAAGCATCTCGCGGCCACGTTCTACCTGCTCGCCGAGGCGTTCGACGCCGACCCGTTCCAGTTGCTGCACTGGCGGGGCCGGAGCCGGACGCAGCTGCTCGACCGGCTGCGCGTCCTGCGGGCCGGCGCCGGAGGCGTCGACGACCAGCCGGCCGCGACCCGGGCCGTGCCGCCGGCCGCGCCGCCCACGACGAACGGTGTGGTGCCGCCACCACCGTTCATGGTGGACGGTGCCGCGCCGACGTCGGCACCGTCCACGCGGGACGACGGCGTGGCGGGAGCCGGGCGGGACACCGTGGACGTCCCGCCGGTCGGCGCGTCCCGGGCGCTCGCCGGCCTGCCGACGGCGCCGCTGGCCGAGGCGGTCGACCGGTTCTGGCTGCCGCCGGTCCCGTTGCCCGACCGGCCGCCCAGCCTGTCGACCGGACCGGACCTGCTGCTGCGGCAGCTCGGCGCGCCGGCCCCCGCCATCGGCGGGCCCGGCCTCCTCGAGCGGCTGCGGCGGGCGTACCGGCTCCTCGGCCGGTGAGACCGGCGGCGGAACGGTACGGGGCCCCGGGTCACAGCCAGCGGCGGCGGAACCGCCACATGAGCGCGGCGTTGGCCACCAGGACCACCGCGCAGACGGCCCCGGCCAGTCGCCCGGCCAGCACGGTCATCGCCGGCAGCGAGGCCCACAGGACGATCGTCAACAGCATCAGCCAACGGCCGCGCCGGGCCCGGGCCCGGTTGTCGAGCCGGGCGAAGAACGCCGGATCGCTCTCCCGGAGCTGACGGGTGATCTGCTCGAACCTGCGCTGATCCTCTTTGCTGAGCATGTGCCTTCCCCTCACGTGTTCAGCGGTTCGGCGGCATACCCGCTGCGGCAGCGGCTCACGCTCCCGTCCTGCTGCTACTTTGCCGCCCCGCCCGGGCGGGCCCCCTCCGGCCGCGCCCCGGCCCTGCGGCGAGCGGGGGAGCGCCTCAGCGCAGGCTTAGCCGAACCTTAAATTTGCCTGTGGCGATGAAAGTGGCGTCCCGCGCCGGCTCGGCCCCGATGGCCGGATCCGGCCCGTGCCGTGCCGCGTACGCCCTGCTCGCGAGGTCCGTGGCGGGTCGCCCCGGGTTCCGGTGCCGCCGACCCGCGCTGAGCGGCGCCTTAAGTGCCCTCCTGGGGCCTTCCGGTGCTGCTTGAAGGCACCTGAACCCTTCATTACCTTCCGGTGACAACCCCCTCAGGCACCAGTCGCCGCACCTGCACCCGTGCCCGGTGCCAGTCGTCGCGGCGCAGCAGAAACGGATTGGTACATGGCCGACCAGAATGTGCCACCACGGCGACCGCGGGACGATCGCGGATGGGACGGGCGTCAGTACCCCGCCGCCGACGGTCACCGCGACACCCACCCCTCCACCCCGTACGGCCACGACCCGCGCGCGCAGCACCAGGGTGGACACCCCGCCGACCCGCGGGAGCAGTACGCGCACGCCGGGCACCCGGCCGCGCGCGGGCCGCAGTGGGTCGGTCCGGACGGCTTCGCGCGGCAGGCGGGCGCGCCGTCGGCCGGCTCCGGACTGCCCAACCTGGACGACGACGAGCCGGGCCGCAAGGTCGGCCGCCGCAAGGCCCTCGTGGCCCTCGGCGGCACCGCGGCCGTGGTCGCCGGCGGTGCCGCCCTGGCGATGACCCCGCAGATCCGCAGCCTCTTCGGCGACGAGGCCGTGGCCGGCGACGCCACCGGCACCACGGTCACCGACGGCACCCCGGCCCGCCCGAGCGGCCAGCAGCCGAGCACGGTGCGCACCTACACCGAGCAGAACGAGAGCTACATGGGCTCCCGGGCCGGCGAGGCGCTGAAGAAGAACGCCCCGGCCGGCGGCCGCACCTTCTCCGGGCCGGCCGCCGCCGCCGCGGAGACCAAGGTCACCGTCAAGACGGTGCTCGCCAAGGACCCGGTCCTGCACCTGGCCCGGCGGGCCACCTTCGGCGCCACCCCGCAGGTCGTCGCCGACATCAAGGAGCGGGGCATCGACGGCTGGCTGCGCTGGCAGCTCGACCCCGACAAGATCGCGCCGACGAGGGCCGAGCTGAAGCTCGCCGACCTGCCGACGCTGAAGCTGGGCACCGCGCAGCTGCGCGAGCAGCGCGACCAGCTCAACGAGCGGGGCGCGCAGCCGGAGAAGGAGATGGTGGACGCCACCATCGCCCGGCAGATCTGGTCGAAGCGGCAGCTGTTCGAGGTCATGGTCGACTTCTGGAACGACTTCCTGCACGTCGCCGCGGACTTCGACGGGGGCGAGGTGTACCGCGCGTCCTTCGACCGGGACGTCGTCCGGGCGCACGCCCTCGGCAGCTACCCCGAGATGCTGCTCGCCGCGAACCGGCACCCGGCGCTGCTGCTCTACCTCAACCAGAACGACTCCCGCGCCGACGCGGTCAACGAGAACCTGGCCCGGGAGAACCTGGAGCTGTACTCGGTCGGCGTCGACGGCGGCTACACCGAGAAGGACGTCCGGCAGGCGGCCCTGCTCCAGACCGGCCGGGGCGTCAACGACGGGAAGTACGTGTTCCGCCCCGAGCGGCACTACGTCGGCAAGGTGAAGGTCCTCGGCTTCACCCACGCGAACAACTCGAAGGACCCGAAGAAGGCCGAGGCGGCCATCGACGCGTACATCACCTACATCGCGCTGCACCCGTCCACCGCCAGGTACGTGGCGCAGAGCCTGGCCACCCGGTTCGTCTCGGACACCCCGCCGAAGTCCCTCGTGGAGCGGCTGGCCAAGTCGTACAGCCTGAACAAGGGCATGATCAAGCCGGTGCTGATGACGCTGTTCAGCTCCTCGGAGTTCTGGGCGGCGGTGGGCCAGAAGGTGCGCCGGCCGATGGAGTACCTGGTCGCCACGTACCGGGCCCTCGGGGTGTCCCCGGAGGCGTCGCCGAAGCACGACAACGGCGACAACAAGCGCACCCCGTACGCCCGGGGGCTGCGGCAGATCCACGACAGGATGCGCGAGCTGGGCCAGTACCCGATGGGCCAGCCCACCCCCGACGGCTACCCGGACGTCTACGTGGCCTGGACCTCCGCCGGCACGATGGTCCACGGCTGGAACGAGGCGGGCGAGCTGCTCGCCGGCCGGCGCACCGTCTTCACCTACACCCCGCCCGAGAAGCTGGTGGCCCGGCCCCCGGCCACCGCCGGGGCGTACGTGGACGCGCTGGCCCTGCGCCTGGTGGGTCAGAAGCTGAGCGCCAGCGAGCGGTCCCTGATCCTCGGCGTGGCCGGCGTGTCGGCCGGCGACAAGGTCGACGCCACGTTCGACGGGGCCGTCACCGCCGTAGCGCGGGCGATCCTCGCTTCCCCCCAGCACCACCTCCGGTGAGGCACCCGATGGAGAAGACTGTGCACACGTTCCCCCTGCACCCCGAATGCCCCGACCTGCGGCGGCTGGCCGACGACCCGGCCGAGGCGCTGCTGCGCGCGGAGGCCGACATCGTCGCCGCCGAGAACGCCGCCGAGGCCGACCGCTACCGGCGGCTGGAGGACCTGGAGGAGGCCCAGCAGGACGGTCGCGGCGTGACCCGGCGGACGTTCGTGGCCGGCGCCGCCGCGACCGCCACCGCCCTCGCGACCGCCCAGTTCGTCACCACCTCGGCCTCGTTCGCCGCCACCAAGACCGGCACCCTGATCCACGTCTTCCTCTACGGCGGGCTGGACGGGCTGAGCCTGGTCGCCCCGGCGGACGACCCGGTGCTCGCCAAGGCCCGCCCCGACCTGCTGCTCGGCAACGACTCCCTGGCGGTGGGCCGGGGCTTCAAGCTGACCAGCGCGTTCAAGCCGCTGGAGCCGTGGCTGAAGAGCGGCAACCTCGGCTTCGTCCCGGCGGTCTCGGACGAGCGGCTGTCCCGCAGCCACTTCCAGGCCGCGGACGCCTGCAACCTCGGCGGCCTGCCCAGCGAGACCGGCGGCCGGGGCTGGCTGGACAGCCTGGTCGACGCGCTCGGCACGGGCACCGCGTTCCGCAGCGTCGGCATCGGCAGCACGCTGCCCCGGTCGCTGGTCGGCAACAACGGCGCGATCTCCCTCAACAGCGTCGGCTCGCTGCGGCTCAACGGCGACGACCGGTACCGGGCCGCGACCGAGAAGGCGATCAAGGGGCTCTTCACCGGGATCAACCACCCGGTGCAGGAGGCCGTGCAGGACGGCCTGGGCGCGCTGGCCACCGCGCAGCGCCTCGCCGCGAAGCCGTACCAGGCGGCCGAGGGCGTCGAGTACAAGGGCGTCGGCTACGCGTTCCAGCAGCTCGCCCAGCTCATCAAGGGCGGGGCGAACGTCCGGGTCGCCACCGTCGGGATGGGCGGCTACGACACCCACGAGAACCAGGGCACCCGCGACGGCGGTCAGCTGCACCGGCGGCTCAACGAGCTGGCCGGCGCCATGGCGGCGTTCTTCACCGACCTGGGGGAGAAGTCCGCCGACGTGACCATCATGGTCTCCAGCGAGTTCGGCCGGCGGGTCGCCTCCAACGGCGGCGGCACCGACCACGGCCACGGCGGGGTGGTCACCCTGCTCTCCGGCCGCAAGCTCGCCGGCTCGCTGCTGGGCACCTGGAACGGACTGGACGACCTGGACTCCGGCGACGTGCCCGAGTACAACAACATGTTCAACGTCTACGGAGCCGTCGCGCAGGGCCGCTTCGGGCTCACCAACGCGGAGGTGGACAAGATCTTCCCCCGGCAGAAGTACCGCCCGATGAAGCTGTACGCGTGACGTACCCGCGCACCCACGCCGCCGGCCGCCGCGCCGGGACGACCCCGTCCCGGCGCGGCGGCCGGCCGGCTGCGGACGTACGCCCCCTGGTGCCGCCGCGACGCGGACCCGGCGGCCGGCGGCTGCTGGCCGCGTTGCTCGTCGTCGGCCTGCTCGCCAGCGTGCTGCCCTGGTGGCTGGACACCCCGGCCGGATCGCTGCGGTCGACGGCCGCCACGCTCACCGCCGCCGGCCGGATCACCGGGCTGGTCGCCGGCTACCTGCTGCTCGTGCAGGTGCTGATGATGAGCCGCCTGCCGGTGCTGGAACGGTGGGCCGGCGGCGAGCGGATCGCCCGCTGGCACCGCGACGTCGGGGCCACCCTGCTGGTCGCCGTGCTCGCGCACGCGTCGCTGATCCTGGTCGGCTACGCCGACCTGGAGGACAACCCGGTGCTCACCGAGGCCGGCGTGCTGCTGCGCGACTACGAGGACATGGTCTCCGCGTTCGCCGCCGCCGGCATCCTGGTGCTGGTCGGCGTCACCAGCGTCCGGGCGATCCGCACCGCGTTGCCCTACGAGCTGTGGCACGCCCTGCACCTGTCGAGCTACGCGGTGCTGCTGCTCGGCTTCGCCCACCAGTTCAGCAACGGCGCGCAGCTGTTCCGGCCCGGCCCGGTGCGCACCTTCTGGATCGCGATGTACGTGCTGGTGCTCGCCGCCCTGCTCTGGGGCCGGGTGGTCGCGCCGCTGGCGTTCAACCTGCGGCACCGGCTGCGGGTCGCCGACGTGGTGGCGGAGAGCCCGGACACGATCTCGATCTACCTGACGGGGGACCGGCTGGAGCGGCTGGAACTGCTGGGCGGGCAGTTCTTCCGCTGGCGCTTCCTCGCCCGGGGCTGCTGGTGGCAGGCGCACCCGTTCTCGGTCTCCGCCGCCGCCAACGGCCGCTGGCTGCGGCTCACCGTCAAGGTGGTCGGCGCGCACACCGCCGACCTGCGCGACCTCGAACCGGGCACCAGGGTCTGGGCGGAGGGACCGTCGGGCACCTTCACCGCCGCCCACCGGACCCGCGAACGGGCCCTGCTGATCGCCGGCGGCAGCGGGATCACCCCGATCCGGGCGATGCTGGAGGAACTGCCGCCCGGCGCCGCGCTGATCTACCGCGCCCGCACCCCGGGCGACGTGCTGCTGCACCGTGAGCTTGACTGGCTCGCCGAGGCCCGGGACACCGCGATCTGGTACGTCGTCGGCTCCCGCCACGATCCCGGCCCCCGCCAGGTGATGAGCCCGGACGGGCTGCGCCGGCTGGTGCCCGACCTCGCCCGGCGCGACGTCTACCTCTGCGGGCCGCCCGGCCTGGTCGAGCAGTCGCTGCGGGTGCTCCGCGAGGCCGGCGTGCCCCGCCGGCAGATCCACCTGGCCACGTTCGAGCTGTAGGAAGGCTTCCATGCGTCGCGCCCTGCTCGCGATCACCGGCCTGGCGGCCGGCACCACCGCCATGGTGGTGCTGAAGGGCTCGCCGGGCACCAGCCCGGTCGCCCAGGACCTGCCGGCGGCGCCTCCGCCGGTGGTGCCCGCGCCGGCCGGCCCGACCCCGGGCGGCGGGAAGGTCTCCGCCCCGCCGTCGCCGGCCCGCACCAGCGCGTCCCCCCGGCCCGGTCGCACCGCCACCCGGGCGCCGGCGAGCCGGCCCAGCGCCACCACCCGGGCGCCGTCCGCGCCGCGTACCACCGCCAAGCCGCCGCCCGCGCCGACCACCCGCACCGTCACCGGGCCGGTGGTGGAGAACGAGTACGGCAACGTGCAGGTGCAGATCACCCTCTCCGGGACGCGGATCGTCGATGTGGTGGCCCTGGAGCTGCCCGAGGAGACCGCCCAGTCCGACCAGCGCAGCGAGCAGGTCGACGGCCGCTACAGCGGCAGTTCCGGGCTGGTGGTGCAGCGGCAGAGCGCCGACGTGGACACCGTCTCCGGGGCGACCGCCACCAGCACCTCGTACAAGAGGTCGTTGCAGGCCGCGATCGACCGGGCGAACTGACGTGCCGGTGGCGGCGGGGCGGCGGCCGGACGGGGGTCCGCCGGTGACCAGGCCCGGACTGCGCCGGGTCGAGCAGGTCATGGGCACCGCGATCAGCCTCGACCTCGCCGACGATCTGCCCGCCGCCGAGCTGGACGCGCTGGCCGGGGAGGTGTTCGCCTGGCTGCGCGAGGTGGACGCCCGGTTCAGCACGTACCGGGCCGACAGCGAGGTCTGCCGCGTCGACCGGGGCGAGTTGCCGCTCTCCGGGGCCGGCGCCGACCTGCGGGCCGTGCTGGCGTGCTGCGCCGACCTGTGGAAGGCCACCGACGGCTTCTTCGACGCGTACGCCACCGGGCGGCTCGACCCGTCCGGCTACGTCAAGGGCTGGGCGGTGCAGGTCGCCTCGGACCGGCTGCTCGCGGCCGGGGCGGCGAACCACTGCCTGAACGCCGGCGGCGACGTGCGGGTACGCGGCCACTCCCCGACCGGGCAACCGTGGCGGATCGGCGTCCGCCACCCGTGGGACGCGATGTCCACCTGCCTCGTGCTCACCGGCACCGACCTGGCCGTGGCCACGTCCGGCGTCTACGAGCGCGGCCACCACGTGCTCGATCCGCGCCGGGGCGTACCGGCCCGGGGGTTGCGCTCGGTGACCGTGGTCGGGCCGGACCTGGGGCTGGCCGACGCGTACGCCACCGCGGCCGTCGCGATGGGCCCGGCCGGCGTCGGCTGGCTGGACGGCCTGCCGGGGCACCAGCACGCGATCGTCACCGACGACGCCCGCCTCCTGCACTCCACCGCCCTGCCCCTGGCGGGCTGAGGGTCAGCGGAAGGGGCGGGTCGTGGCGGGGCGGGAGCCGAGGGGGCGGGGGCGGCCCGGGCGGGAGCCGACGGGACGGGTGACGGGCCAGCGGCGGCGCGGCCGGTGCCGGGGCGGCGGCTCCGCGCCGTCCGGCTGGCGCGCGGTGTCGTCGGTGGACATGTAACCCCCGCTCCCGGCGCGGGTGCGCCGTCGCCGTGCTCAACGAGCGCCGGCCCTCCGGCGTCGCTGTCGAGGCGGCGTCACATGCCCCGGCGCGGCAGCGGCAGGTGACCGGGGAGCAGGTCGGAGGTGACCGTGACCCCGGTGGCCCGCAGGGCCTCGATCAGCGCGTTCTGCACCAGATAGGAGTCGGGCAGTTGCCAGCGGGCCTGTTCGGGTGCGACCGCCCACCGGACGGTGCCCTCCGGCAGCCGGGTCGGCGGGGCCGGGATCCAGGAGCCGGGACCGTGCCGGACCACGTGGAAGCAGTGGTCCAGCTCGGGGCGGAGCGGGTCGCCGGGGCGGACCAGGAACATCCAGCGGCCGGTCGGGGTCACCAGCACCGGCCCGCGTACGCCGACGCCGGCCGGGTGCGTCCGGACCGCGTCCAGCACGTGCCGGCCGAGGTGCGTGGGGACCTCCAGCACGTCGAACGCCCGCCCGGTGGGCAGCAGCACCCCGTGCGGCCGGCTGCGCCACCAGGTCGCGACCCGGGCCGGGTCGGCGCTCGCCGCGTGCTCCCAGTTCTCCAGGGCGGGGTGGCAGCCGACCGTCGGGCAGCCGGCCCGCCCGCAGACGAAGCGGCTGCGGGCGAGGCACGCGCCGGGGGTGACGTCCCAGCCGTGCAGCGCGTACCGCACGGCCACCCGGCGCAGCCGCACCCGTTCCAACGGGGACAGTTGAACGACGCGCGGCGCGACATTCCCCCACATGTGCCATCTCCCCTCGCCGGACCCCGGCCGGTGCCCAGGTCGCATGTCGAGCACCGTCACTGCCGTAACCCGCGATCGTTGAGCTGACGAACGGCTGATGCAACTTGCACGAAAACTACGAGAACTGGCTGTACGGCTGACGCACACGCTGTGCGACCAGCGAAAACCTGAGACGTACGGATCGATCGCCGCATCCGGCAGGACCGGCCGGCACGTCCGCTCGAGCAGGCACAGGGAAAGGAACGGGTGGATGGACGAGTTGCCCATCGGGCGGCGGGTGGCCTACTGGCGGGGGCGGCGCAAGATGTCGCAGCAGGTCTTCGCGGATCGGCTGGGCAAGTCGAAGAGCTGGGTCGACAAGGTCGAGCGCGGAGTGCGCCGGCTGGACAAGTTCTCCGTCCTCTACGAGATCGCCGACATCCTCCAGGTCGACGTGCAACTTCTGCTCGGCAAGGACCCGGAGCGGCGTACGGACGCGCTGAACTGCATCGACCAGGTGGAGGTGCAGGAGATCCGGGCGGCCCTGGAGCGGTACGACTCGATGAGCGCGTACTTCGACGCCGCGCCGTGCCCGCCGCCCCTGGCCGACATGCGCAAGGCCGTCAACCACGCCTGGCTCACCTACCAGTACGGCCGCTACGGGATGCTGACCCGGGCGCTGCCGAAGCTGCTGCGCGACGCCCAGGCCGCCGACGCCGGCTACGGCGGCGACCAGGCCCGCGAGGCGGCCCACCTGCTCGGGCAGGTCTACCAGATCGCCTCGTCGGTGCTGCGCAAGCTGGGCGAGTGCGACCTGGCCTGGCTGGCCGCCGACCGCTCGATGGCGGTCGCCCAGCGCGCCGACGACCCGCTGCTGGCCGGCATCGCCACCACCCGGGTCTGCAACGCGCTGGTGGCGATGGGTCGGCCCCGGCCCGCTCTCGAACTCAACGTCACCATCGCCAACCGGCTCGCCCCGGGCAGCGGCACCGAGGCGTCCCCGGCCCTCCTGTCGGTCTACGGGATGCTGCTGCTCCAGGGTGCGATGGCCGCCGCCCGGATCGGCGACTCCGCCACGGTCGGCGACCTGATCAACGGGGCCCAGGAGGCCGCCGTCCTGCTGGGCGGCGACCACAACCACTACTGGACCTCGTTCGGGCCGACCAACGTGGAGCTGCACCGGGCGGCGGCGGCGGTCGAGCTGGGCGACGGCGGCCGGGCGGTGGAGGTGCACCAGCAGCGCATCCAGGAGCCGTCGTTCAACGCGCTGCTGCCGGAGCGCCGGGCCCACCACCTGCTCGACATCGCCCGGGGCTTCGCTCAGGTCGGCGACGTGGCCAACGCCGGCGAGATGCTGCTGCGCGGCGACCGCCTCGCCCCGTCGGAGATCCGCTGCCGGCCGATCGCCCACGAGGTGATGTCGGACGTCCTGCGTCGCACACGTGGTGCGCCGCCTTCTCCGATTGCGGAGTTGGCTGAGCACATGGGAGTTGGGGTATGAGCGCGGAGGCGGCCTGATGGCCGGCCCGCACCCGAGCAGCGAGCGCCGCGAGGTGCTCTACGTCATCGCCTGCGGTTCGCCGCTGGCCCGCCACGTCGGCCGGCTCGTCGAGCTGGCCCAGCAGGACGGTTGGGACGTCTGCGTGGTCACCACGCCGGACGGCGCCAAGTTCGTCGACCGGGCCGCGCTGGCCCGGCAGACCGGCCATCCGGTCCGCACCCACTACAAGAATCCGGGCGACCTCGACGTGCTGCCGCAGGCCGACGCGATGATCGTCTGCCCGGCGACGGTCAACACCGTCAACAAGTGGGCGGCCGGGATCACCGACACACTGGCCCTCGGGCTGCTGGTGGAGGCGCAGGGGCTGGGCGTGCCGGTGGTGGCGGTGCCGTACACGAACGCGGCGATGGCGGCCCACCCGGCCTTCCGGGCCGGCATCGCCCGGCTCGCGGAGTGGGGGGTCACGGTGCTCTTCGGCGACCACGTCTTCCCGTTGCACCCGCCGGGCACCGGCGAGCGGCACGTGCACGCCTTCCCGTGGGCCCTGGGCCTGGCCGCCGTACGGGACCGGCTCTGTCCCGTCGCCTGACGCGTGCCGGAAGGTCCCTGGCCGGCGTACGACGTCAGTCAGGGACCTTCCGGCGCACCGGGACCACGGCGGGACACGCCGTCGTCCCGGTGGGCGACACCCCCGGCCACGGCCCGCGCCGGTAAGCTGGCCCGCCGTGAGCACCAACGCAGTCCCGCCGACCGTCGCCGACGTGGTCGCCGAGCTGGAGCGGCGCTATCCGCCGGCCTGGGCCGAGGACTGGGACCGCGTCGGGCTGGTGCTCGGCGAGCCGTGCGCCCCGGTGCGCCGCGTCCTCTGCGTGGTCGACGTGGTGCCGGAGACGGTGGCCGAGGCGCTCGACGCCGGCGTCGACATGATCGTCGCCCACCACCCACTGCTGCTGCGCGGCGTCTCCTCGGTGGCCCCCACGACCTACAAGGGCCGGATCGTGCACCGGCTCATCAGGTCCGACGTGGCCCTGTACGTCGCGCACACCAACGCCGACGTGGCCGCCCCGGGGGTCTCCGACGCCCTCGCGGCCCGGTTCGGGCTGACCGGGCTGCGCCCGCTGCACCGGCCCGCGCCCGGCTCGCCCGCGCACGGCGACGGCCGGGGGATCGGCCGGATCGGCGAGCTGCCGGAGCCGATGACGCTGGCGGAGCTGACCCGGCACGCCGCCGCCGTGTTGCCCCCCACCGCCTGGGGAGTTCGCGCCGCCGGGGATCCCGGGCGTATGGTTCGTACCCTCGCGGTCAGCGGCGGCGCGGGGGACGGCTTCCTCGCCGACGCGACCGCGGTCGGGGTGGACGCGTTCCTCACCGCCGACCTGCGCCACCACCCGGCCGGCGAGCACCTGGCCGCCGACGGCCCGGCCCTGCTCGACGCCGCCCACTGGGCGACGGAACGACCGTGGCTGGACGACCTGGCCGTCCTCCTGCGGGAGGCGACGGGTGTCGAGACGCTGGTGTCCGACCTGGCCACCGACCCGTGGACCGTACACGCCGCCCCACCCGCGGTGGATGACAAGGAGCCCCGACCGTGAAGGCTGACCCCCAGGTCCAGCGCCGCCTGCTCGACCTCCAGGCGATCGACACCACCCTCGCCCAGCTCGCCCACCGGCGCCGTTCGCTGCCCGAGCGGGCCGAGCTGGACGCGCTGGCCCGGGAGCTGTCCGCGCTGGAGGACGAGCGGGTCCGCGCCCAGGTGGCGGTCGACGACCTGGACCGGGACATCGCCCGCATGGAGAAGGACGTCGACCAGGTGCGGGCCCGCAAGTCCAAGAACGAGGCCCGGCTCGCCGCCGGCACCGGCCCGGCCCGGGAGCTGGAGGCCCTCCAGCACGAGCTGGTCTCGCTCAACCGCCGCCAGGGCGACCTGGAGGACGCCGAGCTGGAGCTGATGGAGCAGCGGGAGACGGCCCAGGGCGTGCTGGACGGCGTCGAGAAGCGGCTCGCGGAGGTCCGGGAGAAGCGCGACGCCGCCGAGCGGCGCCGCGACGAGAGCCTGGCCGAGATCGCCAAGGAGGAGGAGTTCAAGCGCGGCGCCCGCCAGCCGCTCGCGGCCGACCTCCCCGCCGACCTGGTGCAGCTGTACGACAAGATCCGCGAGGACACCGGGCTCGGCGCGGCGCTGCTGACCGCCGGCCGGTGCGGCGGCTGCCGCCTGGAGCTCTCCGGCGCCGACGTGTCCCGCATCCGCAAGGCGGCCCCGGACGAGGTCGTCCGCTGCGAGGACTGCCGGCGGATCATGGTCCGCACCAACGAGTCCGGCCTGTAGCCCGTGGCGCCGCGCGTGGTCGTCGTCGAGGCCGACGGCGGATCCCGGGGCAACCCCGGCCCGGCCGGCTACGGCGCGGTGGTCCGCGACGCGGACACCGGTGAGGTGCTGGCCGAGCGGAGCGAGTCGATCGGCGTCGCCACCAACAACGTCGCCGAGTACCGGGGGCTGATCGCCGGGCTGGAGGCCGCCGCCGCGCTGGGTGCCGCCGAGGTCGAGGCCAGGATGGACTCGAAGCTCGTGGTCGAGCAGATGTGCGGCCGCTGGCAGATCAAGCACCCCGGGCTGCGTCCGCTCGCCGCGCAGGCCGCCGGGCTGGTGAACCGCTTCGCCGCCGTCCGGTTCCACTGGATTCCCCGGGAGCGCAACCGGCACGCCGACGCCCTCGCCAACGCCGCCATGGACGCCGCCGCCGGCAAGGCGCCGGCCCGGGCCGCCGTCGCGCCGCCGCGCGTCGTGGAGCCGCCGCGCGAGGTCGCCGGCCCCGACTCGCCGGCCCGCGCGAGGGCCCGCGAGGTGGCCGCCCGCGCCGCGTCGGCGACGGCCACCGGCACCGACCCGGCCACCGCCCCCGCCTCCTGGGAGCCGCGTCCGAGCTTCACCGCCACCCGGCTCATCCTGGTCCGGCACGGCGAGACGGCCTTCACCGAGCAGCGCCGCTACTCCGGTCGCGGCGACGTGCCGCTGTCCGAGCGCGGCCGGGCCCAGGTCCGGGCCACGGCCGCCCGGGTGGCCGGGCTGGCCCCGACCGTCGCGGCCGTGGTCAGCTCGCCCCTGTCCCGGTGTACGGCGACCGCCGAGGCGATCGCCGGGGCGCTCGGCGGCGTGCCGGTGCGCCGCGAGGACGACCTGATCGAGTGCGACTTCGGGGCCTGGGAGGGGCGTACCTTCGCCGAGGTACGCCAGGAGTGGCCGGGCGAGCTGGACGCCTGGCTCGCCTCGACCCGGGTGGCCCCGCCGGGCGGCGAGTCGTTCGTCGACGTCGCCGAGCGCTGCCGCCGCGCGGTCGACGGGCTGTGCCGGGCGTACCCGGGGGAGACCGTGGTGGTGGTCTCGCACGTCTCGCCGATCAAGCTGGTGCTGCGCGACGCCCTCGCGGCCAATGACGGCTTCCTGCACCGGCTGTTCCTGGACGCGGCCGGCATTTCGGTGCTCGACACGTGGCCCGACGGCGGCGTCGCCGTCCGCACGGTCAACGACACCGCGCACCTCGCCGCGATCTGAGCCGGGCGGCCGGCCGTCCGGCTGCCCGTGGCCGCCGTTCGGCGCACGCCGTCCGCCGTTCGGCGCAGCAACCTCCTCCCGTCGAACGTGACCCGGCTCACAGGGTCGTAGCCTCCGGCCGTCATCAGTGCCGATCTACGACACGCGGAGGTCTGTCGCAATGGCCGCACCCGAACCGGAGGCGCCGACAGCGGCGCGTTCCAGGGCGAAGGACCACAGCCCCTGGAACTGGTTGCTCTTCATCCCCATCGTGGTGCCCCTGATCCCGGTCTTCTTCAACGCCGACTCGCCCCGGTTCCTCGGCTTCCCGCGCTTCTACTGGCTCCAGCTCGTCTACATCCTGCTCGGCGTGGCCACCACCACGCTGGTGTACCAGATGACGAAGAAGCGGGCCGGCAGGCCGTCGTCGGACGGGCCGGCCGGCACGGACGCGGGTGGTCGCTGATGTGGCGCGACCACCTCACCGAGATCATCGTCTTCTCGGCGCTCTTCCTGCTGGTCAGCGGGATGGGATTCGTGGCGGCCCGGTGGCGCGCCCCGAAGGACATGGCCCACCTCGACGAGTGGGGACTGGGCGGGCGCAACTTCGGCGGCTGGATCACCTGGTTCCTGGTCGGCGGTGACCTGTACACCGCGTACACCTTCGTGGCGGTGCCGGCGCTGATGTTCGGCGCGGGCGCGGCCGGCTTCTTCGCCGTCCCGTACACCATCGTCATCTACCCGCTGGTGTTCCTGGTGCTGTGCCGGCTCTGGTCGGTCTCGCACCGGCACGGCTTCGTCACCCCCGCGGACTTCGTCCGCAAGCGGTTCGACTCGCCGGTGCTGGCGCTGCTCATCGCGATCACCGGCATCGTGGCGACGATGCCGTACATCGCGCTGCAACTGGTCGGCATCGAGGCGGTGCTGAAGACCATGGGGGTCACCGGCGAGAGCACGCTGGCCCGGCACCTGCCGATCATCGTCGCCTTCGCGATCCTGGCCGCGTACACGTACCAGTCGGGGCTGCGCGCGCCGGCGCTGATCGCGTTCGTCAAGGACACGCTGATCTACATCGTGATCCTGGTGGCGGTGCTGTACCTGCCGTACAAGCTGGGCGGCTGGGGCGAGATCTTCGACGCCGCGGACGCGAAGTTCGACGCGTCGCCGAACCCCAACGACGGGGTGCTGCTCAACGCCAACAACCAGCTCCAGTACGTCACGCTGGCGTTCGGCTCGGCGCTGGCGCTGTTCCTCTACCCGCACAGCATCACCGGCGTGCTGGCCAGCCGGAACCGCGACGTGATCAAGCGGAACATGTCGGCGCTGCCCGCGTACAGCCTGCTGCTCGGCCTGATCGCGCTGCTCGGCTTCATGGCCATCGCGGCCGGGGTGAAGCCGCTGCCCGGGTCGAAGGAGGGCACCGTGGACAGCAACACGGTGGTGCCGGTCCTGTTCGACCAGCAGTTCCCCGACTGGTTCGCCGGCGTCGCGTACGCGGCCATCGGCATCGGTGCGCTGGTGCCGGCGGCGATCATGTCGATCGCGGCGGCGAACCTGTTCACCCGCAACATCTACAAGGAGTACCTGAAGCGGGACGCCAGCCCCGCGCAGGAGGCGAACGTCTCCAAGATCACCTCGCTGGTGGTGAAGGTCGGCGCGGTGGCCTGCATCGTCTTCCTCGACCCGCAGTTCTCCATCGACCTCCAGCTCATCGGCGGCGTGATCATCCTCCAGACGCTGCCGGCGGTGGCGCTCGGCCTCTACACCCGCTGGTTCCACCGCGGCGCGCTGATCGGCGGCTGGATCGCGGGCATGGGGCTGGGCATGTGGATGCTCTACCAGATCCCGAACGCCGCGACCGGCCGTAAGCACTTCGGCGGCTCGGCGTTCCCGCTGGCCGACTTCGGATTCGACACCCCGAAGACGATCTACGTCGGAATCGTGGCCGTGCTGGTCAACCTCGCGGTCGCGGCGCTGCTCACGGTGGTGCTGCGGGCGGCGAAGGTGCGCGACGGCGGCGACGGCACCACGTCGGACGACTACTTCGCCGACGAGGGCGACCCGCGCGTCGTGCCCGGCCCGCACCGCGACGCCGACGCGGCCCCGGAACCGGTCGCCTGAGCGTCTCTCGGGAACGCGTCGCCCCCGGCCCTCCGCGGCCGGGGGCGACGCGGCGGGGTGGACGCCCTTCGTACGCTGACGACCATGACGAGACGCGCTGGTGACCGTCCTCGGCGGCTCCGTCGCGCTGCTGCTACTGGTCGTCGGGTGTGTGGGGGCCGCGGTCCTGGCCGTCGACGACGACCCGGACGAGACGCCCGCGTGCCGGGAGTCGGTGCGCGCCGAGGAGGCGAAGGTGCGCACCGACCGGTGGGACCCGCCCCAGGAGCTGCCGGACCTCGGCGACTACCCGGAGATCCACTGGCAGTTGCGCGCGTCGGGTGACGCGTGCAGCCGCGCGCCGGGCCCGACGGACTGGGCCTACCAGGGCGTGGTCCGGCTGTGTCCGGAGGACGCGCGGACGCTGGCGCAGCGGTACGGCTTCGTGCCGTACGCGCCCGCCGAGCCGGATCAGGCGACCCTCACCAGCCCGGCGGACGCGTGGCCCGCTCTCGCGCCGTTCCTGCCGGCCGCCCCCCGCTGGCTGCACAGCCGGGCGTACGACGAGGCGAACCCGTCCACGCGGTGGCGGGCCGCCTTTTTGGACGTCGAGCACCGGACGCTCTTCTTCACGCTCCACGACCACTAGGCCGTATTCCAGAGGCGGGGTAGCGACTCGATGATCGCTGGGGCGTGCCGTGATACCTCGGCGGCGGCGCAGGTACTCACGGTTGGCCCGCGAGCTGTGGGCCATGTCCGCCAGGACCGGATCCGGACGGGTACGCGGCCTGCCACCGTCGGGCCTGGGCACCCGGATATATAACCCCGTCGCTACGCCGGCTCGACGGGCAGCCAGAGCTCGCGGGTCGCGGTGCTGAGGTCGCCCGTCGGCTCGGGCACCGCGACGATCTCCGGGCCGGGCCGCAGCCGCCACGGGTTGAAGGGAAACCACCCGACTGCGGCCGCGGCCCAGATCTTCTGCAGGGTCTGCGGATGCGGCCCCACGGCCCGGATGACCACCCAGCGGCCCGCCGGGACCTCGATGACCTCGAGATCGCCCCGGACCGGCGTGCTCGGGGACACGGCGACCCCGTGCAGGTAGGTCAGCTCGCTGCCTTCGCCGTAGTCCGCGTCGAGGTCATCGAAGACCGCGAGCAGGCCGCCCGGCTCACTGGCGCCGAGTGCCTTCAAGCGCAGGTGCTCCTCTGCCGGCAGCGCGGCGATGTGCTGCTGGATGTACGGGTTGATGCCTCGGTGGATCAGTGGAACCCGGGCAGCGTGCCCCACGAGCCGGAACGCGGGACGGTCGACGATGCGGGTCTCCATGCGTTCGCTCCCTTCGGCAGTTGGGCGGAACCTGAAGCTGTGGTGCGGTGCGACAGCGCCTCCGTATCGTGACCGGCTCTGTTGCGGCACACCCGACAGAAGCGGAGCGGAAAGTGTCGGGTGATCGGGATCGGTGCCGCCACACGATGGGGGCATGGACGACACGACACTGGTATCCCGGTTCCTTCGCGACGGCTTCGTGAAGTTGCCGGGCGCCGTCGCACCGCGCGTGGCCGCGGACTGCGCGCGGCTGCTGTGGCGGGAGACGGGCTGCGACCCGGACGACCCAGCCACCTGGACGCAGCCCGTGCACTGGGTGCCCGGCATGGCGCAGGGGCCGTTCGCCGCCGCACCCAACTCACCGTTCCTCCATCACGCGTACGACCTGCTCGTCGGCGCGGGACGCTGGGAGCCGCGTTACTCGCTGGGCACGTTCCCGTTGCGCTTCCCGCACAAGGACGAGCCGAACGACGCGGGCTGGCACATCGAGGGCAGCTATCTGCCGGAGGGTGCGAGCTGGTACTTCACGAACGTCCGCTCCCGGGGCCGGGCGCTGCTGATGCTGTTCCTGTTCAGCGAGATCGGTGCGGAGGACGCCCCGACACGGATCCGGGTCGGCTCACACCTCGACGTGCCGAAGGTGCTGGAGAAGTACGGGGAGGACGGGGCGAGCGGGCTGGACCTCGCGCCCGAGCTGGTGGCGGCGTCCGACCACCGGCCACTCGCCCTGGCCACCGGGTCCCCCGGCGATGTCTTCCTGTGCCATCCCTTCCTGGTGCACGCGGCGCGACCGCACCACGGGACGCGGCCGCGCTTCATGGCCCAGCCGCCGCTGGTGCCGGCCGCGCCGTACGAACTGGAACGGGCCGACGGTGCGTACTCGCCCGTGGAGATCGCGATTCGCCGAGGACTCGGGCAGGACAACCCCGTTCCTGAGGTACGGGCGAGGCGGGGACAACGGTGAGGGTGCGGGTGAGTGGTCGCAATGCCCGGTTCCAGCAGTGGGAGGCGCTGCTCCGCAATCGGACCAAGCGGCAGCGTCGCGGCGAGTTCCTCGTGCAGGGCGTGCGCCCGATCACCATGGCCATCGAACACGGCTGGCAGGTTCGAGAGCTGCTCTACGACGCCGACGTCCAGCTCTCCGGCTGGGCACGTAAGGCCCTGGACACCGTCCGGGCCGAGAGGTTCGCCGTCTCCCGTGAACTGATGCACATGCTGGGCGGCAAGGCGGACACCGTTCCGGAACTGCTGGCCGTGGTCGCGCTGCCGCAGGACGACCTGTGCCGCATCCCGGCCGGGCCGACCATGCTCACCGTCGTGTTCGACCGGCCCACCAGCCCTGGCAACATCGGGACGCTCATCCGGTCCGCGGACGCCTTCGGCGCGTCCGGCGTCATCGTCACCGGCCATGCCGCCGATGTGTACGACCCGAAGGCGGTGCGGGCGAGCACCGGCTCGCTGTTCGCGCTGCCCGTGGTCCGGGCGCCCTCACCCCAGGCCGTGCTGTCCTGGGTCGCCGACGTGCGCGCCGACGGCGTCGGCGTCGGCATCGTGGGTGCCGATGAGCACGGCGCACTGGATGCCGCCGAGTACGACTTCACGCGACCCACGCTGACCCTGATCGGCAACGAGACCACCGGTCTCAGCGTCGGCTGGCGTGAGGCCTGCGACCAGCTCGTCCGGGTCCCGATGTCCGGGGCCGCCAGCTCCCTGAACGCGGCGGCCGCCGCGACCGTCGTGCTCTACGAATCGGCACGCCAGCGCAGCGCTGCCGCCCGCCGGTAGCGCGCTGATCACACTGGTGGGCTGATCACCCTGGGCCGCGTTTCGAAGTGGGTGCGATGGCGGGTGCGGCTGTGGCGTGTCGGTGATCGGTGAGCGAAGAGGTCGGCCTACAGCTCGCGGGCCAACCGTGAGTACCTGCGCCGCCGAGGCTCAGCGCAGTGCGCGCCAGAGCAGGTAGAGCCCGATCGCCGTGCCGAAGACCACGATCAGCACCTTGAGCACCACCGGCGGCAGCCGGCGCACCAGCCGTGCGCCGGCGTACCCGCCGACCAGCGTCGCTGGCGCGACCACCGCGACGGCCGCCCAGTTCACCGGCCCGAACAGCGCGAACACCACGAGCGTGGTCAACCCGACGAGGGCGGAGAGCAGGTTCTTGATCGCGCTCACCCGGGCCAGCGTCGCGTCCAGCACCAGGGCCAGGCCCGCGACAAGCATCACCCCGAGCGCCGCGCCGAAGTAGCCGCCGTACACCGCGCCGATCGCGACCATGGCCTGCACGGTGACCGTACGGCGGCGCGGAGCCAGGTCGCGCGGATGCCCGACCAGCCGGCGCAGCGGATCCTGGAACGCCAGCACCGCCGTGGCCCCGAGCACCAGGAACGGCACCACCAGCTCGAACGCCCGGGCCGGGGTGGCCAGCAGCAGCATGGCGCCGGCGATCGTGCCGACGATCGTGGTGGGCACCAGCGTGGCCAGCATCCGCCGGGGCGGCAGATCCTGCCGGCTGCCCGCCACGCTCGCCGCGTACCCGGGGAAGACCGCGACCGAATTGCTCACGTTCGCCGGCACCGGCGGCAGGCCCACCGCGATCATCGCCGGGAAGGTGATGAGCGAGCCCCCGCCGGCCACCGCGTTGACCGTGCCCGCGGCGAGCCCGGCGGCGAGCAGCAGCGCGGCGTCGGAGACATCCATGGTCACCAGAGGCTAGTACCCGGCCCCGGCAGGACGGGGGCCGGTCGCCCCGGGGCGGCAATAGACGCGGCCGTGGCGTCGTTAGGATGGGTGCGCGACGGACGAGTCGACCGGGCGGTCGCGTCGGCGGGCTCCGGCCCGCCGCCGAGGAACGTCCGGACTCCACAGGGCAGGGTGGTTGCTAACGGCAACCCGGGGTGACCCGCGGGACAGTGCCACAGAAAACAGACCGCCGACCCCATCGGGGACGGTAAGGGTGAAACGGTGGGGTAAGAGCCCACCAGCACCCCGGGTGACCGGGGTGGCTCGGTAAACCCCACCCGGAGCAAGGCCAAGCAAGGGTCGTCACCAGACATGATGACGACCCGGCGCAGACGCTTGAGGGCTGCCCGCCCGATGTCTGCGGGTAGGCCGCTCGAGCCTGCCGGCGACGGCAGGCCTAGATGGATGGCCGCCGCCGGCGCGGGCCCCTCGGGGCAGGTGCCGGTCACAGAATCCGGCGTACAGGTCGACTCGTCCGTCGCCCACCAGCTCAGAGCCGTGATCAAGGCTATGAGCTGGTTCTATGTCCGGGTGTCGATGGTCGTTCTTGGTCAACATTGGCCGGCTTTTGACGCCCTACGGACGCCCTGACGCCCTGGAGACGCCCTGAGCGCGGGCTCAGTTGGCTCTGCCTCGGGCCGGGCGGGCTGCGCGTCGTGAGGGCTCTCGGGGGTTGGTGGTCGAGGGTTCGGAGCGGGCCGGCAGTTGCAGGGGAGGGCCGGGCACATCCTGGCGGTGGAACTGGTGCCGCGACCTGGTGACCCGGTGGCAAGCCAGTCCCGGGGTTGGACTGGCGCGGCAGCCGGAAGCCCCGACCACTCGACCAGGCCGGGTCGCCGGCTTCCGTCACGGCCTTGCTGGGGCTGGTTCCTGGCTGTGCTGGGGGCGGTGTCCCGGCGGCTGTCGGTGGCTTCCCGCCCCGGCGCCGTAGGCGGCCGGGGCGGCTTGCCGCCGGCCGGGCTTGCCGCCCCGCACCGCGCGGAGCGCGGTGCCTTGATCTAAAACAGAGGAATTCGGCAACAAACTATCCGTGAGCCGTGTCGTGTCCCGAGACATGCCTGACAGTCGCGTCCCACCAGATGCTTGACATGATCGAAGGCTCCATTGCGCGGCCCGCAGTGGGTGCGCTTCGGGTCGCACCTGTCGGGTCACTCATCGGCCACGAGGCAGCCCGAGGTTGTCCAGAAGTGCGAAGAACATTTCCTCGGCGAAGACATAGCGCTTCCACGGCAGGCGCATCAGGGCGCTGACGCCTGGAGGGCGCCTACTGGCGAGGATTTGCCGGACCGGTCCGACGGGCACCGTGTAGCCAGCCTCTCTCGCCCACTGGGTTGCCCGCTCGGCCGCTGTGGCGGGCGGCAGCCCGAATCCGGCGATCATCCGCACAGCCTGTTGGTTGGCGTCAGCCTTCGACACACCCTGCATGACCAGGTGATCACGCTCGAACAGGCGCGCCGTACTCGCGTCCAACCATGCCTCCCACCGACCGTGAAGCTGGCTGAGCCCTGCCATCTGGCCGTAGTCGCTGTCGGCTATGAAGGCGGCCAGCACTGGCGCCTGGGACTCCTTCGCCAGCCGTGGAAGCAGGTCGTCGGCGTCACCGATGACCACGTTCTCGGGCAGGCCGTACACCTGCCACCCGTCACCTCGTCGCGCGCTGGCATGTATACGAAGCTCGGCGTTCCGGTCGGTCAGCGCAACGAGATCTCGCCCGTTGCGCTGTACAGCGATCAAGGTGCCCCAGTACCCCATGCAGTCGCAACCCTTCAGCCCTCGCGTCTGCGGTCCATCAAAGTACCCAGCACTCTAGGCCGAACGTCAGGCATGTCCTGGGACGGATACGCCAAGCATCAGCTGGGACTAGACAGCCGAAGCAAGTCTGACAAGAGGGGTCAATGATCGTTGTTCGCCGGCTGGGCATGCTTCTCGTGAAAATTTGGACGATTCCGGGCGGCAATGGCGGCTAGGGGCCATGCGGCCAAACCCAAGACTATCGGTGATGACGATTGAAGTGTGCACCATCATGTTTGCCAGTAAGGGATGTATCTGTCGTGCCGAATGGTATGGGTTAGGTGCTAGGCAATCGTTGCTCAAGCTCAAACGAGTGAACATCCATGATGGCCTGCTTTCCTTCTTCGATATGAAGGTTTCCGCGCACCATGACAGAGCATCTTTTGTGACTCTCAACGGCCTTTTCGTAATTGTCGCGATCAAGGTTCATTCGAATCACCCGCCGCTTGCCGCCGACTATTGCGTGGACTCGCACTGATCCGCCAACATCCTCCGCTTTGCTGGATAGGACTTCAACCCATCCGTAGATCACCTGCTCTCGGTCTTCAATATCTTTGCGGAGGCCGCGAGCGATCCGCCGTAGCCGGGGAACGGACTCAGACGGGAAAGCGACGTTCTGTCTCACTCCTCCTGGCGGAGTTACGGCAGGAGCCCACTTGAACCCAACCTCAAAATCCTGAACCGAGGGGTCGCGTAGCGATCGGAGAACGCCATCGCATAGTTCGTACGAGATGCCTTCTCCAACTCCATCATAGACGTCACGGTTACTAGGCTCATTTTCGCTTACGACGCCTAGTTCGTGCAGAACAGTCAGCCCTTTGGCGAGTGTGACGACCATGCGCCGGTCGAAGGACAGTTCCTCCACCTCTTCAATGAGGCGTGGTCGATCGTCCTCCCATGAGGCATCAGGAACGCGCGCTTTAGTAATCACTGGAACAACGTATGACCCGGGGTGGGTGTGTCCCACGAGAACGTTCCTTGCCTGGTCTCTGGCTCGTTTGGGGACGGCGTGACCGAAGTAGCCCCGACGCTTGAGGGTGGCGGAAGCTGCGGCTATCACCATCTTTTTAGCCGAATAAAATAGCTTGTGGCCGGCGTCAAGAGGAAAGACTGTGTTATCAAAATCGTGGTCGGCGGAAACGTTGGTCACGTCCACGAACTGCCGGCTCATTTCATCTCGGATCTCATCGCGCGAACGATGTTCATAGGTTTGAAGGTCTTGCAAGAGGATCTTCAGGCGAGTTCGGAAGTCTGGGGCTGAAGAGATCCTGGGAACGAGCAGTTCTAAGTCTTCATTGTTGTTCGAGTTGCCTGGGGTCCAAATTTCCGCTACTCGGCTCGATGCTGACACGTTCCATCCGGAGCGTGTGAGGTAACTAGAGATTTCGTTCGGGCCAATAGAAAGCGAGACGGCGGACAGTTCGTCGGTGGATTCCATCACGCGGCCATCCCTTCGCGTGTGCCCAGTGCATGTCGACGCGAATGCTCGAACATGCGATCAAGCGCGTCTCCGTTAAGCCGGCTAGTGAATGGGAGGTGGATCACAGTTGTCGATGAGGTATTGGCTGCGGGCCTGTCCTGGATGCATGCGTAATAAGCTGTGCATCTTAGAAGGAAGAATTCGTCGTCGTGTAGGTGGATCCAGTCTTTGATGTCTTTTGGGACGATCATGACGAACAGGTACCCGGGGGCTGACCGGTCCGCCTCCCGAAGTTTGTCGTACGTTTTGATGTCCAAGTCAAAGGCGTACGAGTCGCCTAGCCGTCGCAACTCTTGGGTGCACTTTAATTGGACGTCCACCATTCGACCGCGTCGGCGTAGTGTCGTATCGACCCCGTCTTTGTCGACTGCCCAGTCGCCCAGCGTGCAGCCTTCCCGCGCCGCGATCGCATGGAGGTAGGCGCGGCTAATCTGCTCTTTTTGCCATGTCTCAGCATCCAATTACAGCCTCCCCTCGATCGCTACCTGACGGAATCTATCCTTCACGCTGCGCAACTGGGAAGGGGTTGAAGCATGGCAGTTTGGGTTGTTAGTCATGTTCGTGTAGCTGATAGGTCCCGTCTATGCGGCGGAGGGGATGGCCCCTGATCCCGGTGAAGCGCAAGCTGGGCAACGAGAGCATGCTGGCCTCAGGGGCTACGGGGAGGCGAGATGTACTGCTGGTCGGCTGCTCAGGCGTCGGGCTTCGTGGTGCTCAATCTTGGAACCAATGAGGCGTTCAGCGAACGAGCTGCCCTCGGCCGTGGTGCGGAAGGTGAGCGAAGCAGCCTCACGCCCGCCATCAACACGTACAACTCTCTGCGAGTTGCTGCGTCACCGTTCTTGTCTAGCTGGTAGCCGTCCAGCCATGCCCAGCCGCCGTAGGTGTGGAGGTCGGAGCGGATCTTGATAAGGCGGAAGAAGATCGGCCGTACGAACTGAGGGCTTGCCGCGCGGCTCAGGTGCAGCACGTCACCGGCCTTCACGTCGGCTCTTCCTGTCTCGCCAGGCGCGTAGGGTCTCGCCGGCCTCTGTCAGGCGTGGGCATCCATCGTCCGTGCACTGCAAGCAGGCTGCGCGGTTATGGAAGTCGATGACGTTGCCGGCCATCAGGACGAGGAACGAGGGCTCTGGCTGCCACTGCGGGATCGACATGGCTACCTCTGGTTGAGGCGCGTCGTGGCGTTCTTGGAGCGCCAGAGTCCTGCCTTGGTCATCAGGGGTGGCTCTGGTGCGGGGATGGCAGCGCGACCAGTCCAACTCTGTGGCTCTCGGCCGTACCTCGATGGGGCTGGCTCACCGGCCACGTAGTCGACAGGTTGGTCGGGGCGTTGGAACCACTTCAACCTAGGCATGCGTTAAGGGTAAGTGACTAGGGCCTTCGGTAACTAGGTGTCCATCAACTTGACTCGTGCCTAGTCGGCGTGTGCCTAGCGTCAGTGTCATGGGCAGGAAGCTGCGGTTGGTGGGTTCGGGGGAGATTCGGATCATGCTCGGCGGCGTCTCGCGCCAGCGCGTCTACCAGATCACCAACCGGCGCGACTTCCCTGAGCCCGTGGCGACGCTCCAGATGGGCAACGTCTGGCTTGCCGAAGACGTTGAGGCGTGGATCGCTGCCAAGCGCGGAGACCTGGACTAGCTCCAGGGCAGCGCCACCGCGACCCCGTGCCGGGGTGAACTGACGCCACGAGAAACGCCCCGGTGATGATCTCCCGGGGCGCTCGTGTGCGGTGTGGTGCTACATCTCGTCGACGGCGAAGGCGGTCACCAGTTCGGCCATGCTGTCGATGACGACATCGGCGGCGGCGAACCGCTCGCGCTTGCCGGGCTTGTTGGCGTACCCGATGGCGGCGATTCCGGCGGCGTGGGCGGCCTCGATGTCGCTGACCGAGTCGCCGACGAGGACGCATTCCGCCGGCTCCGCGCCCAGCTCCTGCACGGCGGCCAGCACGGGGAACGGGTCCGGCTTCATCCGCTCGGGCGCTGCCTCGGGGCGACCGATAACCGGGTGCACGTACGAGGTCAGTCGGCGGGCGCTCAGGTAGGCGTGGACGGAGTCGGCCGAGTTGTTCGACACCACCGCGACCCGGCGGCCGGTCTGCTGGGCGGCGACGATCACTTCCCGGCCGTACGGCGTGGGTTCGGCCGTGCGGGCCGCGGTGACCTCTTCGCGGGTCATGGCCTCGTCGACCAGGCGGACGACGGCAGGGCGGCCAAGGGTGGCGGTGAAGCGGAGCACGGCGAGCGGGTCACGTTCGGCCAGGATCTCGGGCGGCAGGGTGACGGCCTGGTCGACGAGCAGCCGGCGCAACGCATGGGCGACGGTGGATGCGGAGTGCTGGGCGAAGATGCTGCACACAGGACCGTCGAAGTCGAGCAGGACCACCCGTGCGCGGTCGATCGCCTTGGCCAGGTCGACGGCGGTCACGAGGCGTACTCGCGGGCGATGGTGCCCCACATGCTGTCGAACCAGGCGCGGGCCTGCTCGACGTAGAGGGCGTCGTTGCTGGCGTCCTCGTCGCTGGGCGTGAACGGGAAGAGGATCGCGTCCTTGCCCATCGCGTCGTAGATCGCCATGGGCTTGCCCTCGACGGAGACGGTGTGCTCGACGACCGGGTAGAAGCCGAAGAACGCTTCCTGCTCGTTGATGATGAACAGCTTGAACAGCGGGGCGGCCCTATGGACGCGTACCTCGGTGGTGGCGGTCTTGACCAACCCGAGGTCGGCAAGCTCCTGGACGGCGTCGGTGAGGGCGTGGATCGACCGGTCGGTGATGCGGCGGGCTCGGGCGCGGATGCCGGGGTCGTCGGCCTGGTCCTCGGCGCGGCAGGGGATCGCCATCGGTGAGGTCATGTCGGAGATCAGGACGCGTACCCGGATCGACTCCGGGGTGAGGCGCCCGATGCGGACCTTGTCCAGGGTCTCCTGGATCGCGTTGTACATCGTCTCTCCGGAGAAGCCGGCGAAGTCGATCGTGACGTTCGTGGCCTCGAAGGCTCGTTCGATGTGCGGTCGGAGTCCGACCGGGCGTTCCGTGTTGGCGCGGACGAAGGTGCCGCTGCCCTGACGGGTGACGATCAGGCGCTCGTCTTGCAGCTTCCGTAGGGCAGCCTTGATCGTCTCGCGGGCGACGCTGAACCGCTCGACGAGGTCGTGTTGCGACGGCAACTTCTCGCCCGGTGCGAACTTCCCTGTCTTGATCTCTGCGCGAAGTGTGGCCGCGATCTGTTGCGACGGCGTGCGCGGGTCATCTGGGTCAAGAGCCATGAAGGGACGGTACCGCTGACTAGCCAGGCTAGGAAAGTTTCGACACTGTCGTTGACATGACTAGCCAAGCCGGCCTACCTTTGATCCACACCACCTGGCTAGTCAGGACAGTCAGGTGAAGTCAGGAGGTTGAGCGATGGCTCTGCGTGGCGGTACGAGGTTCGCCGTGCGTTGTGAGGACGTGTTCCCGGCGGGGTGCGCGTTGGTGCCCGAGTCGCTGGGTGAGGTGGAGGACTACGACGAGAAGACGGGCCGCCGGTCGCCGGCGAAGGACAAGTTGACCGGCCAGCGGGTGTGGCAGGTCCGCGTGATGGACCTGGACCCGGAACTCGGGAAGCGGTCGCGGGAGACGACGGTGAAGATCTCGGCGGACTACCAGCCGGTTCCGCCGACGGGGGCGCCGTTCGAGGGCGTCGAGTTCGAGGGCATGACGGTAACGCCGTACGTGGCGAACAACGGCCGGATGGCGTACTCGCTGCGGGCGACCGGGATGCGTGCCCCGGCGGGCGTGGCCGGCAAGGCGGCGGCGTAGCTGCTTCGAGTGTGGGCGGGGCTGTCTGATCTTGGCGGACGGCAGCCCCGCCCTTCTCTGTCTCTTCCCCCTGCTCTGTCGAGAGAGGTAGTGACGTGTCCAAGGGTAGGCGTCGGGCTGGCAGTGGCTGGCCCCGGTGTGGTGTGTGTCAGGTCCGATTCGACCCGGTCAGCGGTGCTGACGGCCGCTGTGGTGTCTGCGTCGGGCAGCTCGTTCTTCCGTTCCCTCCGGTGCGAGACGCGTCGGGACGGTTCGTGTCGCTGCGGGGTGCCAAGTGATCGGGCGGCCTCGCGGTGAAGTGGTGATGACCTCTGCCGGGGATCTGCTGGTGATCCGGCCCAAACGGTTCGAGTTGCCAGTCTGGGCGGCGCTGCTCTGGCTGGTGCTGCGTTGGTCCGGGCGGGTGCTCTGGTGGTGCCTGCGGCACCCGGTGGCCACCGTCTCGGCCGTGCTGGCGTTCTGGCTGTACGTCGAGTTCGGCTGGTCCGGCCTGGTGGTGCCGCTCGTGCTGGCGGCGGCGTTCGCTGCGGTGTGGCGCTGGCGGGATGAGTCGTCCTGGTGGGCCTGGTTGGCGGGTCCGCTGCTGGGTTCGTTCCGGCGGGTGTTCGTCTACCGGCGGGTCTGGCGTGAGGCCATGACGCTGTGCGGGCTCGCCGAGCACGTACGACCACCGCCGCGTCCTGCCGGAGCTGCTGCGGGTCCGCTCGGATCAGTCGCTAGACGTGCTGACCGTCCGCATGGTGCGAGGGCAGACGCCGGAGCAGTTCCAGAAGGCGAGTGCCCACCTGGCATACGCCTTCGGCCGGCGGCACGCCCGGGTCTACGCGGAACGTCCCGACGAGGCACCGACCCGAACCGGTCGGGGTGCCTGGCTGTTTCGGCTCGTCGACCGGGTGCGGTACCGGGACCGGCCGACCGTCGTCTACCTGGCGTTGGTGCGTACCGATGCGTTGCGGACGGTGGTTCCGCCGTTCCCGGTCCCGGCGGTTCCCGACTTCACCGCGCTGCCGCTGGCCCGGCGGGAAGACCTGCGTACCTGGTCGCTTCACCTGCTCGCGACTCACGTCCTGGTCGGCGGTGCCACCCGATCGGGGAAGGGCTCCGTGCTCTGGTCGCTCGTCCGGGTCCTCGGCGGCGGGATCGCCTCCGGTCTGGTGCGGCTATGGGTGATCGACCCCAAGGGCGGGATGGAGTTCGCGCTTGGTCGGCCGATGTTCGCCCGGTTCGCCTGCAAGTCGTTCGAGGCAATGGCGGACCTGCTCGACGAGGCTGTGACCGTCCTGCGTGAGCGTCAGACCCGGTTGGCCGGCACGGTCCGGGTGCACACGCCGACTGAGGCTGACCCCCTGGTCGTGGTCGTCGTCGACGAGATGGCGGCGCTGACGGCGTATCTCCAGGATGTCGACCTGCGGAAGCGCATCGCGTCCTCGCTGGGGCTGCTGCTGTCGCAGGGTGCCGGCGTCGGGGTCCTGGTCGTGGCCGCGTTGCAGGACCCGCGCAAGGAGGTGCTGCCGTTCCGGGACCTGTTCCCTACCCGCATCGCGCTCGGGCTCACTGAGGCGTCGCAAGTCGACCTGGTCCTTGGCGACGGTGCCCGCAACCGGGGCGCGCTGGCCGACCAGATGCCCCGGTGGGCCAAGGGCGTCGGGTACGTGATCCTCGACGGCACCCCCGACCCGATGCGGGTCCGGTTCTCGTACGTCAGCGACGACGACATCCGCGACATGGCGCAGCAGTACCCGACGCCCGACGACGCGGCGGACATCCTCGCCCAGGTAGGCCGGGAAACCGCCACCGAGCCGGTACGCCTCCCGCTGCCCCGCAAGCCGTCCGGGCCGCTGCTGCCTGATGCGCTGCGCAACCTGCTCGACCGGGACAGCGGAGGTGAGCCGCGGTGACCGCCACCCCGAACGGCCGCCGGTTCTACCGGCTCCGTACCCCCGAACCGACCACCGCCGTCTCCGTCCGGGTCGACCCCGAACGGCCCGACCCGTACGCGGTCTATCTGGCGGTCGGTGCGGGCCGGCGGCGGATGTCCCTGACCCCCGACGAGGCGTGGGCGCTGTGGCGCTGCCTCTCCGAAGCGGTCGCCGCGCTCGGCACCCCTCCCGACTACATCCGTACCGACATCCGACCGGCCCGGAGGTAACCGCCGTGACCCCCCTCATCCGCCTGACCAACCGCCTCCGGCGTCCGCTTCACATCCAGCTCGTCGGGCCGGCCGACCAGACGGCCGCCGCGTTGCGCGGGCTTGCCCACTTCATCAACCGTCGCCGCGACATGGACGGCCGGCGCATCCGGATCGACGTGACCATCCGCGAGAAGCCGAAGGGGGCGCAGCGATGAGCCAACGCACTGAATCCGCCGTACGCCTGGTGATCCTGCTCGCCATCGGCACGATGGCCGGCGCCGCCGCCTTCACTCACGTACACGACCTCTCCGTTGCCCACGGTCAGCCGCACTGGATCGGCTGGGCCAACGCGGTGGCGGTCGAGCTGATGGCGATCTACCTCGGTCTGGAGATCCGCGCCCGGCGGCGTGCCGGTCGCCCCGTCGGCCTGGTCGGCTCGCTCCTGGTGGCGTTCGCGCTCCTGTCGCTCGCGGCCCAGGTCGCGGAAGCCGAACCGTCGGTGTGGGGCTGGATCGTGGCGGCGGTGCCGTCGCTGGCGTTCCTCGCCCTGGTGAAGGTCGTCCTGTCGAACGCACCCGTCACCCCGCCGGCTGTCGAGCCGGACCAGCCGACCGCGTACCAGTACGAGGACCCGGAGCAGACCTCCGATGTCGAACCGGTCGGCCGCACTATGCCGATGCCGCCCGTCGTCCCGGCGGTGCTACCTGCGCCTGGCGTTGTCCAGCCGCACCGGCCGCAGGTCGTGGGGATCATCCGATGAGGGCCGCCCGTGTCGCCGGCCAGCGGCTACCGGAACTCGTGCACGACCTCGATCAGGCCAACGATGTGGGCGTTGAACTCGTCCAGTTCCTCGGCTGGTACCCACAGCTCCAGGATGGTCTGTCCGCCGGCCTGGCGCACCGGGTAGCGCTTCAGGAACTCCGACTGCACTTGGAAGCGGGTCACGTAGCCGACGCCGGAGGCCGGCACGTTCCAGTCCCGGGCGATCATGACCGCGTAGTCCTCGTTCAGGACCGGGTAGAAGATCGGTTGATCCGGCAGACGCGGCGGCCACGCCCGCCATCCGGACTCGCGGACGAGATCCAGCTCTTCCGGCCCGGTCGGGCGCCACAGCACCGTCGTACCGTCATCGCTGCTCATGTCGACCTCGCTGCTTGGGTTCATGGTGAGCACGGACAGTACCGGCGCACCCTTCTCCGGGACCACCGCATTCGGCTCTCGGCGGGGGTGGGCCGATGACCGCGCCGACCCTGCCCGGCCTGGCGCCGGCCGCCCCGACTCCGGTTGCTCCTCGGCCGGGGTCTCGGGCGGCCCGCATGGCGCTTCCTCGTTCGGTCGACGTGCTGAAGGAGATCGCGGCCGAGTACGGCGTCTGCGTCCGGCCGCTCGCCATGCGGCGCACGGATCTCGACACCGGCCTGACCGAGGTCATCGACCTGCCCTGCGGTGCGACCCGTGAGGACAAGTGCGCGCCGTGCGCAAAGAAGAACCGGCGGCTGCGGCAGGCCCAGATCCGCGAGGGATGGCACCGGGACGACGAGCCACTACCGCCCCCAAAACCCGCCACCGAGGAACAGAAGGCGCTGATCCTGCTGCGCGGGCACCTGGAGTTCTCCCGCGACGAGGCTTCTCGCGCGTGCCAGTGGGACCAGGTCGCCGACCTCGACGAGGCGATCTCGGAGGTGGAAGAGGCGATTACGGCCGAAGGTCTGCGGGGCCGGGTCGCGCCGCCGCACTCGACCGGCGACGAGGACCAGGGCGACGAGGACAACGGCCGGCGCCGCAAGCGGTCGACCAAGCGGCGTCAGGATGCCCCGGATCTGCCTCGGCGCAAGGTCGAGCGGCGCACGGTCGGCAAGACGTACACCGCTCCGGACGGGTCGACCTACCGGCCGTCGATGTGGCTGACGCTGACCCTCGACTCGTATGGGCCGGTCCGTCCCGACGGCACCCCGGTCAACCCTGACCGGTACGACTACCGGCGGGCCGCCTGGGACGCGGTCCACTTCCCCCGGCTGCTCGATCGGTTCTGGCAGAACCTTCGGCGGTGTGAGGGCTGGAACGTCCAGTACGCGGGCTGCGTCGAGCCTCAGCGCCGTCTCGCCCCACACGCGCACTTCGCTATCAGGGGGACCGTCCCCCGGGACATCCTGCGCACCGTTGCGGCGGCGACGTACCACCAGGTGTGGTGGCCCTCGGTCGATGTTCAGCAGTACACCGCCGACCGGCCCCCGGTGTGGGACGAGGACGCCTCGGCGTGGGTCGACCCGGATACCCGCCAGCCGCTGACCACCTGGGCCGAAGCGCTCGACGCGATCGACGAGGACCCGGACGCGGAACCGGTGCACGTCGTCCGCTTCGGCGCCCAGGTCGACGCGCGCGGCGTCATGCCCGGCACCGAGGACGCGGAACGCACCATCCGGTACGTAACGAAGTACATCACCAAGCACACCGGCGACTGCCACAAGATCACGAGCGGTCGACAGCGTGCCCACCTCGACCGGCTGTGGCAGGAACTACGGGTAACCCCGTGCACCGATCGCTGTGCGAACTGGCTGCTCTACGGCGTCCAGCCGAAGAAGGCGCACGCCAAGCTCAGGCCGGGCCGCTGCAAGGGCAGGGTCCACCAGCGGGACACCCTCGGCATTGGCGGTCGGCGCATCCTCATCTCCCGCGACTGGTCCGGCAAGACGCTGACCGACCACAAGCACGACGTACGGGCCTGGGTACGGGCGCTGCTCGGCGTCACCGTCGGCCTGGATGGCGTCGACGACCAGGGCGCCACCGTCGAACCGGTCCGGCACGCCTGGGAACTCGCCCGGCCCGACGATCCCGACGTGCCGGCCATGGCGCACCGGCTCCTGCGGTCGATCAGCGAACGCGCCCGCTGGCGCTCCGACCTGCTGGCTGCGAAGGACAGGGCCGCACAGCCGCCGTCGAGCACATCACCGCACGGAACGACGCACGACACGGGGGAGGGGCTGCAATGAAGACCGTTGACGAGCTGTGGACGATCCGGGACGTGTCGGCGTACCTGCGGGTGCCCGCTGAGACGCTGTACCGCTGGCGCAAGGTCAAGTACGGACCGCCGGCGGCTCGGGTCGGTCGACACCTGCGGTATGAGCCGGACACGGTGCGGGCGTGGGTGCGTGAGCAGGCGGCGGCCTGATGGGGCATGTAGAAGATCGCTGGTACAAGGTGATCCGGCACCCCGGCGGTCGGAAGGAGCGGATCAAGTCGGATCTGTTCGGCAAGGGGATGCGCTACCGGGTTCGGTACATCGGACCGGATGGCAGGGAACGTAGCCAATCCTTCCCGGACCGGGCCAAGCGCGACGCTGACGCCTTCCTCGTCTCCACTGAGACGGACAAGCTCCGGGGTTCGTACGTCGACCCATCCGCTGGCCGGATCTCCTTCGCCGAGTACGCCGAGAGCTGGTTGCATACGCGCTCCTTCGACGAGTCGACCCGGGAGAGCACGGAGTTCCGGGTACGGAAGCACCTGCTGCCGTTCTTCGGCTCTCGACAACTGGCCTCGATCAAGCCGGGGCACATCCGGGAGTGGGATGCCGGGATGATCGGCAAGCTGGCCCCGGCGACCCGGGCCGTCGTCTTCGCTCACCTACGGACCATCCTCGGCGCAGCTGTCGACGACGAGCGGATCGCCAAGAACCCGTGTTCGGCCGCCTCGGTCAAGCCGCCCCGGCCCGTACAACGTCGCGTCGTTCCCTGGCGGGCCGACGAAGTTTCGGCAATCCGCGGTGGCCTCGCTGAGCGGTACCGCCCGATGGTCGACCTGGGCGCCGGCTGCGGGATGCGACAGGGGGAGATCTTCGGCCTGGGCGTCGATGACGTCGACCTCGACTCGGGCTGGGTGCACATTGTCCGGCAGGTAAAGGTGGTCCGCTCCCGGTTGGTCTTCGGCCTGCCCAAGAACGATCGGGACCGACGCGTACCGCTGCCCGACTCGGTAGTTCAGTCGCTCAAGGAGCACGCCGAGAAGTACGACCCGTTGTCGATCACCCTGCCCTGGGAGGACCCGTTCAGCGACGAACGGGTGACCGTGCCGCTGCTGTTCACCACCACCCGCCGGGGTGCGATCAAGCGGGCCACCTTCGACGACAAGAATTGGCGTCCGGCGGTGAGGGCGGCCGGCATCGTCCCGACCCGGGCGACCGGCATGCACGCGCTGCGCCACTTCTACGCCTCGGCGCTGCTCGACGCGGGGGAGAGCATCAAGGCCCTCGCCTCGTATCTCGGGCACTCCGACCCCGGCTTCACGCTCCGGGTCTACACCCACCTGATGCCGGCCAGCGAGGAACGCACCCGCCGCGCCATCGATGATCTTTTCCAAGAACCCTCGTCCACAGACTGATCTACGACCTGGTCGGGTAGCGCCGTGCAAGTGGTTTTCACGTCGCCGATGTCGCTTCCCGCGCGTCAACCAGGGGCGCCTATCAGTGCCGGTGGGATCGGTTGCGAAATTCGCTGCCCTGTCGCCGGAGCACAGTGGTAGAAAGCCGGGTGCATAAAATCCTCACGTTCTCTGATCATCTGCGGCTGATCAACGAACGGTCAACCGCCTTCCGCGCTGCGGTCGCCGCGGCGCCCAGCCTCGACATGCAGGTTCCGACCCATCCCGAGCGGACGCTCTTCGACCTTGTGCAACACGTGGGCCTGAGCCGCCGCAAATCAGCCGCCATCGTCGCCGCAGGGCCCGCAGACGCACCCCCGAAGAAATCGGCCTGGGACGACGGCACGGGTGCGCCTCGGGAACGCGAAGCACTGCTGGCCTGGTGGACGGAGTCCATCGAGCAACTGACGAGCGCGCTGCGTGAGGCCGGCCCGGATCGCAGGTGTTGGACGTGGTGGGATGACTCGCCGTCCCCGCAGACCTCTGGTGCCTGGGCGCGCCGACAGGTCCCTGAGATCGCGGTGCACACCTACGACGTCCAGCTAACCCTGGGCGCCCCGCAGCCGCTGCCGGACGAGGTCGCCCTCGACGGCTTCGACGACTGCCAGTTCACCCTGTGTGCAACCACGGTCGCCTGGCCACACGGCCCCGCCATCGTCGATTACCACGCCACCGAGGGCCATTCCTGGCGCCTTCGGCTCTCCCGCGACGGGGCACAGGTCGCCCGCCTCACGCCCCCTGCCGGCGAGGATCCCGCAACGGCCGACGCCTCCGCCCGGGGCACGGCAAGTGACCTGGTCTTGTTCTTCTACGGCCGCATACCGCTGGATTCGCTGACGTTCGAAGGCGACCGTCGCATCTTCGATCAGCTCGCCGCCTGGGACCCGTCCGTGTGACCACCGACGACATGCGATCTTCGCACCTGCAACCCCTGACGGCCTGGCGACGGCCTACAGCGGCACCCGCCAGGCTCCGTCCCTGGTCAGCGGGGATGCGATAATCTTAATCCGGCGTACAGGTCGACTCGTCCGTCGCCCACCAGCTCAGAGGCCTGATCAAGGCTCTGAGCTGGTTCTATGTTCGGGTGCCGATTGTCGTCCTTGGTCAACTTCGGGCGGCGTTTGACGCCCTGACGACGCCCTGACGCCCTGGAGGTCCAGTTGGCTTGCCTCGGGCCGGGCGGGCTGCGCCGTGAGGGCTTTTCCGGTTCGGTGGTCGGGGCTCTGGGTCGGGGCCGGCGGCTGAGGGGAGGGGGCGAGACGTCCTGGCGGTGGAGGTGGTGCCGCAGCCCGGTGACCCGGTGCCCTGATCGCGAAGTCCTCGCTGAGGATCGGATAGAAGTGCGTTCGGTCTGGCGGGAGTGCCGGCCACCTGCGCCAACCCGTCTTGCGGACGAGGTCGCGTTCCTGCTGTCCCATCGGGCGCCACAGCGCTGTCGTTCCGTCGCTGCTCATGCAGTCCTCGCCGCTGCGGTCGGTCGTCAGAGCGGACAGTACCCCTACCGCCGGACCGAAGATCCACGCCTTTCGCTTTGCCAGCCGGAGGTACACCGATGACGGCTCCGACCCTGCCCGGCGTCGAATCCGGAGCTGCTTTGGGTCGGGCGGCGATGGTCGTTCCTGGTCAACTTTGGCCCACGTTCGACGTCCTGAGGACGTCTGGACGCCCTGGAGACGTCTTGGGCGCTGGGTAAGTTGGCATTGCCTCGCCCGCAGCGGAGGACCGGAAATGAGGAAGCGGGCAGGTGCGTCCGGCCTCTAGGCTCGCTCGAATGGCGACCCCGGTACGTTACCGATCCGCGGAGGAGGACAGCGGCAGGTGGCTCGCTTTCCCGTTCCGGCGTGGCGACATCGTCATCAGCACCCGATCGAAGAGCGGCACCACCTGGATGCAGATGATCTGCGCGCTGCTGGTCTTCCAGACCGCCGACCTGCCGGCGCCGCTGGCGCAGTTGTCCCCCTGGCTCGACTGGCTGACCGCTCCGCAGCGGCAGGTGTACGACCATCTCGCCGCCCAGGAGCACCGGCGCTTCATCAAGACGCACACGCCGCTGGACGGGGTGCCGATCGAGCCCCACGTGTCGTACATCGTGGTGGCGCGGCATCCGTTGGACATGGCGGTGTCCCTGTACCACCAGAGCGAGAACATCAACCGGGAGCGACTGCGTCAGATCACCGGCGAACCGCGGTCCGGTGACGCGCCGCCGGCACGGCTTCCCCTGCGTTCCTGGTTGGTGCGGTGGACCGAGCGTGACAGGGATCCGCAGGAGGCGTTGGACTCGTTGCCCGGTGTGCTCTGGCATCTGACTGATGCCTGGCGACGCCGGGAGGAGCCGAACGTGCTGCTGGTGCACTACGACGATCTCCTGGCCGACCTGGGCGGACAGATGCGGCGGATCGCCGCCTGGCTGGGTGTCGAGGTGCCAGCCGAGCGGTGGGCGACTCTGGTGGAGGCCGCCACGTTCGCCGCGATGCGCGAGCGGTCCCAGGCCCTGGTGCCCGATGCCGTGGGGGTGCTGAAAGACCATCAGGCCTTCTTCCGAAAGGGCCGGTCGGGTGCGGGACGAGCACTGTTGAGCACCGAGGAATTCAGCCGTTACCACCGGCGCGCGGCCGAGATGGCCCCACCGGACCTGTTGGCCTGGCTGCACCGGGAACGCTAGCCCGAGGACTGGCCGGTGCGGGGTGTGGCCGGTGCGGCAGACGAGAGGCGCCGCCCGTCCGGGCGCATAGGATCCGGCGATGACCGATGCGCCGTTGGAGCCCGGCCCGCCGCCCGCCGGTCGGGAGCCGATGCGGCGGCCGTCAAGCATCGTCATCAGCATGGTGCTGCTCGCGCTCTGGTGGGCGTACACCGTCGTCGTGGCCGTCGCGCTGCTCGGCGAGGTCGGCGGCGCGGGAAACTGGCTCGCCCTGGCCTGTTGCACGGCGGCGGCCGCAGCGGTGCTCCGGGGGCTCTGGCACGGCGGCCCGACGGCGTGGCGGGTGGTGCACGGGTTCGCCGCGCCGGTCGCCGTCGCGTTCCTGGTCGGGGCCGGCATCATGCTGCTCTTCGGGCCGCGCCTCGGGTCGCTGATCACCACCCCGGTCGACCCGGCCTTCGTCGCGGCGACGGCGGGCGGGCTGCTGGCGGTGCTGGCGCTGTTGGTCAGCGGGCTCCTGGTCCGTACCCCGCCGGCCCGCGCCTGGTGCGGCCGCCGCTGAGCCCCTCACCCCCGTCGGCGAGGGCGTCCGTGCCGGCGGGTGGAGCGCGGCGCGAGATCCACGACACCGGTGGGAGCGTTAGTGCCCCCGTACGGGGGGTAGTCGGCGAGCGCTCCTGACAAGTGGCGGGGAGGTCGTATGACGGCGACCAGTGCCTTCTTCGAGCAGTTGGCGAATGTCGGTCACGATGCACGGTTGTGCAAGGTCCGTGGCACCATCCGGTTCGACATCCGCGAGGGGGACCGGGTGGAGCGGTGGCTGCTGGACATCGATCATGGACGTCTGCGGGTGACTCGGAGCGATGCCCCGGCGGAAGCGGTCATCACGGTCACCGCCGACGTCGCGGAGGCGATGTCGCGGGGTGAGATGAACGGCCTGGCCGGGATCACCCGGGGCGAGATCATGGTCGACGGGAACCTCGCGTTGGCGATGCGGGTCGGGCGGCTGTTCCCGGTGCCCCCCGCCTCACGGCAGCAGGCCGTCTCCGGTCGCGCGGAGTGACCCGGTGAAGGACATCCCGGGCACCGTGTCGTGCATCGACGGCAGCACGTTCATCGTCTCGGATTCCAGCGGTGACGTGGAGTCGTCACCCGCGACCCCGGTCGGCCTGTTCGCCGCCGATTCGCGTTTCCTGTCCCGATGGGTGCTCACCGTCAACGGCGAGCGGCTGACCGCCCTGTCGGTGGACGACAGCCAGTACTACGAGGCGGCGTTCTTCGTGGTGCCGGGCGGGCAGACCGACTACGTGGAGGCCGACGTGTCGGCGATCCGGCGGCGGCGGATCGGACCGGACCTGACCGAGTCGCTGACGCTGTTCAACTACGGCGAGAAGGAGATGGACCTCGACGTACGACTGGAGGTCGCGGCCGACTTCGCCGACATCTTCGACATCAAGTTCGACGTCCGCCAGAAGGCCGGCAGCCACTACGCCCACGTCGGTCCGGACGAGTTGCGGCTGGGCTACCGGCGCGGCACGTTCCAGCGCGAGGTGTCCGTCTCGACCAGTGAGCCCGCCGACTTCGACGAGGGCGGTCTCCGCTTCACGCTCCGGCTGCCGCCCGGCGCCCGCTGGTCGACGGAGCTCCGGGTGGTCATGCGGGCGCTGCGTCCCGACGGCGTCGACCTCCGTGCCGCGGTGCGGGCGCTGCGCCCGGACGCCACCACCCTGCCGACGAGCGTGCGGGAGTGGCTCGCGGAGGCCCCGAAGCTGGACACCGACAGCAGCGCACTGCGACAGGTGTACCACCGCAGCCTGGTGGACCTGGCGGCGCTGCGCTTCGCCCCGCTCTCGCTCGGCGGCGCGAGCGTACCAGCGGCCGGGCTGCCCTGGTTCATGACCCTGTTCGGCCGGGACAGCCTGCTGACCTGCCTGCAGACCCTGCCCTTCACCCCGTCGCTGACCCCGCCGACGCTGCGGATCCTCGCCTCGTTGCAGGGTGCCCGGACCGACAACGTCCTGGAGGAGGACCCTGGCCGGATCCTGCACGAACTGCGCTACGGCGAGTCGGCCGCGTTCGAGGAACAGCCCCACTCGCCGTACTACGGCACCGTCGACGCCTCGCCGCTGTTCGTCGTGCTGCTCGACGAGTACGAACGCTGGAGCGGCGACACGGCGCTGGTGATGGAGCTGGAGCAGGAGGCCCGGGCGGCCCTGGAATGGATCGACAAGTACGCCGACCTGACGTCCACCGGCTACCTCTGGTACGAGAGACGCAACCGGCTCACCGGCCTGGACAACCAGTGCTGGAAGGACTCCTGGGACAGCATCTCCTACGCCGACGGCAGGCTGCCCGGCTTCCCCAGGGCCACCTGCGAGGTCCAGGGCTACGCCTACGACGCCAAGAAGCGGGCGGCGCGGCTGGCCCGTACGTTCTGGAACGACCCGGCCTACGCGGACCGGCTGGAGAGCGAGGCGGCGGCGCTGTACGACCGCTTCAACCGGGACTTCTGGCTCGACGACCGGGGCTACTACGCGCTCGCCCTCGACGGCGACGGCACTCCCGTCGACAGCCTCTCCTCCAACATCGGGCACCTGCTGTGGAGCGGCATCGTGCCGCCGGAGCGGGCGGCGCGGGTCGCCGAGCACCTGATGGGGCCGGCGCTCTTCTCCGGCTGGGGAGTGCGGACCCTCGCCGAGGGGCAGGGCCGCTACAACCCGCTCGGATACCACCGCGGCACCGTCTGGCCCTTCGACAACTCGTTCATCGCCTGGGGTCTGCGCCGCTACGGATTCGCCGACGAGGCGGGACGCATCGCCGAGGGCGTCATCGACGCCGCCACCTACTTCCAGGGCCGGCTTCCCGAAGCCTTCGGCGGATTCGACCGGCACACCACGCGGTACCCGGTCCGGTACCCCACCGCCGGCAGCCCGCAGGCGTGGTCCAGCGGAGCGTCCCTGCTGCTCATCCGGATCATGCTCGGCATCGAGCCGCACGAGGACCACCTCGCCGTGGACCCGGCGCTGCCGCCCGGCTTCGACCGGCTCGCACTGCTGGACATCCCGGGCCGCTGGGGCAGGGTGGACGCGTTCGCCCGGCACCGCTTCGACCAGCCACGCACCAACGGCGGCGGGCCCGATCCGGGCCTTTCCTGAGCCATGATGCCCGTGCCGCAACCGGGGCGACCGATCCGGGCACAGCATGTCGGGTGCGCGAACCTCCCGCACGCCTAGCGTTGCTGTTCGGAACGGGAAGGAGAACCGGGTGCTGGAGCGGCTCAACCAGGCCATGGAGCACATCGAGCGGCACCTCGACCAACAGATCGAGGTGGCCGAGCTGGCGCGGATCGCGGTGACCTCGGAGTACCACCTTCGTCGGATCTTCTCCGCGCTGGCGGGCGTCGGCCTGTCCGAGTACATCCGGCGGCGGCGGCTCACGGTCGCGGGCGCGGAGGTGCTCGCGGGGGAGCGGCCGCTGCTCGACGTCGCGGTCCGCTACGGCTACGGCTCCACCGAGGCGTTCGCCCGGGCGTTCCACGCCGTGCACGGCGTGGGCCCCGGCGAGGCCCGGCGTACGGGGGCGGCGCTGCAGTCCCAGCCCCGGATGTCCTTCCGACTCGTCGTCGAAGGGAGCAGCAGCATGCGGTACCGGATCGTGCACAAGGACGGGTTCCAGCTGGTGGGCCGCAAGGCCCGGGTGCCGCTGGTGCACGAGGGGATGAACCCGGCGATCGTCGCCTTCGTCAAGGGCATCCCGCCGGAGACGGTACGCCGGATCGAGGCCCTCTCCGACCAGGAGCCGCAGGGCGTCGTCAACGTCAGTGCCGACGTGGCCGACAGCCGCGCGGAGGGCACCGAACTGGACTACTGGTACGGCGTGGTGACGGGCGCGGACGCGCCGGAGGACCTGGACGCGCTGCCCGTGCCGGCGGGCGCCTGGGCGGTCTTCGAGACCTCCGGGGCGTTCCCGCAGGCGGTGCAGTACCTCTGGCGGGACGTGTTCACCCAGTGGTTCCCGTCCAACCCGTACCGCAGCCGGCCGGGACCGGAGATCTCGCGTACCCGGCTGTCGGCGGACGGCACGCAGGCGGACGCCGAACTCTGGATCCCGGTCGAGCCCGTCACCGACTGATCTCGTCCAGCACGCGGCGTTGGAAGGCGCGGGCCTCATGACCGCCCGGTGGCGGCCCGCCGGCCCGCGCCGCGATCGACCGTTCGATCAGGTCGGCGGCCGCGCCGCCGTCGGTCGCGTCGGCCGGCCGGCCGTCGGCGAGCAGCCGGCGGCCGGCGTCGACCTTCGACAGCCAGACGCCGTGGCGGACCCTGACCAGGGAGCGGCAGGCGCCGAGCACCGCGTCCTCGGCCCCGGGGGCGGGACCGTCGCCGGGCGGGGTCGGCAGGGCCAGCCACCAGCGCAGCGCGTCGGTCAGCAGGCGGCGCAGGTCGGCGGGGGAGAGGTCGGCGAAGGCCTCGGCGGCCGGCGGCCCGAGCAGGGCGTACCCGCACTGGTGCAGGATGCTGCGGTCCAGGCCGTACCAGAACAGGCCGTCCTCTGCGGGCCGGTCGACGGCGGACCACGTCGCCCGGAACGGCATCCGCGCCCCGGTGTTCAGCTCGACCTCGAACCCCGGCTCCGGCGCGCCGGAGCGGGCGACCTCCCGGCGGTACACGACCAGCTCCAGCCCGCGCGCGGGGCACGGCAGCGCCTCGTGCCGCAGCCGCGCCACCAGCTCCTGCCTGCGACCGAGGTCGAGGGCGTCGGCGCAGACCAGCGCCACGTCGACGTCGCTGCGCCCCGGCTGGTACGCACCCAGCCCGACCGAGCCGGCCGCGTACGCCCCGACGAGGTCGTCGCCGAGGACGTCGCGGGCGGCGGCGACCAGGTCGGCGAGGTAGCGGCGCAGGGGCGGGTCGAGGTCAGTCATCGGACTCGGCCCAGGCCGTCCCGGCGGGCAGGAACCACGCGCCCGCCCCGGTGTCGAGGGCGTGCGCGACGGTCAGCCGGGCGTGCCGGTCGAGCGCGGGCAGCCGGTCCGGCGGGAACCACTCCACCGCCACCGACTCGTCGTCGTTGACCCGGGCGGTGCCGGCGACCAGCCGGCAGTGGAAGCCGAGGTTGAAGAACTCGCAGCGGTCGCCGTTGGGATAGGTGTGCGGGTGCGACACGACGCTGCTCAGGCGGACCGGTTCGACCTCCAGGCCCGTCTCCTCCCGCACCTCGCGGACCACCGCCGTGGCCGGCTGCTCGCCCGGCTCGACGATGCCGCTGACCACCGACCAGCGCCCGTCGTCGGCGCGCCTGCCGAGCAGCAGCTCGCCGGCGTCGTTGCGCACCACCGCGCTCACGCTCGGCAGCAGGAGCAGGTCGTGGCCGACGCGCTCGCGCAGCCGTAGGATGTGGTCCGGAACGCCCATCCGGCGACCCTAGCCCGCCCCTCGTCCGGCGGATCGCCCCGCGTCACCCCGACAGACTGATCTCCCGGGCCACCCGGGCGTACTCCCTCGCGCCGGAGCCGGCTGTTCAGCCGATGCCCACCGGACGCGAGGGCGACCGCCGGCGGCTGCCGTGCGGGGCCGTGCGTCGGGCGGCCCGGCCGGGCCGCACCCGGGTCAGTCGGGGCACGACAGCCGTTCGAGGGCGACCGGGCCGGCGTCGGCGGGCACGGCCAGCGCGAAGCACGCCGCCGAGTCGGCCCGCTGCCAACCGAAGACCGACGCCGCCGTCTTGGCGACCCGGACGCGGAATACCAGCCGTACGGTCGCCTCCGCGCGGGGCCCGTCGCTGCGCACGGCCAGCACCTCGACCCCGTCCACCGCGTCGGCGGCCTGCCGCAGCGTCGACTCCCCGGCCATCGGTTCGGCGAGCAACCGCGCGCGGGCGAGTTGCGCGGTGGCGGTCACCTCCCGCTCGGCCCGTTGCTCCAGCCGCTGCTGCGACCGGTCCCGCAGCAGCGGCAGCCCGGTGGCCGCCCCGACCACCGCCAGCACGATCGCCGGCACCGCCACCGTCAGTACGCGTCGCAGCCACACCGATGTCCCACCCCCGTGTCGCACGGGGCGATTGTGCGGCACGGGCCCGCCCCGCGGCTGCCCCGTCGCGGGCCGGCGGGGTGGGCACCGCGTACCCGACCAGCCCTGTTTTCGCAGTTCCCGCCCCTGCCGACGGGAGCACGTCTACTGTGGAGAACATCGGCGACTTGTGGTGTTCCGGTGGCGGCCGGGTGGTTCGCGGTGCACAGTGATCCCATGAGCGACAGCGGAAGCGGTGGGCACTTCTACTGGTGCACCCGGCACCACCGGGTCGAGACCGACGCCGACGTGTGCCCCGCCAGGCACGTTCTGGGGCCGTACGCCTCAGCCGCCGACGCGGAGAACGCCCTGCAGACGGTGCGGGAGCGCAACGACGCGTGGGAGGCCGAGGACGCCCGCTGGGCCGGGGAGGACAGATAGGCGGCGCGGGATGGCCCGCGCCGAGGTACTTGGTGCTCCGCGAGGGCGAGAGCACGTCCCCAGGAAGGGAACCGAGATGGCCGAAGCACAGCAGGCCACCACCCGCCCGGCCGCCAGACGTACGACCGCCAGGAAGACCGCCGCGGCGGAGCGGACCGCGGGTGGGACGCGGACCGCGCGCCCGTCCACCACGACCACGGCGGCGAAGAAGGCACCGGCCAAGAAGGCGACGGGCGGCGCGGGACGGGCCCCGGCGAAGAAGACCACCGCCGCCAAGGCCCCCGCGAAGAAGGCCCCCGCGAAGAAGGCGGCAACCGGGGTCGCCGCCGCGGCGAAGAAGACGACGGCCGCGGCGAAGAAGACGACCGCCACCGCCGCGAAGAAGGCTCCCGCCGCGGCGAAGCGGACGACGGCGGCGGCCAAGAGCACGACGGCGAAGAAAACGACCTCGGCGAAGACACCCGCCCGGCAGGCGGCGACGAAGGCCGCCACCACGGCGAGGAAGGCGACCGCGCCGGCGAAGAAGGCCCCCGCCGGCGGCACCGCCCCCGCCCGCAAGGTGACCTCGGCGGCGAAGAAGACCACGACGGCGGCGAGGCAGACCAGCACCTCGGCGGCGAAGAAGACCACGACGGCGGCGAAGGCCCCGGCGAAGAAGGCGACCGCCAAGAAGACGACGCCCGCCAGGAAGACGGCCGCGACCCGGCCCACCGGCGGCGCCCGCAAGGCCGCGGCGACGAAGGCCCCCGCCAGGAAGGCCACCGCGACCTCCTCGGCCACCACCCGCAAGGCGGCGGCGAAGCAGGCCCCGGCGAAGAAGACGACCGTCGCCAAGGCGCCGGCCAAGAAGGTCACCGCCCGCAAGGCGCCCGCCCCGACGACCGCTGCCCGGGCCACCGCTCCCCGTGGGGTACGGGCGAACGCGCGCAGGGCGACCGGCTGACCGCGACGCGGTGAACGGCGCTCGCCGGGAAGCGGATCATCCGCCACACTGTCAGGATTGACCCCGTGGTGATCCGACGCGTACTCGCACCCCGCATCGACTTCGGCGCGCTGCGCCGCGAGCTGGGACTGCCCGAGGGGTTCCCGGCCGCGGCGCAGCGCGAGGCCGACGCCGCGGCGGCCGCGCCGCCCCGGCCCGCCGCCGACCGCACCGACATCCCGTTCGTCACCGTCGACCCCGCCACCTCGCGCGACCTCGACCAGGCGATGCACCTCACCCGCCGCCCCGGCGGCGGCTACCGGGTGTCGTACGCGATCGCCGACGTCGCCGCGCACGTCCGCCCCGGCGGCGCGCTGGAGGAGGAGACCTGGCGGCGCGGGCAGACCGTCTACCTGCCCGACGGCACCGTGCCGTTGCACCCCGAGACCCTCAGCGAGGGCGCGGCCAGCCTCCTGCCGGACGTCGACCGGGCCGCCGTGGTGTGGACGATCGACCTGGACGCGGACGGCGACACCGTCGGGGTCACGCTGGAGCGCGCGCTGGTGCGCAGCCGGGCCAAGCTGGACTACGTCGGGGTCCAGGCGGCCGCCGACGCCGGCCGGCTGCCCGACCCGATCGCCCTGCTGCCCGAGATCGGGGCCCTGCTCACCGCGCGCGGCCTGCGCCGGGGAGCGATCAACCTGCCGCTGCCCGAGCAGGACGTGGAGGCCGAGGGCGACGGCTGGCGGCTGGTGCTGCGCGGGCCGGTGCCGATGGAGGAGCACAACGCCCAGATCTCGCTGCTGACCGGGATGGCCGCCGCCGACCTCATGCTCGCCGGGGGCATCGGCCTGCTGCGTACGATGCCGGCGCCGAAGCCCGAGGCGGTGACGCGGCTGCGGGCCGCCGCCGCCCCGCTGGGCGTGCACTGGCCGGACGGGGCCGGCCCCGGCGAGGTGATCGCCGGCCTGGACCCGTCGCAGCCCCGGGCCGCCGCCTTCGTGGACCAGGCCGCCGAGCTGATGCGGGGCGCCGCGTACACGGCCTTCGACGGCGCGCCGCCCGAGCAGCGGGAGCACGGCGGGGTCGCGGCCGCGTACGCCCACGTCACCGCGCCGCTGCGGCGACTGGCCGACCGCTACGCCACGGAGGTCTGCCTGGCGCTGCACGAGGGCCGGGCGGTGCCCGACTGGGCCCGCGCGGCGCTGCCCCGGCTGCCCGAGGTGATGGCCACGACCGACCGGACCGCCTCGGCGGCCACCCGGGGCGCGATCGAGCTGGCCGAGGCGGTGCTGCTCCAGCACCGGGTGGGGGAGACCTTCGACGCGGCGGTGCTCGACGTCGACGCGGCCCCGGACGGCAAGGCCCGCCCGGGCCGCCGGCCCGGCGGCACCGTGGCGCTGGACGACCCGCCGGTGCGCGCCCGCTGCCTCGGCGAACTGCCGCTGGGCGAGCGGGTGCGGGTCCGGCTGGTCACCGCCGACCCGGTCGCCCGCACGGTGGCCTTCGAGCTGGCCTGACACTCCCCGGCCCGCCGCGCCGCGCTCCCGCCCCGCCGGCCGGTGCCGCCGCGTCGGGTTGGGTCGGGCGGCGGGGTGTGCAGCGGGGATTGTCACAGCGCCCACCGCTGCTGGTGGGCCGCACGGTTTGCGAGGATGGCGGCATGGCTTACGACGCGAGCATGCTGCCCGACGTGTCCGGGCTGACCGTCGGCATCATCGGCGGCACCGGCGACCAGGGGCGGGGACTCGCCTACCGGTTCGCCCGGGCCGGCCAGAGCGTGCTGATCGGGTCCCGATCCGCCGAGCGGGCCGCGCAGTCCGCCGAGGAGATCTCGGCCCTGCCCGGCGTGCCCGCCGAGGCCCGGGTGACCGGCGCCGGCAACGAGGAGGTGTCCCGCAACAGCGACGTGGTGATCGTCGCGGTGCCGTGGGACGGGCACGCCGCCACCGTCGCCGCGCTCGCCGAGCCGCTCGCCGGCAAGATCGTCGTCGACTGCGTCAACCCGCTGGGCTTCGACAAGCAGGGCCCGTACGCGCTCACGGTCGCCGAGGGCAGCGCCGTGCAGCAGGCCGCCGCGCTGCTGCCCGACTCCCGGGTCTGCGCCGCGTTCAACCACGTCAGCGCGCCGCTGCTGGCCGACCCGGAGATCGACCGGATCGACCTCGACGTGCTGATCTGCACCGAGGACCGCGAACTGGTGGGCGTGGTCGCCGCGCTCGCCGCGCGGATCCCCGGCATGCGCGGCATCTACGCCGGCCGGCTGCGCAACGCCCACCAGATCGAGGCGTTCACCGCCAACCTGATCGCCATCAACAAGCGCTACAAGGCGCACGCGGGCATCCGCGTCACCGACCTCTGACGGCGGGCCGCGTACGCCGCTTCAGATCTGGGTGGGAAACGGCCCCTCCAGGGGCCTGTTCCTACCCAGATCGGCAGCCCCGCCTGGTGGGACAGCAGCCAACAGCCTGTTCGCGCGTCCGAGCGGGTGGCGGCGGTAGCGGGGGTCCGCAGGGCCGACGGTGAGGGCGTTCTCGTCGAGGCCGTTGTAGACGACCAGCTCGGTGTCGGCGAACGCGAAGCCGAGTGCGAGGCTGCCGTTGGCCAGGTCGCCCGTTGCGCCCCGCCACTTCAACAGCGCGACCTCGCGCAACCGGCGGCCCGGCAGGGCGGCCAACCCCGGCAGCGGCTCGGCACGCCAGGCCAGCCGGAAGTCGTCGGAGGTGGGCCAGGCGACCGGGCCGCCCGGGCAGACCGAGTTCCAGGTGATCGAGAGATCGTCGAACTTCTGGTGGTTGACCTCCACCTGCTCGCCGGCGAAGTCCAGCAGCACCGGACAGTCCGCGAACCACTCGTCCTCGTCCAGGTCCCAGACCAGCCAGACGCGGGTGAGCGTACGGCCGGCCAGCGCGGCGAGCCGGGCGCCGTGCGCCGTCTCGATGTCGGGCCGCGCGTGCAACCAGGCCGGCTGGTAGCCGGGGATGCCGAAGTCGAACACCTGACGATTGTCGGCCACGAGGCAGGCGGGCGGGAGAGGCCGTGGGCGCCGGTGCCGCGTACCGCCTCCCGCCCGGACGCCGGTCCCGCAGCGTCCGGGCGGGAGGCGGCCGGCCGGTGTCAGAAGGTGTGCTCGGCGGCGGGGAAGTCGCCGCCCCGGACCTCGTCGGCGAACCGCCGGGTCGCGTCGGTCAGGGCACCCGCCAGGTCGGCGTAGCGCTTCACGAAGCGCGGCGCCCTGCCGGTACGCAGACCGGCCATGTCCTGCCAGACGAGCACCTGGGCGTCGGTGTCCGCGCCGGCGCCGATGCCCACGGTCGGGATCGGCAGCTCCGCCGTGATCCGCTTGGCCACCTGCCCCGGCACCATCTCCAGCACCACGGCGAACGCGCCCGCCTCGGCCACCGCCCGGGCGTCGGCGATCACGTCGTCGGCCGCGTCGCCGCGCCCCTGCACCCGGTAGCCGCCGATGGCGTGCTCGCTCTGCGGGGTGAAGCCGATGTGCGCCATCACCGGGATGCCGGCGCCGGTGATCGCGGCGATCTGCGCCGCGCAGCGCCGGCCGCCCTCCAGCTTCACCGCGTGGCAGCCACTCTCCTTCATGAACCGCACGGCGGTGCGCAGCGCCTGCGTCGGACCCTCCTCGTAGGAGCCGAACGGCAGGTCGCCGACGACCAGCGCGTGCCGGGTGGCCCGGACCACCGCGCGGACCAGCGGGAGCAGTTCCTCGGCGGTCACCGGCACCGTCGTCTCGTAGCCGAAGACGTTGTTCGCCGCCGAGTCGCCGACCAGCAGCACCGGGATGCCGGCCTGGTCGAAGATCGAGGCCGTGTACTGGTCGTACGAGGTGAGCATCGGCCACCGCTCGCCGCGCTCCTTGGCGGCGACCAGGTCGCGGGTGCGGACCCGCCGGGTGGCCGGGCCGCCGTAGAGGGCGGTCACCTCGGACGGGGTGGACTCCACCATGACTCTCTCCTTCCTCGAGGCCGCGTGCGCGGTCCCCGGGTTCCGCCGCGATCGTCGCACCCGACGACCGGCCGGCGGCAGAGCGCAGTGGAGCATGTCACTCCCGGACCGCCGCCGGCCCGGGAGCGACCGGCTCAGCCGTCCTCGCGCCACCGGTTCGTGATCGGCAACCGCCGGTCCCGCCCGAAGGCCTTCATCGAGATCTTCGCCCCCGGCGCGGACTGGCGGCGCTTGTACTCGGCGGTATCCACCATCCGCAGCACCCGGTCGACGACGGCCGGGTCGTGGCCGGACGCGACCAGCCCGTCGCGCCCCAGGTCGCCGTCGACGTAGCCGATCAGGATCGGGTCCAGCACGTCGTAGTCGGGCAGCGTGTCGCTGTCCAGCTGGCCCGGGCTCAGCTCGGCGCTCGGCGGCTTACCGATGGAGTTCTCCGGGATCGGCGGGGTCTCGCCCCGGCGGGCGGCGTCGGCGTTGCGCCACTTCGCCAGCCGCCAGACCAGCGTCTTCCAGACGTCCTTGACGGGGTTGAAGCCGCCGACCGAGTCGCCGTAGAGGGTGGAGTAGCCGACCGCCAGCTCGCTCTTGTTGCCGGTGGTCAGCACCAGGTGCCCCTCCTGGTTCGACAGCGCCATCAGGATCACCCCGCGTACCCGCGCCTGGAGGTTCTCCACGGAGACCCCGGAGAGCGACATGTTCGCCAGGAAGGTGTCCACCATCGGCTGGATCGGCTCGACCCGGTAGTCCAGCCCGGTCCGCTTCGCCAGCTCGGCCGCGTCCTCCCGGCTGTGCTCGGAGGAGTGCTGGCTGGGCAGCGACACGCCGACCACCCGGTCGGGCCCGAGCGCGTCGACGGCCAGCGCGGCCACCACCGCCGAGTCGATGCCGCCGGAGAGGCCCAGCACCACCGAGGGGAACCGGTTCTTGTTGACGTAGTCGCGCAGGCCCAGCACGAGCGCCTGCCACACCTCGGCCTCGTCGGCCACCGGGGCGATCGTCCCGCCGGTGGCGGCCGGCCCGGCGGGCGTCGGCGGGATGTCCCCGGCCTCGGCCCGCACCACGCGCATCCCGTCCGCCAGCACCTGCTCCGGGGCGGCCGGCTCGCCGGCGGCGGGCAGCTCCACGTCGTGCACCAGCAGGTGCTCGACGAACTGCGGGGCCCGGGCGAGCAGTTCGCCGTCGGCGCCCACGATCATGGAATCGCCCTCGAAGACCAGCTCGTCCTGCCCGCCGACCATGTTGACGTACGCGATCATCGCCCCGGCCTCGGCGGCCCGGCGCTGGACCAGCGGCAGCCGGACGTCGTCCTTGTTCAGCTCGTACGGTGAGCCGTTGACGCAGAGGACCAGGCCGACCCCGGCCTGGCGGGCGGCGGCGAACGGACCGCCGGCCTGCCACAGGTCCTCGCAGATGGTCAGCGCCACGTCCACCCCGCCGACGCGGACGACGGTCAGCGCGTCGCCGGAGACGAAGTATCGGTCCTCGTCGAAGACGCCGTAGTTGGGCAGGTGGTGCTTGAAGTAGGTGGCGACGATCCGACCGTGGTGCAGCAGGGCCGCCGCGTTGCGGGCGCCGCGACCGGGCTCGGCGTCGCCGCTCACCTGCGGCGGGCCGTCGGCGTCCAGGTGGCCGACCAGCACCGGCAGCGCGCCCGACCCGTCGGCGTCGAGATCGGCGGCGAGGCGTTCCAGCGCGGCTTTCGACGCGGCGACGAAGGACCGGCGGAAGACCAGGTCCTCGACCGGATAGCCGGTCAGCATCATCTCCGGGAACGCGACGATCTGGGCGCCGCTGTCGGCGGCCCGGCGGGTCCAGTCACGGACCAGGCCGGAGTTGCCGGCGAGGTCGCCGACGGTCGGGTTGACCTGGCACAGGGCGAGACGCAGGGTGGGCATGTCCTCATCTTGCCCCAGCCGTGCGGGCCCGACACGCGGGGCGGGGCGGGGCGAGATCACCAGAGCCACGGGACAGGGCGGGACGCCCGCCGGCCGGTCGCGTAACGTCGGCGTAACGAGGCCGGTGGACACTGGTCGGTCAGGCCGGGTCGACCCCCGGTCGCAGGTGCGCAAGGTGTCGCGAGGGGTGGAAGTGGACCGTCAGCAGGAGTTCGTCCTCCGTACGCTGGAAGAGCGGGACATCCGGTTCGTCCGGCTGTGGTTCACCGACGTGCTGGGCACGCTCAAGAGCGTGTCGGTGGCCCCCGCCGAGCTGGAGGCGGCCTTCGAGGAGGGCATCGGGTTCGACGGCTCGGCGATCGAGGGCTTCGCCCGGGTCTTCGAGTCCGACATGGTGGCCATGCCCGACCCGACGACCTTCCAGGTCTTCCCGTTCGAGGGCGGGGTCAGCGGCGAGAGCGCCCGGATGTTCTGCGACATCCTGCTCCCCGACGGCGGTCCGTCCTGGGCCGACCCACGGCACGTGCTGCGCCGGGCGCTGTCGAAGGCCGCCGAGAAGGGCTTCACCTTCTACACCCACCCCGAGATCGAGTTCTTCCTGCTGGAGAACGGCCCGCTGGACGGCTCGGTGCCGATCCCGGTCGACACCGGCGGCTACTTCGAGCACACCACCCACGCCGTGGCCCGCGACTTCCGCCGGCAGGCCGTGCTGGCGCTGGAGCGGATCGGCATCTCCGTGGAGTTCAGCCACCACGAGGTGGCCCCCGGCCAGCAGGAGATCGACCTGCGCTACGCCGACGCGCTCACCACGGCCGACAACATCATGACCTTCCGGCACGTGGTCAAGGAGGTGGCCCTCTCCACCGGCGTGCAGGCCACCTTCATGCCCAAGCCGTTCACCGACCAGCCGGGCAGCGGCATGCACACCCACCTGTCGCTGTTCGAGGGGGAGCGCAACGCGTTCCACGACGCCGGCGACCCGATGAAGCTGTCCAAGGTGGCCCGGGCGTTCATCGCCGGGCTGCTGGTGCACGCCCGGGAGTACACGGCCGTCACCAACCAGTGGGTCAACTCCTACAAGCGGCTGTTCCCGCAGGCGTTGCCGGACCGGGTCACCGAGAGCCCCGCGTACGTCTGCTGGGGTCACCTGAACCGGTCCGCGCTGGTCCGGGTCCCCGCCTACGGCAAGCCGAACTCGGCCCGGGTGGAGGTCCGCTCGCCGGACTCGGCGGCCAACCCCTACCTGGCCTTCGCGGTGCTGCTCGGCGCCGGGATGAAGGGCATCGAGGAGGGCTACGAGCTGCCGCCGGGCGCCGAGGACGACGTGTGGTCGCTGACCAGCGCCGAGCGGCGGGCGATGGGCTACGAGCCGCTGCCGGAGAACCTGTCCGAGGCGATCGACGTGATGGCCGGCTCCGAACTGGTCGCCGAGGTGCTCGGCGAGCACGTCTTCGACTTCTTCCTGCGCAACAAGCGGGCCGAGTGGGAGCAGTACCGCCGCGAGGTCACCCCCTACGAGCGGCAGCGCTACCTGTCGCTGTAGGTCAGTCGCCCCCCGCCGCCGGAGCGGGCTCCCGCCGCTGGCGCGGTGCCGCTATCGTCTCGGTCACCGCGCCGGCATCCCCGCCGGGCGCAGAGTTCGGGAGGCAGTCGGTGCTGGAAGACCTGCTCAGCGGAGCCTGGCAGAGCGTGGTGTTCGGGGTCGTCGGGGTGGCCCTGATGGCGGCCGGGTTCGGGCTGGTCGACATGCTCACCCCGGGCAGGTTGCGGGAGCTGATCTGGGTGCGGCGCAACGGCAACGCCGCGCTGCTGCTGGCCGCCAACCAGCTCGGCATCGCCGGGATCGTGTTCACCGCGATCCTGACCAGCTACAGCGACTTCGCCAAGGGAATCGCCTCGACTCTCGTCTTCGGCCTGGTCGGGCTGGTCATCATGGCGCTGGCGTTCTTCGTGCTGGACCTGCTCACCCCTGGCAAGCTCGGCGAGATCATCTGCTCGGACGAGCCGCACCCGGCGGCGCGGGTCAGCGCCGCCACGCACTTCGGCGCCGCGCTGATCGTCTGCGCCTGCATCGCCTGAGCCGGTCCGTCACACCCCCGTCGTAGGTTGCGGGGGTGAACCGGACGGACCGTCTCTACGCCCTGGTCGAGGAGCTGCGCGCCGTGTCGCCACGGCCGCGCAGCGCCCGCTGGCTCGCCGACCGCTTCGAGGTGAGCACCCGCACCATCGAGCGGAACATCGGCGCCCTCCAGGAGTCGGGCGTGCCGATCTGGGCCGAGCCGGGCCGCACCGGCGGCTACGCGCTCGACCGGGCACGCACCCTGCCGCCGGTCAACCTCACCCCGGTCGAGGCGGTCGCCATGGCGGTGGCCCTGCACCGGATGCGCGGCACCCCGTTCGCCGCCGCGGCCGGCACGGCCCTGCGCAAGCTGATCTCCGTGATGCCCGCCGCCGACGCCGCCGAGGCCCACCGGCTCGCCGCCCGGGTGCACCTGATCGGCGACGGGCCGGTGACGCCCGTCCCGGCCGCCGTCGCCGACGCGGTGCGCGCGCGGCGCGTGCTGCGCATCCGCTACGCCGACCGCGCGGGCGCCGGCTCGCTGCGCGACGTGGAGCCGCTGGGCTACCTCGGCAACCCCCGGCACTGGTACCTGCTGGGCTGGTGTCGGCTGCGCGACGGCATCCGGGCCTTCCGGGTCGACCGGATCACCTCGGTCACCGCCCTGGCCGAGCGGGTGCCGGAGCGCGAGCTGGCCGCCGACGACCTGGACATCCCCCGGCACCGGGTCCGCCGGCTCAGCCTGGTCTGAGCCGGGACAGGAGAATCCCGCCCCTCGTCGATCGGCCGCGTCCGTTGCCGCCGGAGGTGGCCGACCTGGCGGTCCTGGGGGAGGGTGCCGGCGAAGGCGCTCGCCGGACCGACCGGAAGGCCCGCCGGAAACACCGACAGGACGGTGTCGCGGACGGGGCGGAGGCTGACTCCTGACGGCGCCGACCGAACGGCCGGCGTGCGAACGGGAGGCGACACATGTCCACGATCAACAGCGGGGTCAACTGGTTCGAGGTCGGCACCGACCGGCCGGAGGAGACCGGGCGCTTCTACGCCGACCTGTTCGGCTGGGCGTTTGGCGAGCAGGGGACGCCGGAGACGTCGTACCGGGTGGCGGAGCCGGGACCGGAGGGATCCATCCAGGGGGCGGTCCGGGACACCGGCGGGACGGGCCCGAACTACGCGATCTTCTACGTGCAGGTGGCCGACGTGGCCGACGCCGTCCGGCGGGCGGAGGCGGCGGGCGGCAAGGTGCTGGTGCCGCCGAAATCCAACGACAACGGGCTCACCTTCGCCCACATGGCCGACCCGGCCGGCAACCACTTCGGCGTCTACGCCCCGCCGCCGGGGGCCTGAGCCCACCGGCCGGGGCCGCCTGACCGGCCGCGTCGTCCGCCGGACGTGCCGCCGACGTACGCCTGACGGTCGGCGTCCCAGCCCGACGCGGCCGACGCACGGCCCGGACGGGCCCGGCCGACACCGCGGGCGGTGGCGCCGTCCGCCCCGGCCGGGTCGCCGGGGCGGACGGCGTACGTCACCTGCCGGCCGGTGCGCCGTGGCCGCCCCGGCCGGGCAGGACACCGGCCTCGGCGGCGGCGGTGACGGCGTCGGCCTGCTCCTGGGTGAGCCTGCCGTCCTCGACGGCCTCTGCCAGGCGCTCCTTCATCGCGGCCTGCCGGTCGGCGGGGTCGCCCTTGCCGGGCCGGTCGCCCCTCTCGGGCCGGTCGGCCGGCTTGTGCTCCTCGCGCAGCTTCTCCAGCGCGGCCGTCACCTTGTCCGCGTCGACGCCCAGCTCCGCGGCCAGCTTCCCGGCGAACTCCGCCTGCCGGTCGGCCCGCTGCTGCTGGCGGTCGCCGTCCTCGGCACCGGTGCTGGCGCCCGGCGTCGGGGTGTCGCCGTCCGCGGCGAACGCGACCGTCGGGGCGGCGAGGCCCACGCCGAGTACGCCGGCCGCGGCCAGCCCGGCCAGCAGGTGCTTCTTCCTCGTGGTGCGGGGCATGTCGTCCTCCAGCTCGTGGATGGGTGGTGCGATGACCTCACCGACGGTGACCGGCAGGGCTGAGGGGATGCCGTGGCGACCCTGTCAGCGAGCTGGCAATCCGAGCCGCCCGACCGGACAAACGGGTTGCATCGGCGTGCGCGGGCGGCGAGGGTATGCGGTCGGCAGGGCCCCGCCGGGGCGGAGCAGGTGACGGAAGGTGACCCTCGTGACGACGTCCGCGAAGATCAGGGAAGTCCCGCTGACCGGGGCGGGCGGCGGCCCGTACGGCATCACGGTCGGCCCCGACGGCGCGCTCTGGCTGACGCTGGTCCACGCCGGCGGCATCGCCCGGGTGGACGCGGGCGGCGAGTCGCGCACCTGGTCGGTCGCGCCCGACAGCCGGCCGTTGATCATCACGCCGGGCCCCGACGGCGCCCTCTGGTTCACCCGCTCCGGCGACGACCGGATCGGCCGGATCAGCACCGACGGCGAGCTGAGCGCCGTCGAGCTTCCGGACGGGACCGGCCCGTGCGGCATCGCCGCCGGTCCCGACGGCGCCCTCTGGTACGCGGCCATGAGCGCCGACGCGATCGGTCGGGTGACCGTCGACGGGAAGCAGACCCGGTTCCCGCTGCCGGTGAGCGGCGGCTTCGCCTCGATGGTCGCCGCCGGGCCGGACGAGGCCGTCTGGTTCACGCTCAACCAGGCGAACGCGGTGGGCCGGATCGGCATGGACGGCGCGGTGACCCTGTACGCGCTGCCGACCGAGAGGGCCGCGCCGGTCGGTATCACCGCCGGCGTCGACGGCGCGCTCTGGTTCGTCGAGATCGGCGCCGGTCAGCTCGGTCGGATCACGCCGGACGGGCGGATCACCGAGTACCCGCTGCCGGACCGGTCCGCCCGGCCGCACGCCATCGTCGCCGACCCGGCCGGCGGCTGCTGGTACACCGAGTGGGGCGGCAACCGCATCGGCCACGTCGCCCCGGGCGGCGCGATCACCACCCACGACCTGCCGACCCCGGCCTCCGAACCCCACGGCCTCACGGTCGCCCCGGACGCCACGGTCTGGGCCGCCCTGGAAACGGGCACCCTGGCCCACCTGACCCCCGCCCCCTGACCCCCGCCCCTGACCCCGGTGATCATGAGGTTGGCGGTGCGGAATATCGGTATCGCCGCCGCCAACCCATGATCGACCCGGGGCGTGCGGGAGCGCGGGACCGAGTGGGCGGTCAGCGGACGGCGGGGGTGACCGTGAGGGTGCCGGTTTCCGTGTCGAGGGTGGCCTCGGTGCCCACCGGGACGGTGAGCTGGCCGGGGCCGTGACCGATCGGGAGGCCGCCGAGGACGGGCACGCCGAGGTCGCCGAGGCGCTCGGAGAGCACGTCGGCGACGCCGACCGACCAGCCGTCCGCGCAGTCGGTGAACTGGCCCACCGCGACCCCCGCCAGCCCGTCCAGGGCCCCGGCGCGGCGGAGCTGGGTGAGCATCCGGTCCACCTTGTAGGGCGGCTCCTGCACGTCCTCGACGAGCAGGACGGCACCGGTCAGGTCCGGCATGTCCGGGGTGCCCAGCGACGCCACGACCAGGCAGAGGTTGCCGCCCAGCAGCGGGCCGGTGGCCCGGCCGGGCACGCGTACCGCGAAGGTCTCCTCCTCGGCGACGGCGCTGACCGCGACCGGTTCGGTGGTCATCAGGGCGGCGTGCAGCGACTCGGCCGAGCGCAGCGGCGTGCGCTCGTCCAGCCAGGCCGCCCCCGGGCCGTGCACGCCGGCCAGCCGGGCGCCCCGCCAGAGCGCGAACTGCAACGCCGTGATGTCGGAGAACCCGGCGACCACCTTCGGGTCGCGGCGTACGGCGGCCATGTCGATCGTGTCGACGATCCGCTGCGCGCCGTAGCCGCCCCGGGTGCAGATCACCCCGCGCACCTCGGGATCGGCGAACGCGGCGTTCAGGTCGGCGGCGCGCAGCTCGTCCGCGCCGGCGAGGTAGCCCTGCCGGGCGTACGCGTTCGGCGCCAGCACCGGCCGCAGTCCCCAGCCGGTGAGCAGCTCGACGCCCCGGGCCACCCGTTCCGGCCGGGTCGGCCCGGAGGGCGACACCAGCATCACCGTGTCGCCGGGGCGCAGCGCCAGCGGTCGTACGGCGGTGGGGGGAGTAGTGCGGGCGGGGTCGGACACAGCGGCAGAGCCTAGTCGCGTACGTGCGGCGGCGGGCACGCACCGGGCCACCCGTCGCCGCCGCGCCGGCGGAGGCGTTCCGGGTCCGTCCGGGCCACCGGCTAGCCTCGACGTCGTGGCTACCGCGTTGGTGATCGAGAATGACCCGACCGACGACGTCCGCCGGCTGGGTGAGTGGCTGACCGAGGCGGGCCTCGACCTGTGGGTGGTCCGCGCCCACGCCGGTGACGAGATCCCCGCCGACCTGGAGGGGTACGCCGCCCTGGTGGTGCTCGGCGGCGGGCTGCCGCCGTACCCGCTGCCGGACGGGTCGCCGGCCGCGCCCTGGCTTCCGGCGGTGGAGGGGCTGCTGCGCAAGGCCGTCCGGCACCGGGTGCCGACGCTGGGCATCTGCCTCGGCGCGCAGTTGCTGGCCACCGCGCACGCCGGCGAGGTCGTGCGTAGCCCGAGCGGCCCGGAGGTCGGCCCCTGCGTGGTCGGCAAGCGGGACGCCGCCGACACCGACCCGCTGTTCCGTTACGTCCCGCTGATCCCCGACGTGTTCCAGTGGCACTCTGACGAGATCACCGAGCTGCCCCGTGGCGCCACCCTGCTGGCGGCCTCCACCCGCTACCCCCACCAGGCGTTCCGCCTCGGCGACCGGGCCTGGGGTTTGCAGTTCCACATCGAGTGCGACACCGCCATGATCGCCGACTGGGCCGCCGACTCGAGGCTGCTGGCCGAGCTGGGTTACGACCCCGACCTGGTGGTGGCGGCCTGCCACGACGTGATGGTCGACGTCGAGGAGGTCTGGCAGCCGTTCGCGGCCCGGTTCGCCGCGCTGGCCCTGGGCGAGCTGGAGGACGCCGCGCCCCGCCGCAGCCTGCCCCTGCTCGGGCAGTGATGAGCCGGCCGGCCAGGGCCGCGGGGCGGCTCGCCCGCTACGGCTTCGGCACCGACGGCGGTGCCGGCGCCGCCCGCGCCGCCGACCTGCTCGGCCCGGACGGGCTGGGGCTGTGGCGGCCGGACGCGCAGGAGCCCACCGACGACCGCGCGGCGGAGCTGCTCGCCGCGCTCTCCCGGGCCGCCGATCCGGACCTGGCGCTGCGCCAGCTGCACCGCATCGTCGAGGCCGAGCGCCGCACCGCCCCGGAACAGGCCGGGTCGGCGCTGCTGGCGGCGCTCGCCGACGACCCCGGCCTGCGCCGCCGGCTGGTCGCCGTCCTCGGCGCCTCCTCCGCGCTCGGCGACCACCTGGTCGCCAACTCCGATCAGTGGCCGACCCTGCGCACCGCCCCGGACGGGCTGGCGCCGACCGCCGAGGGACGGCTCGACCTGTCCGGCGACGGGCAGCCGGTGGCGGTGCTGCGCAGGGCGTACCGGCTGGCGCTGCTGCGGATCGCGGCGGCCGACCTGACCGGCGGCCGGGGCCTGGAGCAGACCATGGCCGCGCTCTCCGCGCTTGCCGACGCGACCCTGGCGGCGGCGTACGAGATCGCGGTCGGCGAGCTGCCGGAGGGCACCCCCCGGCCCCGGCTCGCCGTCGTGGCGATGGGCAAGTGCGGCGGCGACGAGCTGAACTACGTCTCCGACGTCGACGTGATCTTCGTGGCCGCCGAGGACGACGACCTCGCCGCGGCCACCACGGTCGCCACGCGGTTGATCCACGTCTGCGGGCTGGTCGCCTGGCCGGTCGACGCGGCCCTGCGCCCGGAGGGCAACCGGGGGCCGCTGGTGCGGACGCTGGCCAGCCACCTCGCCTACTACCGGCGCTGGGCGCGCACCTGGGAGTTCCAGGCGCTGCTCAAGGCGCGGCCGGCGGCCGGCGACCTGGCGCTGGGCCGGGAGTGGGTCGACCAGCTCGCCCCGCTGGTGTGGCGGGCCGCCGAGCGGCCCGAGGCGGTCGAGGACGTCCGCGCCATGCGACGCAGGATCATCGACAACATCCCGCCGAAGGAGCTGGAGCGCGAGATCAAGCGCGGTCCGGGCGGGCTGCGCGACATCGAGTTCGCCGTGCAGCTGCTGCAACTGGTGCACGGCCGGGGCGACGAGTCGCTGCGGGTGCCCGGCACCCTGCCGGCGCTGCGCGCGCTGGTCGCCGGCGGCTACGTCGGCCGGGCCGACGGCGAGGCGCTGCTGCGCGGCTACCGCTTCCTGCGCGGCGTCGAGCACCGCCTCCAGCTCCAGGGCCTGCGCCGCACCCACACCGTGCCGACCGACCCGACCGCGCTGCGCTGGCTGGCCGCCGCGCTGGGCCACACCGCCACGCCGGGCCGCAGCGCCGTCGAGGAGTTCCGCGCCGAGTGGGTCACCCACGCCGCCGAGGTACGCCGCCTGCACGCCAAGCTGCTCTACCGGCCGCTGCTGGAGTCGGTGGCCCGGGTGCCGGCCGACGGGCTGCGGCTGACCCCCGAGGCGGCCCGGCACCGGCTGGAGATCCTCGGTTTCGCCGACCCCGCCGGGGCGCTGCGTCACCTCCAGGCCCTCACCGGCGGGGTGAGCCGCACCGCCGCCATCCAGCGCACCCTGCTGCCGGTGCTGCTCAGCGAGTTCGCCGACGCCCCCGAGCCGGACCGCGGCCTGCTCAACTACCGGCAGGTCTCCGACAAGCTCGGCAGCACCCCCTGGTACCTGCGCCTGCTGCGCGACTCCGGGCCGGTGGCCCGCCGGCTGGCCCGGGTGCTCTCCTCCTCCCGGTACGCCGCGGACCTGCTGGCCCGCGAGCCGGAGGCGCTGCGGCTGCTGGCCGAGGAGAGCGAGCTGATTCCCCGGCCCAGCGCGGTCCTCTGCGAGGGCTTCGCCGCCGCCGCGGCCCGGCACACCGACCCGGTCGAGGCCACCCGGGCGATCCGCGCGCTGCGCCGCCGGGAACTGGTCCGGATCGCCTGCGCCGACCTGCTGAGCCGGGCCGGCTCGCTGGCCCCGTCGCCGCCCCGGCCCGACGGCGGGCGCGCGGCGCTGGGCCTGGCCGACGTGACCGCCGTCGGCACCGCCCTGGCGGACGTCACGGACGCCACCCTGGCCGCCGCGCTGCGGGCCGCCCGCGCGGCCCAGCCGCCCGTGCCGGGGCTGCGCTTCGCCGTCATCGGCATGGGCCGGCTCGGCGGCTACGAGTCGAACTACCTCTCCGACGCCGACGTGCTCTTCGTCTACGACGCGCCGGCCAGCGCGGGCGACGGCGCGGCCGGCGCCGCCCGCGCGATCGCCGAGGAGCTGCGCCGGCTGCTCGGCATGCCCGCGCCCGACCCGCCGCTCGGCGTCGACGCCGACCTGCGCCCGGAGGGCCGGCAGGGTCCGCTGGTGCGCAGCCTCGCCGCGTACGCGCAGTACTACGCCCGCTGGTCGAAGGTGTGGGAGGCGCAGGCGCTGCTGCGCGCGCGGTTCGTCTGCGGCGACGCCGACCTCGGCGCCGAGTTCGCGGCGATGGTCGACCCGGTGCGCTACCCGGCGGACGGGCTGACCCGCGAGCAGGTGGTGGAGATCCGCCGGATCAAGGCGCGGGTGGAGCACGAGCGGCTGCCCCGGGGCGCCGACCCGGCCACCCACACCAAGCTCGGCCGGGGTGGCCTCGCCGACGTCGAGTGGGCCGTGCAACTGCTCCAGCTCCGGCACGCGGGGGCCATCCCGGCGCTGCGCGGCACGCGTACGCTCGACGCCCTCGCGGCGGCCCGGGACGCGGGCCTGGTCGATCCGACGGACGCCGTCGAGATGGCGGCCGGCTGGACGCTGGCCGCGCAGGTCCGCAACGCGCTGATGCTGGTCCGCGGCCGGGAGGGCGACCAGCTGCCCCGGCACGGCGTCGAGCTGGCCGGGGTGGTCCGGCTGCTCGGCCGGGACGACCCCGGCGAGTTCCTCGACGAGTACCTGCGCACCGGCCGCCGCTCCCGGGCGGCGATGGAACGGGTGCTCGACTCCTGAGCCCGCCGCCCGGCCGAGCGGGCCCGGCCGGGACGCGGCCACCCGCCGCGCCGGCCGGCCGCGGGTGGCCGGGGCGGGCCGGGTCCCGCCGCCGGCGCGGACCTCAGACGCGGCGGTGCACCAGCACCACGTGGTCGACCAGCTCGCCGGCCTCGCCGTTCGGGCCGGTGGCCTGCCGACGCGGGGCGTCGAGCCGCTCGGTGTCCCACCGGTCGGGGTCGAGGTCGAGCGCGGCCAGGGTCTCCTGCGGGGTGGAGAAGCGGGCGTGCGCGTGGTCGTGCCGCCCCCACGGCGGGGCCTCGCCGTGCTCGACGATCAGCAGCCGGCCGCCGGGGGCCACGGCCCGGGCCGCCGAGCGCAGTAGCTCCGCCCGGGGGAACTCCAGCGGCGACTGGAGGAACTGCGCGGAGACCAGGTCGTACTCGCCCGGTGGGAACGTCCGGGTGAGGTCGTGCCGGTGGAACTCGATGCGGGAGGCGACCCCGGCGGCCGCCGCCTCCTCGGCCGCCCGGGCGAGGGCGGTCTCGGAGACGTCGACGGCGGTCACCCGCCAGCCCCGCCCGGCCAGCCAGATCGCGTCGCCGCCCTCACCGCAGCCGAGGTCCAGCACGGTGCCGGCCGGCAGCGAACCGGCGACGTCGACCAGGATCGGGTTCGCCCGGCCGCTCCAGACCCTCTCGTGCCGCCCGTAGTGCTCCTCCCAGAACCGCGCGGTCTCCTCGTCCACGTCCGGGTGCCGCCCGTCGTGTCCGGTGGCCGCCCTGGTGTCGTCGTGCCGGTGCTCGCCGGTCGTCGCGTCGTGGTGCACGTCTCGTCCTCCTGCTGGGCTGCCTGCGTACCTGCCACGTCGATCGTGCGCGGCGGCGGCAGTAGGAGCAAGTAATGTTGCCGGATCGGCAAAGCGGGCCCGTGCGGGCGACCCGTCGCCCCGGCCCGGCCTCGGGCCGGCTGACGTGGTAGGACTGCTCGATGCCGACGAACCGGGGCAGTTCCCCGACGAACACCGCCGAGCCACCCGCAGCGCCCGGGCGGCGGGAGGACGCGGTCGCGACGTGGGCCGCCCGTCGTGTGCTGCTCGGCACGCTCGGGATGTCGGTGGCGCTGGCCGGGGCGTTCCTGCTCGCGCCGCCCATGGGCACGGACCTGGCGGCGCAGGACGCCCGCGCCGGGTTCGCCGCCCGCCACGGCTTCGCGCCCATCGACTTCTCGTGGTACGGCGGGGTCAACCAGTTCGGTTACAGCCTCTACACCCAGACGCTCGGCGCGGCGGTCGGGACACGGCAGGTCGGCGCGGTGGCGGCGGTCGTCTCCGCCGTGGCGCTGGCCTGGCTGTTGCTGCGGGCGCGGGCCCGCCGGCCCCTGCTCGGGGGTCTGCTCGGCGCCGTGGTGCTGGTGGGAAACCTGGCCAGCGGCCGGATCACCTTCGCGGTCGGCCTGATGCTGGGCCTGCTGGCACTCTGCGCGGTCACGGCACGCCGCGTCCCCCGCTGGGCGCGTCTGGTGCTGGCCGGTGCTCTGGGAGCGCTCGCGACCTGGGGCAGCCCCGTGGCCGGCCTGTTCACCGGGCTGGCCGGGGGAGCCCTGCTGGTCACCGACGTGTGGCGGGCGCGGTGGTCGCCGCGCGCGCTCCGGGCGGAGGGCCTGGTGCTGTGCCTGGCTCCGTTGGCGGCGGTCGGGCCGATGGCGCTGATGTTCGGCAACGGCGGCCGGCAACCCTTCACCGCCGAGTCCATGCGGATCAACCTCGCGCTCGCCGTCGTGGTCCTCGCGCTGGTGCCGGTCCGGGTACTGCGCGTCGGGGCGGCGCTCAGCGGGCTGCTGCTCGTGGCGGCCTACTACCTGCCCACGCCGGTCGGGTCGAACGCGCTGCGCCTGCCGATGCTCTTCACGCTGCCGGTCGTGGCGGCGTTCGTCACGCTCGGCTCGCGGTGGCTCGCCGCCCTGCTCGCCGCCCTGCTCTGGTGGCAGTCGCCGGTGATGACCAGCGACCTGGCCCGGATGGGGTCCGCCCCCGTGCACGCGAGCTTCTACCAGCCGCTGCTGGACGAGTTGGGCCGGCGGGCACCGGTCGGCCGGGTCGAGGTCGTGCCGCTGCGGGACCACTGGGAGAGCGCGTACGTGGCGGAGGCGGTGCCGTTGGCACGCGGCTGGGAGCGGCAGGTCGACGTGGACCGCAACCCGTTGTTCTACGGCTCGGGGCCCGACGCCGACGAGTACGGCGACTGGCTGCGCCGCAACGCGGTCAGCTACGTGGCGGTGGCACCGGAGGACGTCCCCGACCGGTACGCGCGCAGCGAGGCGGCCCTCGTGCTCACCGGGCAGCCGTACCTGCGCGAGGTGGCGCGGCCGGGCCGCTGGCGGCTCTACGAGGTGCGGGATCCGGCCCCGCTGGTCGCCCCGCCGGCCGGGCTCGTCGAGTCCACCGGCGCCGGCGTGCGGTTCACCGTCGACACCCCCGCCGACGTCCTGGTACGCGTGCGCTGGTCCCGCTGGCTGTCGCTGCCGGGCGCCGACGGGTGCCTGCGCCCCGCCTCGGACGGCTGGACCACCGTGCGGGCGCGGACCGCCGGCACGTACCGGGTCACCAGCAGTCTCCTTCCGGCGGGGCACTGCGATCCGACCGCCTTGTGACGCGACGCCGTCCGAAGCCGCCGGGGAGATCCGCTGGGGCAGTGCCCACCCGTCGGTCCCCGGCCGTCGTGCTGGCAGCATGTCCGGCGTGCCTCACCACCTCGCGCGCTGGCTCGGCCTCGCCGGCTCGACGCTGCTCGCCGTGGCCGCGTTCCTCGGCGGCGCGTTCCCACACGGCAACCTGCGGCCCACGCCGGTCAGCATCTGGCAGGGCCCGTACGGGCCGTTGATCATCGCCACCTGGGCGATCGGCACGGGCGCGATGGCGTACGCCTGGTGGGCGCTGCGCGACCGGGTGCCGTCGACCCGCTGGGCGCTGCTCACCGTCGGGCTCTGGCTGCTGCCGCTCCTGGTCACGCCGCCGATGGGCAGCCGGGACGTGTACGCGTACGCCTGCCAGGGAGCCAGCTACTCCGCCGGGATCAACCCGTACGAGCAGGGCGTCTCGGCGCTGCCGTGCCCGTGGCTGGACACCGTCTCCTACATCTGGCGGGACACCTCGGCGCCGTACGGGCCGCTGTTCGTGCTGCTCGCCGGGGCGGTGGTCAAGGCGACCGGGTCGCTGGTCGGCAGCATCGTGCTGTTCCGGCTGCTCGCCCTGGCCGGAGTGGGGCTGACCGCGGCCTGCCTGCCGGTGCTGGCCCGCCGCTGCGGCGTACCGGCCGGCCGGGCGGTCTGGCTGGCGCTGGGCTCGCCGGTGATCGGGGTGCACCTGGTCTCGGGGGCGCACAACGACGCGCTGATGGTGGGGCTCCTCGTCGCCGGGCTGGCCGTGGTGGTGTCCCGGCCGGGCCGCCCCCGGCCGCTGCTCGGCGGGGGAGTGCTGCTCGGGCTCGCCGCCGCGATCAAGGTGACCGCGCTGGTCGTGGTGCCGTTCGCCGCGCTGGCCGCGATCGTCGGGGCGTACTCGATCAGGGCGCTGGTGCGCGACGGCGGGTGGGTGGTCGGCGGCTCGGTCGCCGCCGTGATCGGCGCGACCCTCGCCACCGGCCTGGGCTTCGGTTGGGTGACCGGGCTGGAGCAGGGCGGCCTGGTGGTCGCCTGGACCTCGCCGTCGACGGCGGTGGGGCAGACCGTCGGCTACCTCGCCGCGCCGTTCGGCTGGCACGGCGACCCGCTACCGGTCACCCGGGGGATCGGCATGGCGGCGCTGGCGCTGGTGCTGCTCTGGCTGTGGTGGCGGGCGCGCACGCGGGAGCCGATCTGGCACGCCGGTCTGGCGCTGGCCGCGACCGTCGCACTCGCCCCGCTCTACCACCCCTGGTACTGGGCGTGGCCGCTGGCGGTGCTCGCGGCCACGGCCCGGCGCACCGGGTGGTTCGCGGTCGTCGCGATCGTCTCGTCGTTCCTGGTGCTCGCCGACGGCACGGGCCTGCCCCGGTACACCAAGACCGTCGGGGCGCCGCTGATGACGCTGTTCGTGATCGTGGTGGTGGTCCGCTTGGTACGGTCGGCCCGGGCGGCCCGCCGGCCGGCCGTCGTGGACTGAGGAAAGGGACGCCGGTGACCGCTCCCGGCGCTCCGCCGGTCCCGTCCGGCACCCCGCCGTCGCCCGGGCCTCCGCCGTCGCCCGGTCCTCCGCCGCCGTCGCCCGGTGCCGCCCGGTCCGCCCGCTACGCCGGCCTGGCCGGGGCGGTGCTGCTGACCGTCGCCGGCTGGCTCGGCGGCGCGCTGCCCCGGGCCACCGGTGTTCCGGGCCCCGGTGGAAGGCCGTCGGCCGCCGCGCTGTGGCTCGTCGGCACCGCCCTGCTGGTCGGCGCCTGGTGGGCGCTGCGCCGGGGCGCGCCATCGACGCGCTGGGCGTGCCTGACCGCCGGGCTGTGGGCGCTGCCGCTGCTGGCCGCCCCGCCGCTGGGCAGCCGGGACGTCTACTCCTACGCCTGCCAGGGCTGGGCGTACGCGCACGGCGTCGACCCGTACGCCACCGGCGTCGCCGAGGCCGGCTGCCCCTGGGTGGAGTCGGTCGCGCCGATCTGGCGGGACACGCCCGCGCCGTACGGGCCGTTCTTCGTGCTGCTCGCCGCGCTCGCGGTGACCCTCGGCGGCGGCCTGGTGGGCGCGATCGTGGCGTTCCGGCTGTTCGCGGTCGCCGGGGTGCTGCTGGCCGCCCTCTGCCTGCTCGGGCTGGCCCGGGCCGCCGGTGTGCCCACCCGCCGGGCGGCCTGGCTGGCGCTGGCCGGCCCGCTGGTCGGCGTGCACCTGATCGGCGGCGCGCACAACGACGCGGTGATGCTCGGCCTGCTGATGCTGGGCCTGCTGGTGCTCCTCCGTCGCCCGGGCAGGCCGGGGCCGCTGCTGCTGGCCGGGGCGCTGCTCGGGCTGGCGGTGACCGTGAAGGCCACCGCCGTGGTGGTGCTCCCGTTCGCGGCGCTCGCGGCGGTGCTCGGCCGCTACACCGTCCGGGCGCTGCTGCGCGACGCCGGCTGGCTGGCCGGCGGGGTGCTCGGCGCGGTGGCGGTCACCTCGTTGCTGTCCGGCCTCGGGCTGGGCTGGGTGGGCGGGCTGATCCGCAGCGGTGACTCCGAGCAGTGGACGTCCCCGCCCACGGCGGTGGGCTTCGTCGTCGACTACGCGGGCGGGCTCGCCGGCCGGGAGCCGGGCGCCGTGCCGGCGACCCGCGCGGCGGCGCTGCTGCTGCTCGCCGTGCTGGTGGCGGCGCTGTGGTGGCGGGCCTGGTCGGGGCTGCGCCGCCTCAACGACGTGCGGCAGCGGGTCGCCCGTCTGGACGCCGCCCGCCCCCGGGCCGCCCTGCTCGGCGCCGGCCTGGCGCTGGCCGCCACGGTCGTGCTGGCCCCGGTCTTCCATCCCTGGTACGCCACCTGGCCGCTGGCCCTGCTCGCGATCGCAGCGAGGCGGACCACCTGGTTCGTGGCGCCCTGCGCGGCGGCGGCCTTCCTCGCCCTGCCCGACGGCACCAACCTGGCCCGGTTCACCAAGGCCCCGGGCGCGCTGGCGATGACCGCGCTGGCGCTCGGACTGGCGGTGTGGGGCCTGCTCCGGCTGCGCCGCACCGGTGCCGCGCGTCGGGGCTGACGAGCCCTGTTCCGGCCGGCGGGGCCGTGCGGCGTGTTTCGGCCGGTGGGGCCATGATCGTGGGATGAGCGCAGTCGAGGAACCGTTGCCGGGCAACGCCACCGACGGCGTGGTGCGCGTCGGCGACACCGTGCGCCGCCCGGTCGGCCCCTGGAGCGACGCGGTGGACGCCCTGCTGGAGCACCTGCACGCGGTGGGGTTCTCCGGGGCTCCCCGACCGCTGGGCCGGGACGCGCGGGGCCGGCAGGTGCTGGAGTACGTCCCCGGCGAGGTCGGCGCGGCGTCCGGCACGTACGCGGCGGCGGACCTGTTCACGATCGGCCGGATGCTGGCCGAGCTGCACGAGGCGCTGGCCGGGTTCGTCCCGCCGCCCGGGGCGGCGTGGCAGCGGCTCATCCCGCCGGACCGGGAGGAACTCGTCTGCCACAACGACGTGGCCCCGTGGAACCTGATCAGGGCGGACCGGGGCTGGGTGCTGATCGACTGGGACGCCGCCGCGCCGGGCTCCCGGCTCTGGGACGTCGCGTACGCCGCGCAGAGCATGGCCGGCCTGCGCCCGGACCGGCCGGTGGCCGAGTCGGCGGCCCGGCTGCGCGCCTTCGCCGACGGCTACCGCCTGGACGAGGCGTCCCGCCCGGCCCTGGCCGCTCTGCTGGGCCGTCGCGCCCGGGCCATGTACGACCTGCTGCGCGAGGGCGCGGAGCAACGGCGCGAGCCGTGGGCCCGGATCTTCACCGAGGACGGCCCGTACTGGCTCGCCACCGCCGACCACCTCGACGCCCACACCGACGCATGGGAGGCCACCCTCCGCTGACCGCCGTCCCGCCACCGCGAGCGGCCTCGCGACGGCAACGGCCCCGCCACTCGCCGCCGAAGCTGGGCCGTGCCACTCACTGCCGAGGCCGGGGCGAGTGGAACGCCATGGTTGTCACCGGAGGGTTTTGACAGCCATGGCGTTCCACCCGTCGCGCGGGTGCCGCTGCTCTACGCGACCCGCTCGGCGGTGCGCCCGCAGGTCGGGCAGCGGTCGCCGGTTCCGGCCGGCACTGCTCCGCGCCCGCGCTTGCGCAGGGCGATCGTCAGCGGCAGCAGCGCGGGGCCGGCCAGGCCGACCACGACGGCCGTCGCGGCGAGCGCGGACCAGCCCGGCCGGGGCGCACCATTCAGCAGGCCGTCCGCCATTCCGGCCAGGATGTGCAGCGACAGCAGGCCCACCGGGGTCAGCAGCACCAGCAGCGCCCAGCCACCCCGCTGGTCGGCCCGGAGGGCGAGCCCCGTGCCGAGCAGCAGCACCACCACGAGCAGCACCACGGCGGTGCCGGGCAGAATCTGTTCCGCGGTCCAGCCGTAGTAATAGCTGCCGTAGTGGCTGACGATGTCGTTGCGGGGCAGCAGGTTGACACCCGCGAGGCCGGCGGCGCCGACGGCGAGCAGGGGCGCCGCCCGGAGCCGCGCCGGCAGCCGTGCGGGCAGGCCGAGGGTCACCAGCCCCAGCCCGACCTGCGGCAGCAGCACCAACAGCGGCGGTCGGGGCAGGCCGGCGAGGGCGGCGACCGGCACGACCGCGACGGTGAACAGCAGGGCGAGGGCCACGGCGCGGCGGGTCCAGCGGCCCGGCGCCACGGCGTGCACCACCGCGGCGAGCAGCCAGGCGGCCCACGCGCCGATCCCCAGCGAGACGAACGGCCCGGCGTTCGGCACGCCCCACTCCGTTCGCGGCGGGTGCAGTTCCAGCACCGACCAGACCGCCGCCAGGGCGGTCGCGGTGAGGAAGGCGAGGACGGCGGCGAGGCGTACGCCCGGGATCAGGTCGGCGGCCCCGGCGGCCCGCAGCCGCTGGCGGAGGCCGCCGCGCAGCAGGTCCGCGGCATCCCCGGGCGAGGGCCAGCGCCGCTCCGGGCCGGCCAGGTCGAGGTACGTGCCGACGATCTCCGCGCCGCGCGCCCGGCGGTACTCGGCCGGGTAGGCGCGCAGCAGGCGGTGGTAGCGCCGCTCCAGCTCGCTCATGCCAGCCCCCCGGCGGTACGCGGCGCGAGCGGCCGGGTCGCGCGGGCGCGCAGGCGGGCGGTGGCCGCCTCGACGTTGCGGCGCATGCGCTCGGTCTCGGCGGTCAGCGTGGCGTCGCCGGCGGGGGAGAGGCGGTAGTAGCGGCGCAGCCGGCCGTCCACCACCTCCTCGCGGTCGACCTCCACCAGGCCGGCGTCGACCAGCCGGTCGAGCGCCCCGTAGAGGGTGCCCGGCCGCAGCGACACACGCCCGTCGGAGAGGGCGGTGACCTCGCGGATCAGGCCGTAGCCGTGCATCGGCTGGCCGGCCAGCGCGGTGAGGATCAGGAAGGTGGGTTCGCGCAGCGGTGTGTCCACGCCCCGCAATATAACGGACGCGATGGTATATCGGCGTCCGTTACGCGCCGAGCGGAGGAACGTTCCGGGCCGCGCCGCCCGGCGGTGGGTCGGTGCGGCCGGCGCACAGACGGAAAGGCCCCGGGCGGACCCGGGGCCTTTCCGTGGTTCCTCTGCCGCGTCAGCAGTCGAAGTACATGGCGAACTCGTGCGGGGTCGGGCGCAGGCGCACCGGGTCGACCTCGTTGGCCCGCTTCCACTCGATCCAGGTCGAGATCAGGTCGGGCGTGAACACGCCACCGTCGAGCAGGTAGTCGTGGTCGGCCTCCAGCGAGTCGAGCACCGCCGACAGCGAGCCCGGCACCTGCTTGACGTCGCCCCACTCCTCCGGCGGCAGGTCGTAGAGGTCCTTGTCGATCGGAGCCGGCGGCTCGATCTTGCTCTTGATGCCGTCCAGGCCGGCCATCATCATCGCCGAGAAGGCCAGGTAGACGTTGGCCGACGGGTCCGGCACGCGGAACTCGACGCGCTTGGCCTTCGGGTTGCTGCCGGTCACCGGGATGCGGGTGCAGGCGGAGCGGTTGCGCTGCGAGTAGACCAGGTTGACCGGCGCCTCGAAGCCCGGCACCAGTCGACGGTACGAGTTGACCGTCGGGTTGGTGAAGGCCAGCAGCGACGGGGCGTGGTGCAGCAGGCCGCCGATGTACCAGCGGGCCATGTCCGACAGGCCGGCGTAGCCGGTCTCGTCGTAGAACAGCGGCTCGCCGTTCAGCCACAGGCTCTGGTGCGTGTGCATGCCGGAGCCGTTGTCACCGAAGAGCGGCTTGGGCATGAACGTCGCGGTCTTGCCGTTGGCCCAGGTCTCGTTCTTCACGATGTACTTGAAGAGCTGGAGCTGGTCGGCGGCGTGCAGCAGCGTCGAGAACCGGTAGTTGATCTCGGACTGGCCGGCGGTGCCCACCTCGTGGTGCGAGCGCTCCACGGTGAACCCGCTGTCGACCAGCCGGCGCACGATGCTGTCGCGCAGGTCGGCGAGGTGGTCGACCGGCGGCACCGGGAAGTAGCCGCCCTTGTACGCGGTCTTGTAGCCGCGGTTGCCGCCCGGCTCCTCGCGGCCGGTGTTCCAGGCGCCCTCGATCGAGTCGATGTAGTAGAACGACTGGTGCGCCGAGGTCTCGTGGCGGATGGAGTCGAAGATGTAGAACTCCGCCTCCGCGCCGAAGTACGCGGTGTCGGCGATGCCGCTGGCGGCCAGGTAGGCCTCGGCCTTCTTCGCCACGTTGCGCGGGTCCCGGCTGTAGGCCTCGCGGGTGAACGGGTCGTGGATGAAGAAGTTGAGCGCGAGGGTCTTCTGCGCCCGGAAGGGGTCGATGAAGGCGGTGGCGACGTCCGGGAGCAGGAGCATGTCCGACTCGTGGATCGCCTGGAAACCGCGGATCGACGACCCGTCGAAGGCCAGGCCCTCGGTGAAGAAGGCATCGTCGACAGACTCGACCGGCAGGTTGAAGTGCTGCATCACGCCGGGCAGGTCACAGAAACGTACGTCGACGAACTTCACGTCCTCGTTCTTGAGGTATCGCAGGAGTTCCTCGGGATTGGCGAACACACGTCCTCCTGGCACGTCCACGGGTGGCTAGGCTCTTGGCGACGCTATGGCCGCGCGGTTGCCCGGCCATGTCTTGAGTGTTTCTGCCGTGTTACGTCCCTCGCGGAGCGTCATCCGCGCCGCTCGGGCGGGCCGGACCGTGCGACGGGACGCCCCCGGCTGTGCCATTCTATTGACACTTGCTCGCTTTCGCCCCTTTTTGCCGCCCGGGTGCGGGCTACCGTCCCCGATCCGTCCGTACGCCCTGGATACCCTTGACCGTTGTGACCAAGCCGCATGACCGCCCCGTACCGCCCGCGACGGATCCCGCCTTCACCCCGCCCAGCCTGGGGCGCCGGTTCGGCGCGCTGGTGATCGACTGGGTGCTCTGCCTACTCGTCGCCGGGGGCTTCGCCGACCCGGTGCGCGACGGGTGGGCTCCCGTGCTGGTGCTGATCGTCGAGTACGGCTTCTTCCTCGGGCTCTTCGCGCAGACGCCGGGCATGTTCATCACGAAGATCCGCTGCGTCGCCTGGGTCGACGGCGGTCGCATCGGGGTGGCCCGGGCACTGCTGCGCGGTCTGCTGCTCGCCCTGGTCGTCCCGGCCCTGCTGATGGACGGCCACCGCCGCGGCCTGCACGACCGCCTGGCGGGCTCCGTCGTCACCGACGCCCCCCGCCCCTGACGAACGGCAAGAGCCGGGCCCTGCGAGAAGGCCCGGCTCTTCGCGTACGCGTCGGAGGTCAGCGACCGCGCGTCTGGCGGAACGCGCCCCGCGCGGGTCGCATGTTCTTCGGGATCGCGCCCTTGGGCATCTGCGGGCGGGCGGTGAGCGCCTTGAGCCGCTTGTCCAGCGAGTTGACGTCCTTGCCGCTGAGGTTGCGCGGCAGCCGCATCAGCGTCATCCGCAGCTTGCGGATCGGCAGCTCGCCCTCCTCCTGGCCGATCACGTAGTCGAAGAGCGGGGCGGAGCCGATCACCTTCGCCAGCCGCCGCTTCTCCTGGCCGAGCAGCCCGCGCACCCGCTGCGGGTTGCCCTCCGCCAGCAGGATCACCCCGGGCCGGCCGATGACCAGGTGGACCATGTCCATCTGCGTGGTGGAGCTGACCGCCGGGGTGACCCGCCAGTCGCCGCGCATGCTCTCCATGATCTGGGCCGCCGCGCCGGGCTGCCCCTCGGCGGCGTTCATCATCGCCTTGTTGGACCGCAGGTTGAGCACGATCAGCAGGCAGAGCAGGGCGAACAGGATGCCCAGCGGCAGCCAGAGCCAGCCCCAGAGCAGGACCGCGACCACGGTGAGCGCGAGCGGGATCAGCACCGCGGCGGCGGCCAACGGCGCGAACCACCGGTCCTGCTTGGCGGTGAACTTGAACACCATCCCGATCTGCTTCAGCCGCTGGCCGAACGAGACCTTCTCCTGGGGCTTTGCCATGCCGCAGAGTCTAGTGGTCGCCGCACGTCGCGTTGTCCGCGGCCGGGCTGAGTACCTTACGCCGCCGTACCGCCGCCGAGGGGCCGGCGTAAGGAGGGCGGGCGGGCGAAGATCGGGCGGCGGACCCATGCCCCCGGGGCACCTTCGCGCGCAGAGTCGGAGTCGACAGCCGAAGACGACCGCAGGGAGCCCGACATGTTCGGCAACGACGCAGACTTCATCCTCTCGATCCACCGTACGCACGCCGCCGAGCTGCACGCCGAGGCCGCGGTCGACCGGCTCGCCCGGGCCCTGCCGCGCCGTACCACGCGCGACTGGCTCAGTCGCCGGCATCACCCGGGACGCGCCGGCGACGCGCGTCGGTGAGCGGCTCCGCGCCCCCGGCGGTCGCCACCGATCCGCCGGGGGCCGACGCCGTGCGCGCTGGCCGCGAACAGGCCGACACCGCCCGGGTTGGCCGTGGGCAGGACGACGGCGTGCGGGCCGGCCGTGGACGGGCCGACGGCGCGGGGGCCGGCCGGCGACAGGCCGAACGTGCCGATCGGCCGGCCCGCGACCCGCGCCGGGTGCCTTCCGCTGACCGGCCGGTCAGCGGAGTCGGCGGCGGCGAGGGCCGTGGCATGCTCGGAGCCGTGACCGTACGCGCCGCCAGCACCGTCCTCGTGGGCCGTCAGCAGGAGATCGCGGCCCTGCGCGACGCCCTGGGCCGGGCCCGCGCCGGGGAACCGACCACGGTCCTGGTCGGCGGCGAGGCCGGGGTGGGCAAGACCCGGCTGCTGGAGGAGTTCGGCCGCTCGGCCACCGAGGCCGGCGCGCGGTTGCTCGTCGGCCAGTGCCTCGAACTCGGCGAGGCCGGGCTGCCCTTCGCGCCGTTCGCCGCCGCGCTGCGGGCGGTGCTGCGCCGCGACGGCCCCGGCGTCTTCGACGGGTACGAGGCCGAGTTCGCCCGCCTCCTGCCGGAGCTCGCCCGAGGGCCGGTCGGCGTCGCCGCGCCCGCCGTCGCACTCGTTCCGGACGCCCCGCGTGGTTACCTGTTCGACCTGGTCGCCGAGCTGTTCCAGCGGCTCGCGGCCGGGCAGCCCCTGGTGCTGGTGATCGAGGACCTGCACTGGGCCGACCGGTCCACCCGCGACCTGATCGCCTTCCTCGTGCGCGCCGCCCGCACGGCCCGGCTGCTGCTGGTCTGCACCTACCGCACCGACGAGCTGCACCGTGGCCACCCGCTGCGGCCGTTCCTCGCCGAGCTGGACCGGGCCCGTGGTGTCGAGCGGATCGAGCTGGGCCGCCTCGACCGGGACGGCACCGGGGCGATCCTGGCGGACCTGCTCGGCGTCGAGCCGCTCGCCCGCGCGGTCGACGACATCCACCAACGTACCCAGGGAAACCCGTTCTTCATCGAGGAGCTGGCCGCGGCCGGCGGCCCGGCCGGCTGCGGCACGCTGCCCGAGACGCTGCGCGACCTGCTGCTGGCCCGGGTGGACCGGCTGCCCGACGCCGCCCAGCGGGTGCTGCGGATGGCCGCCGCCGGGGGCACCCGGTTCGCCCACCAACTGCTTGCCGAGGTCGCTGGGCTGCCCGAGCCGGAGCTGGAGGACGCGCTGCGCGCCGCCGTCGCCGCCCAGCTCGTGGTGGCAGACCCGGAGGGCGACTACGAGTTCCGGCACGCGCTGGTCCGCGAGGCCGTCCACGACGAGCTGCTGCCCGGCGAGCACGCCCGGCTGCACGCCCGCTGGGCGGCGGCCATCGAGGCCCAGCCGCATCTGGTCGCCGCCGGCCGGGCCCCCGCCGAGACGGCCCACCACTGGTACGCCGCGCGCGACCACCCCCGGGCCCTGGTGACCGCCCGCACCGCGGCGCGCGCCGCCGCCGACCGGTACGCGTACGCGGAGCAGAGCCGGCTGCTGGAACGGGTGCTGGAGCTGTGGGAGCTGGTGCCCGACGCGGCCGACCGGCTCGACATGGACCACCTCGCGGTGCTGGAGGAGACCATCGCCGCCGCCACCACCGCCGGTGACTACCAGCGCGCGCTCACCCTCACCCGGGCCGCCCTGGCCGAGGTGGACGTCGAGGCGGAGCCGTTGCGCGCCGCGCGGCTGCTGGACCGGCGCGGCCGGATGCTGGCCATGCTCGGCAAGAGCGACGGCGCGGCCGAGCTGCGGGAGGCGTACCGGCTGTCCTGCGGGGCGCCGGACGGGCCGGAACGGGTCCGGTTGCTCGCCGACATCGCGGCGCAGCTGTTCCGGCTCGACCCCGAGCAGGCCGGGGCGCTCGCGGCCGAGGCGGCGGAGGCGGTGGAGGCGCTCGGCGACGACCTGGAGCTGCTGCCGACCCGGATCACCATCCTCTGCCGCACCGAGCCGTCACCCGAGCGCCGCCTGGCCGGGCTGCGCCTGGCCGAGGACCGGGCCCGCGCCGCCGGCTCGGCGCCGGCGCTGGTGAGCGCGCTGGTCCACCTCTCCGACGTGCTGTTCGAGCTGGGCCGGTACGCCGAGTCGGCCGACGCGGCCGCCGCCGGGGCGACGGAGGCGCGCAGGGTCGGCGTCAGCCGCTCCACCGGCGCGTACCTGCTGTCCAACCAGGCCGAGGCGCTGATCGCCCTGGGCCGCTGGGACGAGGCCGATGCCGCCTGCGCGGAGGCGGCCCGGATCGACCTGCCGGGCGTGTCCGGCCTGCACTGGCTCCAGCTCCGCGCCGGGCTGCGGCTGGCCCGGGCCCACGCCGCCGCCGAGGAACTGGTGGAGCGCGCCCTGGCCTTCCTGGCCCGGCCCTACCTGTGGCCGAACCACCGGCTGCCGCTGCGGGAGCTGCGGATCGAGGCGGCGCTGGCGGCCGACGACCCGGACGGCGCGGTACGCGCGGCACACGCCGCGCTGGCCGACGAGCGCCTGCCGCAGCTTCCCCGGGAGGGCTGGCCGGTACTCAGCGCCGTCGCCCGGACCGCCGCGCGGACCGGGGACGCCGAACTGGCCGACGCGGTGTCCGCACTCGCCGCCGCCCTGCCGGCCCGTCATCCGGCCGAGCGGGCGCACGCCGCCCAGGTGGCGGCCCTCCTGGCCGTCGGCGGCGCGGCACTCGCGGCGTGGCGTACGGCGGTCGCCGCGTGGCGCACCGACGGGCAGCCGTACCCCCTCGGGCGGGCGCTGCTGTCGCTCGCCGAGGCGGCGGCCGCGGCGGGGGAGCGGGAGGAGGTGGCGGCGGCGGTCGCCGAGGCCGCCGCGATCGCCGACGGGCTGGGCGCGGCACCGCTCGCGGCGCAGGCCGCCACCCTGGCCCGCCGGGTCGGCCTGCGCGGGGCGACCCGGGGACGTCCCGGCGCCGACCTGCTCACCCGGCGCGAGCGGGAGGTGCTGCGGCTGGTCGCCGAGGGCCACAGCAACAGCCGCATCGCCGAGCGGCTCTTCATCTCGCCGAAGACGGCCAGCGTGCACGTCTCCCGGATCATCGCCAAGCTCGACGTGAGCAACCGCGTCGAGGCCGCCGCGTTGGCCCACCGCCTCGGCCTGCTCGGCGCTCCCACCACGCCCCGCTGACCGCCGCCCGGCGGGCGCTCGGCGATCCGCGCCCGCTCGGCGATCCGCGCCCGCTCGGCGCTCGGCGCTCCGCGCTCCGCGCTCCGCGCCCGCTCGGTGGCTCGCGGCGCCGTGCCTGCGCGGCGTCTTTGCCCCGCTGTGTGCCTGCCGCGCCCTGCCGACCTGTCGCCAGCCGGGGGCGACCGGCCCGGCGGTGCGCGGGACCAGGGGTGAACGAGCCGGTCAGGGGCGGGGCAGGTAGATCCGCCAGCCGGGGACGGTGACCAGGTCGAGCGCCGGGTCGGCGTGCCGGCGCTCGTCCAGACGGGCCGCCAGCGGTGAGCCGGCCGGCGCGACCCAGGCCGGCGCCGCCGCCTGCCGCACCGCCCGGCGGTACGGCAGGTACCGGTCGTGTCCCGGGCGCAGGTCGTCGTCGACGACCGCGCAGAGCACGTCCTCGACGGTGGCGAAGGTGAGCCGGTTGCAGGTCCAGTAGCCGCCGTACACGTGCCGGACGCCCCGCTGGCGCAGCGCGGCGACCAGTTCGGCGTGCCGCGCCTCGGCGGCCCGGGCGGCCGGCGCGGCGTCGACCGCGCCAGCGGTGGCCACGGCGGCGGTGCCCAGCGTGGCCGCGAGCACCAGGACCGCCGCGATGCCGACCGTGCCCCGCCACCGCGCTGCCGCCCCGGCACCACCGCGCGTCCGGACGGTGCCCGCCCCGGCCGTGTGCGTGCCGGCCGTGTCCGCCCCGGCCGTGATCGTGCCGGCCGTGCGCGGGCGGGGTGCGCGGCGGGCGGCCGACCAGAGCGGCCAGAGCAGGGCCGGAACGGAGATGAGCAGGCAGGACAGGTACCGGGAGCTTTCCACCGGGGTGCGGCCCGCGGCGCTGCTGACGGTGTAGACGGCGAGCGTCGCGACGGCGGCGGCCACCAGGGCGAGCCGGACCGCCCCGCCCACCGGGGCCGTCGCCACGATGGATCTTGGACAGTTGCCGTCGGCCCTGAACGGCAACTGCCCAAGATCCCCGACGGGTGGGCGCAGCGCGCGCCAGGCCGAGAGGGCGGCCGCGAAGAGCAGCAGCGGGAGGGCGACCGCCCACCACAACTGGCCGGGCGTGCAGTGGCTCGGGGAGCAGAAGCCCATGCCCAGGGGCGGGCCGAGCACCAGCCCCCCGTGCAGCCGGTCCGCCCAGCCGGCGGGCTGCCCGGAGCCTCCGGCGGCGAGCACCGCCGCGATCGGGTCGCGCCCCGCCGCCAGGCTGTGCGCCAGCAACGGCCCGGCCCCGACGAGCGCGGCGGCACCGAGCAGCGCACCGGCCCGGCCGCGCAGCTCCCGCCGGCCGTACGCGAGAAGCACCGCGCCGGTCGCCGCCACGTACGGCAGCACCAGCGGGTCCACCCAGACCATCAGCCCGGCCAGGAAGCCCCACGCCGCCCAGCGCGGCAGTCGACGCCCCGGCCGGCCGGCCGCCAGGTCGTACGCCAGCACGGCGAGCGCCACCCCGGCCGCGTTCATCTCCGGGTACCCGCCTCCGGCGATGAGCTGGTTCTTCACCACCCGGTCCGAGCCCAGCGCCAGCAGCGCCACGACGAGCAGGGCGAACCAGTGGTCCCCGGTCAGCCGCAGCGTCAGCCGCCAGGCGAGCACGACGAAGACCGCGTACAGGGCGAGGGTGGGCAGGCGCAGCCCGAGCGTCGACGGGCCGACCAGCGCGAACACCGGCGCGGCCAGGTACGCCTCCAGCGTGCCCATGTACGCCTGGCCGTAGAACCAGACGGGGAACTCCCGCCCCTGGGCGATGTGCAGCGCGGCCAGCCCCATGGTGGCCTCGTCGCTGTTGGTCGGCGGCGCGTCGTGCAGCAGCAGGCCGAGGCGGTAGCCCGTCCCGGCCACGACGGCGAGCACGGCGAGGACCGTCGGCAGTAAAGGCCGCCGGTCGGGCGGGAGCGCGGGACGCGCGTCGCGCCACCGCTGGCGTACGCCGACGGTCATCAGCCGATCATGGCAGTTGACCGCCGGCCCGTGGTCGAACGACCCCGGCGCGTCGCCGGGGTGGGTCAGCCGGCGGTGACCGGAAGGCCCTCGCGGGCCTCCAGCGCCTGCCGGTAGAGCCGCCCGGCCCGGTACGACGAGCGCACCAGCGGCCCGCTCATCACGCCCGCGAAGCCGATCTCCTCGGCCTCCTCGCGCAGCTCGACGAACTCCTCCGGCTTGACCCAGCGGGTGACGGGGTGGTGCCGGGGGGTGGGCCGCAGGTACTGCGTGATGGTGATCAGCTCGCACCCGGCGTTGTGCAGGTCGCGCAGCGCCTGGGAGATCTCGGCGCGCTCCTCGCCCATGCCCAGGATCAGGTTGGACTTGGTGACCAGCCCGTCGGCGCGGGCCTGCCGGAGCACGTCCAGCGACCGCTCGTAGCGGAAGGCCGGCCGGATCCGCTTGAAGATCCGCGGCACGGTCTCGACGTTGTGGGCGAGCACCTCCGGCCGGGCGCCGAAGACCTCGGCGAGCTGCTCGGGGACCGCGTTGAAGTCGGGGATCAGCAGTTCGACGCCGCAGCCGGGCTGGAGGGCGTGGATCTGCCGGACGGTCTCGGCGTAGAGCCAGGCGCCACCGTCGGGCAGGTCGTCGCGGGCCACTCCGGTGATGGTCGCGTAGCGCAGGCCCATCGCGACCACCGACTCGGCGACGCGGCGCGGCTCGTCGGCGTCGAACTCGGCCGGCTTGCCGGTGTCGATCTGGCAGAAGTCGCAGCGCCGGGTGCACTGGTCGCCACCGATGAGGAAGGTGGCCTCCCGGTCCTCCCAGCACTCGTAGATGTTGGGGCAGCCGGCCTCCTGGCAGACGGTGTGCAGCCCCTCGCGCGAGACGAGCCCGCGCAGCTGGGTGTACTCCGGCCCCATCTTGGCCTTGACCTTGATCCACGGCGGTTTGCGCTCGATCGGCGTCTCGGCGTTGCGCGCCTCGATCCGCAGGAGACGCCGCCCCTCGGGGGCGGGCGTCGTCGTGCGCGCTGCCTGGCCGGTCGTCGGCGCGGAGTGCTCGATCGTCACAAAACCGAGCCTACGCCCGACGGCCGCCGTCGATGTAGCGCGGGCGACCGGCGTCACCCCGCCAGTCTTGTGACGCCGGACACCGAGGCCGGGAAAAACCCGTCACAGGAGCATGGTGGGGCTGCTAGCGTGCCCGGCAGAGCTGCGACGGAGCCGAGTAGCGCCCCGACCCGCCGGTTGAAGAGAGCCGCCGGTTGCTGCGAGGCGGTCTGGCACCGGGTGCGCGAAGACCCTCCCGAGCTGCGGGAAGAACGGCGGGTGGCCGGTTGCCGCGCGACTGCGCGGAAGGGACGCCCCCCGCCCAGTAGAGCCCGCCCGGCTGGCCCCGGTGAAAAGGCGACGAACGAGGCCCCCGCCAGCGGGGGCGAAGGTGTGGTGGCACCGCGAGGTTTCCCGCTCGCCCACACCTCCCGGGGCTGAGGCGATGCTGTCGCCGCCCCCAAGGCGGCGCAGGCGTTGCGATCGATCGAGGAGCAGCCCGCAGTGCAACGCATCCTTTCCACCCAACTCTCCGCCCATGTCGGCGTGCCCGTCCGGATCGCCGGCTGGGTGCACCGCCACCGGCTGCTCAAGTCGGTGGCCTTCCTGATCGTCCGGGACGCCGCCGGCCTCGCCCAGGTGGTGGTCACCGACCCGGCCGTGCGCGCCGAGGTGGAGCAACTCACCGAGGAGACCGTCGTCGAGGTCACCGGCACGGTGGTCGCGAACCCGACGGCCCCCGCCGGGGTCGAGCTGACGGCGCCGACGGTACGACCGCTCGGCCCGCCCGCCGTACCGCCGCCGTTCGACCTGTACCGGCCGGCGCTCACCGCGAGCCTGCCCACCCAGCTCGACCACGCGCCCGTCGCGCTGCGTCACCCGACCCGCGCGGCGGCGCTGCGCGTCTCGGCGGCGGCGGTGGCCGGGTTCCGGGCCACGCTCGACGCCCGCGACTTCGTGGAGATCCACACCCCGAAGGTGGTCGGCTCGTCCACCGAGAGCGGGGCGAACGTCTTCGCCCTGGACTGGTTCGGCCGGCCCGCGTACCTGGCGCAGTCGCCGCAGTTCTACAAGCAGCTCATGGTCGGCGTCTTCGAGCGGGTCTACGAGGTGGGGCCGGTGTTCCGGGCCGAGCCGCACGACACCGTCCGGCACCTGGCGCAGTACACCTCGCTCGACGCCGAGCTGGGCTTCGTCACCGACCACCGGGACGTGATGGCCGTGCTGCGGCACACCGTGGCCGGCATGCTCGACGCGGTACGCGGGCGGGCCGGGGCCGCGCTCGCCACCCTCGGGGTGTCGGTCCCGGACGTGCCGGCCGAGATTCCCGCCGTGCACTTCACCGAGGCGCTCAGGATCGCGGGCGCGCCGGCCGACGAGCCGGACCTGGCCCCGGCGCACGAGCGGGCGCTGGGCGAGTGGGCGCGGCGGGAGCACGGCTCGGAGTTCCTCTTCGTCACCGGCTACCCGATGGCGAAGCGGCCCTTCTACACCCACCCGGACCCGGCACGGCCCGCGTACTCCAACGGGTTCGACCTGCTCTTCCGCGGTTTGGAGCTGGTGACGGGCGGGCAGCGGCTGCACCGGCACGCCGACTACCTGGTGGCGCTCGCCGCCCGGGGCGAGCCGGTCGAGCCGTACGCCGGCTACGTCGACGCGTTCCGGCACGGGATGCCGCCGCACGGCGGTTTCGCCATCGGCCTGGAACGCTTCGTGGCCCGCCTCACCGGCGCCACCAACGTCCGCGAGGTAACCGCCTTCCCCCGCGACCTCCACCGCCTCACCCCCTGACCCCTGACCCCCTGGGGGCTAGGCGGCGATCATGAGGTTGGCGGCACTGAAGGAGATCGACTTCGCCGCCAACCTCATGATCGACGGGGGAGCCGGGGGTGGGGGGTGGGGCAGGTTGGGCCGAGGAGGTCCCAGAGGTTGCCGGCGATGTCGCGGAAGACGGCGACCCGGCCGTACGGCTCGGTGCGCGGCGGCTTCACGAACTCGACGCCCGCCTCGACCATCCGCCGGTGGACGGCGTCGAAGTCGTCGACCTGGAGGAAGAAGCCGACCCGGCCGGCGACCTGGTCGCCGACCGATCGGGCCTGCCGGTCGCCGTCGGCACGGGCCAGCAGCAGCCCGGTCTGCGCGCCCGGCGGCCGGACGACCACCCAGCGCTTCGGCCGGCCGTCGTTGGTCAGCGACGGGGAGTCCTCCACCAGCTCGAAGCCGAGCACCTCGGTGAAGAAGTCGATGGCAGGGTCGTACTCGGCCACGACGATCGTGACGAGGTCGATCCGCACCGGTCAGGCCGTGACGAGGGTGGGCAGGTGGCGCTCCACGACCGGCAGCACGTCGGCGACGGTGACCGGGCGGCCCAGCTCGGCGGTGAGCGAGGTGACCCCGGCGTCGCGGATGCCGCAGGGCACGATCCGGTCGAAGTGGCCCAGGTCGCAGTCGCAGTTGATGGAGAAGCCGTGCAGGGTCACGCCGCGGGCGACCCGGATGCCGATGGCCGCCACCTTGCGGGCCGGGCCCCGGTCGTCCTCCGGCACCCAGACCCCGCTGCGCCCCTCGACCCGGCCGGCGGTCAGCCCGAACTCGGCGCAGACGTCGATCAGCAACTGCTCGGTGCGGCGGACGTAGGCGACCACGTCGACCGGGTCGGGCAGCCGCACGATGGGGTAGCCGACCAGCTGCCCCGGGCCGTGCCAGGTGATCTTGCCGCCCCGGTCAACGTCGACGACCGGGGTGCCGTCCATGGGACGGTCCCACGGCTCCGTGCGCTTGCCGGCGGTGTAGACGCTCGGGTGCTCCAGCAGCAGCACGGTGTCGCCGCGCTCGCCGGCCACCACCGACTCGTGCAGCCGGCGCTGCTCGTCCCAGGCGGCCTGGTAGTCGAGGACACCGGCGCGGACGGCCGTGAGGCCGGAGGTCGTCGTGGTCACGCCGCCAAGCCTAAACCCGTACCGGCCGGTCACCATCGGTGACGCGGCTCACGGCGGGACCGGCGGCGGGTCGGCTGCCCGCGCTCGGCCGGGGCGACGACTCAGCCCTGCGGGACCCGCCACAGCCACACGTCGTCCACCCGCTCGGGCGGGCCGAGCAGCGCGGTCACCGTACGCCGGATCGCCTCCTCGTCGACCGGCCACTTCGCCCCGTGCACCTCGTCGGGCAGCACGATCGTCTCGATCCGCCAGTGCCGCAGGTCGGCGCGGACCTCCTCGACGCTGCCCTCGGTGATGATCGGCACGAGCCCGGTCCGGCCGGCCTGGTCCACCAGCGCGCCGAACGGGCGCGGCGGCGGGCCGATCCGCCCCCGGCCGTCGGGGCCGCCGGGGCCGAGGAAGAAACCGGAGGGGATGGCGAACTCGCCCTGCCGGTGCGCCAGGGCGTACGCCTGCCAGCGCTGGCCGTCGGGGTAGACGTCGAGGGTCAGCGGCACCGGGGTCAGCACGCCGCCGGGGGAGACGTGCTCCCGCCACGTCCCGGCGGTGATGAAGCGCGGGACCGGCTCGCGTTCGATGGTCAGCAGCGGCGTCGGCACCAGCGGCAGCAGCGCCAGCGCGAACCCCGCCCACCAGGCCAGCCGCGCGGGTCGGCGCCGGGGCGGATCGGCGCGGAGCTGGTCCACGGCGTACGCGAGCAGCACCCCGATCACCGGCGCCACGACCAGCGCCAGCCGGGCGGGCAGGGCGGCGTTCACCACCGGCAGGTGCCCGAGCAGGTCGAACGGCATCGGCAGGTCGAAGCGGCGCCCGTCGACCTTGGCCACGGGCCCGAACGACAGCACGGTGAAGACGGCGGCGGTCACGCCAAGCGCCCAGAGCGTCGCCCGGCGGGCCGGGTCGGCCCGGCGCCACAGCGCCACGAAGCAGGCGACGGCGAGCAGCAGCAGCGGAACGCCGAAGAACGAGTTCTCCTCGGTCGGGTTCGGCGCCAGTTGGGTGCCCAGCCCCATCTCCCCGGCGAGCGACCGGCGCGGGTACGCCGCGTACGCGACGACGTCCTCCGAGTGGATGATCGCGTCGAAGCCGGTGCCGTGGAAGCGCTGGGGGCCGGCGAAGTGCAGCCACAGCGGGTACGCCAGCAGCACCCCCGCGACGACGGCGGTCACCCCGAGGCCGCGCAGGAAGGTCGGCAGCACGGCGCGGGTCTCGGCGCGGTGCACCGGGTGCAGTGCCCAGACGGCGACGAAGACGCCGAGCGCCAGCGCGGTGAAGAAGAGCCCCTCGGCGGCGATGGAGAAGGCGACGGCGACGAGCAGGCCGAGGATCGCGCCGTCGCGCAGCGGGTGCCGGGAACGGCGCAGCGCGAAGGTCCGCCAGATCAGCAGCGGCACCAGCCAGCCCGCCGTCCAGTTCAGGTGGGCGTTGGCGTGCGAGACCATGCCGGGGGAGAAGCCGACGAACAGCCCGCCGACGGCGGCGGCGAGCGGGCTGCGGAGCAGGTGCCGGGAGAGCAGCCAGTACCAGGCGAACGCGGTGGCGGCCAGGTTGAGGGTGAGGATCACCAGGAACGTGGCCGGCGGCCCGATCAGGTACGTCAGCGGCGCGAAGACCACCGCGTACACGGTGATCGAGGTGTTGACCGCGAGGTTCACCCCGTCGGGGACGTTGACCAGGTAGGTGAAGAGCGGGTTGTCGCCGTGGGTCACCGCGTGGCCGCCGAAGGCCAGCAGCCACTCGAAGAGCGCCTGGTCGCTGGAGTTGACCGTGATGGCGCGGCTGTTCGGGCCCTGCCACAGCCCGCTGGTCACCCAGACGGCGAGCGCCAGCGCGACCAGCGCCACGATCAGGTCGGCCCGCCGGTGACGGACGACGCGGGGCGGGGAGGCCGGCGAAGGCGCCAGGGACGGGGAGGTCGGCACGCAGCGGACGTTACCAACCGCACCGGGGCACGCCGGTCAGGACGCACATCCTCCGGACGCGGAATGTGTGACCGTGCCCCATGTCACAGCATCGACATATCGACGTAACGTCGCGGCAATTCGCGGGTGACCCAGTTCACACCCCGTCCCCAGGAGGCCCCCGTGCGCCGCTCCCCGTCCCTGCTCACCCGGCTGACCGGCGCGGTCGCCGGGATGGTCCTCGCCGCCGCCGCGGTGGCGACCGTCGCCGCCCCCGCCCAGGCCGCCACCCTCACCCAGGTCACCAACTTCGGCTCCAACCCCGGCAACCTCGCCATGTACGCGTACCGGCCGGACAACCTGCCGGCAGGAGCCCCGGCCGTCGTACTGCTGCACGGCTGCACCCAGAACGCCGCCGGTTACTTCGCCAACTCCGGCTGGCAGAAGTTCGCCGACCAGTGGAAGTTCACCCTGATCGTGCCGCAGCAGTCCAGCGCCAACCAGCCGCTGAGCTGCTTCAACTGGTTCGTAGAGCAGGACATCGCCCGGGGCTCCGGCGAGGCGCTGTCGATCAAGCAGATGGTCGACCACGCCAGGAACAACTACGGCACCGACGCCCGCCGGGTGTTCGTCAGCGGGCTCTCCGCCGGCGGCGGGATGAGCGCGGTCATGCTGGCCACCTACCCGGACGTCTTCGCCGCCGGCTCGGTCGTCGCCGGCCTGCCGTACCGCTGCGCGCCGCCCGCCTCCACCAGCACCTGCCAGTACAGCGGGGTGAACAAGACCCCGCAGGAGTGGGGCAACCTGGCCCGGGCCGCGTACCCCGGGCACACCGGCCCGCGTCCCCGGGTCGCCATCTGGCACGGCACCTCGGACTCCACCGTCGTGCCGGCCAACGCCACCGAGCTGCGCGACCAGTGGACCAACGTCCGGGGCGTCTCGCAGACCCCCACCAGCACCGCGTCGCTGCCCGCCAACACCAGCCTGGAGGTGTACGGCAACAACGACGTCCGCCTCTACCGGGTCTCCGGCATGGGCCACGGCACCCCGGTCGACCCGGGCCCGGGGGCCGAGCAGTGCGGCACCGCCGCCGCGTACATGCTGGACACCATCTGCTCGGCGTACCACGACGCGGTCTTCTTCGGCCTGAACGGCGGAACGGGCCCCGGCCCCACCCCGACGGCGAGCCCCACCGTCTCCCCCACGGCGAGCCCCACCGCCTCCCCGACCGCGAGCCCGACCCCGGCGCCGACCTGCGTGACGGCCAGCAACTACGCGCACGTCGCGGCCGGCCGTGCCTACCAGTCCGGCGGCTACGCCTACGCCAACGGCTCGAACCAGCGGATGGGCCTGTACAACACCTTCTACACCAGCACCCTCAAGCAGACCGGCCCCAACCACTGGGTGATCGGCTGCTGATCCCGTACCTGCGCGCCGCTACTCGGTGAGGGCGGCGCGCAGGGCGGTGGCCAGGGTCGGGTGGCGGTAGGTGAAGCCGGCTCCGGTGAGCACGCCCGGGAGGACGCGGGTGCTGGTCAGCGCCTCGTGCGCGAAGCCGCCGAGCGCCACCTTCAACGCCAGCGCCGGGATCGGGACGACCGCCGGCCGGCGCAGCTGCCGGGCCAGCTCCCGGGTGAAGTCGGCGTTGGTCACCGGGGCCGGTCCGACCAGGTTGACCGGCCCCACGAGGTCGTCGCGGTCCAGCACGAACCGCGCGGCGTCCAGCCAGTCCGCCATGGAGATCCACGGTAGCCACTGCCGGCCGCTGCCGAGCCGGCCGGCGACGCCCAGCCGGAACGGCAGCAGTTGCGGCTTGAGCAGCCCGCCGTCGCGGTGCATCGGCAGGCCGATGCGCAGCCGCACGACGCGTACGCCCGCGTCCTCGGCCGGCCGGGTCGCCGCCTCCCACACCCGGCAGACGTCGGCCAGGAAGCCCTCGCCCGCCGGGGCGTCCTCCTCGACCGTCCGGTCGCCGGTGTTGCCGTACCAGCCGACCGCCGAGGAGTTCAGCAGCGCCCTCGGCCGGTCGGCCTGGGGCAGCCCGGCGATGGTGATCGCCAGCGTGGTGGTGGTGTCGACCCGGCTGGACCGGATCAGCTGCCGGTACGCGTCGTTCCACCGCTTGTCGCCAACGCCCGCGCCGGCCAGGTTGACCACCGCGTCCGCCTCCGCCACCACCGCCGGGTCGAGCTGCGCGGCGGCCGGGTTCCACTGCCGCTCGTCGGGGCCGCGCGGCGGCCGGCGGACCAGCCGGGTGACCTGGTGCCCGTCCGCCGTGAACCGGTCGGCCAGCCGGGTGCCGAGGAAGCCGGACGCGCCGGCCATGAGGATCCGCATGCCCCCATCTTCGGGTACGCGGCCCGGCGCGGCTGCGCCGAGCGGTCATCCCCCGGCCGGGACCGGGGCCGGGCGGAGGTCGGCCATGAGTCGTTCGACCTCCGCGAAGGCGTCCCCGGGCAGCGGGCCGAGGGCGAGGGTGGCGAAGTTCTCCTCGGCCTGGGCCACCGTCCGGCAGCCCGGGATCGGCACCGTCCGGGGACTGCGGGCGAGCAGCCAGCCGAGCGCGCCCTGGGCGAGCGTACGACCGTCGGCGGTGAGCGCCGCCCGGATCCCCTCCACCCGGGCCGCCCACTGCGGAGTGGGCCGGCCGTCGGTGAACCAGACCAGCCACTCCGGGGCCATCCCGCGCACGTCGTCCCGGCCGACGGCCCGGGTCGCGCCGGTGAGCAGCCCCATCGCCAGCGGCCCCCGGTTGAGGGCGGACACGTCGGCCGCGTCGCACACCGCCAGCATCCGGGCGTTGTCCCGCAGCACCGACTGGTCGTGCTGGATCGCGGCGCAGTGCGGCCCGGCCGCCGCGAACGCCTCGGCCGACGCCGGGTCGTCGGTGCTCCAGCCGTACGCCCGGATCTTGCCCTGGGCGACGAGGTCCTCCAGCGTGCCGACCAGGTCGAGCGCGGCGGGCACCGGTAGGTCGTTGATGTGCAGCTGGTAGAGGTCGACGTGGTCGGTGCCGAGCCGGCGCAGCGACTCCTCCAGGCTGGACACCGCGTGGTCGGGGCTGGGGTCGGTGCCGGTCCACCGCCTGGTCGCCTCGTCGGCAAGGTTGCCGAACTTGGTGGCGATCACCGCCCGGTCGCGGCGCCCGGCGAGGGCCCGGCCGAGGACGCGCTCGCTGTGCCCGGCACCGTAGTTGCTGGCCGTGTCGAAGAGGGTCACCCCGAGGTCCAGGGCGGCGTGGACGGTGCGGACCGACTCGTCGTCGTCGACCTCGCCCCAGCCGAACGGCTGCCCTCCGTCGCCCCACAGTGGCCCGCCGATCGCCCAGCAGCCCATGCCGAGCGCGCCGACCTCGATCCCGCTGCGACCCAGAGTCCGTGTCGTCGTCATGCCCCACAGCGTTCAACCTGGAGTGCGCTCCAGGTCAAGTAGGCTGCCGCAATGAGCGGGTACGCACCCTCCGAGGCGGCGCGGCGCAGCGGCTTCAGCCTCGACACCCTCCGGTACTACGAAAAGATCGGGCTGCTCAGCGGCGTCGGGCGCACCTCGGGCGGGCGGCGGATCTTCACCGACGAGGATCTCAGCTGGCTGGTGCTGTTCCGCTGCCTGCGCGACACCGGCATGCCGATCGCCGAGATGTCCCGCTACGCCGATCTGGCCCGCGAGGGCGACCACACCGCGGGCGAGCGGAAGGCGCTGCTGGAACGGCACGCGGAGCGGGTCGAGGAGCAGATGCGCCTGCTCCAACGCCAGCACGATCACCTCCGCGAGAAGATCCGCTTCTACGAGCGGCTGCCGGGAGCCTCCTAGCCGGCGGCGGCCACGCGGGCCAGGACCGGCGTGAGCGGGTCGAGCGCGCCCTCGCGTACGACGAAGCGGGTGACGCCCCAGCGACGCCGGTGTTCGGCGACCGCCGCGACGATCTCGTCCTCGGTGCCGATCAGCACGAACGGCGTCGCGAGCAGCTCGGCGACGGTCAGGCCGATCCGCTCGGCGGTCGGCGCGGCGGCGGCCTCGGCGTCGTCGGTGACGGCCACGTGCTGCACGAGTGCCTCCAGCACCGGCGGCTCGGCCCGCCCTTCCGCCCCGGCGGCGACGCAGGCCAGTTGCGCCTCGATGTCCGCCTCGCGCCAGCGCACGTCGTGCCGGTGGCCGTCGGGCAGCGTGCGCCCCAGGCCGGACAGCCCGACCACGTCGGCGTGCGCGCCGGCCCAGCGCAGCATCGCCGAGTTCGCCGTGCCGAGGGTGAACGGGATCCGTCGCTGCACCGGGCGCGGGGCCTCCAGCCGCGCGCCCCGCACGGCCAGGTCGGGGGAGTCGACGGTGACCTCCTCGCCGTCGAGCAGGGCGCGGACGGCCTCGGCCACGGCCAGGCAGCGGCGCACCCGCCCGGCGACGTCAGGGCGCTCCCGGCCGACCGCGCGCCACTCGGCCGGGGTGTGGCCGGCGCCGAGGCCGAACCGGGCCCGCCCGCCGGAGAGCAGGTCGAGGGAGGCCACGTCCGAGGCGAGCAGCATCGGCTCGCGGACACCGGCGTTGGAGACGTACGAGCCCAGGCCGATCGTCGAGGTCACCGCCGCCGCGGCGGCCAGCGAGACGAAGGGGGACGCCGCCAGACCCGGATGGTCGGCGGTGAACAGGGCGTCGAAACCGGCCGCCTCGACCCGCCGGGCCAGCTCCAGCCAGCTCGGGCCGTCGGACGGGACCGCCTGGAGAGTGAAGGTCGCCATGTGCCCACCCTGCCGGGCCCGGGCCCGCCGGCAAAGCCCCCGGCGGCGATTCTGCTACCGGCAGACCTGGGCCGGGTCGAACGCCGCATCGACCCCGTGGTGCCGCCGGCGCGCTCGCTCGGGTGCGGGTCAGTGGACCGGCCCAGGGTCACGGTCGAGCGGCGGGAGCGGAACCCCGAGGAGCCCCTCGGTGCTGCCGGCGGTCAGCGCGTTGAGCGCGCCGACGAGCTTCTTCTCCTCGTAGACGAAGTGCGTCTCCAGCAGCGCGGCGAGGGTGTCCAGCTCGGCCCGCACCTCGTGCGGCGCGCGGTGGCGTCGGCCAGCTCCTCGACGCGGCGCAGGGCCTCGGCCACGATGTGGTGGTCGGCCGCCAGCTCGCGCAGCACCGGGGCCAGTTCGGGCACCTGGTCGGCCAGCACCCGGAACGCCCCGGCGTCCTCGCCGGTGTGGTGCCGGGTCAGCGCCGCGCAGAAGGCCAGGCAGTGGGTCCGCAGGTCCCTCGGCCGTACGCCGGGGTCGCCCACGCCGTCGCGCAGCTGGGCGAGTTCCTCGCGGAGCCAGAGGTGGATATCGATCAGTTGGTTGCCGAAGGCCCGCAGGCGCTCGTCGGGCGTGAACGGAGGCGTGTGTTCCCCATGCGGTCCCGCGCCTCCATGCCCTCGGCGGTCTTCTTGCCGGGTGCACCGCGACGCTGCGGCCAGCCTACGACAGCAGGCGCGAGGACACGTGCCCCGTCAGGGCCGGCGGACGGGCCGGATGGTGACCAACTCCTCCAGCCCGACGAAGTCGGTCGGATTCGTGGTGTAGAGCGACAGGCCGTTCGCGTGTGCGATGGAGGCGATCATCAGGTCCGCCAGCCGGCGGCGGGTGGTGCGCCCCGCGGCCAGGACCGCACTGGTGACCAGCCCGAAGGCCCGCGCGGCCTCGGCGTCGAAGGGCAGCGGCTCGAAGACGACCTCGGCATGCTGGAGGACGCTGGTCCGCCGGGCACGTTCGGCGCGGTCGTCGGTGTGGTGCGGGCCCGCGGAGAGTTCCGCGAGCGTCACGGCGCTGATCACCATCTCCTCCGGCAGGTCCCCCGGACCGAGGGCGCCGAGATGGATCACGACGTTCGTGTCGATCAGGCCACGGACCGGTGCCTCACCACTCACGGCTGAACGGGTCCTGCTCGACCGACGAGTCGATGTCGGCGCGGAACCTCTCGCCGTCGAGCACGGGAGCCGTCGCGAAGGCGGCGAGCACCTCCGCCCGCTGGACGAACGTGCGCCGGCGGAGCGGGGTGAGCTTTCCGACGGGGGTGCCGTTGCGCGTGATGACGAAGGACTCGCCGGACTCGACGTGCCGCATGATCGCGCCCGAGTCGTTGCGCAGCTCGCGCTGCGTTATCTCTCGATGAGCGTGCTCTGCCACGGTGTAATCCTAGTCGGATGTGCTACGAGGTGCTACGCGACGCCGCGGGTCGAGGGGCGTGACCTCCGGGTGGGCCGGCAGGTCATGTCGACGGCTCGTCCGGGGTGGGCTCGCGCCAGCGGGCGCGCCAGGCGGCCTCGTGCGCCTCGTGGCTGGTCTTCTCCTCGAAGACCATCTCGCGCAGGGCGCGCCGGGAGTCCGCCATGACCACCGCCTCGACCGCCACCAGCCCGATGCAGATCACGGTGAGCAGGGCGAGGGCGGCCAGCCCCGGCAGCCGCTGGCCGACGGGGATCCCGGCGGCGAGCACGAGCACCGCGCCGACCCTCGTCCAGGAGACGGTGCGCAGCGTACGCAGCTGGAACAACATGTTCGCGCCCAGGTAGCAGATCACCCCGCCGAACAGGAGCATGACGCCGGAGCCGTGCGTGGGGTCCCCGACCGGCACCTCGGGGTCGGCGACCTGGTGCACGATCTCCTCGGCGCCGAGGGCGAACAGGATGATCCCGGCGATCATCGGCAGGTGGAAGTAGGCGTACGCGTCCCGGGCCATCGAGACCCGGGGCCGCCCCTCGGCCGCGTGCAGGGCGATCCTGGCGGCCGGTGCGATCACGTCGTAGTGCGCCCACCAGAGCGCGGCCGTGAAGAAGATGCCGAGCACCGCCGCGGCGACCGCCGGCCACGTGGGCGGCTGACCGAGCAGGTTGCTGCCGACGCCGACGGAGATGACCGACTCGCCCAGGGCGATGATCAGGATGAGGTCGTACCGCTCGGTCCAGTGCTCGGCGGAGGTCACCATCCAGCCCCAGGCGCCGGCGACCAGGCCCATGCCGTACTGGAGCAGGACGACGCTGACCCAGAGCCAGTCGCGCAGCATCGCCGCCCGCTCCGGGTCGTCGATCTGGGGCGGGATCAGCGCGGCGGCTATGAGCAGCAGGGTGCTGACCATCATTTCCGGGGAGTACTTCAGCAGCAGCCGCCGCTCGCCGGGTCTCTCCCGCGCGACGTGCCAGTACAGCGCCAGGTGCACGCCCCTGATCACCACGTAGCTGAGCGCGACCACCATCGGCCCGGCGGCCACGTCGGTCGCGTCGCTGAATGCCTGGGGGAGGGAGAGCGCGAAGCAGAACAGCGCGGCCATGCCGATGACCATCAGCACCGGGACGAAGCCCTCGCCGAGGCGGACCCGGGTGGCGACCACGCAGTGCACCACCCAGCACCACCACAGCACGGCGAGCACGAGCATGGCGTGCCCGAGCTGCCATCCGGAGATGTTGGCGGCGGTGGCGCGGGTGATGATGAAGAACGAGAAGACGAAGACCAGGTCGAAGAAGACCTCGAACCGGTCGACCCGGGCGCCGGGGGCGATCGAGACGGCCGGTCCCAGCCGCTCGCGCCACCGGATGACACCCACCCAACCACTCTGGCAGCGCCCTGTCCCCGCCGGGCCGGAATCGCGCCAGCCCGGCGGCGGGCGAACCAGGCGGCGGGCCGGCCGGGCGGCGGGGAACCGAACGGCGTTCAGGCCGGGCGGCCGGACGGCGAAGGGCGCCCCGGTCGGTGACCGGGGCGCCCTTCGTGCCGTCGCGCGGGGACTACAGGCCGAGCTCGGCCTCGAAGTTGCCCGACTCCAGCCGCTCCTTGACCGCGACCAGGAAGCGGGCGGCGTCCGCGCCGTCGATCAGCCGGTGGTCGTACGACAGGGCCAGGTAGACCATCGACCGGACGGCGACGACCTCACCCAGCTCCGGGTCGTTGACCACGACCGGACGCTTGACCACGGCACCCGTGCCGAGCATCGCCGACTGCGGCGACGGCACGATCGGGGTGTCGAAGAGGGCGCCGCGGCTGCCGGTGTTGGTCAGCGTGAAGGTCGCCCCGGCGATCTCGTCCGGGCTGATCTTGTTGGTCCGGGTGCGCTCGGCCAGGTCGGCGATCCGCTTGGCGATGCCGCCCAGGTTCAGGTCGCCGGCGCCGTGGATCACCGGCACCATCAGACCGCGCTCGGTGTCCACGGCGATGCCGAGGTGCTCCGAGTCCGGGTAGGTGATCGTGCCGGCGTCGAGGTCCATGCTGGCGTTGACGATCGGGTACGCCTGCAGCGCCTCGACCGCCGCGAGGGCGAAGAACGGCAGGAACGACAGCTTCACGCCGTGCCGCTGCTGGAACGACTCCTTGGCCCGCGCCCGCAGCTTGGCCACCTTGGTGACGTCCACCTCGACCACGGTGGTCAGCTGCGCCATCTCGTGCAGCGACTGCTGCATCCGCTTGGCGATCGTCGCGCGGATCCGGGGGAGCTTCTCGGTGGTGCCACGCTTGGCGCTCGGCTGCGGCTTGGCGGCCGGCTTGGCCGGGGCCGCGGCGGCGGGCTGCTGCGCCGGGGCCGGCGCGGCCTTGGCGGCCTTGGCCTTCTCCGCCGCCTCCAGCACGTCCTGCTTGCGGATCCGGCCGCCGACGCCGGTGCCGTTGACCGAGGAGAGGTCGACGCCGTGCTCGCCGGCCAGCTTGCGCACCAGCGGGGTCACGTAGCCGGCGGCCTCCTCGCCGCCCTGGGCGGGCGCCGACGGGCGCTGCGGGGCCGCGGCCGACGGCACGGCCTTCTGCTCGGCCTGGGCGGGCTGCGCCGAGGTCTCGGCCTCCGCCGACGGCTCGTTGTACGACATGCCCGGGGTCGGCTCCTCGACCTTGGGCTCCGGCTCCGGCTTCGGCTCGGGCTTGGCCTCGGCCTTCGGCTCCGGCTCCGGCTTGGGCTCGGGCTTGGCCTCCGCCTTCGGCTCGGGCTTCGACTCCGGCTTGGCCTCGGCCGGGGCGGCGCCGGCGGTACCGATCACGGCCAGGTCGGCGCCGACCGCGGCGGTCTCGTCCTCGGGAACCTTGATCTCCAGGACCGTGCCGGCCACCGGCGACGGGATCTCGGTGTCGACCTTGTCGGTGGAGACCTCCAGCAGCGGCTCGTCCACCTCGACGGTGTCGCCGACCTGCTTGAGCCAGCGGGTGACCGTGCCCTCGGTGACGCTCTCGCCGAGGGCCGGCATCTTGACCGGGGTGCCCTCGCCCGCCGGCGCCGGCGCGGCCTTCTCCTGCGGCTCCTCGACGGCCGGCTGCTCCGCCTCGGCCTGCGGCTCCTCGGCGGCCTCGGCGGCCTCCTCGGCCGGCTCCTCCTGCTGCGGGGCGGTCTCGCCGCCGCCGGTGGACTCGCCCTCGCCCGCGATCACGGCCAGCTCGCTGCCGACCTCGGCGGTCTCGTCCTCGCCGACCACGATCCGGCTCAGCACGCCCGCCGCCGGGGACGGGATCTCGGTGTCGACCTTGTCGGTCGACACCTCGAGCAGGGGCTCGTCGACCTCGACGGTGTCGCCCTCCTGCTTGAGCCAGCGCGTGACGGTGCCCTCGGTGACGCTCTCACCGAGCCGGGGCATGGTGACCGATACCGGCATCTTCAAAGACTCCTTCATTCCCCTGGTGGGATCATCGCCCGTCGCCGGACGCCGCGGTTGTCGTGATCAGGCGTGTGCGTGCAGCGGCTTGCCGGCGAGCGCCAGGTGCGCCTCGCCCAGGGCCTCGTTCTGCGTCGGGTGGGCGTGCACGAGCTGCGCCACCTCGGCCGGGTACGCCTCCCAGTTGTAGATGAGCTGCGCCTCGCCGACCATCTCGCCGACCCGGGCGCCGACCATGTGCACGCCGACGACGGGGCCGTCCTCCACCCGGACGAGCTTGACGAAGCCGGCCGTCTTGAGGATCTGGCTCTTGCCGTTGCCGCCCAGGTTGTAGTTGTAGGTCTTGACCTTGTCGGCGCCGTACTGCTCCTTGGCCTTCGCCTCGGTCAGGCCGACCGACGCCAGCTCCGGGTCGGAGTAGGTGACCCGGGGGATGCCGACCTCGTCGATGACGGCCGGGTTCTGGCCGGCGATCTCCTCGGCCACGAAGATGCCCTGCTGGAAGCCCCGGTGGGCGAGCTGGAGGCCGGGCACGATGTCGCCGACGGCGTAGACGTTCGGCACGCTGGTGCGCAGCCGCTCGTCGGTCAGCACGTAGCCGCGGTCCATCTTGACGCCCTGCTCCTCGTAACCGAGGTCGGCGGTGTTCGGGCCGCGCCCGACGGCGACCAGCAGCAGCTCCGCCTCGACGGTGTCACCGCCGGCGATGGTGACCTTGACGCCCTTGTCGGTCTTCTCGACCTTCTCGAACGGCTTGCCGACCTTGAAGTTGATCTTCCGCTTGCGGAACGCCCGCTCCAGCGCCTTCGAGGACTCCTCGTCCTCGGCCGCGACCAGCCGGGGGAGCGCCTCGATGATCGTGACGTCCACCCCGAAGGACTTCCACACGCTGGCGAACTCGACGCCGATCACGCCGCCGCCGAGCACGATCGCCGAGGCCGGGACCCGGTCGAGGGTGAGCGCGTGGTCGCTGGTGATGACCCGCTCGCCGTCGACCTCCAGGCCGGGCAGGCTCTTGGCGTACGAACCGGAGGCCAGGACGACGTTGCGGCCGGTGTAGCGCTTGCCGTCGACCTCGACGACGTTCTTGCCGACCAGCTTGCCGTGACCCTCGACGATGGTGATCGCCTTGTTGCCCTTGAGCATGCCCTGCAGGCCCTTGTAGAGCCGCGAGATCACGCCGTCCTTGTAGGCGTTGACCCCCGCCATGTCGATGCCGACCAGCTCGGCCTTCACGCCGAACTGCTCCGACTCGCGGGTCTGGTCGGCGATCTCGGCCGCGTGCAGCAGCGCCTTGGTCGGGATGCAACCGTTGTGCAGGCAGGTGCCGCCGAGCTTGCCCTTCTCGACCAGCGCGACCTTCAGGCCCAGCTGGACGGCGCGCAGGGCGGTCGCGTAGCCGCCGCTGCCACCTCCGAGGATGACGATGTCGAAGGTTGCGTCGTTCGGCTCGCTCACGTCCAACTCCCAGGTCGCGTCACTGCTTCGGGGGTCACGGCGGGGTAACACGGGCACACCCCACCTCGGTCATCTTGTCACCACCGCCCGCCGCCCGCGTAGTGAGGTGCCCAACGACACGTCCGTGACACGTACGCTTGGCACTGGCTTCGACGACGTACCTGAGGGGGAGACGCTCGGTGGGACTGTTCCGGCGACGCAAGAAGACCCGGGCGGTCAGCCTCGACCGGGCCGCCGACCGCGCCGACCTGGAGCACCTCGAGGGCTTCGTCCGCAGCCGGCGCGGGGTCGAGGCGTACATCGAGCCGCGGACCACCGTCACCGAGACCACGGTCATGCTGATCGCCGACGACGGCGAGTGGACCCGCCGCCGCATCGACGGCCCCGACGGCGCCCGCCGCTTCGCGTACCGGATGGGCATCCCGGTCTACGACGTGCGGCTGATGGGCTACCCGCAGCGGATGCGCGACTACAACGAGCGCCGCAAGCGCCGCCCCGAGCTGTTCTGACCGGAAGCGTCCCGGCGTCCACGCCGGCCGGGTGGAAACGGCGGAGGGCCCCTCGTCGCACGAGGGGCCCTCCGCCGCGTACGTCAGCCGTTGGCGGCGACGTCCTCCACGAGGTGCAGCAGCGTGCGCACCGGCACGCCCGTGCCGCCCTTGGTCCAGTAGCCGGTCGGCTCGCCCGAGTGGTAGCTCGGGCCGGCGATGTCGATGTGCGCCCAGTCGACGTCGGAGCTGACGAACTCGCGCAGGAACACCCCGCCCTGGAGCATGTGACCGGCCCGGTCCATGCCGGCGTTGACCTGGGAGATGTCGGCCACGTCGGAGTCCATGCCCTTGCGCACGTCGTCCGGCAGCGGCATCGGCCAGGCCGGCTCGCCGACCGCGTCGCCGGCGGTGCGGACCCGCTCGCACAGCTCGGGGCTGCCCATCACGCCGGCGATCCGCTTGCCCAGCGCGACGACCTGCCCACCGGTGAGGGTGGAGGTCTCGAAGAGGTAGTCGCAGCCGTCCTCGCAGGCCCGCGCCATCGCGTCGGCCAGGATCATCCGGCCCTCGGCGTCGGTGTTGAGCACCTCCACCTTCTTGCCGTTGTACATGCTGATCACGTCACCCGGCCGGTACGACCGCCCGGACGGCATGTTCTCCGCCATCGGCAGGTACGCCGTCACGGCCACCGACGGCTTGAGCGCGGCGACGGCCAGCATGGTCGCGGCCACCGCGGCGGCGCCCCCCATGTCGGACTTCATCTCCCACATGCCCTGCGCCGGCTTGATCGAGATGCCGCCGGTGTCGAAGGTGATGCCCTTGCCGACCAGCGCCACCCGCTTGCCGTTGCCGCCGCCGGCCGGGGTGTAGCTCAGCTTGACCAGCCGCGGCGGGGCCTCCGAGCCCTGCCCGACGGCGATGATGCCGCCGTACCCACCGGCGGCCAGGGCCGCCTCGTCGAGGACCTCGACGGCCAGGCCGGCCTCGCGGGAGGAGTCCGCCACCGAGTCGGCGAAGGACGGCGGGCGCAGCTCGTTCGGGGCGGTGTTGACCCAGTCCCGGCTGCGCCGGACGGCGTCGCACACCACCTGGGCGCGGGTGATCTCGGCCCGGGCGCCGGCGTCACCGGCGTCCGGCACGGCGACGAGCACCTCGGCCACCGGCTCACGCCGGGACGGCTGCGGCCGGGTCTTGTAGCCGGCGAAGCGGTAGCCGCCGAGCAGCGCGCCCTCCGCCACCGCGCGCAGCGCCGCAGGCGCGTCGGCGTCGTCGGGCAGCGGCAGCGCGAGCGCCACCCGCGGCGCGCCCGCGAGGGCCCGTACGGCCCCGCCGGCGGCCCGGCGCAGGGTCTCCGGGGCCGGGGCGGCGCCGGTCGGCTCCGGACCGAGGCCGACGGCGGCGACCACCGGGGCGGTCACGGTGCCCAGCGTGGCCAGCTTGATCACCTCGCCGGGGGCGCCGGTCGCGCCGAGCAGGGCCAGCGTCTCGGTCAGCTTGCCGTCGAAGGCGGCGGCGATGCTCTCCGCGCCGCTGGCGAGCAGCAGGGTTCCGGCCAGGCCGGTGGTGGCGTCCTGCTCGCCGGTCTGGCTGTGCAGGCCGATCACGATCGCGTCGACGGCGAGCTCGGCGGGGTCGGTGTCGACCAGGCTCAGGGTGGTGCTGGGCGATGTCACTGAAGCTACTCCGGGCGGGCCGGGCCGGTCGCGTCGTCGCGTACCGGCGATGGAGGTCTCCGGCGGAACGTACCCGCCGGAGGTCGGGGCTGTCCCGCCGACGGCTCCGACGGGTCCCGCCGATGCTAACCAGCCGCCCAGCTCCCGGTAAGTTCCCACCCATGACCGACGTGACCTCCGACGCCGCCGCGACCCGGCTGCGCCGTTCTCCGCTGCACGAGCGGCACACCGCTCGCGGCGCCAAGTTCGCCCCGTTCGGTGGCTGGGAGATGCCGCTGGAGTACGCCGGGGGCGGGGTGCTGAAGGAACACACCTCGGTGCGGACCGGGGTGGGCGTGTTCGACGTCTCCCACCTGGGCAAGGCGCGGGTGACCGGGCCGGGCGCGGCGGAGTTCGTCAACGCCTGCCTCAGCAACGACCTGGGCCGGATCGGGCCGGGCCGGGCGCAGTACACCCTCTGCTGCGACGACGCCACGGGCGGCGTGGTGGACGACATCATCGCCTACCTGCACGCCGACGACCACGTCTTCCTCATCCCGAACGCGGCGAACACCGCCGAGGTGGTGCGCCGGCTCCGCGCCGCCGCTCCGGCGTCGGTCACCGTCACCGACGAGCACGAGGCGTACGCCGTCCTCGCCGTGCAGGGGCCGCGCTCGGCCGAGCTGCTCGGCGCGCTGGACCTGCCGACGGGGCACGACTACATGAGCTTCTCCACCGCGACGCTCGACGGGGTGGAGCTGACCGTGTGCCGCACCGGCTACACCGGGGAGCTGGGCTACGAGCTGGTGGTGCCGGCGGCCGACGCGGTCACGGTCTGGGACGCGCTCTTCGCGGCGGGCTCCGACCTGCGCGCCTGCGGGCTGGCCGCGCGGGACACCCTGCGCACCGAGATGGGCTACCCGCTGCACGGTCAGGACCTGTCGCTGGAGATCACCCCGGTGCAGGCCCGCTCCGGCTGGGCGGTCGGCTGGGACAAGCCGGCCTTCTGGGGCCGCGACGCGCTGCTCGCGGAGAAGGCCGCCGGTCCGGGGCGTACGCTGCGCGGCCTGGAGGCGGTCGACCGGGCGATCCCGCGCCCCGGCATGACGGTGCACGTCGGCGACGCGCAGGTCGGCACGATCACCAGCGGCACGTTCTCGCCCACCCGCAAGCAGGGCGTCGCCCTGGCGCTGCTGGACGCCGCCGCGAAGCTCGCCGACGGCGACGTGGTGGAGGTCGACATCCGTGGTCGCCGTGCCCGGATGCGCCTCACCCGTCCCCCGTTCGTGACCCCCTCGGTCAGGTGACCCCGCCCCGGCCCCCCGGTCAGACCGGGGGGTGGGGGCGTTCGCCGGCGTCGAGGACGGCCTGCGTCCAGCCGCCCTCGATGACGCCGGTGCCGTCGAGCACGGCCCAGTCGACGACGTCGGTGGCCTCCACGACGACCGGTGAGCCGATGCGCACGGTCGGGTCGGTGTTGGCGTCGCTGGCGCTGGCGGCCACGATCCGCTCCGGGGTGTCCCACGAGGTCACCCCGGCCCAGACCAGCTCCGGGCCGTCGTCGCCGGGCAGGCCGTACTTCACCACGAGCTGCGTCTCCGGCGGGAGCTGGCCGGCGAGGAACCGGGCCCGGATGTCGCCCAGCCCGGCCCGGGCGGTGGCGACCGCCCTGCTCATCGCGTCGCCCGCCCGGGCGTAGCGCACGTCCGGCTGGATGCCGGCGAAGAGGGTGGCGCAGGCGGCGGCGTAGTAGCGGCCGTCCGGCCCCGCGTGCCCGGCCGGCGGGCGCAGGCTGAGGAACGAGTCGGCGTCGGGGTCGGTGGCCGGGTCCAGCTCCAGGCGCAGCAGCACCGGCGCCGTCGCGCCGTGCTGTTCCGGATTGCCGTACGCCACGGCGATGTCGTGCCCGGTCACGGTGGCCAGCACCGGCAGCTGCACGAACGCGGGCACCTCCTCGCCGGAGAGCCCGTCGGTCCAGTCCCGCAGCAGCCGCCGGGCGGCCCCGGTCATCACCGCGCCCCAGGCCCGCGTCAGGTGGTCCGGCACGCCCTGGGTCTGCAACTCCAGCAGCCCGAAGCGGCGCAGCCCCTTCGTGGTGAACCAGAGCCCCTCGGCGTCGGAGGAGTAGGGCACCAGCACCCAGTCGACCAGCCGGATCCGCCCCTGGGCGTCGGGCAGCGAGCGCAGCGCCGTCGCCGGGTCGAGGAACTGGAGGCCGAACACGTCCACGACGTCGCCGTCGACGGACTCGGCGACGGCGGCGGCCACCGCCCGGGCCGCCCACTCGTGGGCCGGCGGCCAGCCGGGCCGGTACTCGGCCTGCACCACGACCAGGTGGCTCGCGGCGGCCAGCCGGGCCAACTGCGCCTCGGTGGCGCCGAACGCGGTGAGCAGGTCCGGCGGCAGCTCGGGAAACTCGGCGATCGGGCGGGTGTCCACGCTCATCAGCGGGCTGTCGAGCATGTGCCGCGCCAGCCCGTGCACCGGCTCCGCCAGCCGGCCGGTGAGCCGCGCCACCGCCGTCTTCGCGCTCACCTTCGGCAGCCCCGTCATCGGCACCAGGTAGGTCGCGCTCAGCGACTCCGGAACCGGTACGGGCAGGAAGTCGTCCGTGATGAGCATGTCGTCCCCCGGTTGGCCGCGCCGGTGCTGTCGTGGGAGAACGCTACCCGTCGCGGTGTGCCCCGTTCAGCCGGACAGCACCACTCCCAGGTAGACCAGCGTGGTGACCACCTCCACGGTCGCGCCGAGCACGTCGCCGGTGACGCCGCCGAGCCGGCGTACCACGTGTCGCAGCAGTCCCACCGCGACGGCGAGGGCGACGGCGACGGCGAGCGGCCCCTGCCACGGGCGGCCCGGCACGGCCGCGAGCGCCGGCAGCGCGACGGCGACCGCCCCGGCGGCCAGGGCGACCGGCCCGACGGTGCCCGCGACCAGCGCGCCGAGGCCCTCGGGGCGGGCGGCCGGCACCCCGCGCCGGCAGGCCACCGCCACCCCGAGCCGGCCGGCGGCGGTCGCCGCGACCACCGCCGCGAGCGCCGCCGGCCACGACCGTCCCGCCAGCTCCGCGAGGGCGGCCGTCTGCACCAGGAGTACGACCACCAGCGCGACCACCCCGAACGGGCCCACGTCCGGCTTCTTCATGATCTCCAGCGCGGCCGTTCCCCGCCGGTACGACCCCAGCGCGTCCACGGTGTCGGCCAGCCCGTCGAGGTGCAGCCCCCGGGTGAGCAGCGCCCCGGCGCCGACGGTCGCCGCCGCCGCGACCAGCGGGGGCGCGAGCGCACCCGGGAGCAGCAGGACGCCGGCGAGGACGACGCCGAGCAGTACGCCGACCGCCGGGGCGAGCGCCATCGCCGTGCCCGCCACCGACCGGTCGATGCGGCCGGCGCGCACCGGCAGGGTGGTGAAGGTGGTCAGCGCCAGCCGAGCCCCGTCGGCGAGCCGCGACTCAGCCGGCACGCCGGCCGGACGGGTCCACCGGCTCCGTGTCCGGCCCGGTGCCGTCCGGCGCCCGGAAGTCGGGTTCCGTGCTGGTCGGTCCGGGGCCGGCCGGCTCCGGCTCGCGGAAGTCGGGTTCGGTGCTGGTCGGCCCCGGCCCGGCGGGCTCCGGCTCGCGGAAGTCGGGCTCGTCGGTGTCCGGCGCGGCCTCTGCCGGCTCGTCGTCCTCGCCGCCGCCGAGCGACGGGTGGGCCGGCAGCGCGGCGGCCAGCGCCAGCACCGAGCGCAGCAGCGGCAGCGCGGCCAGCGCGTTCGCGCCCTCACCCAGGTCGAGCCGCAGGTCGAGCAGGGGCGTCAGGCCGAGCACGTCGGCACCGAGCCGCACGGCGGGGTGCCCGCCGTGGTCGGCCAGCAGGCACCAGTGCCGGGCCTGCCCGGCCAGGTCCCGGGTGACCATGGCGGCGGCCACCCCGACCGGCCCGTCGAGCATGACCGGCAGCCGGCGGGCGGTGGCGCCGAGCAGGACGCCGGTGGCCACGGCGACGTCCCCGCCGCCCAGTTCGGCCAGCACGTCCTTGGCGCTGCGCGGCGAGTTCCGGGTGCGGTGCAGGGCGTCCCGTACCGCCGCGCACCGCCTCATCCAGGCCGCGTCGTCGATCTCGCCCGAGTCGGTGACCACCCGCCTGAGCACCGCCGGCGCCTCGGCGCCCGCCGTCGCCACCAGTACCGCGGCCGCGGCGGCCTCGGTGCCGGCGCCGCACGCCCCGAGCACCAGCAGCCGTACGCCCGCGTCGGCGGCCTCCTCGGCGAGCCGCCAGCCGTACCGCAGGGCGGCCTCGACCTGCTCCCCGGTCAGCGTCGGCTCGGCCTCCATGGGCGCGGACGTCGGGGCCTCGACCACCTGGAGCTCGGCGCCGCTCTCGGCGGCCAGCCGGGCCAGCGCCCCCCGGCCGGCGCGGGCCTGCCGGGCCCGGCGTGCCGATTCGCCCGCCACGGTGCCGGCGGCGGCGTCGCCGAGGTGGTCGCCGTGCAGCAGCAGCACCCGCACCTGGCCCCACGGGGCCGGCGTGGCGGTGCCCTGGGTGGCGGCGGCGAACCCGACCGCCCGCTCCAGCACGCCCAGCCCCGATCCGGGCACGTCCAGGGTGGCGAGCCGCTCGATCGCCTGCGGGCCCGTGTACTCGTCGGGCATGGGCAGTTCCATGCCGGGCTGGATGACCAGGCCGGTGGCGACCATCGGCAGCGCCATGGTCGGGGCGGCCCAGGCGGTGCCGTCCGGCTCGGCGGCACCCTGGGCGGCCGGCGGCGGCGTGCCGGGGGCGAGCACGGCGGGCGAGGGCTCCGGCTCGCCCCGGCCGACGGCGGGAGCGAGCTTCGCCGGGTCGGCCTGCCCGGGACCGGCCTGCGCGGGCACGGTGGCCGGCTGCGGGGCGCCCGGCTTCAGCCAGGCCGCCTGGCCGGCGACCACGAGGACCACGGCGTCGCAGGCGTCGGCGACCGCCCGGTTGGCCGCCCCGAGCGCGTCGGTGAAGGCCCGGCCGAGCGGGGTGGTGGGCACCAGGGAGAGCCCGACCTCGGGGCTGACCAGCACCAGCCGGGCCGCGCAGGAGCGCACCGCCGCCGCCAGTTCGGCGATGGTGGCGGTGTCGTCCGCCGGCTGGTGGGCCGGGTCGAGCAGCACGGTCGCCCAGCCGCCGAGGTCGTCGACGAGCAGCGTCTCGTTCGGTCCGGCGGAGGCGATCACGTCCGCGAGGCGGCGCGGGTCGTCCGCGGTCTCCTCGGTGGTCCAGGTCTCCGGCCGGCGGGCGCGGTGCGCCGCCAGCCGGGCCGCCCACTCCGCGTCGTCGGCGGGCGCGTCGGCGGCGGTGGCCACGTAGCGGACCGTCGGCGCGTCGGCGACCAGGGACTCGGCGAACTCGGACTTTCCGGACCGGATACCGCCGAGCACCAGGACCGTGTTCCACCCGTCAACGGACATGCCCGTACTTTAGAGCCAGCACCCGGGTGCGGCCCCCCGGAGGTGCGTGGTGCGGCCGGCTCTCACCGGGTGAGCGGTGCCGACCGGCCGGCGAGCAGCCGGACGCCGGCCCAGACCGCCCAGCCGGCGAAGGACGGGACCAGCACGAGCAGCGCCAGCGCGCTGACCAGGGCGCCGAGCCACCCCAGCGCGGGCGCGACCATGCCGAGATACAGACCGACGGGCAGCCCGAGCAGGCCGGTCCCGGCGGCGGCGCCGAGGGCCCCGAGTGGGGTCGGGCCGCGCCCACGGAGCAGCGCCCCGACGCCGTGGTGCAGCAGCCAGCCGCCCGGGGCGAGGCCGGCGACGAGAGCGACCGCGACGGCGAGCCGGTCACCGGCTCCCGCGGCGCCGACGCCCACGCCCAGCGCTCCGGCGGCCACCGGGCCGGTGCCGGCGAAGAGGGCGACCAGGGCCGCCAGCAGGTGGCGCCGGGCGCCGCCACCGCGCTGGCGGGCCCGGTGGAAGCAACTCGCCGCGACCGCCGGCAGCATGCCGCAGGGGGAGAGAAGGAAGAAGAACTCGGCGCCGTCCTCGCCGATCACGGGCTCCAGCGCGCGCGGCCACCATGACGACCGGCACGGCGAGCACGCCTGTCAGCCCCCGCCCGGTCGAGGGGCGGGAACCGCGGCCCCGCGGCCCGGGGCCGGGTGAGCAGCCGACGCCTGCCCCGTCGGCGGGCGGCGGCCCTACCGGGGTGCCTGGTACTGGAAGTCGTTGGGGTTGACCGCCGCCGGCTTCGGGTCCTCCTGCCAGGCGCCCTCCCCGGGCCGGGCCACCAGGGCGTCCAGCAGGTCCTCCCGCTCCATGTGCGCGGCCCCCACGATGCCGCCGCGTACCGCCATCGCCCGCAGCGCCTCGGTGTCCCTGTCGTGCAGCGGTTCGTCCATCGTCGCCTCCTCCAGGCCCGTCGGCGGTCGGCGACCGCCCCGTCGCGCGTCAGGAGGCCCATACCCGGACAGGAGCCGGGGAACCCTGCGCCGCCCGGTCGGTGCGCGCCCGGCGGACGGATGTCGGGCCGCCCCGCGCACGGCCGACTACGCTGGCGGGGGTTCGTCCCACGGGACATCAGCGGCGAGGGGAGACGCGGCATGGCGTGGAGCTGGCGGTACGAGGGCGCGAACGGTGAGTCGGTCGAGGGGCCGGCGGAGTCGTTCAGCAGCCAGGCGGACGCCGAGTCGTGGATCGGTCAGGCCTGGCGGGAGCTCGCGGCGTCCGGCGTCACCTCGGTCGCGCTCGTCGAGGACGACCGGGTGGAATACCGCATGAGCCTGCTGCCACCGGCGGAGTGATGGCCGGCGACCGCCCGGGGGGCGAGCCGCTGGTGCTCGGCGTGCCCCGGGCGGCGTTCCGGCCCAGTCCGGTCTTCCTCGCCCTGGTCGCGCTCTTCGTGACCAGCGGGGTGCTCACCTGGAACGGGTTCGGCAACGTCCGGCTCGACGTGTTCCTCTTCGTCGTGTCCGGCTGGCTGGTCTCGCTCTGCCTGCACGAGTACGCCCACGCCGTCGTCGCGTTCCGGGCCGGCGACCGCAGCGTCGCCCACCGGGGCTACCTGACGCTCAACCCGCTGAAGTACAGCCACCCGCTGCTGTCGATCGCACTGCCGGTGGCGGTCGTGCTGCTCGGCGGCATCGGCCTGCCCGGCGGGGCGGCCTGGGTGGACCGGCACGCCATCCCGGGGCGGCTGCGCCACACCCTGGTCAGCCTCGCCGGCCCGGCCACCAACGTGCTGTTCACGCTGGCCCTGGTGCTCGCCGTACGCTTCGGGGCGGCCGGCGGCGGGCCCGTCGAGTTCTGGGCGGCCGTGGCGCTGCTGGCGTTCCTCCAGCTCACCGCGAGCGTGCTCAACCTGCTCCCGGTGCCCGGCCTCGACGGCGGCAACATGATCCAGCCGTGGCTGAACCCGCAGTGGCGCAGGATGTACGACCTGTTCGCCCCGTTCGGCTTCATTCTGCTGTTCGCGCTGCTGTGGAACCCGCGGATCGGCGGCTGGTTCTTCGACGCCGTCTTCGCCGTCGGCGACTTCCTCGGCCTGCCCCCGTGGCTCTACGCCCTCGGCCTGGACCTGATCCGCTTCTGGCAGGGCTGACCCGCGCCCCCGCCGGCACGATCCGGTGGCGGTCCGGCGGTGCGGCGCGACCGCGGGTGGCGCGGTCCGGTGGCCTGCGGTGCGCGGTCCGGCCCGGCCGGCCGGGTTGCGGGGCCGGCCGGGCCGCGACGCGTCACGGACGCTCGGCGGGAGACTCCGTGCGGGCCGGGTCGCGCTCGACGATCGGGTCGATGATCTCGTCGATCGACTTGAGCAGCTCGGCGTCGAGCTTCACGCCGGCCGCCTTGACGTTGTCGTGCACCTGCTCCGGGCGGGAGGCGCCGACGATCGCCGAGGAGACGTTCGGGTTCTGCAACACCCAGGCGACGGCGAGCTGCGCCATGCTCAGCCCGGCCTGCTCGGCCAGCGGCTTGAGTCGCTGCACCCGGGTCAGGACGTCGTCGGTCATGAACCGGGAGATGAAGCCCGCGCCCGACTTCTCGTCGGTGGCCCGGGACCCGGCCGGCGGCGGCTGGCCCGGCAGGTACTTGCCCGAGAGCACGCCCTGCGCGATCGGCGACCAGACGATCTGCCCGATGCCCAGCTCCTCGCTGGTGGGGACGACCTCGGACTCGATGACCCGCCAGAGCATCGAGTACTGCGGCTGGTTGGAGACCAGCGGGATGCGCAGCTCGCGGGCGAGCCGGTGGGCCTCGCGGATCTCCGAGGCCTTCCACTCGGAGACGCCGATGTAGAGCGCCTTGCCGGAGTGCACGACGTCGGCGAAGGCCTCCATCGTCTCCTCCAGCGGGGTGCTGTGGTCGTACCGGTGGGCCTGGTAGAGGTCCACGTAGTCGGTGCGCAGCCGGCGCAGCGAGCCGTTGATCGACTCCATGATGTGCTTGCGGGACAGGCCCCGGTCGTTGCGGCCCGGCCCCGTGGGCCAGTACACCTTGGTGAAGATCTCCAGCCCTTCGCGTCGCTCGCCCTCCAGGGCGCGGCCCAGCACGTCCTCGGCGCGGGTGCCCGCGTAGACGTCGGCCGTGTCGAAGGTGGTGATGCCGACGTCCAGGGCGGCCCGGACGCAGGCGAACGCCGCGTCCTCCTCGACCTGCGAGCCGTGGGTGATCCAGTTGCCGTACGAGATCTCGCTGACCATCAGGCCGGAACGGCCCAGGTGACGGAATTCCATGAGTCGACCCTAGCCCGTTCGGATCATGCCCACCCCTCGTGGCGGGTCTCCGTGTCGCTCAGAGCACGGGGCTGGTGTCGACGAGCAGCCGCTCGATCTCGGCGACGACCTCGTCGCGGTCGCGGTGCACCGGCTCGATCAGCGGCTCGCCCCGGCGGTCGAGCGCGCCCCAGCGGCCCGTGCCGTCGCCGACCAGGAACGCGACCGGGTGGACGACCAGCGCCGGATAGGTCGGCGCGACCAGCACCTTCCCGGCCCGGTTCACCACGCCGCGCCGGCCGGCCACCTCCACCACGGCCAGCCCCTCCTCGGTGAAGCCGTCGACGTACCGGCCGTCGGCCAGGACGGTGGCGAACCCGTGGTGCCGGGTGGGCACCACGATCCGGCCGTTGCGGTCGACCGCACCCCAGCCGTCGCGGCGGACCACGGCCACGCCGCGCTGGAACGGGCGTACGTCCGCGAACCCGTGCGGCACCACCACCTCGCCGGCGGCGTCGATCGCCACCCAGCCGGCGTCGCCGCCGTCGGACACCCAGGCCAGCCCGTCGGAGAACGAGCGGACCACCGGGTACGACGGTTCGAGCACCGTGGCGCCGGTGCGGTCGACCAGCGACCACCGCTCGGTCTCGGGGCGCCGCACCCAGGCCAGCCCGTCGCGGAACGGCTGCGCCTCCGCGTACTCGGCCGCGATGACCATGTCGCCGTCCGGGTCGGAGAAACCCCACAGGTCGCCGTCGCGGGTCGGCGCCGGGGGCCGGTCACGCTCCAGCACCTCCTCACGGCTGCGGGGGTACGGCCCGAAGCCCGTCTCCGCGACCCGCTCCGCCACCGCGTCCAGGCTCAGCCGGATCCGGGCCTGCAACTCGGGGTCCTGGGTGCCGCGCAGGTCCAGGGCCCGCTCGAAGTGGTGACAGGCCTCCATCAGCCGGCCCTGGTCGTAGCAGGACCGTCCGGCGTGCTCGTGCAGCACCGCGCGCAGCCGCTCGGGCAACTCCGTGGAGTTCGCCTCGGCGAAGAGCCGGTCGGCCTCGACGAACTCGCCGCGCCAGCGCAACACGTGTGCCAGCCGCGCCTGGGCCACCGCCGTACGCCGCAGCTCCCCGGTGGCCTCGGCGTAGGTGAGCGCGAGCCGACCGTCCGCGAGGGCGTCGTCCAGCTCGCCGAGGATCCGGGACGCCACCGCCCGCAGGCTGAGCAGCCGGGCGCGCGACTTGTTGTCCACGGCGGCGCCCAGCTTCTCGGTCAGCCGCCGCCGGATCGTCCGGAACTCGTCCGGCTCCTCCACGATCTCCCGCAGGGTGGCCGGATCGAGCCGCCACCGGTAGCTCGCCAGCACCTGCTCCGGGTCACCCTGCGTCGCATCCTGGCGCCCGGCGTCGCGCGACCCGCCGGTGCTCGTCCCGGCGGCCCGTGGCTCGGCCGTCCGTGGTCCGGCGGTGCCCGGTTCGGTGGCCCGTGAGCCGGCGGTGTGGCGTTGCGCGGTGCTCGGTTCGGCGGTGGGGCGCTCGGTGGTGCTCGTTCCCGCGGTGTCTGACTCGGCGGTGCGGGGCGCGGAGGTCCCCTCCGCGCTCGTCGACGGCACCTGCCCATCGGGCGGCGCGGCGGGCGGTGTGGCGCTGGATGGCGCGGCGTCGGGCGAAGCGGTGTCCGGTGGCGCGGACACCGGCCGTTCTTCCTCGTCCGTGGGCGGTGCTGAGGCTGCCGGCGGTGCGTCAGGGGCCGGCACGGGGTCGGTGGCGGGTGCGGAGACAGGGGGCGGTGTCTGCGACACCGTGACGGGGGCGATGGGCGGGGGCGGCGCCGATGCGGCGGGCGGAGCGGAGACCGGATCGCCCGGCGGGGCGGACGCCGGTTCGGCCTGTGGCGCGGCAGCGGCGGACGTGTCCTGCGCAGGCGCGTACGAATCGGACGCGACGGGCGGCCCGGGAACGGACGGGGCCGGCGGCATGGCGATGGCCTGGGCCGACGGCGCGGAGACAGGCTGGGCCTCTGGTACGGCGGTGGTCCGGGCCGGTGGCGCGGCGACGAACTGGGCCGGTGGCGCGGAGACAGGACGCGGCGCTGGTGCGGCCGGGACCGGCTCGCTCGTCCCAGCCGGCGACTCGACGGCAGAACCGGTCCGGGACACCCCCGCCGATTCCGCCGGAGGGCCGGCGACGGGGGAGACCGGTGGTGCGGACACGGGTGCCGCAGCGCCAACGGGCGGAGCGGACACGGGACGCGGATCGACCGTGGCGGGTGGAACACCATGGACGTTAAAAGCCTTCGGTGACAACCATGGTGTTCCACCGGCGGGCTCAGCCCGGTTGCTCGGCACCCGCTCGACCGGTTCGTGCGTGGTGGTCGTGGCGTGCGCGTCCGGGGCCGTGGCAGATGCGTCCGTGCCGGCCGCGTGCGGGTACGCCGACGGCGCTGATTCGGGCTGTGCCGCTGCCTTCGGGGCGGTTCCATCCGCCGCCACGGGATCGGCCACGGCCGGCTGTGCCTGGGCTGCTTCCGCCGGTGCTGCCGACACCGGGCGTACTACCGGCGCCGCAACGTCCGGGACCGACGGTGGCGCCGACACGGGCCGGGCAGGAGGCGCGGACACCGGGCGCGACGCGGATGATGCGGAGTCGGCCTCCCCGGGAGGTGCGGACGGAGCGGGCACGGGCGGCGCGGACGGGGTGGAGACGGGCGGCGTGGGCGCGTCGGAGATCGGCTGCTCCGGCGGCGGGGCGATCAGCGGCAGGTCCGCTGGCGCCGGCTCCCGAACGGTCGGTGGGACCGGAACGGAAGGCGCAGGGGACGTCAAGGCAGGCGCGGAGGTCGGACCGGGCACCGGGACGGGCACGGAAGGCGCCAGCCCAGCGGGCGAACCGTGTACCGGCTCGGGAAGGGCGGGTGCGGGCGGTGCCGGCGCTGTGGGCGACGGGGTCGGTACGACCGGTGGGCCGGACGCCGGCGGGACCGGTGCGGGGACCTCCGGGACGGCCCCGGTCGCCGGTTCGGGGTGGTCGTGAGCGGGCTCGGACGACGCGGCACCCTCTCCTACAGGATTCGGGACCGACGCGTAGGCGTCCCGGGTCGGCACCGCGTCTACGCCCGACCTGCTGTCGGGAGCCGACGCGCCGCCTGAAGCCACCGTGCCACTCGGTGTCGCCGTGCTGCTCGGTGCTGCCGTGCTGCTCGGAGCCGACCCGCCACTCGGTGCCGCCGTGCTCGGCGGTGCCGACGCGCCATTCGGTGCTGCCGTGTCGATGGGAGCCGACGCGCTGCGGGGAGTCGGCGTGCCGTTCGGGGTCTCCGTGCCGCCCGGGGTCGGCGTGGCGGTCGGGGGAGCGTCAGCCCGACCGGCGGGCTGCGCCTCCTCCGGCGTGACCGGGGGAGGGGGCACGGGCCGGGACGGTCGGAACCAGGCGTCCGGCCCGCTCGGCGTGGGTGCCTGGGGAGGCGGCGGGGCGGCCGGTGCGGGCGGGCCGCTCGGCGGTGGCGGGACGTACCGCCTGGGCCTGTCGGGCGCGATGGGCGCCTGCGCTGCCGGGACGTCCTGCCTGGCCGTGCCTGCGGCTGCCTGGTTCTCCGGCGAGCGGTGTGGCGCGGTCGGAGGGGTGGCGGACGGCCGCCCGGACGGCATGGGGGTCGGGGGCTGTGTCACGGACCGGGCCTCGCCGGGCCCGCCGCCCGGGTGCGGCGTCGGTGCGTCCGGGCGGGCCGGTGCTGGGCGTGCCGGAGCCGGACCGGGTACCGCGCCGGCTGTCGCCCGACCGGCCGTGTCGGCGGTCGTTTGCGAGGCCGGACCGGGTACCGCGCCGGCTGTCGCCTGCCGGGCCGGGTCGGAGGTCGCCTGCCCGGCCGGGTCGGCGGTCGTCGCCGGGGCCGGGCCGGACATCCTGCTGGCGGTCGCCTCCGGTGCCGGCAGGAACTCCAGGCGCAGTCGGGCGGCGGGAGGTGCCGAGACCGGCGTGGCGTCGTCCTTCGGGGCCGGGCGGGGCGTGTGGCCGGCGGGCGGGAGCGGTTCCCCGGGCGCAGTTCGGGCGCCGGCAGCCGGCGGCCCCTGCACCGGCACCGGCGGGGGCACGGGCACGCCGGAGACGGGGGCCGACGGGATGGGGGCAGGCGCGCCAGGGCGACCGGCGACAGGGGCGGGTGAGCCAGGCGCCGGCGTTCCCGGCCGCACGACGGCCGGGCCGGCGGGCGACACCGGGCGACCGACCACCGGATTAGCCGGGCGGTCGGCGGTCGGGCCCGCAGGCGACACCGGGGCCGGGGCGGGAGCCGCCGGCGACGGCCGCCCGGCGAGGGGGCCTGCGGGTGACACCGGTCCGGTGACCGGACCCGCAGGCGAGACGGGGCTGGCGGGCGACACCGGTCGTCCGTGGACCGGCGTGGTCGGGCCGGGCCGGTCGGAGCGCGGCAGGTCGCGGGCCGGCGCGGGGGAGACGGGGCGGCCCGGGAGCGGAACGTCCCCCGCCGGAGCCCGGAAGGCCGCCGGTCCGGGGGCCGGCGGGCCGGAGGTCGGGGCACCGTAGGTGGGGGATTGCGGCCGGTGGTCGTACCCGGGCGGGAACGGCCGAGTCGCGGCGTCCTCGGGGCGGGGGCGGTCGGCCGGTCGCCGGTGCTCGGGGCGGGGTTCGGCGCGCCGCGCCGCGTCCCGGTCGTGGCCGGGTCGCAGGGGACCGGGCGGCGGCCAGGGCAGGCCGCCGTCCTGCTGGGGGTGCCCCCGGTACGCCTCGGCCTCCCGATGGGCGTCCGGCCGGGCGACCCCGCGCGGACCCCGCTCCGGGTACGTCTCGGCACGCGCCGCCTCGTGCGCCCGCCGGCGATCGTCCGGCTCCTGCTGCCGCCGTTGGCCGTCCGGAGGCGGCTGCTGCCCGGCGGGAGCCCGGTCGGGGCGCGGCCACCCGTCGGCGGGTACGCCGGCCTCGCGGCCCCGCCCGCCGGAGCCGCGGTCCCACTGCGGCTCGGCGGAGCGCTCCGACTGCGGGGCGGGCGAACGCCCCCACTGGGAGTCGGCCGCACGCTCCCACTGCGGGCCGGAAGGGCGCTCCCACTGCCCGCCGGAGGAGCGCTCCCGCTGGCTGTCGAAGGGGCGTTCCCGCTGGCTGTCGGAGGGGCGGGGCTCCGGGGCCGGGGTCGCCCACTGGTAGCGGGGCCGACGCCCGTCGCCGTCGGACTGGCGGTCGTCGACGGTCTCCGCGCGACGATCGTGGCCGGAGGTCGCCGGGCGGTCGTGAGCGCGCCCGGTCCGGTGGTCCGGGCCCGGATCCGGCCGGCGGTCGTAGCCGGCGTCGGGGCGCTCGTACGCCGGGGGGCGGCGGGGCGGTGCGTCCTCGTCGGGCTCCGGGAGCCAGCCGGGCTCGGACCGGCCGGCGGGGGAGACGGGACGGTCCCGCCCGGCCGGCTCGTACCGGGGTGGGCGGGCGTCGTAGCGGTCGGGACCGGCGTGGTCGCGCTGCCGGGGGGAGTCGACGGGCCGGCCGGGGGCGTCGAACCCGCCCCGGTCGTTGCGGTGCGGCGGCTCCTGCCGGGGCGGCCACTGCCGGTCGTCCGGCCCGCGCGGCTCGGCGTGCGGGTGGCGGTACGACTCGTCGCCGTGCCGCCGCGCGTCGAGGCCGTCCGGCCGGCCGTTCCACGCGTCCTGCCGACCGGGCCGCCCGTCGGGCAGGTCGTCCCACGAGCGGCCGATGTAGGTCCCGTCCGGTTTGGTGGGCGCGAGCGGGGGCACCTCGGCCCGGCCCACGGCCGAGCGGCCCCGGGGCGCGTGTTCGACGCCCAGGTCGCCCGCGTAGCGCTGGCCGGGGAACTGCGGGTGCCACTCGGTGGTGGGCTCGATCATCCAGGCCGGTTCGGCGGCGTCGTGCCAGTGGTCGGAGTAGCGGCTCATCCGGTTGCCCCGTCGCCACGGAGGGTAGGCGGAACGCCCCGGGACCGCCGTCGGCGGGCGGGCGCGCCCGGGTGCCCGGCTGGCGTCCGTCCGCTCACGGCGGCGCCCCGGTGGCCGGCCCGCGTCCGCTCGCTCACGGCGATGTCACCTCGTTGCAAAATTGTCGCGCTGGGCGCTCCACGTGCCGGTAGAGTCGCCCCTCCGGTACGGCGTGGCTGCGGAAGGAGGGTAGCGGCGTGGGCTCGCTCACCGCCACTGTGGCACCGCCCACCGCCCCAAACGTTATCCTATGGTTCCGGACATTTAAGGCTATAACCGGATCAGGCTTCCGACGTTACGCCACGTACCGGCAGGCGTCGGTGGCGGGCGTCGTCACCAACACGGTCTTCGGCTTCCTGCGGTGCTACGTCCTGCTCGCGACGGTCGGCGCGGCCGGCACGGTGGCCGGGTACGACCGGGGGCAACTCGCCACCTTCGTCTGGGTGGGCCAGGGCCTGCTGGCGGTCGTCCTCCTCTGGGGGTGGACCGAGCTGGCCGACCGGATCCGCACCGGCGACATCGCCAGCGACCTGCTCCGGCCCGTGCACCCCGTGACCAGCCATCTCGCCGCCGACCTGGGCCGCGCCGGCCACGCCGCGCTGGTCCGGTTCCTGCCGCCGGTGCTGGTCGGGCCGCTCTTCTTCGAGGTCCACGTGCCCCGCCGCTGGTCCACCCTGCCGATCTTCGCGATCTCCGCCGTCCTCGCCGTGGTCCTCTGCTTCGGCTGTCGCTTCCTGGTCAACGCGACCGCGTACTGGTTGCAGGACGTCCGGGGGCCGGTGATCCTCTGGACCCTCGCCTCGGGGGTGCTCGCGGGGCTCTACTTCCCGCTGCGCTTCCTGCCGGAGTGGCTCCAACCCGTCCTCTGGTGGGGCACCCCCTTCCCGAGCCTGCTCCAGACCCCGCTCGACGTGCTGGTCGAGCGCGATCCGACCGGCGTCCAGGTCGGGCTGGTCGGCCTCCAGGTCGCCTGGGCGGTGCTGATCCTGACCGCCTGCCGGCTGGTGCAGCGCCGCGCGGAACGCCGCCTGGTGGTCCAGGGTGGCTGACGCGTCGGGCGGGACGCTGGCCGCGTACCGGGCGCTGCTCGGCGCGCAGGCGCGTGCGCAGACGGCGTACCGGACCTCGTTCGCGATCGACCTGGTCGGCAACGTCGGGTCCACCGTCCTCGACGTGCTCACCGTGCTGGTGATCTTCGGGGTGACGCGGGAGCTGGGCGGCTTCACGCTGCGCGAGACGATGGTGATGGTCGGCCTGTCGACCTGCGCCTTCGCCGTCGCCGACCTGCTGGTGGGCAACATCGAGCGGCTGCCCCGGTACGTGCGCACCGGGCTCTTCGACGCCGTGCTGGTCCGTCCGCTGGGCGCCCTGCCCCAGCTGCTGCTGATGGACCTGCCGCTGCGCAAGGTGTCGCGCGCGGTCTTCGGGCTCGTCGTGCTGGTCGTCGCCGTCGGCTCGGCCGGTGTCGCGTGGAGCCCGGCGCGGGCGTTGCTGGTGGTCCTCGCCCCGCTGGCCGGTGTGGTCTTCTTCGGGTCGGTCTTCGTGGCCACCGCCACCGTCTCGTTCTGGTGGGTCGACTCGGGGGAGCTGGCCAACTCGGTGACCTACGGCGGCCGGGACTTCACCTCGTACCCGGTCACCGTCTTCGAGGGCTGGTTCCGCGCGGTGTTCGCGTACGGCCTGGGCTTCGCCTTCGTCAGCTACCACCCGGCGCTGACACTGCTCGGCCGCGCCGACCCGCTCGGCCTGCCGGCGTGGGCCGGTTGGTCCTCGCCGGCCGTCGCGCTGGTCGCGGCCGCCGGGGCGGCGGTGGCCTGGCGCACCGGGGTCCGCCACTACCGGAGTACGGGGTCATGAGCGACGACGTCATCGTGGCCGACGGGCTGCGCAAGGAGTTCACCGTCCGGGTGCGGGCCGGCCGGCTGCGGCGGGAGAAGCGGCGGGTCACCGCCGTGGACGGGATCGACCTGCGGGTGTCCCGCGGCGAGATGCTCGGCTACATCGGGCCCAACGGCGCCGGCAAGTCGACCACGCTCAAGATGTTCACCGGCGTGCTGACGCCCTCCGCCGGCGAGGTACGCGTGTGCGGGCTGCGGCCGGTGGCCCAGCGGACCCGGCTCGCGCTGCGCGTCGGCGTGGTCTTCGGCCAGCGCTCGCAGCTCTGGTGGGACCTGCCGCTGGGCGACTCGTTCGCGCTGCTGCGGCACGTCTACCGGGTGCCGGCCGCCGCGCACGCCGCCCGGCTGCGCCGCTGCCGGAGCCTGCTCGACCTGGATCCGTTCCTGGACACCCCGGTCCGGCAGCTCTCCCTCGGGCAGCGCATGCGCGGCGAGCTGACCGCCGCCCTGCTGCACGGCCCGGAGGTGCTCTTCCTCGACGAGCCCACCATCGGCCTCGACGTGGTCAGCAAGCAGGCGGTCCGCGGCTTCCTCGCCGAGCTGGGCCGGACCGGGGACACGACGCTGGTGCTCACCACGCACGACCTGGCCGACATCGAGCGGCTCTGCCGGCGCCTGGTGGTGGTCGACCACGGTCGGGTGGTGCACGACGGGTCGATCGCCGCGCTGCACGAGCGGTACGGGTCGCGCCGGCTGCTCGTCGCCGACCTCGACGCCCCGCTGCCCGAGCCGCCGGTGCTGCCCGGCGCGCCGTTGCAGCGGCAGGAGGCCGACGGGCACCGGCTGGCCTTCGCGCTGGAGACGGCGGGGGTGGCCGAGGTGGTGGCGGCCCTGGCCGGGCTGGGCGCGCTGCGGGACGTCTCGATCGTCGAGCCGGACATCGAGGACGTGGTGACCCGGCTCTACCGCAGCCGCTGACGCCGTGACGGCGACGGCCCCTCACCGCCGTGCGGGAGGGGCCGTCGGTGCGGCAGGCTCAGACCGGGTCGCCGATGTCGACCCGGGGCGCGGGGGCGCGCATCCGGCGGAACGTGATCGACCGCATGATGGCGTAGAGGTAGAGCGAGCCCATCCGCTGCCCGGTGTTCGGGAAACGCTCCCGGACCAGCTTGCGGATCTTGCGCGAGATCAGGATCGAGTCGACCACCACGCCCAGGGCGAGCGCGCCCCAGAGGATGTTGGAGACCAGGCGGACGACCGGCGGCATCGCGGCGTTCGAGCCGATCAGCACGATCAGCGCCCCACCGAAGAACCAGGTGCCGACCGTACGCCGGGAGTCGACCACGTTGCGGGCCAGCAGCCGCTCCGGGCCGCGGTCGCGGGGCCCGCCCTCACGGCGGAACTCCTCCGCCGCCTCGGCGCGCAGCCGGCGCTTGCGCTCCCGCTGCTCCTCCTTGGTCAACGGCTTGGTGGCCGCGGCCGGCCGGCGGCCGGCGGTCGGCCGCTTCGGGGTGGCCTTGCCCAGCTCCTTCTTGCTCGGGGTGTAGCCCCGGGGCTGGGCGGGCGTGGACTCCTCGTCGGGGGTCACCGGGGTGACGGCCTCGTCGACGAGGTCGGAGGACTTGCGGCGAAACAGCGACGGCACGCGGAAAGGGTAGCCAAACGACGGCGCCCGGTGCACATCGCGGTGCACCGGGCGCGTACGGGGGTGGTCGACGTTACGGACGCTCGACGTGCGCGCCCAGGTCCGCCAGCTTCGCCTCGAAGTCCTCGTAGCCCCGGTTGATCAGGTCCACGCCGTAGACCCGGGAGGTGCCCTCGGCGGCCAGCGCGGCGATCAGGTGGCTGAAACCGGCCCGCAGGTCGGGGATGACCAGGTCGGCGGCGTGCAGCTTGCTCGGCCCCGCGATCACCGCCGAGTGCTTGAAGTTGCGCCGGCCGAAGCGGCACGGCGTGCCGCCCAGGCAGTCCCGGTAGACCTGGATGTTGGCGCCCATCGAGTTGAGCGCCTCGGTGTAGCCCAGCCGCTGCTCGTAGACCGTCTCGTGGACGATGGACAGGCCCCGGGCCTGGGTGAGCGCCACCACCAGCGGCTGCTGCCAGTCGGTCATGAAGCCCGGGTGCACGTCGGTCTCCAGCGCCACCGACCGCAGCTCGCCGCCCGGGTGCCAGAACCGGATCCCGCCCTCCTGGCCCGGGTCGCCCAGCTTCGGCGGCCGGGCGTCGGTGACCTCGTACTCGCCGCCGACGGAACGGAAGATGTTCAGGAAGGTCATCATGTCGGCCTGCTGCGCGCCGAGCACCTCGACGTGGCCACGGGTGGCCAGCGCCGCCGCGGCCCAGCTCGCGGCCTCGATCCGGTCCGGGATCGGCCGGTGCGTGTAGCCGTGCAGCCTCGGCACGCCCTGGATCTCGATGACCCGGTCGGTGTGCACCTTGATGATCGCGCCCATCTTCTGCAGGATGCAGATCAGGTCGATGATCTCCGGCTCCACCGCGGCGTTGCGCAGCTCGGTGACGCCCTCGGCCATCACGGCCGTGAGCAGCACCTGCTCGGTCGCGCCGACGCTCGGGTACGGCAGGGCGAACTTGGTGCCGTGCAGCCCGTTCGGCGCCGACAGGTGCAGCCCCTCCGGGGTCTTCTCGACCGTCGCGCCGAACTCCCGCAGCGCCTGGAGGTGGAAGTCGATCGGGCGCGGCCCGATGTGGCAGCCCCCCAGGTCGGGGATGAACGCGTGGCCGAGGCGGTGCAGCAGCGGCCCGCAGAACAGGATCGGGATCCGGCTGGAGCCCGCGTGCACGTTGATCTGGTCCGTGCTGGCGCTCTCCACGTTCGCCGGGTCGAAGACGAGCTCGCCGTCCTCCCCGCCGTCGGTGACCTTGACGCCGTGCAGGCCGAGCAGGCCCCGGACCACCTCGACGTCGCGGATCTTCGGCACGTCGAACAGTCGGCTCGGGCTGTCACCCAGCAGCGCGGCGACCATCGCCTTCGAGACCAGGTTCTTCGCGCCGCGCACGCGGATCCGCCCTTCGAGCGGAGTACCTCCGTGTACGACCAGGACGTCGTCGGTCAACGCAACCTCCAGCGCGTCGGTGCTGCCGTGTTGATGGTGGGGCTCGCGATTGTCATCGCTACCCGGAATGCGGCCATGTCGAAACGGCCCGCGTGAGTCGTCGCACCGGCAGCATAGCCCTCGGTGACGATCATGGACCCGGTCACATCGCCCCTGAGGGTACTTATCGGCGATCCGACCCTTTTCCGTGCCAATGCCGCTACGGAGGGTGATCAGCTCGCTGCCGGCGGCGGGGTGTCGGCCCCGGGCAGGGCCAGCATCTTCTCCAGCGCCACCCGGGCATGGTGCGCGGTGTCCGGGTCGACGGTGATCTGGTTGACCAGCCGGCCGGCCACCAGTTCCTCCAGCGCCCAGACCAGGTGGGGCAGGTCGATCCGGTTCATGGTCGAGCAGTAGCAGACGGCCTTGTCCAGGAACATGACCTGCTTGTCCGGGTGGGCCAGCGCGAGCCGGCGGACCAGGTTCAGCTCGGTGCCCACCGCCCAGGCCGAGCCGGCCGGGGCCGCCTCGATGGCCTTGATGATGTATTCCGTCGAACCGACGAAGTCGGCGGCGTTGACCACCTCGTGCCGGCACTCCGGGTGGACCAGCACGTTCACCCCCGGCACCCGCTCCCGCACGTCGTTGACGCTGTCCAGCGTGAAGCGGCCGTGCACCGAGCAGTGCCCGCGCCACAGGATCATCCGCGCGTCGCGCAGCTGCTCCGGGGTGAGCCCGCCGTTCGGCTTGTGCGGGTCGTAGAGGACGCAGTCGTCCAGCGAGAAGCCCATCTCCAGCACCGCCGTGTTGCGGCCCAGGTGCTGGTCGGGGAAGAAGAAGACCTTCGACCCCTGCTGGTACGCCCACTCCAACGCCCGCTTCGCGTTCGACGAGGTGCAGACCACGCCGCCGTTGCGCCCGACGAAGCCCTTGATGTCCGCCGAGGAGTTCATGTACGTCACCGGGACGGTCTCCGCCGCGATGCCCAGTTCGGTGAGCACGTCCCAGGCGGTCTCGACCTGCGACAGCACCGCCATGTCCGCCATCGAGCAGCCGGCGGCCAGGTCGGGCAGGATGACCTTCTGCGCGTCCGAGGTGAGGATGTCGGCGCTCTCGGCCATGAAGTGCACGCCGCAGAAGACGATGTACTCCGCGTCGGGCCGGGCCGCCGCCTCGCGGGCCAGCTTGAACGAGTCGCCGGTCACGTCGGCGAACTGGATCACCTCGTCGCGCTGGTAGTGGTGCCCCAGCACGAAGACCTTGCTGCCCAGCGCCGCCTTCGCCGCCGTCGCCCGGGCCACCAGGTCCGGGTCGCTGGGCGCCGGCAGGTCACCCGGACACTCGACGCCGCGCTCCGTGGCGGGGTCGCTGCCCCGGCCGAGCAGCAGCAGTGCCGTCGCGGTGTTGGAGGGTTCCACCCAGGTCGAAGTCACGTGCCCCATGGTCCCACAGTGCGGCCTCGGCGCAGCCTCCACCGGTGTGTGCTGCCACACTGCTCGACATGCGCGTGCTGCTCTGTCCGGACAAGTTCGCCGGTACCCTGCCGGCCCCGCAGGTCGCCGAGGCCGTGGCCACCGGCTGGCGGGAGGTCGCGCCCGGCGACGACCTGCTCGTCCGGCCCCTGTCGGACGGTGGGCCGGGCTTCCTCGACGTGCTCTCCGACGCCCTCGGCGGGCGCCGGATCCCGGTGCCGACCGTCGACCCGCTGGGCCGCCCGGCGGCCGGTGAGATCCTGCTCACCGACGGCGGTGCGACCGCCTGGCTGGAGAGCGCCCAGGCGTGCGGGCTGCACCTGCTCGACGCGGACGAGCGGGACCCGAAGACCACCTCCTCGTACGGGCTGGGGGTGCTGGTGGCCGCCGCCGTGGAGGCCGGTGCCCGGACGGTCGTGATCGGGCTGGGCGGCTCCGGCACCAACGACGGCGGCGCGGGCATGCTCACCGCGCTCGGCGTGACCCCGCTGGACGCCACCGGCCAGGCACTGCCGTACGGCGGGGCCGCGCTCGGCGCGGTGGACGCCCTCGACGGCGCGCCCCGGCTGCGCGACGCCCGCCTGGTGGCCGCCACCGACGTGGACAACCCGCTGCTCGGGCTGCACGGGGCCAGCAACGTGTTCGGCCCGCAGAAGGGCGCCGACCGGGCCGACGTGCTGCTGCTCGACGCCGCGCTGGAGCGTTTCGCCGCCGTGCTGGAGCGGGACCTGCCCAGCTGTCCCGAACGGCTGGGCGCGCTGCCCGGCGGAGGCGCGGCCGGCGGGCTGGGCGCGGCCGTCCTGGCGCTGGGCGGGCACTGCGAGTCGGGCATCGGCCTGGTCACCCGGGCGATCGGGCTGGACGTCACGCTCGACGCGGTCGACCTGGTGATCACCGGGGAGGGCTCGTTCGACCACCAGTCGCTGCGCGGCAAGGTGGTGGCCGGGGTAGCCGGCGCCGCCCGGGACCGGGGCGTGCCCTGCGTGGTGGTGGCGGGCCGGGTGAGCACCGGCCGGCGGGAGGCCGGGGCGGCCGGGGTGACCGACGCGTACAGCCTGGTGGAGCACTTCGGGGGCGAGGAACGCGGCGGGCTGGCCGCCGCGATGGAGCGCCCCGCCGAGGGGCTGCGGGCGCTCGGCACCCGCCTCGCCCGGCAGTGGAGCCGCTGACCACGCCCCCTGCCCGGGCACACCGGGCGGCGGCCCTGGTCACGCCGAACGGGTGGGGCCGGCCGTGGCGGCGTACCATCGGATCTGGACCACACCGGGAATGGCTGGGCGACAGGAGATGTTGGCCAGTTCGTCCGGACCCAACCGCGCAGGGAGATTTCACGTGACCACGCCAGCGCAGACCGAGTCGACCGAGGCCAAGGCCCCCACGTCCGTCGTCCTCACCGACGTCGCGGCGCAGAAGGTCAAGGCCCTGATCGAGCAGGAAGGCCGCGACGACCTGCGGCTCCGGGTCGCCGTGCAGCCGGGTGGCTGCTCCGGCCTGCGGTACCAGCTCTTCTTCGACGAGCGGTCGCTCGACGGTGACGTCGTCACCGACTACGACGGGGTCGAGGTCGTCGTCGACCGGATGAGCGCCCCCTACCTGACCGGCGCCACCATCGACTTCGCCGACCGGATCGACGCCCAGGGCTTCACCATCGACAACCCCAACGCGGGCAACTCCTGCGCCTGCGGTGACTCGTTCAGCTGAGCCAGACCTCCGCTGACCACGGCGGGGCCGTCCTCCGGGGCGGCCCCGCCGTCGTTCTGCGGCCGGGAACGGGCCGTCGGGAAGGTGACCCGGGGCCGACCGACCGGTCATCCTGAGGGGGCCGGGCCGGTAGGCTGACCGGCGCCCTGCTCCCGACCCCGAGGTTGACATGAAGATCGCCGTGACCGGCTCGATCGCCACCGACCATCTGATGAGCTTCCCCGGTCGCTTCGCCGACCAGTTCCTCGCCGACCAGCTGCACAAGGTCTCGCTCTCCTTCCTGGTGGACGACCTGGTGCTGCGGCGCGGCGGGGTGGCGGCCAACATCGCCTTCGGCATGGGGCAGCTCGGCCTGCGCCCGGTGCTGGTCGGCGCGGTCGGCGCGGACTTCGCCGACTACCGCTCCTGGCTGGAGCGGCACGGCGTCGACTGCGACTCGGTGCACGTCAGCGAGGTGGCGCACACCGCCCGGTTCGTCTGCACCACGGACACCGACATGTGCCAGATCGCCTCGTTCTACGCCGGGGCCATGAGCGAGGCCCGCAACATCGAGCTGGCGCCGGTGGCCCGCCGCCTCGACGGGCTGGACCTGGTCCTGGTCGGCGCGAACGACCCGGAGGCGATGCTGCGGCACTCGGCCGAGTGCCGGGAGCGCGGCTACCGGTTCGCCGCCGACCCGTCGCAGCAGCTCGCCCGCATGGAGGGCGAGGACGTCGTCGCGCTGATCGAGGGCGCCGAGTACCTGATGACCAACGACTACGAGAAGTCGCTGCTGCAGAGCAAGGCCGGGCTGACCGACGCGCAGCTGCTCGACCGGGTCAAGGTGCGCGTCACGACGCTGGGCAAGCACGGGGTGGAGATCGCCGGGCGGGACTTCGACCCGATCCACGTGCCGATCGCGCGGGAGACCCAGGCGGTCGACCCGACCGGCGTCGGCGACGGGTTCCGGGCCGGCTTCTTCACCGCGCTCTCCTGGGGGCTCGGGCTGGAGCGGGCCGCCCAGGTCGGCTCCCTGCTCGCCACGCTGGTGCTGGAGACCGTCGGCACGCAGGAGTACGAGGTCCGCCGCGACCTGTTCGTCAAGCGCCTGGCCGAGTCGTACGGGGACGTCGCCGCCGAGGACGTCCGCCCGCACCTGGTGTGACACCGGCGCCTGTCGTGTCCGCCGGGCCGCCGGGGGTGGACAGGAACACCCCCGGCGGCCCGGGGCGGCGCGGCCTGTCCGCCCCGGGCCCGCCGGCCGACGCCGCGCCCCTGGTCAGTGACGGCGGCGGACGTCGAAGGCGGGGCCGTCGGGGCCGGTGACCGTGCCGAGGAACTCGTGGCCGCGCATCCGGCACCAGGCCGGGATGTCCACCGCCGCGGCCGGGTCGTCGGCGAGCACCCGCACCACCGTGCCGACGGGCAGCTCGGGCAGCCGCCGGGCCGCCGCGATCACCGGCAGCGGGCAGCGCTGACCGCGGCAGTCGAGGACCTCCGCCGGCGCCGTCACAGCCCCACCACCCCGGCCTCGGCGCGCAGTTCCGCCACGACGCCGGGCAGTTCGGCGAGGAACCTCTCGACGTCGGCCTCCGTCGTCTCCCGGTGCAGCGAGACCCGTACGTTGCCGTGCGAGAGCACCCCCATCGCCTCCAGCACGTGCGACGGCCGCAGCGTCGACGACGTGCACGAGGAGCCCGAGGAGACGGCGAACCCGCGCCGGTCGAGCGCGTGCAGCAGGGCCTCGCCGTCGACGTAGAGGCAGGAGAAGGTCACCAGGTGCGGCAGGCGGTGGTCGGGATCACCCACCACCTCCACGTCGGGCACCTCGGCCGCCACCCGGGCCCGGATCCGGGCCACCAGCGGCGCCAGCCGGGCCGCCTCGGCTCCGGCGTCGGCCGCCGCCGCGCGCAGGCTCGCCGCCGCCGCCACCACCGCCGGCAGGTTGAGCGTTCCCGGCGTACGCCCCGCTTCCCGCTCGTCGGCCGGCCAGGGCGACTCCCAGCGGGTGCCCTTGCGGACGACCAGCAGCCCCACCCCGGGCGGCCCGCCCCACTTGTGCGCGCTGGCGGTCAGCACCGACCAGCCCGCCGGCACCGGGGCCCGGCCCACCACCTGGGCGGCGTCCACGTACAGCGGCACCCCGGCCTCGGCGCACTCCCGCGCGGCCCCGGTCACCGGCTGGAGCGTGCCGACCTCGTGGCTGGCGGCGATCAGCGCGGTCAGCGCCACCCCGGGCGCCCGGACCGCTGCCGCCCAGCGGTCCAGGTCGAGCCGGCCGAGCCGGTCCACCGGTACGGACGTGGCCGCGCCGCCCGCCGCGACGTGCTTCTCCGCGGCGTGCAGGACCGCCGAGTGCTCGATCGCGGAGTGCACCAGGGCCTGACCGGTCCGACGCCGGCCGGCCAGGCCCCCGAGCACGGCGGCGTGCGCGGCCGCCGTACCGCTGGGGGTGAAGGACAGCTCGTCGGCGCGGACGCCGAGCGTCTGCGCGCAGGCCTCGCGGGCGGCGTCGAGGAGTTGACGGGCGCGGCGGGCCTGCGTGTAGAGCCGGCCGGGGTCGGCCCAGCCGTCGTCGAGGGCCGCCAGCAGCGCCTGCCGGGCGACCGGATGCAGCGGCGCGGCGGTGGCCGCGTCCAGGTAGACCGGGGATGCGCTCACGCCAGCCAACGTATCGCGCCGGTATGCCCAAGATCCCCCCGATGGGGGCCGACAGCGACCCCAACACGGTCCAGCCCGTCATGGTCGAGTAATCTGCGACCGTCGGTGACGCCTTTGCCGCTGGTGCTGTCGCTCCGCAGGCGGAGGGCAGGGACAAGACACCGCGGCGCGCTAGGGAGGCAGGACCAGGTGGTCGCAAGGAGTTCGGAGGTACGGCCGTCGGCCGTACGGCACAGCGCTTCCCCAGGAGCCGGTGGGCGCCGGGGACGTGGTGCCGGTCGGATCGCCGGGCTCGGTCTCGGCGGAGCGGCGCTGCTGGTCCTGCTCACGGGCTGCGACGTCGGCGCGGCGTTCGGCGGCTTCGGCTGGCCGCAGGGCGGCATCACGCCCGAGTCGCACCGGATGTACGACCTGTGGATCGCCTCGTGCATCGCGGCGCTCGCGGTCGGCGTCTTCGTGTGGGGCCTGATCTTCTGGTGCGTCGTGCGCTACCGCAAGCGGGGCAACGAGCTGCCGGTGCAGACCCGTTACAACATGCCGATGGAGTTCCTCTACACCATCGCGCCGATCCTGATCGTCTCCGTGCTCTTCTACTACACGGCGATCGTGCAGACCGACGTGGTGCGGACGACCAAGAACCCCGACGTCACGGTCGAGGTGGTCGCGTTCAAGTGGAACTGGCAGTTCAACTACCGCGACGGTCAGGGCCAGGACGCCAACACGGTCGCCTCCGTGCTCGGCACCAGCGAGGTCATCCCGATCCTGGTGCTGCCGACCGACCGGTCCATCCGGTTCGAGGAGACCAGCCGCGACGTCATCCACTCGTTCTGGGTGCCGGAGCTGCTGTTCAAGCGCGACGTCATGCCGGGCAAGATCCGCAACGTCTTCGAGGTCTCGAAGCTGGAGTCCGAGGGCGCCTACGTCGGCCGCTGCGCGGAGCTCTGCGGCAGCTACCACGCCTTCATGAACTTCGAGCTGCGGGTCGTCTCCCCGGAGAAGTACGAGCAGTTCCTGGCGGCCAAGCGGGACGGCAGGTCCACGCAGGAGGCGCTGACGGCCATCGGCGAGGACCCGTACGCGAAGACCACGAAGCCGTTCGAGACCCGTCGCACCGAGGCCAACTTCAACCCGGACGACGCGCCGGCCGGCGCGGGAAGCTGAGGGATCGGGCATGAAGACCGAGTGGCGCATCTTCCTGGTCATCGCCGGGTTCCTGCTCTTCGCCACCTTCCTCTACGGCGGGTGGACCGCCGCCGACTCCGGTGGCCAGGTCGAGTGGGTAGGCACGGTCGCCCTGCTGCTGAGCTTCCTGCTCTGCTCGATGTGCGGCGGCTTCTTCTGGTTCGTCTCCCGCCGGATCGACCTTCGGCCGGAGGACCGGCCGGACGGCGAGATCGCCGACGGCGCGGGCGAGATCGGCTTCTTCAGCCCGGGCAGCTACTGGCCGCTCGGCCTGGCACTGGCCGTCGGGCTCGCCGGTTTCGGCCTCGCGTTCTGGCAGTTCTGGCTGCTCGGCCTCGGCATGGTGGCGGTCACGTTCTCCGTCTGCGGCCTGCTGTTCGAGTACTACAGCGGCACCCGGCGCACCGCCGAGCACTGATCGGCCGGTCACCCGCCAACGTTCCGAAGGCCCGCCTCCCGGGGAGGCGGGCCTTCGGCGTCGGACGGGCTGTGCGGGCGCGGCGTTGGCGTCAGGCGGCGCGGGGCGTGGCGGTGGAGTCAGGCGGCGCGGCGGCGGGCCGCCGGGCGGCGCCGGCCGTTCGCACGCGCCAGGTGGAACGCGAAGGTGGTGACGAGCACGGCCGCGCCGCAGCCCGTGCAGACCAGCTCGGGGCAGTCGGCGCCGTGGCCGTCGGCGCACGGCGGCGCCTCGAACGGCTCGACGCCCTCACAGGTGTCGCAGTAGAGCTCGCGCTCCGACACGGGCGTCTCCTCTCGCTCCGGTCCCGTGGGGTGTCGCACACGCCCGACGGGGATCGCCGCGCTCGGCGGCGCAGGACGGATGTGGGAACTACTCAGCTGTAGTTTCCCACGGGGGTCCGACAACCTTCGGGCGGCACCCGGCGGCGCCCGGTGCTCAGAGGGAGCGCGCGATCTCGATCCAGCGGTCGAGGACGCGGGCGGCGGCCCCGGAGTCGACGGACTCGGCGGCCCGGTCGATCCCGGCCCGCAGGGCCTCGGTGAGGTCGCCGTCGAGCGGGCCCTGCGTGGCCAGCGCCGCCGCCGCGTTGACCAGGACCGCGTCGCGCACCGGGCCGGTCTCGCCGGCCAGCAGCCGACGGACCACGTCGGCGTTGAAGGCGGCGTCACCGCCGCGCAGGTCGGCCAGGGTGGCCCGGGGTACGCCGAGGTCGGCCGCGTCCAGCAGCGACTCCCTGACGACGCCGCCCTGGGCCGCCCAGACGCGGGTCGGCGCGGCGGTGGTGAACTCGTCCAGCCCGTCCTCGCCGCGCATCACCAGCACCGAGTCGCCGCGGGCGGCGAAGACGCCGGCCATCACCGGGGCCATCCGGGCGTCGAAGCAGCCGACCGCTCCGGCGCGGGGCCGCGCCGGGTTGGTCAGCGGGCCGAGGAAGTTGAACACCGTGGGCACGCCCAACTCGCGGCGTACCGGGCCCGTGTGCCGCATCCCGGGGTGGAACCGCGCCGCGAAGCAGAAGCCCATGCCGGCCTCGGCGACGCACCGGGCCACCCCCTCGGGGCCCAGGTCGAGCGGCACGCCGAGGAACTCCAGCACGTCGGCGGTGCCGCACGAGGAGGAGGCAGCCCGGTTGCCGTGCTTGACCACCCGGACACCGGCGCCGGCCACGACCAGCGAGGCCATGGTCGAGATGTTGACCGTGTGCGCGAGGTCACCGCCGGTGCCGACCACGTCGAGGGCGGTGGCGCGCAGCTCGTCGGGCAGCTCGACCGGCACCGCCCGGCCGAGCATCGCCTCCACCAGCCCGGCCAGTTCGGCCGAGGTCTCGCCCTTGGCGCGCAGCGCCACGACGAAGCCCGCCATCTGCGCCGGGGCGGCCGAGCCGGCCATGATCTCGCCCATCGCCCAGGCGGTGTCGGCGGTGGCGAGTTCCTCGCCGCGCAGCAGCGCGTTGAGCAGGTGCGGCCAGGTCCGATCGCCCATGGCGGGCCTCCCGAGCGTGCGAGATGCGGGTGGGATGGAACCGGCACCGGTCGGCCCGGCGCCGCGACGGGCCGGAGCGGGGACGTCAGGCGGGTGCGTGCGTCCGCAGCAGCTCGGCCACCGTGGTGCCGGTGGTCACCGGGTCGAGCGGGTGCACCAGGGTGGCGTCGACCTCGGCGTAGGCCGCGAGCCACCGGTCGGCGGCGCGGGCGATCACCACGCAGGTCGGGGGGGCGTCGGCCCGGTCGTCCTTGATCTGCCGGGCGATGCCGATGCCGCCGCCGGGGCTCGCCTCGCCGTCGAGCACCAGCAGGTCGATCTCGTAGTCGTCGACGAGCCGGACGCACTCGGCGTAGTCGGACGCCTCGACGAACTCGATCCGCAGGCCGGGCGCGGGGCGCGGCCCGACGGCGAGCCGCATCCGGTCGCGGACCTCCGGGTCGTCGCTGTAGAGCAGGACGGTGCAAAGACGATCGCTCATGCCGGCACTCCGCTTCGCTCCGTGCCGTCGTGCGGCACCATCACACTGAGCTTGATGATTCGTTCGCTGCGCGCTCGTCGGTCGGACTGGCTCCCACCTCGTAGCCGCCCGCTGATCGTACCGGTCGGTGTGAGGTGTGCGACGTCCGCCCGGCGGCGGCGCCGGCGCGTACCGGCCGGCCCGGCTCAGGCGGTGGACTCCGCGGCGCGCTGACGGGCCTCCTGGCGGTCCAGGTCACGGTCGACGCGGCGGGCCTCCCGCTCGGCGTGCCGCATCCACTGCACCACCAGCACGGCCAGCATGGTCACGCTGACGAACTCGCCGCCGGCCCAGAGGATGCCGCCCGCGACCACCTGGTCCTGCCACGGGTCCGACCAGGTCAACCCGAGCGAGGGGTACCAGTCGCCGCCGAACAGCGTGCTGCTCTGCATGATGGTGAGCCCGAGCACGGTGTGGAACGGCACGGAGAGCAGCATCAGCAGCGCCCGGGCCGGGTACGGCCAGCGGCCCGGCAGCGGGTCGAGCCCGAGCAGCGGCCAGAAGAACACGCAGCCGGTCATGATGAAGTGCGCGTGCACGACCTCGTGCGCCCACACGTGCTCCAGCGTGTAGCGGTACAGGTCGGTGAAGTAGAGCGCGAACGGGTTCACCACGAAGATGGCGAACGCCACCAGGGGGAAGCTGTAGATCCGGGCGATCCGGCTGTGCACGACCGCCAGCAGCCGCTTGCGCGGTCGCGGCGGCAGGGTGCGCAGGGCCAGCGTCACCGGCGCGCCCAGCGCGAGGAAGATCGGTGAGATCATGGAGAGCACCATGTGCTGGACCATGTGCACCGACAGCAGCGCCGTGTCGTACGCGTGCAGGCCGCTGACGGTGACCGCCGCGATGCCGCCGAGGCCGGGGCCGAGGAAGAAGACCGTCCTGGCGACCGGCCACCGGTCGCCCCGGACCCGCAGCCGGTGCACCCCGTAGAGGTAGACGCCGGCGGCCAGCACCAGGCCGACGGCGAGCCAGCTGTCCAGCTTCGTCTCGGTGAACACCGAGGTCACGGTGAACGGCGGCGGGGTGGCCGCGGTCGCCGCCGGCGCGGCGACGGCGGCTGCGGCGGAGATCGGATCGGCGTGCAGCACGCTTTTCAGCCTAGGTCAGGCGAACCGGACTGCCCCGATCGGGCTGTGGATGCCACGGGTTTGGCCCCCCGCTGATCGGCGGCCCCGGTCAAGGGCAATAATGACCGCGTGACTGCGGCCCCAGCCATTGACAAGAGCCGGATCCACTCCCTGACCCGACCCAACATGGTCAGCGTCGGGACGATCGTGTGGCTCTCCAGCGAACTCATGTTCTTCGCGGCGCTGTTCGCGATGTACTTCTCCATCCGCGCGGCGGCGCCGGAGCAGTGGGCGGAACACACCACGCACCTCAACATCCCCTACGCGACCACCTTCACGGTGATCCTGGTGTTGTCGTCGGTGACCTGCCAGCTCGGTGTGTTCGCCGCGGAGAAGGGTGACGTGCACGCGCTGCGGCGCTGGTTCACGATCACCTTCGTGATGGGCCTGATCTTCGTCCTCGGTCAGCTCAACGAGTACCGCGAGCTGGTGCACGCAGGCATCAAGATCAACGAAGACGGTTACGGGTCGATGTTCTACCTGACCACCGGCTTCCACGGCCTGCACGTGGCCGGCGGTCTGGTCGCCTTCGTCATCTTCATGATCCGCACCACCATGGGCCGGTTCACCCCGGCGCAGGCCACGTCGGCGATCGTCGTGTCCTACTACTGGCACTTCGTCGACGTCGTGTGGATCGGGCTCTACGCCATGATCTACTGGCTTCAGTGATCTTGGCGCGTCACGAACCGCGCCGCTGCTCCGTCCCCTGAGACAAGGTCCAACCGGTTAAGGACACAGGTCATGACTTCTGACAACGACCGCCGACGCGGTCTGCTCGCGCGGCTGCGCGAGCGGCCCGCGGCGCGCAGCAGGGGCCGCCGCCGGCTGGGTGCCGCGGTCCGGCTGTTCGCCGCGCTGATGCTGGCCGGCGGCGCCTACACCGTCTTCGCCCCCGGCGCGCAGGCGCAGGACACCCCGCTCACCGGTGCCGCCGCGGAGGGCAAGGCGCTGTTCGACGTGAGCTGTGTGACCTGTCACGGTCGCAACGCGCAGGGCGTCGAGGGGCGCGGGCCGAGCCTGATCGGCGTCGGCGCGGCCTCGGTCGAGTTCCAGGTCGGCTCCGGCCGTATGCCGATGGCCCGGCAGGAGGCCCAGGCCCAGCGCAAGCCGGAGCTCTTCACCGACGAGGAGACCCGCCAGCTCGCGCAGTACGTCCAGGAACTCGGCGGCGGCCCGGTGGTGCCCGACGGTGACAACCTGCACGCCGACGGCAACATCGCCGCCGGTGGCGAGCTGTTCCGGATCAACTGCGCGCAGTGCCACGCCTTCGGCGGCGGCGGCGGCGCCCTGTCCTCCGGCAAGTACGCGCCGAGCCTGCGCCCGGCCACCGACCGGCAGATCTACGCCGCGATGCTGAGCGGCCCGCAGAACATGCCGGTCTTCGGCGACAACCAGATCTCCCCGGACCAGAAGGCGGACCTCATCGCCTACATCCAGGAGACCCTGAAGCACGACCAGGACCCGGGCGGCTTCAACCTCGGTCGGTACGGGCCGTCCACCGAGGGCCTGGCGATCTTCCTGGTGGGCATCGTCGCGCTCGTCTTCGCGAGCCTGTGGATTGCGGGCAAGTCGTGACCGGGCGGCTCATCCGATTCAGTGCCGTGGTGCCGCAGCGCGGCACCGCCCGTAGCGAGGTGACGGCATGACCACGCACACCGAGCACCAGGCCCAGCAGGGCCGGGAGCCGCTCGACGTGAACACCCCCGGGCTCAGCCAGTTCGACATCGTCCGCGAGGGCGCGCGCCGCGACGACATCGAGATCGTCCACTACGAGCCGCAGGTGGCGCCGGGCAGCAAGGCCGAGCGCCGGCTGACCCGTACCGTCGCGTCGTTCTTCCTGCTGACCGGCCTGGCGGCGACCGCCTTCCTGGTCATCTACATCTGGTGGCCGTGGGAATACCATGCCGGCAGCGGCGGCGACAAGTGGTACACCCCGCTGCTCGGCGTCACCCTCGGCGTGGCCCTGCTCGGCATCGGCTTCGGCATCCTGACCTGGGGCAAGAAGCTGCTGCCGAAGGAGGTCTCGATCCAGGACCGGCACGAGGGCGCCGTCGCCTCCGACGACCGGATCATCACCGGCCAGACCATGCTCTACATGGCCGACGAGCTGGGCGTGAAGCGCCGGCCGCTGCTCGGCATCTCGCTGCTGGCCGGTCTCGCGCCGGTCGGCGCGGTCGCCGCGGCACCCCTGGTCGGCGGCCTGATCTCCCAGCCGCACAAGAACAACCAGATGTTCACGACCGGGTTCGCCCCGGCCGAGGGCGGCCAGAAGGTCCGGCTGGTCCGCGAGGACGGCCGTCCGGTGCGCCCGGCGGACGTCAGCACGGGCGGCCAGATCACCGTCTTCCCCGGCATCGACCACGGCGTCAGCAACCTGCACGCGGACTCGCCGACCCTGCTGATCCACCTGCGGGACTCCGACGCGCAGGAGTCGCGCCGGGCCAACGAGCGGGTCGGGCACGGCGACTACATGTGGGGCAACTACGCCGCCTACTCGAAGATCTGCACGCACGCCGGCTGCCCGGCGAGCCTCTACGAGCAGCAGACCAACCGCCTGCTCTGCCCGTGCCACCAGTCGCAGTTCCTGATCACCGACAACGCCCGGCCCATCTTCGGCCCGGCCAGCCGACGGCTGCCGCAGCTGCCGATCGAGGTGGACTCCGAGGGCTACTTCGTGGCCAAGTCCGACTACACCGAGACCGTCGGGCCCGACTTCTGGGAGCGGCCGTGAAGCGGCGCAAGTTTGACAAGGCAGCAGTGCCGGGGAACGTCGCCCGGGGAGTGGACGACCGCTTCCAGGTGGCCACCCCGCTGCGCCGGCTGCTGAACAAGGTCTTCCCGGACCACTGGTCCTTCCTGCTCGGCGAGATCGCGCTGTTCTCGTTCGTCATCCTGCTGCTGACCGGCGTCTTCCTGACGTTCTTCTACGAGCCGGCGATGACCGAGGTGGTCTACAACGGCAGCTACGCCCCGCTGCGGGGCACGCCGATGTCGGCCGCGTACGCCTCCAGCCTGGACATCTCGTTCGACGTCCGCGGTGGCCTGATCATGCGGCAGATGCACCACTGGTCCGCGCTGCTGTTCATGGCCGCCATCGTGGTGCACATGCTCCGGGTCTTCTTCACCGGCGCGTTCCGCAAGCCGCGTGAGACCAACTGGATCATCGGGTCGCTGCTGTTCTGGGTCGGCTTCCTCGCCGGCTTCACCGGCTACTCGCTGCCGGACGACGGCCTCTCCGGCACCGGCCTGCGGATCGCCTCGGCGATCATGCTGTCCATCCCGGTGATCGGCTCCTGGGTGACCTCGTCGATCTTCGGTGGGGAGTTCCCGGGCACCATCATCATCAGCCGGTTCTACATCGCCCACGTGCTGCTCGTCCCGGGCCTGCTGCTCGCGCTGATCGGCGCCCACCTGGGCCTGGTCTTCAAGCAGAAGCACACCCAGTGGCCGGGCCCCGGCCGGACCAACGGCAACGTGGTCGGCGAGCGGATGTTCCCCCGCTACGCGATCAAGCAGGGCGGCTTCTTCATGGTCGTCTTCGGCGTGGTCGCGCTGATGGGCGGCCTGTTCCAGATCAACCCGATCTGGCTGTTCGGTCCGTACGAGGCGTGGGTGGTCTCGGCCGCCAGCCAGCCCGACTGGTACGTCATGTTCCTCGACGGCTCGACCCGCCTGATGCCCGCCTGGGAGATCAACATCCCGATCGGCGACGGGTACGTGATCCCGCCGCTGTTCTGGCCGACGGTCGTGCTGCCGGGCATCCTGGTCGGCCTGTCGACGCTCTACCCGTTCCTGGAGGCCCGGCGCCTCAAGGACACCCGGAGCCACAACCTGCTCCAGCGTCCCCGGGACGTGCCGGCCCGGACCGGCCTGGGCGCCATGGCGCTGGCGTTCTTCATCGTGCTGACCCTCTCCGGCGCCAACGACGTCATCGCCGACAAGTTCCAGATCAGCCTGAACGCGATGACCTGGGCCGGCCGGATCGGCCTGCTCGTCCTGCCGCCGTTGGCGTACTACGTCACCTACCGGATCTGCCTGGGTCTCCAGCAGCACGACCGGGAGGTGCTCGCCCACGGTGTCGAGACCGGCATCATCCGGCGCCTGCCGGACGGCCGGTTCGAAGAGGTGCACCAGCCGCTCGCGGCGGCCGACGGGCACGGCGACGGCCACGGCGCGCTGCCGTACGCCGGCTGGGTCGTGCCGAAGAAGATGAACCGGCTCGGCGCCCTCGGCCCGGCCATCCGGGGCTTCTTCTACCCGATCGAGAAGCCGGCCGAGGCGCCGGTCTCGCCGGGGCACCCGCCGGTCGAGCCCCGACCGGAGCGGGAGGAGATCGGCAGCGGCGAGAGCCGCCGCTGACCCCGCGACACCTCGACGTGGCGCCCGCCGGAGTGGTCCTCCGGCGGGCGCCACGTCCGTTTCCGTCCTCCGACGGTCCGACACGGGCGTGTCGGTCGGTCGCCTCCCCGACGGGGGATCGCAGGAATAACCCCGGTCAGCCGGGTATCCGTGCGATCCAACGTCTCAAGGGGGGGAAGCATGTTGGGTATCAAACGCCTCGGCCTGCTGGCCGCGCTGGTGCTGGTGGGGATCGCGCCGGCCGCGGCGGCACAGGCCGCGGTGCAGCCGTCACAGCAGGACACCCAGTACCTGCAGGCCGTGCACCAGGTCAATCTGTTCGAGATCACTGCGGGTGACCTGGCCCAGCAGAAGGGTCAGAGCCAGGGGGTCAAGGACCTGGGCGCCCGGTTCAAGACGGACCACACGCAGCTCGACCAGACAGTGCAGCAGACCGCGTCCCAGCTGGGCGTGGAGCTGCCGAACGAGCCCACGGCGGATCAGCAGTCCGTCATCGACCAGCTGAACAACGCCAGCGGCGAGGAGTTCGACCGGCTCTGGGTGACCAGCGAGCTGGCCGGCCACGTCCAGGCCATCCAGGCCACCCAGACGGAGATCTCGCAGGGCTCCGAGCAGTCGGTGGTCCAGCTGGCCCAGACCGCCCTGCCGACCCTGCAGGCGCACTACGACGCGCTGGTGCAGCTGGCGGAGCAGCTGGGCATCCCGGTGCCGCAGGCCACCGCCAGCGGCACCCCGAGCCCGGGCGGCACGACGCCGGCTCCGGGTGGCACCACCGAGACCCCGGCTCCGGGCGGCACCACCGAGTCGCCGGCTCCGGGTGGCACCTTCGAGACGCCCGCTCCCACGCAGAGCTGACGTCCGCGCCACGGCGGCCGGTCCATCCCCAGGGGTGGGCCGGCCGTTCGGCGTCCCGGCGGGCCGCGCCGCCCGGCCGCCGTCCGTCCCGCTCGGCCCGTGCCGGCGCCCGCGTCAGTCGGCGTTCGCGAGGCCGATCGCGAACGCCTCCTCAAGGTCGTGCTGGGAGTACGCCCGGAAGGCGATGTGCGACTCGGTGTTGAGCACCCCCGGCACCTTGGAGATGCTGCCGGCGATCACCTGGGCGATCTGCTCGAACTCCCGGACCCGGACCATCGCGATCAGGTCGACGTGGCCGGCCACCGAGTAGACCTCGCTGACGCCGGGCAGGTTGGCCAGGTTCTCGGCCACCTCGGGGATCGAGTCGGTGGCGCAGTCGATCAGCACGATCGCGGTGATCACGGGGCATTTCTCCGTTCGTCGGCGTCGTCGGCCATGCTAGATGTTTCCCCGGCCCGGGGACGGTGGTGTGCCGGGGACGGTCAGGGCGGTGCCCGCGCGGACGGCGTCGCGCAGGTGCTCGCCGGGGCCGACGGTGGCGCCGGGCCAGACGACCGCCCGCTCCACCTCGCCGTGGACGACGGCGCCAGCGCCGACCACCGCCGAGCGGCAGCGGCCGGTCACCGTGGCCGTGGGGTCCACCAGGCTGCCGCCGCCCGCCGCGTGCAGGTTGGCCGCCAGGTAGTCGGCCGGGGTGCCGGTGTCGTAGAACGTGCCGGGGTACGGCACGACGGTCAGCGCGTCAGCCGCCTCCGCCGGCCGCCAGAGCGCCCGGACGAGGTCGCCGAACCCGACCGGCAGCTCCCGCACCAGCCGCCACGGCAGCAGCGAGAAGCCGGTGAACACGTGGCCGTCGAAGGTGCCCGGCGCCGCCGGGTCGGCGGCGGGCTGGCCGAGCAGTCGCACGGAGTCGCCGTCCCAGCCGTCCAGCAGCGCGGCGACGTCGGGCCCCGGGGGCCGTGCCGGGTCGGCGAGGTAGGCGTCGGCGTTGCCGACGAGGACCCCGCGCCCGGCGATCCACTCCCGCAGGTTCGCCACCCCGCCTGCGGTGCCGAGCGGGTCGCCCGGCTCCACCGAGAGGTGGGCGCGGTCCCCGACGTGCGCGACGACCTGGTCGCCGAGGTAGCAGGCGTTGACGGCGACCCGGTCGGGCCCGATCAGGCCGAGCCCGGCCAGCCGGTCCAGCGCCCGGTCGAGCAACGGCACGTTGCCCACCGGGCAGAGTGCCTTGGGCAGCCGCTCGGTCAGCGGCCGCAGCCGGGTGCCCTCGCCGGCGGCGAGCACCACCGCGCAGAGCCCGGCCCCGCCGGCGGCCGGCGTCGTGCCGCGGCCGGTGTGGGCGGCACCGGCCCCGCCGCCGCCGGCGGCGCGGCCGGGGTTCACGGCTTCGTGTCGGGCACCGGTGGCGGGAACTGCCCGGCCAGCGGTCCGATGTCGTAGTACGCGAGCAGCCGGGCCGTCGGCCAGGTCAGCTTGGGCAGGTCGTCCAGCGGGTGCCAGGCGGCCTCGAAGACCTCGGCGCCGTCGACCTTCAGCTCGGTGGTCGACGCCGGCACCTCGGCGGTGAACACGACGTCCACCCAGCCCTTGGCGTGCACCACGGCGTTCGGGACGGCGGGGCTCAGCTGCCGGGGCGAGAGCCGGATGCCGGACTCCTCGTGCAGTTCACGGGCGGCGCCCACCACCGGTGCCTCGCCCTTTTGCAACAGGCCGGCGGGCAGCCCCCAGCCCCTGCCGGGCGGCTGGCGCAGCAGCAGCAGCCGGCCCGCGCCCTCGGCCTCGCTGTCCCGGACCAGGGTGACCGCGCCGACGATGTACTTGGGCACGGCCAGCCGGACCAGGCGGCGGCGTACCGGCAACGGCAGCCGGTAGAAGACCTGGTAGGCGACGGCCCGGCCGGTGGCGCGCGAGCGGGGGATCATGCGTCCAGGCTAGTGGCCGCGAGGAACGTTCGGACCACCCGGGCCGGAGCGGTCACTGCCGGTGGTCCACCAGGTCGATGAGCTGGCGTACGACCGTGTCCGGTTCGATCACCCGGTCGAACACCGCGACCAGCAGCGTCTCCAGGTCGGGGTAGCCCAGTTCCTCCGACAGCCGCAGCAGCGGCAGGTCGCTGGCGAGGCCCCGGTCGTGCTTGCGCAGGGCCAGCCCGATGGTGGCCCGGCCGAGACGGACCTTGTCGGTGATGGAGATGCCGGGCTCGGTGTGCTCGGCGAACCAGCGGCTGATCTGCATCTGCGCCTGCGGCGACTTGACGAAGCCGAGCCACTCCCGGCGGGGGCCGCGCGGGGCGACGTCGGCGTCGAAGCCGTTCGCCGCGTCGGTCTCGGTGAAGATCTCCACCACGTCGCCCTCGTCCAGTTCGGAGGAGAGCGGGGCCAGCCGGCCGTTGATCCGCGCCGCGAGGCAGTGGTCGCCCCGCTCGGTGCCCAACTCGTACGCGAGGTCCACCGGGGTCGCCCCGGCGGGCAGCACGACCTGTCGCCCGTCGGCGAAGACCTGGACCTGCGCCTCGGCGAGGTCGCAGCGTAGCGATTCGAGGAACTGGGCCGGGTCGGCCGTGTCCTGCTCCCAGTCGAGCACCCGACGCAGCCAGTCGAGCTGCTCCGCCCGGCCTGCCGTGCCGCCGCCGGAGCGCGGGAAGCGGAAGTCGGCGGCGACACCGTACTCCGCCGAGCGGTGCATCTCCTCGGTGCGGATCAGCACCTCCACGGTGCGGTTCCTGGGCCCGCAGACGCTGGTGTGCAGGGAGCGGTAGAGGTTGTTCTTGGGGGAGGCGATGAAGTCCTTGAACCGGCCGGGAACCGGCCGCCACAGGCCGTGGACCGCGCCGAGCGCCGCATAGCAGTCGGTCGCCGGGCCGTCCACCACGATCGCGATGCGGGGCAGGTCGAAGGGGGCGCTGTGGCCACCGGCCACGGTGTCCTTCCAGATCGAGTAGAGGTGCCGGGGGCGGGGGGTCACCGCCGCGTCCACCCGGCTGCGGCGCAGGGCCGACTTCGCCCGGGCGACCACCTCGTCGAGGTACGCGTCCCAGCCCGGCCGGTCGTGCACGTGCCGGGCGATCCGGGCGTGCTCGTCGGGCTCCAGGTGCAGCAGCACCACGTCGTCGAGTTCGCGCTTGAGCGTCTGGATGCCGAGCCGGTCGCAGAGCGGGACCAGCACCTCCTGCGTCTTGCGGGCGATCCGTTCCCGGGACGCCGCGGACCTGACGCCCAGGGTGCGCATGTTGTGCAGCCGGTCGGCCAACTTGATGATCAGGACCCGGACGTCCTTGCCGGCCGCGATGATCATCTTGCGGATCGTCTCGGCCTCGGCGGCCTTGCCGTAGAAGGCCTTGTCGAACTTGGTCACCCCGTCGACCAGGTGCGCCACCTCCGGCCCGAAGTCCTCGGCGAGCGCCTGGAGGGTGTAGCGGGTGTCCTCCACGGTGTCGTGCAGCAGCGCGGCGACCAGCGTGATGGCGTCCATGCCGATCTCGGCGCAGATCTGGGCCACCGCCAGCGGGTGTGTGATGTAGGGCTCGCCGCTCTTGCGGAACTGCCCGCGGTGCATGTTCTCCGCGATGGTGTAGGCCCGGCGCAGCACGGAGGGCTCGGTGCCGGGGTGGATCGTCCGGTGGGTCCGGACGAGTTGGCTGACCGGGTCGGTGTCGGCGGTGGGCCAGCTCAGCAGCGCGCGCAGCCGGCGGGCCAGCGGCAGCTCGCCCGGTTGGGTCGGAAGGGCGCCCCCCAGGGCGGCGCCGCGTCCGGCGTCGACGTCCACGAGGGACACCTCCTCACCCCGGCTCCACGGCCGCCGACACCCGGCAACCGGGAGCAGGCCCACGAAACGGGCAGGACTGCACTTCTCTAACAGCCTAAGGGAGTGGAGGTAGTCCGATCGGTCACTTGGTCATGGGCGTTCGGTCGAGCTTTGGTGGGACGCGGCGTTCTCGGCCTTGCGCAGCAGGTCGCGGAAGCGGGCCGCGCCGGCCACCGGGGACGCCCAACCGGACGACATCTCCACCAGCCTGGTCTCCGGCCGCTCCAACCAGGACAGAACGCGTTCGGTCTCCTCGGCGGAGGCGCGCGGGACCGGGCCGTGGCCGGGCAGGACGGTCTCGGCGGTCGCCCGGATCGCGGCGATCGTCGGTCGGGGGTGGACACCGGGAGGCGAGACCCCCGCCCCGGCCAGGCGGCCGTGCCGCACCAGCGCCAGCTCCCAGCCGCCGTTGGCCGCCGGACGCGCGGCGGCCAGCTCGGCGATCCCGGTCAGCGCCGTCAGCCGTTGCATCCGCACGGTCGCCCGCAGCACCGCCGCCAGCCGGGACCGGGCCACCGCCGCCTCCTCGTAGCGCCGGGCGTCCGAGAGCGTGTCGATCCGGGCGAGCAGGGCGTCGACCACCGGCCCGGGGTCGCTGGCGGTGGCGGTGCGGAACGGCGCAACCGCGCGGGCGTCGTACTCCTCGGGGGAGATCCGGTGCTCGCAGGGCGCCGGGCAGCGACCCAGCTCGGCCAGCGCGCAGGCCGGCGTGACCGTGCGCAGCGAGAGCCGGTGGGTGCACTGGCGCAGCGGCACGGCGTCGTGGAAGCCGGCGGCGGCCAGCTCCGCCGCCCGACGGGAGCTGAACGGCCCGAGGTAGGCGGCGTCGCCGGGGGAGATGGCCCGGACCACCGACAGCCGGGGGTACGGCCCGTCGGTCAGCTTCAGCCAGAGCACCCGCTCCGGGAACTTCGACCGCCGGTTGTACGGCGGGGCGTGCGCCCCGATCAGCCGCAGCTCGCGGACCTCCGCCTCCAGCGAGTGGGCGCACTCCACCGCCTCCACCCGCTCCGCCGCGGCGAGCATCTCGGAGATCCGGGCCCGCTTCTCCGCCGCCGTGAAGTAGCTGCGCACCCGGGTGGCGATGTCGCCGGAGGTGCCGACGTAGAGCGGCCGGTCGTCGGCGGCCCGGAAGATGTAGACCCCCGGCGCCTTCGGCAGCCCTTCGGCCAGGTGCCGCTTGCGCCGCTGGGTGGGGGTGACCGCCCGGGCGAACTCGATGGCGTCGCCGACGGTGTCGACCCGGTGGCCGCCCAGGCGGGCGATCAGCCCGTGCAGCACGTCGACGGTGGCCTTGGCGTCGTCGAGGGCCCGGTGGGTCGGCTGGGTGGCGGTGCGGAAGTAGGCGGCGAGGGTGCCGAGCTTGCGGTTGGGCACCTCGTCGCGGGTGAGCACCCGGCGGGCCAGCGCGGCGGTGTCGAGCACCCGCGGGTTGGGCCAGCGGTAGCCGTGCTTCGCGCACGCGGCCTTGAGGAAGCCCACGTCGTAGGGGGCGTTGTGGGCGACCAGCACGGCGTCGGTGATGAACTCCAGGAAGCTCGGCAGCACCTGCTCGATCGGCGGGGCCGGCACCAGCATGGCCTGGGTGATGCCGGTGAGCACGGTGATGAACGGGGGGATGGGGACGCCGGGGTTGACCAGGGTGGCCAGCACGCCCAGCTCCTCGCCGCCGCGCACCTTGACCGCGCCGATCTCGGTGATCCCGCCGCCGTCCGGCGCGCCGCCGGTGGTCTCCAGGTCGACCACCACGAACGTCGTCGCGTACAGCGGCAGCGCCGGGTCGACTCCGCCCGCGCCGGGGTCGAAACCGGCCAGCGGCTCCTGGACGTACTCCGTCTGTGCCATCGGCGGCACGCTAACGGTCCGGTCCGACACTCCCGTCCCAACGGCATCAGACGTCACCACCGGTCTAGGATGAGAGATCGGCTCACTCACCGGGCGGTGGGCCCGGTAGCGGTGGGAGACTTGCCACATGCCCCTCACCGAGCCGCACGACGACCACCTCCGGCAGGAGGATCCGGTCGACGCTGTGCGCGACGCCGGTGGGGGCGCTCCCGACGAGACCGCCCCGCCCGGGGGGGCCGCGCCGGAGGCGTCGGCTCCGGCGGCCGGGTCCGAGGAGTCCGGGCCTGGGGCGTCCGAGGCTGGGGAGTCCGTGCCCGAGGCTGAGGCCTCTGGGCCTGTGCAGTCCGCGCCCGAGACGTCCGGGCCTGCCGCGGCCGAGGGCGAGGCGTCGGCGCCCGAGCCGGAGCCCGTGCTGCCCGAGCCGGTCCGGCAGCGCATCGTGGCGCTGACCGCGACGGTGCTGCCCGGGCTGCCCGCCGACGAGGTGCCGGTGCCGCTGCGCCGGGTCGCCAAGTTCGCCCCCAACCGCCGGGCGCGGCTCGGCGCGCCGGCCATCGCCGCCCAGCTCACCGCGGACCCGCTGTTCCGCCAGCGGATCACCGCCCGGGTCCTCGCCGACACCGGCGACCTGGGCGCCGCCGTGCTGGAGGGCACCGCGCCGGCCGCCGCCGACCCGGTCGAGGTGGCCGCGCTGGCCTACCTGGCCCGCCCCCGGGGCTGGCGGGAGCTGATCGAGGCCAGCGGCGCGGCGGTCCGCGCCGAGGCCGACAGCGCGGTGGTCGCCGAGCTGGTCCGCGAGGCCGAGCAGCGGGCCACCCGTGCCGAGCACGACCGGGCGGTGGCCCGGGTCGAGGCGGAGAAGCTCCGCGACGAGCTGGCCCGGGTCCGCGAGGAGCTCGGCCAGCTGCGCGAGGAGAGCCGGCAGCTGACCCGGACGCTGCGCGAGACGCAGGCCCGCGAGCGCAAGGCCACCGAACTGCTCGCCACCGAGCGGGGGCGGGCCGCCCGCGCGGCGGCGGACGCCGACGCCGAGCTGCGCCGGGTCCGGGCCCGGCTGGCCGAGGCCGAGGCGGCGGCGGGGGTCGCCCGGGCCAGCGCCAAGGAGGCCCGCTCGGTCGACGACGCCCGGCTCTGGCTGCTGCTGGAGACCATCGGGCAGGCCGCCGTCGGGCTGCGTCGGGAGCTGGCGCTCGACCCGGTCGACAAGCTGCCCGCGGATTTCGTCGCCGACGCCTTCGCCGACCAGACCGCCGCCCCGGCGGCCGGCGCCGCGACGCGCGCCCGGGACACCGACGACCCGGCCCGCCTCGACCAGTTGCTCGCCCTGCCCCGGGCCCACCTCGTCGTCGACGGCTACAACGTGACCAAGCGCGGCTTCGGCGAGATGTCCCTGGAACAGCAGCGCAAGCGGCTGATCACCGGCCTGGGCGGGATCGCCGCGCAGACCGGCGACGAGGTCACGGTGGTCTTCGACGGCGCCGAACGGATGCACGGGCTGCCGCCGGCGCCGCGCGGCGTACGGGTGCTCTTCTCCCGCAAGGGGGAGACCGCCGACGAGCTGATCCGGCGCCTGGTCCGCGCCGAGCCGCCGGGACGGCCGGTGGTGGTGGTCTCCTCCGACCGCGAGGTCGCCGACGGGGTACGCCGGCACGGGGCGTACCCGCTCGGCGCCGACTCGCTGCTGCGCCGCCTGGCCCGCTCATGATCCGGGTGCTTGATCGCTTTTAGAGCCGTCCGCGACCGCTTGTCCCTTTTCTGTCGTACCCCCCGCCTACCGTCGTGGTGACCGACGGTGCTCGCGGGTGGCGACGGTGACGCCGCGCCCGGTCGCCGCAGCGCATCAGGAGGCGAGATGCTCATCGACTGCGCGGGGTGCGGGATCCGGGGCAACGGCTGCGCCGACTGCCTGGTGACCGCCCTGCTCGACGATTCGTCCCCGGCCGCCGGGCTGGACGGCGCGGAGGCCCGGGCGATCGAGGTGTTCGCCCGGGCCGGGTTCGAGGTGGAGATGCTGCCCGCCCCCTGCTCGGCCGGGCGGCCCACCCGACGCCGGCGCGTCGCGTGACGGGCCACGGCGACGCCCGCTCCCCGGGGCAGTGGCTCGGGGAACGGGCGTCGGGGACGACGGTCAGCGGGACGGGTCCCGGTTGAACAGCTTCTTCGCCCAGAGGTAGCCGACCAGCGCGATAACGGCGCACCAGGCCGTCGCGAGAGCGGCGTTCGTCCCCACCGGTCCGCCGGTCAACAGGCCGCGCAGGGTCTCGATGATGGGGGTGAAGGGTTGATACTCGGCGAACTGGCGCAGCCCGTCGGGCATCGATTCGGTGGGCACGAACCCGCTGCCGATGAAGGGCAGGTAGGTCAGCGGCATGGGGAGGTTGCTCGCCGTCTCGACGCTCTTGGAGACCAGCCCGAGCGCGACCGAGAGCCAGGTGAAGGCGAAGGCGGTCATGACCAGCACGCCGGCGGCCGCCAGCCAGGCCGGCGCGCTCGTGGTGGGCCGGAATCCGATCAGCAGGGCGACCCCGGTGACCACCGCCAGGCTGAGCATGGTCTGCGTCAGGCTGCCCAGCACGTGGCCGGTCAGCACCGACGCCCGGGCGATCGCCATGGTCCGGAACCGGGCGATGATGCCCTCGGTCATGTCCATCGCGACCGACACCGCCGTCCCGGTGGCCGCCAGGCCGGCGGTTATCAGCAGGATCCCCGGGGTGACGTAGTTGACGTAGTCGCCCCGGTCGCCCGAGCCGCCGCCCAGCCCGGCGCCGAGGGTGGCGCCGAAAACGTAGACGAACAGCAGCAGCAGCATGATGGGCATGCCGACGAGCAGCACCGTCATCGACGGGTAGCGCATCCAGCGTCGCAGGTTGCGGCGCAGCATCGTGCCGGAGTCGCGTACGGCGTACGTCAGGGTGCTCATCGGGGGGTTCCCACCTTCTCGGGCTGGCCGGTGAGGGCCAGGAAGACGTCGTCGAGGTCGGGCGTGTGCACCGACAGCGACTCCACGGCGATCGACTCGCTGTCCAGCAGGTCGAGCAGGTTCCGCAGCGACCGGACGTCGCCGTCGCCGGGCACGTGCAGGGTGAGGTCGGCGGCGTCGTGGGACTGCCCGGGCAACACCCGGACGGCCGTGTCGAACGCGGCCCGGTCGGCGAAACGCAGGCTGACGTGCCCGCCGGGGACGAGTCGCTTGAGTTCCGCCGGGCTGCCCTCCGCCACCAGGCGACCGTGGTCGAGCACGGCGATCCGGTCGGCGAGCTGGTCCGCCTCCTCCAGGTACTGGGTGGTGAGGAAGATGGTGACACCGTCCGCCACCAGGTCCCGGACGATCTGCCACATGGCCTGCCGGCTGCGCGGGTCGAGCCCGGTGGTGGGCTCGTCGAGGAAGACGACGCGGGGGCGGCCGACCAGCCCCATCGCCAGGTCGAGTCGCCGGCGCATCCCGCCCGAGTAGCCGGCGGCGGGCTTGCCGGCCGCCTCGACCAGGTCGAACATCCTGAGCAGGCCCTGCGCGCGCTGCCGCCCCTCGGCCCGGGGCAGGTGGTGCAGGTCGGCCATCAGCCGCAGGTTCTCCTCGCCGGTGAGCAACCCGTCGACGGCGGAGAACTGGCCGGTCACGCCGATCGCGGCGCGTACCGCGCCGGGCTCCCGGGCGACGTCGTGGCCGGCGACCCGCGCCTCGCCGGAGTCGGCGCCGATCAGGGTGGACAGGATCTGCACGGTGGTGGTCTTGCCGGCGCCGTTGGGGCCGAGCAGGGCGAAGATCGTCCCTGCGGCGACGGTGAGGTCGATCCCGTCGAGCACGACGTGATCGCCGAAGGACTTCCGGAGGGCGGTGACCGTGATGGCCGCCGGGGCCGAACTGGGTGGCATGTCTTCTCCTTGACGCCGGCCGTCGGGCCGGTCGAGGGCTGGCCGGCCGTCGGGCCGGGGCGGGCGGACGGGGGAGGTCAGCAACGGCGGATCACGATGTCGCCGAAGGAGGTCCGGGCGGTCACCCGCACGGCGCCCTCGGGCTCGCTGGACGGTTCGTACGCCTCCAGGTGGTTGTCCACGCGGCCGAACTGGGTGTGCAGGTCGAGCAGGGCGGCGGTGCCGGAGCGGACGCCGATGTCGAGCCCGCCGGCCGCGGTGCGGACCGACACCGTGCCCGCCGAGACCTCGCCGATGCGGATGTCGCCGTTGGCGGCCGTGACGGTGACCGGGCCGTGCGCGCGGTCCACGGTGGTCTCGCCGTTGGCGCTCTTCACCCGCACCTCGCCGGTGACCGTGCCGAGCCAGCTGTCGCCGTTGGAGTTCCTGACCACCGCCTCGCCGTCGACCTGCTGCACGCGGATCCGGCCTGATCCGGTGCTGATCCGGGCCGGCCCGGCCACGTGCTCGACGCGGACGCCGCCAGCGGAGGTGTCGAGGTCCACGTCGGCGGTGTGGTCCAGTCCGATGTCGCCGGTCGCGATCCGGACCCGGCAGCTGCCGAGCCGGCCGCTGCCGTGGAACGCCGCCACGGAGGCCTCGCCGTGCAGGTGCGAGCCGGTGGGCAACCCGATCGTCACGTCGACCGAGCCGGGCTTGCCGAACAGCCCGAACCCGCGCTGCCGGGGCGACCTGACCACGAGCCGGCCGTCGGCGTACTCCACCCGGGTCTGTTCGGCCGCCCGTACGTCGGCCTCGACGCCGGCGTTGCTCGGGCGGATCTCGACGTTCGTGTCGGTGCGGTCGGTGGCGGTGACCCGGACGTCACCGACGACGAGGTCGACGGTGGCCGAGATCGGAGCCGGGGTGTCGAATGTGGGCACGACGCAGTCCCTTCTGACGGGTGGACGTCCCGGACCGGGACGGGTGGTGGGAGGGGTGACGCCGACCGGCGGGCGGCTCAGCGGGCCCAGCCGGTGTAGCGCTGCCCGCTGAGCGGGGCGCGTCGCTGCGGGTGCCGGTCCGCCCCGCTGGACGCCACGGCGGCCGTGGTCGCCCGGACCAGCCAGGCGTTGACCGAGAGGCCGTCGCGGGCGGCCGCCTCCTCGATGCGGCTCTTGAGGTGTTCGGAGAGGCGGAAGCTGATCCGCGAGGTGGCTCCCTCCTCGGCGTCCGCCGGCGGCGGGACGGCCGGCTCGGGGGCCGCGGCTTCACCCTGGATCTCCGGGCCGGCCGGCGGTGGCGTCACGACGAAGCTCGGTTCCCGCCCGCGCAGGCGCAGCTCGACCGAGCCGGGCGCCAGGTCGCGGGTGATCTCGGCCGCCGCCGCGGCCAGCGCGTCCAGGAGCGCCAGCCGGAGCGCCGAGTCGAGCGGCCCCGCCAGTCGCTCGGCGAGTGCGCGGGCCTCGTCGCCGCCGAGTTCGGCGACGCCGGCGAGTTCCTGCCGGAGGTTGTCGACATACGACGTCAGGTCCATGACGCCACTATGGCACCATCATGGCGTCATGGCAAGCCATTCTGGCTTCGGGTGGCGTCATGATGGCGACCGGGTGACGCCAGGAGGGGTGGATCGGCCGCCGGGACCCCGGCGTGCCGTGCCCTCCGGGCGGCGGCGCGGCGGCCGTCACGCGGGCAATAGGATGGGCGGTCACGGCGGAGGGAGCGGCGGCATGACGCGGGTACGGATGCGCACTGCTCGCGACGGCGCGGCGCCGGGGCGGCCGCGGTGACCCCGCGCGGCTGGGCCCTGCTCACCCTCGCCGGGCTGACCCTCGCCCTCCTCGTCGCGGCGGCGCTGCTGATCCCCTGGCACCGGCCGCCGGCCCCCCGGGCCGACCAGCTCGCCGCGCTGGGCGACCTCCCCGCCGAGCAGGTGGCCCGCAGCCGGGAGTTCCGGTCCGCGCTGCGCCCCGCCGGCTGGGCCGCGATCGCGATCGGCCTGCTGGTGGCCCTGCTGCTCGGCCTGACCCCGCTGGGCAGCCGGCTCGTCGAACTGGCCGGGCGTCCGTTCGGCGGCCACTGGGCCGCCCAGGCCGTCCTCGGCGGGCTCGCCGTGGTGCTCGTCGCCGATCTGGTGACCCTCCCGTTCGCCGCCTGGCGGCAGGCCGTGCTCACCCGCTACGGACTGAGCACCAACGGCTGGGGCGGCTGGGCCGTCGACCTGCTCAAGTCGTACGCGGTCAGCGCGGTGATCGGCGCGGTGGCGCTGCTCGGCTTCTACACCGTCATCCGGCTGTCGCCGCGCTGGTGGTGGGCGTTCGGCGCGGCCGGTGCGGCGACCCTGGTGGTGCTGCTCTCCTTCGTGCTGCCGGTGCTCGTGGAGCCGGTCTTCAACCGGTTCACCCCGATGGAGCAGGGCCCGCTGCGCACCCAGCTGATGCAGATGGCGGACCGGGACGGCGTCCCGGTGCGCGACGTGCTGGTCGCCGACGCCTCGCGCCGCACCCGGGCGGTCAACGCGTACGTCTCCGGGCTCGGGCCGACGCGGCGGGTGGTGGTCTACGACACGCTGCTGCGCGAGGCGACGCCGGCCGAGGTGACCGCCGTCGTGGCCCACGAGCTGGGGCACGCCAAGGACCGGGACGTCGTGGTCGGCACGCTGACCGGGGCGCTGGGCGCCGCCGCCGCGGTGGTCGCGCTCTACCTGCTCGGCTCCTCCGGCCCGCTGCTGCGGCTGGCCGGCGTCGACTCGGTCGCCCAGCCGCGCGCGTTCCCCCTGCTGGTCGCCCTGGTCACGGTGGCCGGGCTGGTCTCCGCGCCGGCGCAGGCGCTGATGTCGCGGCGGGTGGAGGCGCGCGCCGACGCGCACGCGCTCGCCCTGACCGGCGACCCGGCCGCCTTCGAGGCGATGCAGCGGCGGCTCGCCGGCATCAACCTCGCCGACCCCGATCCGCCACGCTGGGAGTACCTCTACTCCGCCACGCACCCGTCCACGGTCGAGCGGATGGCCGCCGCCCGCGCCCACGCCAGGGAGGCCGGCCGATGAGCCGTACGCTGTTGATCACCAACGACTTCCCGCCCCGTCCCGGCGGGATCCAGTCCTTCGTGCACAACCTCGCGGTGCGCCAGCCCGCCGGGTCGGTGGTCGTCTACGCCTCGACGTGGCGGGGTGCGGAGAAGTTCGACGCCGACCAGCCGTTCGAGGTGGTCCGGGACCGCACCCGGGTGCTGCTGCCCACGCCGCTCGTGGCCCGTCGGGCCGCCCGCCTGGCGCGCGCGTACGACTGCGACACGGTGTGGTTCGGCGCGGCGGCCCCTCTCGGGCTGCTCGCCGCTGGCCTGCGCCGCCGGACGGGCATCCGTCGGGCGGTGGCGCAGACCCACGGGCACGAGGTCGGCTGGGCCGCGCTGCCGGCCGCCCGGGCCGCGTTGCGGCGGATCGGGCGCGGCGTCGACGTGACGACCTACCTGGGCGAGTACACCCGGGTGCGGCTGGAGCGGGCGCTGCACGGGGTGACCGAGCTGCGCCGGCTCGCCCCCGGGGTCGACGTGGACGCCTACCACCCGTCGGTCGACGGCGAACCGGTCCGGCTCCGGCTCGGGCTGGCCGACCGCCCGGTGGTGGTCTGCGTGTCGCGGCTGGTGCCGCGCAAGGGGCAGGACATGCTGATCCGGGCGATGCCCGAGATCCGTCGCCGGGTGCCCGACGCCGCGCTCCTCGTGGTCGGGGGCGGGCCCTACCGGGCCACGTTGGAGAAGCTGGCCCGCCAGACGGGCGTCGATCGCGACGTGGTCTTCACCGGTTCGGTGCCGTCGGCCGAGCTGCCGGCCCACTACGCCGCCGGCGACGTCTACGCCATGCCCTGCCGCACCCGCAACCGCGGTCTCGACGTCGAAGGGCTCGGGATCGTCTACCTGGAGGCCTCCGCGACCGGCCTGCCGGTGGTCGCCGGCGACTCCGGCGGTGCGCCGGACGCGGTCCGCGAGGGCGAGACCGGTTTCGTGGTCCGTGGCCGGGACGTCGCCCAGCTCGCCGACCGGGTGGCCACGCTGCTCGCCGACCGGGACCTGGCCCGCCAGTTCGGCGCGGCCGGTCGCGCGTGGGTGGAGCGGGAGTGGCGCTGGGAGGCGCAGGCGCAGCGGATGGCCGCCCTGCTCGCCGGCTGACGGCGCCCGCGCCGCGGTTCGTGGTGGTTCCCGGCGGTGGGAGGACCCGTCAGCGCAGGCGGGCCAGGACGCGCTCGGCCGAGTCCGGGCGGCCGAAGTGCCAGCCCTGGCCGGCGTCGCAGCCGATCGCCCGCAGCCGCTCCGCCTGCCCGGCGGTCTCCACGCCCTCGGCGGTGACGGTCAGGTCCAGCGCGTGCGCCAGCGAGACGAGCGAGGCGAGGATCCGCTCGTCGGCCCGGGCCTCCGGTGCCCGCAGCCCGGCCACGAACTGCCCGGCCACCTTCAGCTCGGTCACCGGCAGGTCCCGCAGGTACGCCAGGTTGCAGTAGCCGGTGCCGAAGTCGTCGATGGCGATCCGGACGCCCAGGTCGGCGAGCACCCGCAGCGCCCGGACCGGCTCCTCGGCGGTGCTCATCATGGTGCTCTCGGTGATCTCCAACTGGAGCCGCTCCGGCGACAGCCCGGTGTGCCGCAGCAGCGCGCGTACCTCCTGGACGAGGCCGGCGCGGCGCACCTGCCGTACGGCCAGGTTGACGCTGACGAACGGGGCGGGCCCGGCGTCGACGGCCCAGCTCTCGGCCTGCCGGCACGCCTCGGCCAGCACCCAGCCGCCGAGCGGGACGATCAGCCCGGTCTCCTCGGCCAGCCCGATGAAGCTGTCGGGCCGCAGGACGCCCAGCTGCGGGTGCCGCCAGCGCACCAGGGCCTCCATGCCCAGCACCCGGCCGTCGCGCAGCGACGTCAGCGGCTGGAAGTCGAGGTAGAACTCGCCCCGCTCCAGCGCCGCGGGGATGGCCGCGGAGAGCGCGTAGCGGGCCAGGTCCTGGCGGTCCCGGTCGGCGTCGTAGAGCGCCCAGCGGTCGCCACCGGCGGCCTTCGCCCAGTGCAGCGTGCTGTCGGCCGCCCGCATCAGGTCACCGGGGGAGGTGCCGGCGACCTCCCGCTCGACGATGCCGATGCTCGCCGAGACGCTCAGCTCGTGCCCGTCCACCAGCACCGGCTCGCGTACCGCCGCGAGTGCGGCCTCGGCCACGGCGACGGCGTCGTCGGTGCCGGTGGTGCCCTCGACCAGGACGACGAACTCGTCCCCGCCGAGCCGGGCGACCAGGTGCCCGTCGAGGGCCCGGCGGAGCCGGTCCGCCACGGCCACCAGCAGCCCGTCGCCGACCTGGTGCCCGTGCGAGTCGTTGACCACCTTGAACCGGTCGAGGTCGAGGAAGCAGACCCCGAGGCGCGCCGCGCCCCCCGTGGGCGAGTCGATGGCCGCGCTGAGGCGCTCCGTCAACAGCGTGCGGTTGGGCAGGTCGGTCAGCGGGTCGTGGGTGGCCTGGTGGCGGAAGCGCGCCTCGCTGCTGCGCAGCGCCCGCTCGGCCTCCGCCCGGGCGGTCATCGCGGCCCGGCGGATCGTCTCCTGCTCGTCCAGCGTCCGGTCCCGCAGCGCGCGGGCGTAGCCGGTGGTCACGGCGGCCAGCAGCCGGGCCAGCCGGTCCTCGACCTCCTCCTCGACCAGCCCGAGGTCGCGGGCCAGCCGGAGCTGGACGACCTCGACCGTCCGCCCCAGCGCCTCGGCCGAGGCGATGTGGGCGGCCACCAGTTCGGTGCCCACCCGGTGCCCGACCCGCAGGTCGATCGGCTCGGCCAGCAGCGCCGCCGCGAGTTCCTCGGTGAGGCGTTGCAGCAGCGCCTCGAGCTGGGCCTGGGTCATCGGCAGGTAGCTGGTGCCGGTGACGGCCTTGGCCCACGCCCGGGCGAAGGTCCCCGGGCGGGACGGGTGCCCCACGGTGGTGCCGGTCGGGGCGACCGTCGTCGCCCCGGGCGGCTCACCCACCGAGTCGCCCGACGCCGCCGATGAAGGCCGCCCGCTCGGCGTCCTCGGCGCTGTCGGGGGACTCCGGGCGCCACTGCGGCACCCAGACCACGCCGGGGTCGACCAGCTCGAAGCCGTCGAAGAGGGCGGTCAGTTCGCCACGGCTGCGGATCCACAGCGGATTGTCGGTCCGCCGGTAGACCCGCTCGGCGTCGGCTCGCTCGTCGTCGCCACGGCCGTCGCCGCTGGCCTGCGAGAGCACCAGGTAGCTGCCCGGCGCCAGCGCCTCGCGCAGCGTCCGCAGCAGCTCGGCCGGCCGGTCGTCGTCCGGCACGAAGTGCAGCACCGCCACGATCATCACGGCGATCGGCTGGTCGAAGTCGAGCAGCCGGCGGACGTCGGGGTGGGCGACGATGCGCTCGGGACGGCGCAGGTCCTCCTGCACCACCACGGCGCGGTCGTTGCCCTCCAGGATCTCCCGGCTGTGGGCCACCGCCACCGGGTCCACGTCGACGTAGACCACCCGGGCGTCGGGGGTGTCGCGCTGGGCGATCTCGTGCACGTTGCCGACGGTCGGGATGCCCGAGCCGACGTCCAGGAACTGCCGGACGCCGGCGTCGAGGAGGAACTGCACCGCCCGGCGGAGGAACGCGCGGTTCGCCTGTGCCATCAGCGGAGCCTCCGGCACCGCCGCCACCATCGCCTGGGCCGCCGCCCGGTCGACCGCGAAGTTGTGCGAGCCGCCGAGGTAGTAGTCGTACATGCGGGCCACGCTGGGGCGTTCGATGTCGATCTCGTCGGGTGCCCAGTCCGGCCGCTGCATGCGCTCACCCCTCCTGTCGGCGTGCGGGACACCGTTGCCCGCGCCGGTATTCTGCCGGTTGACCGCCCGGGAGACCATAGCGCGCCGGGAACCCTTCGACGCCGCCGCTCAGGGCGGCGACGACGGGTCCGCGCCGCCCGTCGGCGGTCGCGGACCCGTCGGTGGTACGTCGTCGGGCTCCCGGCGGGAGCGGGTCAGAACTTCGGGGCGTCCGGCGCCTCGAGCAGACCGAGCCGCAGCGCGGTCATCAGCGCCTGGGCCCGGTTGGCCGCGCCCAGCTTCTCGTAGAGCTTCGAGATGTGGGTCTTGGCGGTGGACTCGCTGACGAAGAGCTGTTTCGCGATGCCCGCCACGCTCATCCCGTCGGCGAGCAGCCGCAGCACCTGCCCCTCGCGGGGGGAGAGCTGCGGCCCGGACGGGGCCAGCCGGCGCTTCATCGCCTCCGCCAGGTCGGCGGCCGTGAAGGCGCTGGGGGAGGAGGCGGCGTGCCGGGCGGCGGCGACCACCTCGTCGGCCGGCGCGGTCTTGGGCACGAAGGCGCTGGCCCCGGCCTCCAGGGCGCCGAAGAGCTGGTCGTCGCCGGCGTACATGGTGAGCACGACGATGCCCATCGAGGCGCTCGACTTGCGCAGCGCCCGGGTGGCCTCCAGACCGCTGCCGTCGGGCAGCCGCAGGTCCATGATCACCACGTCCGGCTGCAGCGCACCCGCCTGGCGTACCCCCTCCGCCGCCGTGGCGGCCTCCCCGACGACCTCGAACTGCCGGTCGCGCTCGAACGCGTGCCGCAGGCCCTTGCGGATCAGGTCGTGATCGTCGACAAGGAGGACCTTGGTACGGGTGGCCGGTGTCGGACTTGTGGTCATCCTCGGGTTACTCCCCTTCTACTGCCGCTGCGCTACCGCGCACGTTATCGCGCCGGGGCGAGGAGCCGAGCACCACCGCCACGGTCGTGCCGCTCGGTTGCCGCGGCCTGATCTCCAACCGGCCCCGGATACGTTCCGCCCTCTCGGCCATGATCGCAAGACCGTAGTGCCCGTCGGACCGCTGGTCAGCGATCCCCTGACCGTCATCCGACACTTCGATCTGCGCGTACGGCGGGTCGACCTCGCAGGTGACCCAGAGATTCGACGCGCCCGCGTGCTTGCGCGCGTTGGTGACCGCCTCCTGGGCGATGCGCAGCAACTCGGCCTCGGTGGCGGCGGGCAGCCGCGCGGTGGACTCGTCCAGGGACAGGTGCACCCGCAGCCCGCCGGAGGCGCCGACCGTGCGGGCGTACTCGGCGATCGCGGCGGCCAGGCCGCCGTGCCGGTCCACCTCGCTGCGCAGCTCGAAGAGGCTCAGCCGCAGCTCGGTGATGACCCGGGTCACCTCGCCACGCAGCGTGCGCAGTGCCTCGGCGGTCTCCTGCGGGTCCTCGTCGACGTACGCCAGGGCGTTGTCGATGCCGTAGCCGACCATCACCAGTTCCTGCGCCACCCCGTCGTGGATCTCCCGGGCCAGCCGCTGCCGTTCCTCGTTGGTGGCCAGCGAGCGGACCTCGTCGAAGAGCAGCGCCGCCTCCAGCCGCAGCGCGGCGGGGCGGGTCAGCCCGGTCACCCGGGACACCACGCCGGGCGGGTACGCCTGCGCCGCGTCCGCCTCCAGCACCACCAGCCCGACGGTGCGTACCCCGGCCACCAGCGGCACGATCAGGGCGGACACGTCGCCACCGCGGTGCGACCGGGCCTGCGACCGGGCGGCGGTGTGCGGCTGCTGGCTGGCCCACGCGTCGGCGATGGCCGAGTCCGCGTCCAGCGTCGTCTCCCAGTCGACCCGTTCCACGCCCACCTGGGCGAGCACCACCAGCCGGCCGCCGCCGCTGGCCGACAGCACGGCCGCCCGGTCCGCCCGGGCCACCGTGCGCAGCTCCTCCAGCAGGTGCTCGGAGATGCCGCCCGGGTCCAGGGTGGCCCCGGGCAGCTGCCGGGCCACGGTGCGCAGCTGGGTGAGCAGCCGGGTCGCCTCGGCGTACGGCTGGGGCTTGCCCTCGTTGCGGACCTGCATGACCCGGTGCAGGCCGCTGGCGGCGGCGAGGCCGAGCCCGGCCAGGATCAGCCACTGGGCGCAGATCACCAGGTAGCCGAGCTCGCCGATCTGCCGCTCGCCGTCGACCTCGGTGACGGCACCCGCCACCAGCAGGGTGGCCGCGGCGACGGCCAGCAGGGCCACGCCCTCGCGGAACCGGCGGCGCAGCGCGGTGACGGTCACCGGGACCGCCAGGTAGGGCAGCACCGCCGAGGCGCCCAGCCCGCCGACGTCCCCGCCGAGGGTGGCCACGGCGGCGACCTGACTCGCGGCCAGCCCCAGCACCACCACCTCGGCCACCCGGCTGAGCGGGCCGACCGGCCGGTGCTCGGGCGCCAGCAGGGCGGGCAGCCCGGCGACCGCCAGCAGGGCGATCCACCAGAGCTGGCCGGGGTCGTGCGTGGCGTACAGGGTCAGGACGGCGACGAGCGCCAGCATGACCACGCGCGCGGCGGCGGCGAGGGGATGCGGCTGGGGCCGGGAGGGCGTCGAGGCGGGCACGTGACGGATGGTAGTCAGCCCCGGTAGATGTCGGCGATCTCCGCCGCGTACGACTTGTGCACGACCTGCCGCTTGACCTTCAGCGACGGGGTCAGCTCGCCCGTCGCCTCGGTGAAGTCGTGGGGCAGGATCCGGAACACCTTGATCGCCTCGGCCTTGGAGACCGCCTGGTTCGCGGCGTCGACGGCACCCTGGATCTCGGCGCGCAGCCCCTCGTGGTCGCGCAGCTTCTCGACGGGGGTGTCCTCGGGCAGGCCGGCCGAGGCGAGCCAGCGCGGCAGCGCCTCCTCGTCGAGGGTGACCAGCGCGGCGATGAACGGCGCGCGGTCACCGACCACCACGCACTGGCTGACCAGGGGGTGGGCCCGGACCTGGTCCTCCAGCACGGCCGGGGCGACGTTCTTGCCGCCGGCCGTCACGATGATCTCCTTCTTGCGGCCGGTGATGCTCAGGAAGCCGTCGTCGTCGAGCTGGCCCAGGTCGCCGGTGCGGAACCAGCCGTCCGCGCTGAGCGCCTCGGCGGTCGCCTCGTCGTTGCGCCAGTAGCCCTGGAAGATCAGATCGCCGGCGATCAGGATCTCGCCGTCGTCGTCGATCCGGATGGTGACGCCCGGCAGCGGCCGGCCGACCGAGCCGATCCGGGTGGCGTCGGGCAGGTTCGCGGCGGCCGCGGGGGAGGTCTCGGTCAGGCCGTAGCCCTCGCACACGTTCACGCCGATGCCGCGGAAGAAGTGGCCCAGCCGGGCGCCGAGCGGGGCGCCGCCGGAGATGGCGTCCCGGCACCGGCCGCCGAGCGCCGCCCGCAGCTTGCGGTAGACCAGCTTGTCGAAGAGCGCGTGCTGGGCGCGCAGCGCCAGGCCGGGCCCGCCGGAGGTCTCCAGCGCCTCGCTGTACGCGATGGCGACCTGCTCCGCGCGGGCGAAGATCCTGCCCTTGCCGTCGGCCTCGGCCTTCTGCTTGGCGCCGTTGTAGACCTTCTCGAACACCCGGGGGACCGAGAGCACGAAGGTGGGGCGGAACTCCTGCAACTCGCCGACCAGGTTCTTGGGGTCCGCGCAGTGCCGCATGGTGGCCCGCGCCTGCACCACGCCGATCTGGATGAGCCGGGCGAAGGCGTGCGCCAGCGGGAGGAAGAGCAGGGTCGAGGCGCCCGGCCGGAACAGGTTCGGCAGCACCGGCACCGCGTTGGCGATGTCGGCGTACATGTTGCGGTGGGTCAGCACGCAGCCCTTGGGGCGGCCGGTGGTGCCGCTGGTGTAGATGATGGTGGCGAGGTCGTCGGCGCGGACGGCGGCCCGCCGCCGGTCCATCTCCGTCGGGTCGACCGCCTCGCCGGCGCGGACCAGCTCGCCCACGGCGTCGAGGTCGATCTGCCAGACGTGCCGCAGGTCGGGCAGCCGGTCCCGGACGCCGGCGACCAGGGTGGCGTGCGCGTTGCTCTCCACCACGCAGGCCACGGCGCCGGAGTCGGACAGGATCCAGGCGGCCTGGTCGGCGCTGGAGGTCTCGTAGATCGGCACGGTGACCGCGCCGGCCGCCCAGATCGCGTAGTCCAGCAGGGTCCACTCGTAGCGGGTGCGGCTCATCAGGCCGACCCGGTCGCCGGGCTGGACGCCGGCGGCGACCAGGCCCCTGGCCGCCGCGACGACCTCGTCGCGGAACTGCCGGCAGGTGACGTCGGCCCAGGTGCCCCCCGTGCCGGTGGGGCGGACGAACTGGACCGTGTCCGGGGCGACCTCGGCGTTGTCCCAGACCGGGTCGGTGAGGTTTGCCGCGTCGCCGACGGTGACGATCGGCGGGACGGAGAACTCGCGCACCTGCACTCCCTCGTGCTCACTGGCCGGGCCGGCCGCCACCACGGGTCGGCTCTGTCGAAACCTACCCGCCCCGGTGACCGGGGCGAAAAGGCAGGTCGCCCAGGCTGCCCGCGGGTCGCCGCCGGACGCTTCGATCCGGCGTGCCCGGGGGCGGCGCGGCGTGGGCGCCGCCGGTGCCGGGTAGCCTCCCCCCATGGCGGACACCTCCACCCAGTCGATCATCATCGGCGCGTCACCGGAACGGGTGGCGGCGGTCATCTGCGACTTCCCGAGCTACCCGGCGTGGACCGAGGCGATGCGGCGGGTGGAGGTGATCGAGGAGTACGAGGACGGCTACGCCAGCCAGGTCCGATTCACCATCGACGCCGGCGTGCTGGCCGACGAGTACGTGCTGGCCTACGAGTACGCCGAGGACCTCTCCCGGATCGAGTGGCACCTGGTGGCGCCCTCCAAGATGCAGAAGTTCCAGCGCGGCTCGTACGACCTGGACGGCAACCCGGACGGCAGCACGACGGTGACCTACACCCTGGAGGTCGAGCTCTCCGTCGGGATGCTCGGCATGTTCCGCCGCAAGGCCGAAAAAATGATCATGGATACCGCGTTGAAGCAGCTCAAGCGCCGGGTAGAAGCATCCGGTGGGGCGCAGTGACGCGTCCGGCGGCACGGTAGGGGAGCCGACCATGGGTGCAACGGATCCGGGTTCGGCCCGGGAAGAGGCCGAACGTCTGCTCGCCACGGCGCTGGCCGCCGCCCGGCTGGCCGCGGCCGGTTCGAAGAGCGGCCAGTGGGGTCCGCTCGGTGGGATCGTGTCGAGTGTCCTCGGTCACAGCGGCGGCCCGGGTGCGTCGGCGGGGCAGCCCGCGGGCGGTTTCGCCACCGGCGCGGCCGAATGCTGCGTCTGCCCGGTCTGTCGTGGCATCGCCGCCCTGCGCGACCCGAGTCCCGAATTCGCCGAGCGCCTCGCCACCGGCGCGGGCGACCTGGCCGCCGGGGTGGCCAGCCTGCTGCGCGCCTTCACCCCGCCCGAGCCCTCCGCCGACGCCCCCGCCGGGCCGGCGGCCACCCCGGGGCCGGGTGGCGCGGACGACCAGGTGTGGCGCGAGGCCACCCGTAGCGGGCATGATTCTCAGCCGGCACCGGAGCGGGACGTCTGGTCCGCCGCCACACGGGCGGAGGACGAGGCCGCCCCGGCCGCCGTACCGCCCGTCGACGTCGCCGGGCAGGCCGCCGCGGTGACCGTCCGGACGTCCTCCGACGGGCCCGTGGTCCCCACGTCCCGGGCACCGGGGGACGAGGGCGAGCAACTCTCGGGCGACGGGGCCTGACCAACGCACATCCCGACCACGCGCCGGTCGTCCGCCGGCGCCGGTGCGGGCAGCACAGCAGAGGGGAGTGGCAGCGGTGACGCTGACCATCGGAGTCGACGTCGGTGGCACGAAGGTGGCCGGTGGTGTCGTGGACGCCGCCGGCACGGTCCTCGTGCAGGTCCGACGGGACACCCCCGCCGACGACGTCGCCAAGACCCGTGACGTCATCACCGAACTGGTCCGCGAGCTGGCCTCCGGGCACGCGATCGAGGCGGTCGGGATCGGCGCGGCCGGCTGGATCGACGCCAGCCGTTCGACCGTGCTGTTCGCCCCGAACCTGGCGTGGCGGGACGAGCCGCTGCGCGACTACGTCAGCGCCGCCACCGGCCTGCCGGTGATCGTGGAGAACGACGGCAACGTGGCGGCCTGGGCGGAGTTCCGCCACGGCGCGGCCCGCGACGCCGACGACTCGATGGTCATGTTCACCATCGGCACCGGCGTCGGCGGCGGCATCGTGCTCGGCGGGGAACTGCTGCGCGGCGCCAACGGCATCGCCGCCGAGCTGGGCCACATGCTGACGGTGCCGGACGGCCACCAGTGCGGCTGCGGCCGGCTCGGCTGCATCGAGCAGTACGCCAGCGGCAGCGCCCTGGTGCGGTTCGCCCGCGCCGCCGCCCGGCAGGAGCCGCACCGCGCCACCGGCCTGCTGGAACTGGCCGGCGGCGAGGCCGAGGCAGTCAGCGGGCCCATGGTCACCGCCGCCGCGCAGGCCGGCGACCCGGTCTCCACCGAGGCGTTCGCGCAGGTCGGCCGGTGGCTCGGCACCAGCCTCGCCGACATGGCGCAGATCCTCGACCCGCAGGTGCTCGTCGTCGGCGGCGGGGTGATCGACGCCGGGGACCTGCTGCTCGGCCCGACCCGCCGGTCGTTCGCCGACGCCCTGGCCCAGCGCAGCCGCCTCCCGGTCGCCGAGATCCGCCCGGCCGAGCTGGGCAACACCGCCGGCGTCATCGGCGCCGCCGACCTGGCCCGCCGGATCTGAGGCGGTGGCCGTGACGCAGAGCCCGGGCGTGCCGCTGCGCGTCGTGTCGTACAACATCCACAGCCAGCGGGACGACACGGCCGCGCTGGCGGCCGTGGTCCGCGACGCCAGGCCGGACGTGGTGATCGTGCAGGAGGGGCCGCGCCGGTTCCGGTGGCGGCAGAAGTCGGCGGCGCTGGCGGAGTCCTTCGGCCTGGTGGTGGCCGCCGGCGGGCTGCCCGCGCTGGGCAACCTGCTGCTGACCAGCCTGCGGGTACGGGTGGTGGCCGACCGCTGCCAGCGCTTCCCGCTCACCCCCGGCCGGCACCTGCGCGGCGCCGCGTACGCCGAGTGCGTGGTCGCCGGCGCGGCCCGGTTCACCCTGGCCGGGTCGCACCTGTCCACCGATCCGGCCGAGCGCCCCGCGCAGGCCGCGCTGTTCAAGCGCGAGCTGGACGCCACCACCACGCCGGTGGTCGCCGCGGCCGACCTGAACGAGGGGCCGGACGGGCCGGCCTGGGCCACCGTGGCGCGCGGGCTGACCGACGCCGCCGTGGCGATGGACCGGGCCGACCGGCTCACCTACTCCTGCACGAACCCGCGGCGGCGCATCGACGCCCTCTTCGTCGATCCCCGGATCACGGTGGCCGACTACGACGTGGTGGACACCCCGCAGACCCGCCGCGCCAGCGACCACTTCCCGGTCCTGGTCGACCTGCTGCTGCCGGCCGCCGGCTGACCGCCCGGCGCGGCCGGGGCTGGACAACGCGCTCCGTAGTGGAGAGGATGCTGCGCGACCCGGCACTCGTGCCGCACAAAAGGAGATTCCGGTGTCCACCTCCACCGACCACGGCCAGCCCGACCCGGAGGCGAGCACTCTCGCCCTGACCCGCGACGGCCGGCCGGTCTCCGACCGGGGCGACACCGTCTGCGTCGTCGGCGCGGGGGCCAGCGGTCTCACGGCCATCAAGAACCTGAAGGAACACGGCTTCGGCGTCGACTGCTACGAGCGGGAGACCGGCGTCGGCGGCGCCTGGAACTGGCGGCACGACCGCAGCCCGGTGTACGCGAGCACGCACCTGATCTCGTCGCGGCCGTTCACCCAGTTCCCCGACTTCCCGATGCCGGACGACTGGCCGGACTACCCGCACCACAGCCGGCTGCTGTCGTACTTCGAGCGGTACGCCGACCACTTCGACCTGCGCGGGCACATCTGGTTCGGCACCGAGGTCGTCCGGGTGGAGCCCGTGGCCGGCGACCGCTGGGATGTGACCACCCGCAGCACCGGCGGCTACGGCCCGGAACGCACCTCCCGCTACGCGGCCGTCGTGGTCGCCAACGGCCACAACTGGTCGCCGAAGCTGCCCCGCTACGAGGGGCTGGAGGAGTTCCGGGGCGAGGTCATGCACGCCTCGTCCTACAAGGACCCGGCGCAGCTGCGCGGCAAGCGGGTGCTGGTGGTGGGCGCCGGCAACACCGGCTGCGACATCGCCGTCGAGGCCGCCCAGCAGGCGTCGCGCTGCTGGCACTCGACCCGCCGGGGCTACTGGTACGCCCCGAAGTACGTCCTCGGCCGCCCCGCCGACCAGGTCAACGACGCGCTGCTGGCGCTGCGTGTGCCGCTGCGGGTGCGGCAGTGGCTCTACCACTGGACGCTGCGGCTGACCGTCGGCGACCTGACCCGCTTCGGCCTGCCGAAGCCCGACCACCGGGTCTACGAGACGCACCCGATCGCCAACAGCCAGCTCGTCTACTACGTGGGCCACGGCGGGATCGCGCCGGTGCCGGACGTCGTCCGCTTCCACCCGTACGCCGTCGAGCTCTCCGACGGGCGGGAGATCGACCCGGACCTGGTCGTCTTCGCCACCGGGTACCTGCCGCGCTTCGAGTTCCTCGACCCGAAGGTGCTCGGCGACGACGCGGGGGAGGGCCGGCCGAAGCTCTGGCTGAACGCCTTCGTCCCCGGTCGCCCCACGCTGGCCGTGGCCGGGCTGGTGCAGCCGGACTCGGGCATCTTCCCCCTGTCGCACTGGCAGTCGGTGCTCTTCGCCCGGCTGCTGCGGCTGCGCGTGACCCGTCCCGACCGGGCGGCCGCCTTCGCCGCCCGGGTGTCGGCGAAGGCGGGGGAGCGGTACGCCGGCCCCGTCAAGGACAGCAGCCGGCACTGGTTCGAGGTGGGCCACGCCGACTACCTGCGCGCCGTCCAGCGCGCGCTGCACGACCTGGAGGAGGCCCGGTGAGCGCGAGCGAAAGGCCGGAACAGTGAGTCACGTGCGGATCATGCGGGGGCGGGAGTGGGCCCGTCCGGTCCGCCCGGTCCGGCGTGAGGTGCTCGGCGCGGCCCCCGAGGTGGAACAGGGACGCCCGCCGCTGCTCTTCGTACCGGGCTTCGGGCACGGTGCCTGGGCGTTCGCCGAGCACTGGCTCGGCCACGCCGCGTCCCGGGGCTTCCCGGCGTACGCGCTGAGCCTGCGCGGGCACGGCGACAGCGGGCCGGCGCCCGAGGCGACGCTGCGGGCGTACGCCCACGACGTGACCCAGGTGGCGGCGGGCCTGCCGCGCCAGGCGGTGCTGGTGGGGCACGGCGCCGGGGCGCTCGTGGTGGCCCACGCGTTGGCCCGCTACCCGGCCCGGGCCGCGGTGCTGGTCGCGCCGGTGTTCGGCGGCTGGGCGACGTTCGGGGCGGCGCTGCGCCGCAACCCGGTCGGCACGCTGCCGGCGGTGTTCGGCGGGCCGCTGCGGCTGCACCGCCGCCAGTTGTTCAGCCGGGAGCTGCCCGAGGCGGAGGCCCGCGGCTACGCGGGCCGGCTGGGGCGGGCCGGTCGGCGCGCCCAGTGGCAGTTGCTGACCGGGCGGGCCGCCGAGCCGGCGGTGGGCGACCCGCCGGTGCTGGTGCTGGGCAGCCCCGACGACCGGGTGGTCCCGGCGACGGCGCTGACCCGGGCGGCCCGGCGGTACGGCTCCGCCCCGTTGCTCTTTCCCGGCATGGGGCACGACATGATGCTCGACGTGCGGTGGCGGGAGCCGGTCGACGCGATCCTGGACTGGCTGGAGAAGGACCCGGCGCCGACCGGCCGGCCCTGACCCGACCCGGGCCGGGCCGGGCCGCCGGCCTCAGTCGGCGGCGCCCAGCCGGGTCAGCAGCGAGCCGCTGTCGTCGAGGGCGGAGAGGTAGGAGCGGGCCCACGCCCGGATGTCGTGCCGGTGCAGGTGCGCCCGCATGGCCCGCATCCGCGCGCCGAGGTCGTCCGGGCCGGCCCGCAGCGCCGCGAGCAGGCCCTGCTTGAGCCCCTCCAGGTCGTGCGGGTTGACCAGGTACGCCTGCGGCAGCTCGGCGGCGGCACCGGCGAACTCGCTGAGCAGCAGCGCGCCGGTGTCGTCGACGCGGGCGGCCACGTACTCCTTGGCGACGAGGTTCATCCCGTCGCGCAGCGGGGTCACCGCCATCACGTCGGCGACCCGGTAGAGCGCGGCCAGTTCGGCCCGGTCGAACGGCTGGGTCAGGTAGTGGATCGCCGGCTCGCCGACCCGGCCGTACTCGCCGTTGATCCGCCCCACCTCGCGTTCCACCCGTTCGCGGAGGATCTGGTACTGCCCGACCCGCTCCCGGCTGGGCACCGCCACCTGCACGAGCACCGTGTCGCGCACCTTGACGTGCCCGTTGGCGAGCAGCTCGCTGTACGCCTTGAGCCGTTGCTCGATGCCCTTGGTGTAGTCCATCCGGTCGACGCTGAGAATCACCTGCTCGGGACTGCCGAGGTCACGGCGCAGCCGGGCGGCCCGGTCGGCCACGTCGGGCCGGGTGGCCAGCGCGGCCATCTCGACGGTGTCGATGGAGACGGGGAAGGCGCCGATCCGGACCACCCGGTCGCCGACGGTGATCCGCCGGTCGGTGGCGGGAACGTCCAGCACCTTCGCCACCAGCTGGGCGAAGTTGTGCGCGGCCTGGGAGCGCTGGAAGCCGATCAGGTCGGCGCCGAGCATCCCGCGCAGCAACTCGGCCCGGCGCGGGAGCTGCATGAACAGCTCGGGTGGTGGGAACGGCACGTGCAGGAAGAAGCCGATCCGCAGGTCCGGCCGCAGCTGGCGGAGCAGGCCGGGCACCAGTTGCAGGTGGTAGTCCTGCACCCACACCACCGCGCCGGGCTCGGCCATGTCGGCGGTGGCCTCGGCGAACCGCTGGTTGACCCGCTGGTACGCCTCCCACCAGCTGCGGTGGTACTCCGGTTGCTCCACCGAGTCGTGGTAGAGCGGCCAGAGGGTGGCGTTGGCGAAGCCCTCGTAGTGGTCGCGCAGGTCTTCGGCACTCAGCGGAACGGAGTGCATGCGGACGCCGTCCACGTCGGGCAGCGCCGGCGCCGGGCCGGTGCCGCCGGCCCACCCGACCCACGTCGCCGGGGTGTGCCGCAGGAGGGGATGGAGGGCGCTGACCAGGCCACCGGGGCTGCGGCGCCATTCGCAGGCCCCGTCGGGCGCCACACTGTCGTCGATGGGCAGGCGGTTGGCCACCACCACGAGGGAACTCTGTCGCATCTCGGGCATTCCGATCAGCAGGGGAGTGACCGCCGCAGCGGAGGAACAACCGGGCAGTCAGCGAGGGATGTGACGGACAGCGGTATTCCTACTGACAGTAAGTTACACCAGTGTCGCGCCCCCGGCGCGGGGCGCCCGTCGTCCCGGGATGCGGGCAGCAATGCCGGCGGGCGGGCCGCCGGTCAGACGACCGCGCCGTCGTCCGGGTCGCGGTCGTCGTCGTCACCGGGCCGCAGCCGCCAGATCAGCGCGACGAAGCCGGCCAGGATGCCGGTGAAGCCGAACAGGTTGACCACCGAGGGGTCGGCCACCGGGAAGACCCAGGGGAAGAGGAAGAGCACGAAGCCGAGCACGATGGCGAGCACGCCGACCACCGCGTACTTCGAGAAGCGCGGCAGCGGCGGGGGCGGCGGCGGGGTGTAGCGCTCGTCCTCCGCCTCGTCGTCGGGCAGGTCCGCGCCGAAGGTGTCCAGCCCGTCGAGCAGCGACGGCTCGTCCTGCCGGCCGCGGGAGAGGGAGACGCCCGAGATGTCGGCCGCGTACGGCAGCCGGCGCACGTCGGTGGCGGTCGGCCCGGCGGGCTCGTCGGGCGTGCCGAGGGTCACCGGTCCGCCGGCGGGCCCGGGCGGGTCGTCCACGTCCTCGGCGGCGGGCCACGGATTGTCGCCACCGCGGGGAGCGGTGGTGTGGAAGCCGGCGACGATACGGGCCCACTCGGCCTCGATGTCCGGCTCGTCGTCGCGGGGCTTCTCGGGGGCCGTCTCGTCGGCGAGCTGGGTCAGGTAGTCCCGCGCGGTCCTCAGGTGGGACCGGTCGACGTAGAGCCGGTCGACGGGGCGGGGCGGGACGGTGGTGGTGCGGGTGACCGGGTTCAGGTCGGCCGAGGGCTGGAGGTAGGCGGCGATCCCGCCGGCGGCCAGGACGTCGAGCAGGTGCTCACCGACGCGCGGATCCACGTCGCCGGCGATGGCGTACTCGCTCGCGTCCAGCCCGTTGTCCCGCCGTCCCCGGCGGGCACCACCCGCTGACACCGGACATCCTCCTCATCACGCGCCCGCGGCGCGGCCGCCTGAGCCCCCTCGGCGCCGACCGCACGCCGTGCCTTGAATCGTGACACGTCCGGACCCGGTTCCGGGAGTGCCTTGTGGCGCGGCGTACGAAGTCAGAGGCCCTGTCGCAGGTCGCGACCGGGGATTTATGTCCGTTCTTGCTGAATGTTTTTCAACGGAGCCCCTGCCGGCGGTGCCGCCCGAAGGGCCGCCGGTGCCGGCGCACGCGCCGAGGGCCGGTCAGCCCGGGTCGGGCGGTGATCCGGGCCGCACCAGGCCGCTCTCGTACGCCGCCACGACGAGCTGCGACCGGTCCCGGGCGTGCAGCTTGGCCAGCAGCCGGCTCACGTACGTCCGGGCGGTCGCCGGGCTGATGTGCAGGACCGCGCCGATCTCGTCGTTCGACCGGCCGGCGGCGACCTCGGCCAGCACCTCCCGCTCCCGGGCGGTCAACGAGCCCAGCCGGGCCGGGTCCGGCTCCCGCCCGCCGGCGCGCACCGCCGCCATGACCCGTCGCGTCACGGCGGGGGAGAGCAGGGCCTCGCCGGCCCGGACGATCCGCACCGCCCCCCCGCAGCTCGTCGGGGCCGGTGTCCTTGAGCAGGAAGCCGGACGCGCCGGCCCGGATCGCCTCGAAGACGTACTCGTCGGTGTCGAACGTGGTGAGCACGACGACCCGTACGCCGGTCAGCCGCTCGTCGGCGACGATCCGGCGGGTGGCCTCGATACCGTCCGTGCCCGGCATCCGGACGTCCATCAGCAGGACGTCGGGCCGCTCGGTGACCGCCAGCCGGTACGCCGCGTCGCCGTCGCCCGCCTCGCCGACGACCTCGATGTCCGGCGCCCGGTTCAGCAGCGCACGCAGTCCCGCGCGGACCAGGTGCTGGTCGTCGACGAGTCCCACCCGGATCACGTGGTCCCTCCCAGGGGTAGTTCGGCGCGTACCTCGAAGCCGCCGTCGGGTCGGTTGCCGGCGGTGACGGTGCCCCCGAGCAGGGCGGTGCGCTCCCGCATGCCGCCGAGCCCGTACCCGCGCGGGACGTCCTCGCGCTGCCCACGGCCGTCGTCGCGGACGGCGACGGCGAGGGTGCGGGGGCCGCGGACGACGTCGATCTCGACGGTGCGCGCGCCGGCGTGGCGCAGGGTGTTGGTCAGCGCCTCCTGGATCAGCCGGTGGGCGGTGGAGTCGACCGCGGCGGGCAGACCGGTCAGCTCGCCCTGCCGGTGGACGGCGACCCGCAGCCCGGTGGCCCGCGCGCCGGCGGCCAGGGCGTCCAGTCCGGCCAGCCCCGCCACCGGTTGCCGGGGCTCGGCCACGGCCGGGTCGCGCAGGAGACCGAGGGTGGTGCGCAGCTCCCGGGCGACCTGGGTGGTGGCCGAGCGGACGTGCCCCAGGGCGGCCCGGGCGGCGGCCGGGTCGTCGTCGAGGGCCTCGTCGGCCACGCCGGCGTGCAGCGAGATGACGGAGATGTGGTGGGCGATCACGTCGTGCAGGTCCCGGGCGATCCGGAGCCGTTCCTCCTCGACCCGGCGCGCCGCCTCCCGGGCGTGGTCGCGTTCCAGCTGCCGCAGCCGCCACCGTTGCTCCCGGCGCCGCAGCCGTCGGGACCGGACCCCGTCGCCGAGGGCGACCGCGGCGGCCATGATGGCGACGCTGGAGGCCAGCTCGAAGCCGATGAGGTACGCGACGCTCGCGCCCTCCGCCGCGCGGAACGCGGTGGAGACGACGAGCAGGCCGAGCCCCACGAGGACCGCCCAGCGCAGCTGCCCGGCCTCGGCCGCCGAGTAGAGCGCCGCGGCGAGGGGGAGGGCCAGCCCGACCGGCGGGTAGCCGGCCACGTAGTAGGCGACCAGGCCGGCGGCGCTGACCACCAGCACGGCTGTCGGCGCGCGACGGCGCAGGAGCACGAGCGCGCCGAGCCCGACGGCGAACAGGTAGGCGGGGACGTCGCGGCCCCGGTCGCCGCCCACGTTCGCGGTGATCGCCATCGCCACGACGACCGAGACGGCGACGCCGATGAGCAGGTCCAGCACGGTGGCCCGGGGCAGCCGGACCAGCCTGCCCGCCGCCCGGCCCGCCCCCCGCTGCGCCTCGGCCACCCGCACACCCCCGAGCGTAGGTGCCGCCGGCCTTCCCGCGGGGCCGACGGGTGTCCCGACCGACCGTCGCCCTGCGCGGTATCCGTGGCGGCCGGCGGTACGTCGACGGGCGACACCGCCCCGCCTGCCGGCACGGCCCCGTCGCCGTCTGCCGCCCGCCTGCCGCCGTCCGGGATGGACGCTCACGCCCCGCGGGCCGGATCACGTTGTGGCGGCCGGCATCGGGTTCGTAGGCTCATGCCCACGACCACCCGCGGCGACGCGGCGGCGTCGCGACCACCTCTGGAAAGGACGCCGGTGCTGTACTGGCTGATGAAGTACGTGCTCCTCGGCCCGCTGCTGAGGCTGGTCTTCCGCCCGCAGGTCGAGGGGCTGCACCACGTGCCCGACACCGGGCCGGTGATCCTCGCCAGCAACCACCTGTCGTTCTCCGACTCGATCTTCACGCCGCTGGTGGTGAGGCGGCGGGTGACGTTCATCGCCAAGGCCGAGTACTTCACCGGCAAGGGTCTCAAGGGCTGGCTGACGAAGATGTTCTTCGTCGGCTCCGGCACCATCCCGGTCGACCGCTCGGGCGGCCGGGCGGCCAGGGCGGCCCTGGACACCCAGCTGCGGGTGCTGCGCGCCGGTGGCGTCGCCGGCATCTATCCCGAGGGCACCCGCTCGCCGGACGGGCGGCTCTACCGGGGCAAGACCGGCGTGGCCCGGCTGGCCCTGGAGAGCGGCGCCCTGGTGATCCCGACGGCGATGCTCAACGCCGACGAGATCCAGCCGCCCGGCAAGCTGATCCCCAAGATCGCCCGGGTGCGGATCCGGTTCGGCCCGCCGCTGGACTTCTCGCGCTACGCCGGGATGGCCGGTGACCGGTACGTCGAACGCGCGGTGACCGACGAGATCATGTACGAGCTGATGGAGCTCTCCGGCCGCGAGTACGTCGACATGTACGCCCAGAAGGCCAAGAACCCGCCCGCCGGCCCGGCCCCCCGCGAGCCGGTCCCCGCCTGACGGGCCACCCGCCCGCGTGCCCCAGTCAGCAGGCCAGCGCGGTGTCGGCGGTGGTCGTCGGGGGGCGGGCCAGGTCCAGCAGGACGGGGGTGTCGTTGCGCAGCGCGAACGCGCGCAGCTCGGCCAGCTCCGGGCGGCCCGCCGTCGGCTCGCCGGCCCGCTCCAGCTCCACCGTCGCGAAGGTCAGCGCCAGCATCCGGTCGGTCACGTCCGGGATGCCGGCGTAGATCTCGGCGCCGGCCAGGTGCAGCTCCGCGGCCCGCCGGTGGTCGCCGTCCGCGGCGGCCAGCGCGCCGGTCACCGTCCGCCGCGCCGCCTCCGACCAGGGCGTGCGGTGACCCACCCGGTCCAGCATCGCGCGCACCCGGGCCGCCGAGTCCCGCCCGGCGAGGCTGGCCGCGTACCCGGCCGCCGCGATCCACTCGCCGCTGGCCAGGGCCGGCACCGCCGACCAGGAGTCGGCCAGCTCGTCGATCAGCGTCGCCGCCTCCTCCCGGTGCCCCTGCAAGGCGCGGCACAGCGCGCCCATCCCCAGCATCGTCCAGTGCAGCCGGTGGAAGCCGCTGCGCCGCGCGGCGTCGAGCGCGGCCGCCACGTCGTCGCGGAACGCGGTGGCGCCGTCCTGGGAACGCGCCGGCGGCACCCGCCCGCCCCGCAGCACCAGCAGGCAGGAGCGCAGGCCACGCACCTGCATGTCCCAGCTGCCGGTCGGGGTGTCCACGAAGGCCTCGGCGGCGGCCAGCAGCCGGTCGAAGTCGCCCTCGAACCAGGCACGCATCGCCTCCGCCGAGTAGCTCGTGGTCAGCGTCTGCCCGCTGGCCTTGCGCGTCGGCAGCGACGAGAGCAGGGCGTCGGAGCGCAGCCAGTCGCCCTCCTCGCAGACGGCGTAGACGAGGTTCTGGATGGCCCGGGGCAGGGCGATCAGCTGGTTGGCGCGGCTGACCTCGACGATCGCGTGCAGCTCGTCCAGGCCGGACCGGTCGCCCGCCTGGTAGCGGGCGATGGCCGAGGTGATCTGGGCGTTGGTGCGGGTCTCGGTCAGCCCCAGCCGCTCGCCGATCTCCGCCGCCCGTTCGGCCGCGGCGACCGCCGGATCACGCTCGTAGTTCAGCATGTGCAGCCGGCCCAGCTCGGCGTAGGCGTCCGCCTTCTGGGGGCTGTCCGGCAGCGGGGCGAAGAGCTGCACGGCCCGGTCCAGGCAGGCCAGGGCGGCGGCCCGGTCGGCCCGCAGCCACGCGGCCTGACCGAGCAGCGTCCAGGCGCGCGCCGCGCAGGCGTCGTCGCCGTGCGCCAGCAGCCGTTCGGCGAGCGCCTGCACCTGCTCGGGGCCGCCCCCGGAGAGGAAGCCGTTGCCGTCCCGGTAGAAGGAGATCTCCGTGCTGAGCAGCTCCAGCTGGAGCCGGCCGACCGGGTCGGAGTCGTCGGCCAGCCCGAGCGCCCGGCCCGCGTGGCTCGCCGCGACGTCGAGACTGTGCAGCGCGTACGCCCGGCGGGCCGCCCGGTGCAGCGCGGCCCGGGCGGGGCCGGCGAACCGACCGATCTCCATGCCCAGCGACCGGGCGATCTCGTGGGCCGCCCACCGGTGGTGGGCCAGCACCTCGGCGAGGTCGGTGTCCCGGCTCTGCGAGAGCATGTCCAGCCACTGCGCCGTCCGCTCGTGCCGCGCCACCCGCTCGGTGCGGGGCAGCCGCTGATAGCAGACGTCGCGCACCAGCACGTGCCGGAACCGGTACTCCGGCTGCCCGGCCATGGTCGAGGCGGCCTGCTCGTGCACGAAGTCGCGCTGCTCCAGCCGGCGCAGCGCGCGTTCCACCGACTCGACGGGCTGCCCGAGCGCGGCGGCCACGGCCCCCGGCCAGAACTGCACGCCGACCACGGCGGCGGCCAGCAGCACCGTGCGCTCCTTGGCGTCGAGCAGGTCGATGCGGTTGGCGATGACGGCGTGCACGCTCTCCGGCATCGGCAGGTCGAGGTGCTTCTCCAGCGACCAGCCCCGCACGGACTGGCGCAGCGCGCCCTGCTCGATCAGCATCCGGACGTACTCGTGGGCGTAGAGCGGGTTGCCGCCGGCCACCTCGATCAGCGGGGTGAGCATGTCGGCGGAGAAGGCCGCCCGGCCGAACATGTGGGCGTAGAGCGCGGCGATGCCCGTGTCCCGCAGCGGGGGCAGGGTGATGGTCACCGAGCCGGTGATCGTCCCCGCCCAGCTCGGGTCCCGGTCGACGAGTTCCGGCCGGGCGGTGCAGAGCAGCAGCAGCGGTACGTCCCGGGCGGCGGTGCCGAGCAGCTCCACGAAACGCAGCATCGCGTCGTCGGCCCAGTGCAGGTCCTCGAAGACCAGCACGGTCGGCCGGCGGGCGGCCAGGGCGAGCAGGAAACGCCGCCACGCCGACTCGGTCTCCTCGGCCGGCAGCGCGGTCCCCGGCAGCCCCACCAGCGGCCGCAGGGCGTCGACGAGGCGCTGCCGCTCGCCCGGGCCGACCAGCTCGCCGACGGCCGAGGCGAGCCGCTGCGCGGCGCTCGACGCCGGGTCGGTGTCCAGGATGCCGGCCTCGGACTTGACGATGTCGGCCAGCGCCGCGAACGTCACGTTCTCGCCGAACGGCGGGCACCGCCCGATCCGCCAGGTCAGCGGCTCGTCGACCAGCCGGTCCACGTGCCGGTACAGCTCCCGGACCAGCCGGCTCTTGCCCAGACCGGCCCGGCCGAAGACGGTCACCACCTGCGGGCGCCGGTCGCGCAACGACCGGTGCAGGGCGTTGACCAGCATTCCCAGCTCGTGTTCGCGGTCGATCAGCGGCGTGACGTCGGGCTGCCGGTCGGTCGACTGCCGGCGCACCGGGGACAGGGCCAGCCACACCTCGGTCGTCGTCGACCGGCCGCGCAGGATGACCGGCGGCTGCTCCGAATAGCGGATCGCGTCCCGCGTGAGGGCGTGCGTCACGCCGCAGACCAGCACCCCGCCGGGCGGCGCGACGGACTGCATCCGGGAGGCCGTGTTGACCACGTCGCCGGCCACGATCGCCTGGCCGCCGTCGCGGGCGGCGGCCACGTCGACAAGCGCCTCGCCGGTGGCCACCCCGACCCGGAAGCGCAGCGCGTCCGCGCCGGTGGGGGCGAAGCGGGTCAGCACCCGTTGCAGCTCCAGGCCGGCCCGTACGCAGCGCAGCGCGTCGGTCTCGGTCGCCACGGGCGCGCCGAACAGGGCCATCACCGCGTCGCCGATGTACTTCTCCACCACCCCGCCGTACTGCCCCACGACACGGCGCGCGGCCGAGAAGAACCCGGTCTGCATGCCGCGGACCAGCTCCGGGTCCGCCCGCTCGACGTACGGGGTGAAGTCGATCAGGTCGACGAAGAGCACGCTGACCCGGCGGCGGTCCTCCTGCGGGGCCGGCTGCCGCTCGCTGCCCGGCCGGGCGGCGCCGCAGGAGGTGCAGAACGCCACGTCCTGGGCGAGCGGGCGCAGGCAGTGCGGACAGACCGCGCCCAGCTCGTTGCCGCAGCCGCCGCAGAAGCGGTCGCCCGCGGCGGCCGTGCGTCCACAGCGGTCACACTGCGTGGCGATGACACCCTCCACTCGCGATCCCGCCGGTGCCGGAGGCGGCACCGTTCCGGTGTCAGTATCGCCGTCTGTCCAGCTGTCGGGTACCGGGCTGTTGGCTTGTGGACAGTCCACCGGCCGGTCCTGCGGTTACAGTCAGGCGGCTGAATGTCGACCATTGACCACAGGGGGATTCCCGATGGTGTACGTGATGTTGCAGAGCGACTGGACCGACGGCAACGGGGTGAGCCACCTCGCGGGCGACTCCGTCGACGTGGACGCCGCCACGCTGGCCGCGCTCCAGGCGCAGGGGATCGTCAGCGAGCAGTCCGGTGGCGGCAAGGACGGCACGGAGTGGGTCGGGCCGGGCAGCACCAACTGGGTCGGGCCGGGCAGCAACACTCCCTGACACCACGCACGAAAGGGCCGGAGCAGCCGCTCCGGCCCTTTTTCGCGTACGCCTCAGCGCTCGCTCATGCCGGCGCGGCGGCGCAGCGCCGCCACGTCGGTGACCACGATCCGCCGGCCCTCGGTGCGCAGCCAACCCCGGTTGGCGAACGACCCGATGGCCTGGTTGACGCTCTGCCGCGAGCCGCCGGCCATCTCCGCGAGCTGGCTCTGGTTGAGCTCGATGGTGATCATCGGGGCCTGGCTCTCGCCGGCCAGCCGGACCAGGGTCTTGGCCACCCGGCCGGGCAGGTCCAGGAAGACGTGGTCGGCGTTCTGCTCGGTCAACCGGCGGATCAGCCCGCCGAGCGAGCGCATCACCGCGTCGAGGATGCGCGGGTTGGAGTGCACCAGCTCCATGAACGCGCCCCGGGACAGCGCGAGCGCGGCGCAGTCCTCGATCGCCTCGGCCGAGGCGGAGCGGGTGGAGGCGTCGAGCAGCGAGACCTCGCCCAGCACGTCCGGCGGACGGATGACCGACAGCACCGCGCGCTCGCCGGTCGGCGCGGTGCGGAAGACCGCGACCGCGCCCCGACGCAGGACGATGAGGGACTCGCCGGGGTCGTTCTCGACGAAGAGCAACTGACCCTTGCGGTACGTGCGGGGGACCGCCGCGGCGATCACCCGCTGCCGGACCTCCGGCTCCAGCCCGGCGAACATCTCCACACCCGTGAGCGCGTCACCCGGCTCCGGAAGGCGCATCTCCACGGCCCAACCCCTCCCCGGTCAAGGACCACAACTCGCTCACCGGGTGAACCTGAAGGCCCTCGACGAGGTGAACTGACACCGGTTCGGCGTCCGGTAGCGGTACACATCAGATCATGACGGTCCGGTCGCTTGCTGTACACCCCTCAAATCACTTCCGTGACACTCCCGAGCTGCGGCGACCGGCGTGACGGGCGGCGTCCGGCCGCCCCGGTGGCCCGGCTGCGGCGGGCGTGGGCGAGGATGACCGGTGATGGTCTACCGCTATTTCTACGACTGCGAGTTCATCGAGGACGGCCGGCTCGTCGACCTGGTGTCGATCGGCGTCGTCGACGAGTACGGCCGCGAGTTCTACGCCGTCTCGACCGAGTTCGACGACTCGCGGGCCGTGCCCTGGGTGCGCCGCAACGTGCTCGACAAGCTGCCCTCCCCGGCGAACCGCGCCTGGCGTTCCCGCGAGCGCATCCGCGACGAGCTGTACGACTTCCTCGTCGAGCCGGTCCGCGACCGCCCGGGCGAGCAGTTGGAGCTCTGGGCCTGGTACGCCGCGTACGACCACGTCGCCCTGGCCCAGCTGTGGGGCGCCATGCCGGCGCTGCCCCGGGAGATCCCCCGGTTCACCAAGGACCTGCGTCAACTCTGGGACGACCGGGGCCGGCCGCCGCTGCCGGACGCCGACGCGGCACGCCACGACGCGCTGGTCGACGCCCGGCACAACCTGGCCCGGTGGCGGGCGATGACCGGTTCGTAGGTTTGGTCGGTTCTGTCCCGGGCACCGGTGCGACGTCGAGCCGATGTGAGGGAGAGTCCCATGAGCAACGAACCGACCAACGCCGCCGAGGCCCGGCGCCGGGTGACCGAGTTGGTCCGGGAGGCGCGCATCTGCATGCTCACCACGACCGCCGTGGACGGCCGGATGGTCAGCCGTCCGATGGGCCTGCAGGAGGCGGAGTTCGACGGCGACCTGTGGTTCTTCGCGTACGCCGACTCCGCCAAGGTCCGGCAGATCCGCGTGAACCCGGAGGTCAACGTCTCCTTCTCCGACTCCCGGCGCAACGCGTGGGTGTCGGTCTCGGGCACCGCCCGGGAGGGGTACGACCGGGCGAAGGCCGAGGAGCTGTGGAACCCGGTGCTCAAGGCATGGTTCCCGGACGGGCTGGAGACTCCCGGGCTCACCCTGGTCAAGGTGCACGCCAGTTCCGCGGAGTACTGGGACTCGCCGTCGAGCACCGTGGTCAACCTGTTCGGCTACGCCAAGGCGGCGGTGACCGGCAAGCCGCCGAAGGCGGGGGAGAACCACGAGGTCAGCTACTGACCGGTAGGCCGACCGGCCGGTGGGACCGGCCCGGGGCGCGGTGTCGACGTGCGCCAGCGACGACTACAGTGCGCACTGACGGCCCGCCCCGGGCCGGCAACGGCGCCGATGGTCTGATTCGACACATATCCTGGGGCAAATCGGGCTACACCTGATGCTCCAGGAGGATGAGCAGATCATGCGTATCGGCGTGCTCACCGGCGGCGGCGACTGCCCAGGTCTCAACGCGGTCATCCGGGCGGTGGTCCGCAAGGGCGTCGCCAGCTACGGCCACGAGTTCGTGGGTTTCCGGGACGGCTGGAAGGGCCCGTTGGAGGGCCTGTCCCGCCCCCTGGGCATCGCGGAGGTCCGCGGCATCCTGCCGCGCGGCGGCACCATCCTCGGTTCGTCCCGGACGAACCCCTTCAAGATCGAGAACGGCGTCGAGCGGATCAAGGAGAACCTCGCCGCGCAGGGCGTGGACGCGCTCATCGCGATCGGCGGCGAGGACACCCTCGGCGTGGCCACCAAGCTGCACGAGCTCGGGGTCCACGTGATCGGCGTGCCGAAGACGATCGACAACGACCTCGGCGCCACCGACTACACCTTCGGCTTCGACACCGCCGTCAACATCGCGATGGAGGCGATCGACCGGCTGCACACCACCGCCGAGAGCCACCACCGCACCCTGGTGGTCGAGGTGATGGGCCGGCACGCCGGCTGGATCGCCCTGCACGCCGGCCTGGCCGGCGGCGCCAACGTGATCCTGCTGCCGGAGCGGCAGTTCGACGTCGAGCAGGTCGCCGGCTACGTCGAGAAGCGTTTCCAGCACCAGTACGCCCCGATCGTCGTGGTCGCCGAGGGCGCCCAGCCGCTGGACGGCCAGATGGTCCTGCACAACCAGGAGCTCGACGCGTTCGGCCACGTCCGCCTGGGCGGCATCGGCCAGTGGCTCGCCGAGCAGCTGGAGGCCAAGACCGGCAAGGAGGCCCGCACCGTCGTGCTCGGGCACATCCAGCGCGGCGGCACCCCGAGCGCCTTCGACCGGGTGCTCGCCACCCGGCTCGGCCTCCAGGCGATCGACGCGGTCCACGAGGGCGACTGGGGCAAGATGGTCGCCATGCAGAGCACGGACATCGTCCGCGTCCCGCTGGCCGACGCCACCCGCGAGCTGAAGACCGTGCCGCTGGAGCGGTACGCCGAGGCCGAGGTCTTCTTCGGCAGCTGATCCATCCGCGGCGTCGCGGCGGGCCGCCCGGCCCGCCGCGACGCCGGCTCACGGCGAGGGGGTACGACGGCGATGGCGGGTTCGGTGCACACGGTCGCGGTCATCGGGGCCGGCAAGATCGGCGAGCTGATGCTCTCCGGGCTGCTGCGGTCGGGCTGGCCGGTGGACCGGCTGCTGGCCACCGCCCGCCGACCCGCCCGCGCCGAGGAGCTGACCGCCCGCTACGGGGTGCGGGTGGTCGACAACCTCACCGCCGTGGCCGAGGCGGAGGTGCTCGCCGTCTCGGTCAAGCCGCAGGACGCGGCGACGCTGCTGGCGGAGATCGGGCCGAAGGTGCCCGCCGACAAGCTGGTCATCTCGCTCTGCGCCGGCCTGCCGACCAGCTTCTTCAACCGCCGGCTGCCCGAGGGCACGCCCGTGGTGCGGGTGATGACCAACACCCCGGCCCTGGTCGACCAGGCGATGACGGCGATCTCCGCCGGCGCCCACGCCACCGGCACGCACCTGGCGCTGGCCGAGGAGATGTTCAAGCCGCTGGGGTCGACCGTCCGGGTGCCCGAGTCCCAGCAGGACGCGGTGACCGCGCTCTCCGGCTCCGGGCCGGCGTACTTCTACCTGCTCGTCGAGGCGATGATTGACGCCGGCATCCTGCTCGGCCTGCCCCGGCAGGTCGCGCACGAGCTGATCGTGCAGACCGCGATCGGCTCGGCGGTGATGCTGCGCGACTCCGGCGAGCACCCGGTGAAGCTGCGCGAGGCGGTCACCTCGCCGGCCGGCACCACCATCTCCGCCGTGCGCGAGCTGGAGAAGCACGGCGTACGCGCGGCGCTGCTCGCCGCGCTGGAGGCGGCCCGGGACCGGGCCCGCGAGCTGGCCGCCCAGGCCGACTGACTTCTTCGGCGTCGGCCGCCCCCGAGGGCTCTCTGGAGCCCGTGGCGCAGCCGGCCCGTGGTGCCGATTCTGGGCGGCGCGGACCGGCCCGGTTAGGGCGCGTATCGGGTCGTCATCAATGCGCATCGCAGCTTCCGGGGCGGGTGCCCGTCTAGGTGTGGGCCCGGCGATCTGCGGCTGCGCCGTGTGGGCGCGAGTGACCGGAAGCGATGCCGTAGGCAGGCGGCGGCGGGGGCCCGAGGGCCCCGGCCGCATGCCCGCCGGGATGGTGTGTCAGACCACGGCGAGCCGGTCCACCAGCAGCTCCACCCTCGGCTCGGTGTCCTCCGGCGGTAGCCGTCCCGCTCGGGTCAGGGTGGCCAGCCCGTGCAGGGCCGCCCAGAACACCTCTGTGAACAGTGCCGGGTGGACGCCGTCCCCGGCGACCTCGCCGAGGCTTTCCAGCAGGGCGGCGAAGGCGTCCTTGAGAGGTTGTGGGGTGTCCTCGCTCGCGAAGGCCAGGCCGCCGTCGAGCTCGAACATGGCGTCGTAGACCGCCGGGTTGCGTGCGGCGAAGTCTAGGTAGGCGCGGACGAGGGCGGTGACCCGGGCGCGCGGGCCGTCCGCGGCGGAGGTCGAGGCCCGCAGCGCCGCAGCCATCTCGGCGGCGCCGTCGAGGGCGACGGCGCCGATGATCTCGCGTTTGCCGCGGAAGTGGCTGTAGAGGACGGGCTGGCTGTATTCGATGCGCTCGGCGAGCCGGCGGGTCGTGACCGCGTCCCAGCCCTGCTGCTCGGCGAGTTCGCGGGCAGTCGCCACGATGAGGCGCTCGCGCGCCGCCCGTTCGCGCTCCTTGCGTTCCTGTACGAGAACCCGCGCTCATCAATCGCCCTGTGCGGCCATCGAGTCGACGTACGGCGGCACGGTGGTGTTCCGGGCGCGTCACCACCTTGAGGGCAGCCCGGCGCGTGTCGGCCGCCGAGAGCGCCGGTGGGGCGTATGGAGGCGGCTGATGTCCGGCTAGACAGACTGTCTGAGTAGAGGCACTATCTAGGCATGAACGCCATCACCCAGCCCAGCGAGTGGCTCCGCGGAGTCCTGGGGTTGTGTGTCCTACGGATCATGGCCGCCGGTCCGACCTACGGGTACGCGATCGCCGCCGAGCTGGTCGAAGCGGGCTTCGGAGAGATCAAGGGCGGAACCCTGTATCCGCTGCTGGCCCGCCTCGAGAAGAACGCCCTCGTCACCGCCGAATGGAGAGCCGGTGACGGTGGCCCGGGCCGCAAGTACTTCACGCTCACCGAGACCGGCCGTGCGGAGCTGGCGCAGGGCCTCGCCCAGTGGCAGGCGTTCGCGACCAGGGTCGGCAACCACCTCTCCACCGGCGACACCGGCGACGACCTGTCACTGCCCCACCCCCGGAGCTCCGAGAAGAGGACGCCGTGAACACCACCCCCCGAACCCCGGCCGGGTCCCGAGAGGTCTGGCAGCGCCCGTTCGTGCAGGCCCACCAGAAGTGGTGCGACGACTTCGTGATCGAGCTACGGCTCCGGGACGTGCCCGGTCCCGTGATCGGAGAGCACCTGGGCGAGGTCGAAGCCCACTGCGCCGAGACCGGCGAGACACCCTCGGAGGCGTTCGGGGATCCGACCGACTACGCCAGGCAGCTCCACGAGAGCGGCTCACCGGAGCCCGTGTCGGGGGTCTGGAAGATCACGGTCCTCTCGGCCGCACAGGTGCTGGCAATGCTCGTCGGCGCCGCGGCGGTCGCCCCGTGGGCGCGCGGCGAGCGGCTGAGCTACAACGCGGTCCAGCTCGCCTGCCTCGGGGTGTTCCTGCTCGTGCTCCTGAGCCTGCCCAAGCTGCTGTCGCCCCTGATGCGTCACCCCTTGGCGGTCGGTCTTCCCCTGGCCGCCCTGGTGCCCCTCGTCGCCGTGGGGGCAGCGGCCGCCGGCCGGCTCGGCCTGCCGGCCGTACTGACCCTTCCCGCCCCGGCGCTCTCCCTCGGGCTGTTCGTGGTGGTCGGAGTCCTGGCGTTCGTCGAGCACCGGGAGTTGGCATGCGACGGGGACGGTGACCTCGTCACCTCCCCCTTCGCCCCCGTGCCGGGAGCACCGCGGGTGGGCGAGAGGCGTCGACGACTGGCCGCTCTCGTGCCGTCCTGCTCGGTCCCCGTCGCCTACCTCGTCCTGGCCGCCGTCAGCTGGGTCTTCGCCTGAGTCACCGGTAGAGCAGGTGGGGCTTGCGGCGGCGGTCGAAGTCCGCCAGCTCGTCGGCCCAGGCGCCGACCACGTCGTCCACGTCGGCGCCCGCGTCGATCATCGTGCGCAGTCGCGGCGACCCGGTCAGCTTGTCGATCCAGTACGGCCGCACGGCGTCCCACGAGTCGCGCCGCCACGCGAACGCCTCGTACTTGTGCGCCTCCACCAGCATCGCGACCGCCGTGCGGATGGGGTCGTACGTCGCGCGGTCGACGACCTTGACCTCGACCCCCGCGCAGAGCTTGTTGAGCAGCGCGGGCTTCTGCCCGGCGGACGTCGGCGTGAAGTACGCCTCGCGGAACTCGACGCCGGGCAGCTCGCGGGCGTTGAGCCGGTCGGACCAGTGGTAGTCGAAGTCCTGGGCCAACCCGCCGATGAGCTCGAACGGCTTGCAGGTGCCCCGGCCCTCGGTGAGCGAGGCGACGCCCTCGAACAGGCCGGTGCCGGGGTAGACCAGCGCGGTGTCCGTGGTGGGCATGTTCGGGCTGGGCAGCACCCAGGGCAGGTCGGTGTCGGCGGCCAGCTTGTCGCGCTTCCAGTGCCGGCACTTCACGACGTGCAGGTCCACCTGGCGGCCGGCCTCGGCGGGCAGGAACTCGGCGTTGAAGAACCGGGCCAGCTCGCCGACGGTCATCCCGTGCTGCTGGACGATCTCCTTCAGCCCCACCCCGGAGGTGTAGCCGGCGGTCATCATCGGGCCGTAGGCCCGGCCGCCGACCGGGTTCGGCCGGTCCAGCACCACGTACCGCTTGCCGGTCCGGGCGGCGGCCATCATCGAGGTGTACATGGTCCAGATGTACGTGTAGAAGCGGGCGCCGACGTCCTGGATGTCGAAGACGACGGTGTCGACGCCGGCCTGGGTGAACATCGTCTCCCACTTGGCCAGCGAGGCGCCGTACGCGTCGTAGACGGTGATCCCGGTGCGGGCGTCGATGCCGGTGCCCTCGCTGCCCCCGGCCTGCGCCGAGCCGCGGAAGCCGTGCTCGGGACCGAACGCGGCGGCCAGCCGCACCGTGCCGGAGGCGTGCATCAGGTCGACCAGGTGCCGGTAGGCCGAGTCCACGCCGGTGGGGTTCGAGATCACCCCGACCCGCTGGCCGGCGAGTTCGGCGAAGTCGGACCGCACGAGCACGTCGAGCCCGGTCTCCACGCGGCGGATGCCGGGCGCGGCGTGACCGGCCGCGCCGGGTGCCGTCGCCGCGACCGCGCCCGCCGTCACCGCACCCGCTCCGGCCAGGAACTTCCTTCGCTCCATGTCGACCTCCCTCGGTTTGGTCGAAACTTAGCTACACGTTGATGCCCCGTCAAGGAAGGTTAGCTACAAAGCCGGGGTCGACGTCCGGCCGGCGGCGCTGTCGGACCTGCCGACCCGGCGGCGCGTGTGCGGACCCCACCGGTCCGGCCGTGCTCCATACTGGCCCGGTGTTCACCCTCGCCCAGGCCCGCCACCTGATCGCCACCCTGCGCCCGCGCGTCGACGAGCTGATCCGGCTGCGGGCCGACCTGGCCGAGCTGCGCGTCGACCTGGCCGACCGGGGCGTCAGCCCGCTCGGCGGGCTGGCCGAGGTCAAGGGGCTGGAGGCGCGGCTGCACGCCCTCGTCGAGGAGTTGCACTCACACGACATCCAGGTCAAGGGCATCGCGCCGGTGCTGCTCGACTTCCCCGGCGAGCGCGACGGTCGGCCGGTGCTCTGGTGCTGGCTGGAGGGGGACAGCGACGTGCGTTGGTACCACCGGGTGGAGTGCGGCTTCGCCGGCCGCCGCCCGGTCTGATCAGCCGCGGACGGGGTCGCCCCGCCCGGGGCGGTGGCGGGGAGGCGGGCCGGGCCCGTCACCCGCGCCGGTGGTGCTCAGGCCAGGGACGCGAGCATGGCCGGGGAGACGTTCCCGCCGCTGAGGACCAGCACGGTACGGGTGCCCGGCGCGGCGTCGACCAGGCCGGCCCGCAACGCGGCGAGGGTGACGGCGGCGGACGGCTCGACCAGGAGCTTCGTCGCGTCCAGCAACTCCCACCAGGCGGCCCGGATGTCCTCCTCGGACACCTCGACCACCTCGTCCACCAGCGCGCGGACGTGCGCCAGCGTGTGCCGCCCGGCGAACGGCGCCGCCAGCCCGTCGGCGATCGACGTCGGCCGTACCGCGAGGGCGTCGCCGCCGGTGCGCAGCGCGTGGCCGACCGCGTTGGCGGTGGCCGGCTCGACCCCGACGACGCGGGCGGTGGGGGCGGCCGCCCGGACGGCCGACGCCACCCCACTGATCAGCCCGCCGCCGCCCATCGGCACGAGGACCAGCTCCGGCGGCGGGCCGTCGGCCAGGATCTCCCTGCCGACGGTGGCCTGGCCGGCGATGACGTCCGGCTCGTCGAACGGGTGCAGGAGGTGGTAGCCGCGCTCCGCCGCGAGGGCCTGGCAGGTGCCCACCAGGTCGTCGGTGAGGACGACCTCGCCGCCGTACCGTCGGACCGCCTCGATCTTGGTCGGCACCGCGTGCGGTGGCATGCAGACGACCGTCGGCAGGCCGAAGGCGCGACCGGCGAAGGCCACGGCCGCCGCGTGGTTGCCGGCGGAGAAGGCGGTCAGCCCGGCGGGCGCCCCCTGCCGTTCGACGCGGGCGAGCAGCGCGTTCAGCGCACCCCGCACCTTGAAGCTGCCGGTGTGCTGGAGGTTCTCCGCCTTGACCGCGAGGTCGAGCCGGAGCGGGTCGCCGAGGCGGGGGCAGGGCAGCAGCGGCGTGCGGGCGACCCGCCCCTCGATGCGCCTCTCGGCCGTGATGATGTCGTCCACGGTGGTGAGCTGCACGGTCGCAGCCTAGCCCGGCCCCGGCCGACCGCACCGCCCGTGGCGACGGCGACGCAGGAACCGATCGAACGGTGCGACCGGCGGGGCGGTGGCGCGACCGCTCAGCGGGTGGCTTCGGTCAGCGCGGCGCGCACCCTGGCGGCGTCGGCCGGCGCCTCGCGCTCCCAGTCCGCCGGATCGGCCGAGTAGATGGTCCCGTACGCCGGGGTGTCCGGCTGGTAGCGCCAGCTCTCGGCGAGCGTCCCGGCGTCCACGGCGTCGTAGCCGATCTTGTCGAGGAAGGCCGTGGCCTCCGCCTTCGCGCCCGCGTCGTCGCCGGCGACGGGCAGCGCGCTGCGGTCGTCGGCGCCGGCCGGCCGGGCCAGCGCGTGCAGGTGCTTGAAGAAGATGTTGTTGAACACCTTGACCACCCGCGACCGCGGCAGGTGCCGTTGCAGCAGCTCGCTGCTGGTGGTGGAGCCCGAGTCCAGCTCGGGGAACCGGCCGTCCCGCTCGGGGTAGTAGTTGTTGGTGTCCAGCACCAGCTTGCCGGCGAGCGGCTCGACCGGCACGTCCCGGTACGCCTTCAACGGGATGGTGACGACCACCAGGTCGCCGGCCTCCGCGGCCTCCCGGACCGTGGCCGCCCGGGCGCGCGGGCCCAACTCTTCGACGAGATCCTTGAGGGTCTCCGGGCCGCGCGAGTTGCTCAGCACCACGTCGTAGCCGGCGGCCACCGCCAGCCGCGCCACCGTGCCGCCGATGTGTCCACTGCCGATCAGTCCCACAGTTGTCATGTCGCTTCCCAACCTCGTTCGCGGTGACGGTATTCCCCACCGGTGTGGTCGACAATTCCGCCCGGTGCCCGGTGCCCGGTGCCCGGTGCCCGGTGCGTCGGTGGGTCGACCGGCCGACGGTGCGGGTCGCCGGCCGGCGGGAGCGGTCCGCGGGCCCGTCCGCCCAACGTACTGCCGGCCCGGGTCCGGGGGGCCGGCTTCGGGACAACGCCTGCCGGACGGCCGCATCGCCGTCGCGGCGGGGCCGATGTCGGTCCTGGCGGCTAGCCTGCCTCCACTTGCGAACACGGAACGGGGAGTGCGATGGGCACGTGGGCGGCGGGGCCGTTCGACAACGACGTGGCGGCGGACTGGTGCGCCGGCCTCGACGAGGCGTCGCCGGAGCGGCGGCCCCTGCTGGTGGAGCAGGCGCTGCGCGAGGCGGCGGGGGAGGGCGACTTCCTGGACTCGTGGCCCGGTGCCAGGGGGGTCGCGGCGTCGGCGGTGGTCGCCGCGCACCTTCCCGGCGGCCCGGCGGTCGACTCGGCGTACGCGCCGGACTTCCTCACCGCCGGCGGGCGCCTCACGCTCTCCGCGGAGCTGCCGGCGCTGGCCCTGCGGGCGCTGGACCGGGTGCTCGCCGACGGGTCCGAGCTGGCCGAGCTCTGGGACGAGGCCGGGGAGCTCGACGAGTTCGCCGCCGCGCTCGCCCCGATCCGGGCCGCGCTGGCCGACCCGACCGGGGCCACCGCCGTCGGGGGTTGAGGCGGGGTCACGGCCGGCGGGGGCCGGGCGTGGTGTGCCCCGTCCGGCCGTCCGGATCGCCGTGGCGCCGGACCGCCGCCACCACCCGCTCGACGCGTACGCCGGTCGTCGGGTCGGTCCAGACGAACACCACCGGCCTGGCCGCCGCGAAGAGTTCCCAGACGAACGGCGGCAGGTCCTCGGGCGACATCCGGATGTAGGACGTCGCGTCGGCGACCCGACCGAGCAGGTGCGCCAGCGCGAAGCGGTCCCGTCCCGGGCCGTCGAGGTGCTCGGGAGCCGGCGGGAGGTGGCGCAGGCGGCCCTGGTCGCGCAGCACGTCGTCGGGCACGGCGGCGTCGAGCACGACCCGGCCGGCGTCGAGCGGGCGCTGGATGCTGACGTGGTGGTCGGGCGGGACCTGGCCCGGCGCGAGCATCCCCTGCACCGCGAAGAACATCCCGACCCCCTCCGCCCGGACCGTTCCGGGGTGTCGCCGATCGTAGTCCGCTCGACACACAGGGGGACGATCGAGGCGGGTGCCGTCAGGCCGTGGGCAGCACCTTCTCGATCGCGGCGCGCAGGTCGGCCGAGCCGGGCTCGACGGTGGGCGCGAACCGGGCCGCCACCGTGCCGTCCGGGGCGACGAGGAACTTCTCGAAGTTCCACCGCACGTCGCCGGCGTGGCCCTCCGCGTCGGCCGTGCCGACCAGCGCCGCGTAGAGCGGGTGGCGGCCGGGGCCGTTCACGTCGACCTTCTCGGTCAGCGGGAAGGTCACCCCGTAGTTGACCTGGCAGAAGTCGCTGATCTCGGCGGCGGTACCCGGCTCCTGGCCGGCGAACTGGTTGCAGGGCACGCCGAGCACCACCAGGCCGCGGTCGGCGTACTCGTCGTGCAGCGCCTGGAGGCCGGCGTACTGCGGGGTGAGGCCGCAGCGCGAGGCGACGTTGACCACCAGCAGCGCGCGTCCGCGGTACTGCGCGAGGTCGGCCGGGCCTCCGGCCAGGGCGTCGATCCGGGTGTCGAAGACGGTCATGGGCCGAGGCTACGCGCGCCACCGGGCCGCCGCTCGCGCCGCCACCGGGCCTTCGCCGGGCCGGCCGCCGGGCCGGCCGCCGGGCCGTCGCCGAGGGCGGTGGCCGGGAGGCTGGTCGCGCTCCCAGCCGAAATCGATACATGCACATCTTGACGAAGGGATGACGGCGTGAGTAGCGTCTCACCATCAATCTGGAAAGTTTCCTAACTGTTTAGGGAGACGCCGCATGAAGAGATCGCTCCGCCGGGCCCTCTGGGTCGGCGCCGTGATGGCGGTGACCGCCGCCACGGTCCCGATGGCCAGTGCGTTCGGCGCCGGCAGTGTGACCGCCGGGTTCGCCAAGGCGCAGGACTGGGGGACCGGTCACGAGACGCGGGTGACCGTCACCAACGGGACGAGCGCCCCGGTGAGCACCTGGCGCATCGAGTTCGACCTGCCGTCGGGCACCAGCATCAGCAGTTCCTGGGACGCCGACGTCACGCGCACCGGCGACCACTACGTCGCGGTCAAGAAGAGCTGGGGCGGCCCGATCGCGGCGGGCGCCTCGTTCAGCTGGGGCTACAACGGCACCGGCGCGTACAAGGCCCCGCTGAACTGCACGATCAACGGCGCGCCGTGCGGCGGCGGCACCCCGCCCCCCACCACCGCGCCGCCCACCACCACCCCGCCGACCACGGCGCCGCCCACGACCGCGCCGCCGACCACGCCTCCGCCCACCACCCCGCCGCCGGGCCCGGGCGGGAAGAAGGTCGTCGGCTACTTCGCGCAGTGGGGCGTCTACGCCCGCAACTACCACGTGAAGAACATCCACACCAGCGGCTCGGCCGCCAAGCTGACCCACATCCTGTACGCCTTCGGCAACACCACCGGTGGCCGCTGCACCATCGGTGACAGCTACGCCGACTACGAGAAGGCCTACACCGCGGCGGACAGCGTCGACGGCGTCGCCGACACCTGGGACCAGCCGCTGCGCGGCAGCTTCAACCAGCTGCGCAAGCTCAAGAAGATGTACCCGAACCTGAAGGTGATCTGGTCCTTCGGCGGCTGGACCTGGTCGGGCGGCTTCACCCAGGCCGCGCAGAACCCGGCCGCGTTCGCCGAGAGCTGCCACAACCTGGTCGAGGACCCGCGCTGGGCGGATGTCTTCGACGGCATCGACGTCGACTGGGAGTACCCGAACGCCTGCGGGCTCACCTGCGACAGCAGCGGCCCGAACGCCTTCAAGAACGTGGTCAGCGCACTGCGGTCGAAGTTCGGCTCGTCCGCGCTGGTCACCGCCGCGATCACGGCGGACGGCAGCAACGGCGGCAAGATCGACGCCACCGACTACGCCGGCGCCGCGACGCACCTCAACTGGATCATGCCGATGACGTACGACTACTTCGGCGCCTTCAACGCGCAGGGCCCCACCGCCCCGCACTCCCCGCTCACCTCGTACGCCGGCATCCCGCAGCAGGGCTTCTGGTCCGACGCGGCGATCCAGAAGCTCAAGAGCAAGGGCATCCCGTCGGACAAGCTGCTGCTCGGCATCGGCTTCTACGGCCGGGGTTGGACCGGGGTGACCCAGACCGCCCCGGGTGGCACCGCCACCGGCCCCGCCCCGGGCACCTACGAGCAGGGCATCGAGGACTACAAGGTCCTCAAGAACACCTGCCCGGCCACCGGCACCGTCGCCGGCACGGCGTACGCCAAGTGCGGCAGCAACTGGTGGAGCTACGACACCCCCTCCACGATCAACGGCAAGATGACGTACGCGAAGAACCAGGGCCTCGGTGGCGCCTTCTTCTGGGAGCTCTCCGGTGACACCGGTAACGGCGAACTGATCGGCGCCATCAAGGGCGGTCTCGGCTGAGCCGAGTGCCGACGCACCACCCACACGGCGGGGAGGGACCACGCACCGGTCCCTCCCCGCCCGCTGTGCCCGGGTCGACGTGGGGAGCGTCCCGCGTCGGCCCGGTCGGGCGCCCGGTGGCGTTCGGTGACGGGCACGTCGCGTACGGGGGGCCAACGGTTCGGGCGCGGCGGCGTCCGGGCACAGGTGTCGATGTGACAGACTCGCCGCTCAACGGGCTCGATGTCCACGGCGACGGAGGTGGCGATGCGCGCGACGCGCGGGAGGCTCGCGGCGGGCGCCGTGCTGCTCGGGACCCTTCCCCTCGTCCTGCTCGGCTGCGGCATCGGCGAGGAGGAGGACCCGGCGACCAAGCCCGGGCGGGCCCCGGCCGAGGAGGCCACCACGAAGTCGCGGGAGCGGGTGCAGGCCTACCTCGACGCGATGACCGCCAAGGACGTCGCGGCCGGGCGCAGCCAGCTCTGCGCCGCCCTCCAGGAGAGCTTCGACGCCGCCGCGACCGGCCCCAACGGCGACTTCGCCGACCACTTCACCGTGCCACGGGCCGAGATCACCGACATCCGCTCCGGTCCCCGGGGCCAGGAGGTGAGCGCGTCGGTCTCGGTCGCCGCCAGCTCCCGCACGCTCACCCGGCCGCTGCTGTTCACGGTCACCCGCGACGGCGCCGACTGGTGCATCGCCGCCGAGGCGCCGGGCGGCAACACCCCGGCCCCCGCCGCCACCGGCTGACCTGCCTCCGGGTGAGCCCGCTCTCACCTGCCGGAACCATCCCCCTCGCCGGTCGGTCGCCGGGCCGCTCGCCGTACGCTTTCGTCATGCGCCATGAGTGGCATCAGCTGAGCCATCCCGCGGTGGGCAGCCCTGGGCTGCAGACCAGCCGTCCGACCGTCGACTCCGCCGAGGACGCGGCCCTCGGCCTCGACCGGTGGCGGGAGCTGCCGCGCGCGCAGACCCCGCCCTGGCCGGACCCGGCCGGCGTCGCCGAGGTCTGCAAGGTGCTCGACACCGTGCCCTCGGTGGTGGCGCCCTACGAGGTCGACCAGCTGCGGCAGCGGCTGGCGCTGGTGTGCGAGGGCAAGGCGTTCCTGCTCCAGGGCGGCGACTGCGCGGAGACCTTCGTCGACAACACCGAGAGCCACCTGCTGGCCAACGCCCGCACCCTGCTCCAGATGGCGATCGTGCTCACCTACGGCGCCTCGCTGCCGGTGGTCAAGGTGGCCCGGGTCGCCGGGCAGTACACCAAGCCCCGGTCGCTGCCGACCGACGCGCGCGGCCTGCCCGCCTACCGCGGCGACATGATCAACTCGCTGGAGGCGACGCCGGAGGCGCGGGCCGCCGACCCGCAGCGCATGATCCGGGCGTACGCGAACTCGGCCGCCGCGATGAACATGCTCCGCGCGTACCTGGCCGGCGGGCTGGCCGACCTGCACGCCGTGCACGACTGGAACAAGGGCTTCGTCAAGAACTCCCCGGCCGGCGAGCGCTACGAGGCGATCGCCCGGGAGATCGACCGCGCGCTGGCCTTCATCCGGGCCTGCGGGATGACCGACGACGAGGCGCTGCGCACCGTCACCCTCTACTGCTCGCACGAGGCCCTCGCCCTGGAGTACGACCGGGCGCTGACCCGGGTCTCCGACCGCCGGGCGTACGGCCTGTCCGGGCACTTCCTCTGGATCGGCGAGCGCACCCGGCAGATCGACGGGGCGCACATCGACTTCATCTCCCGCATCGCCAACCCCATCGGCGTGAAGCTCGGCCCGACGACGACCCCGGACGAGGCGATCGAGCTCTGCGAGAAGCTCAACCCGGAGAACGTCCCCGGCCGGCTCACCCTGATCAGCCGGATGGGCAACCACCGGGTCCGCGACGCCCTGCCGCCGATCGTGGCGAAGGTGACCGCCGCCGGCGCCAAGGTGGTCTGGCAGTGCGACCCGATGCACGGCAACACGCACGAGTCGTCCAACGGCTACAAGACCCGGCACTTCGACCGCATCGTCGACGAGGTGCTCGGCTACTTCGAGGTGCACCGGGGCCTGGAGACCCACCCGGGCGGGCTGCACGTGGAGCTGACCGGCGAGGACGTCACCGAGTGCCTCGGCGGCGCCCAGGGCATCGAGGACCTCGACCTGCCCGGCCGGTACGAGACCGCCTGCGACCCGCGACTGAACACGCAGCAGTCGCTGGAGCTGGCCTTCCTCGTGGCGGAGATGCTCCGTGGCTGACCGGAGGGACGACCGTGCCTGATCAGTTCGTGGACCTGCGTTCGGACACCGTGACCCGGCCGACCCCGGGGATGCGGGAGGCGATGGCCACCGCCGACGTCGGCGACGACGTCTACGGCGAGGACCCGACCGTCAACGCGCTGGAGGCCGAGGTCGCCGCGCTGTTCGGGCACGAGGCGGCGCTGTTCGCCCCGAGCGGGTCGATGGCCAACCAGATCGCCCTGCAACTGGTGGTGCCGCCGGGCAACGAACTGCTCTGCGACGCCGACGCGCACGTGGTGACGTACGAGATCGGGGCCGCCGCGGCGTACGGCGGAATCTCCTCGCGGACCTGGCCGGCGGTCGGCGCGGACATCGACCCGGACGCGGTCGCCGCCATGGTCCGCCCGGACGGCTACTGGGCGGTGCCCACCCGGGCGATCGCCGTCGAGCAGACCCACAACCGGGGCGGCGGCGGGGTGATCCCGCTGGCCACCCTGCGCGAGCTGCGCCGGGTCGCCGACGACGCGCAGGTCGCGCTGCACTGCGACGGCGCCCGGATCTGGCACGCGCACGTCGCCGACGGCGTGCCGCTGGCCGACTACGGCGCCCTCTTCGACACCCTGTCGGTCTGCCTCTCCAAGGGCCTCGGCGCGCCGGTCGGCTCGCTGGTCGTCGGCAGCGCCGACAAGATCGATCGGGCCCGGTTCGTCCGCAAGCGGATGGGCGGCGGGATGCGGCAGGCCGGCATCCTGGCCGCCGCCGGCCGGTACGCGCTGGCGCACCACGTCGACCGGCTCGCCGCCGACCACGCCCGGGCGGCCCGGCTCGCCGAGGCGATCGCCCCGTTCGGGGTGCTGGCCACGACCGTCCGGACCAACCTGGTGCCGCTGGACCTGACCAAGGCGCCGCTGGACGCGCACGCCCTGGCCGCCGCCGCCCGCGCCGAGGGCGTCCTGGTCTCGGTGCTCGGCCCCCGCACGGCCCGCCTGGTCACCCACATGGACGTCGACGACGCCGGCATCGACCGCGCCGTCGAGGTCCTCACCCGCATCCTGCGGGGCTGACGCCCCGCCGGCCCGCGTCAGGGGTGCAGGCGCCTGAGGGTGACGATGTCGGCGGCGTGGCCGACGTGCTTCTCCGTCGGCGTCTCCACCACGACCGGGACGCCGGCGGTGGCCGGATGGGCCATCAGTTCGGCGAACGCCGGCTCGCCGATGGTGCCCTTGCCGATGTTCTCGTGCCGGTCCCGGGTGGAGCCGCAGAGGTCCTTCGAGTCGTTCGCGTGCACCAGCCGCAGCCGGTCGGCCCCGACCGTCGCCACGAGCGTGTCGAGCGTCGCGGTCATGCCGCCCTCGGCGGCCAGGTCGTGCCCCGCGGCCCAGGCGTGGCACGTGTCGAAGCAGACCCCGAGCCAGGGGTGCCGTTCCACCGCGTCGAGGTAGGGCCCGAGCTGCTCCACCCGGGAGGCGAGCGAGCGACCGCCGCCCGCGCTCGGCTCGACCAGCAGCCGAGGGCCGTCCGCTGCCGCCGCCTCGTCGAGCAGCGGCAGCAGCGTCTCGCGTACCTGCCGCATGGCGGCCTCGGCGTACCCCTCGTCGACCGCGCTGCCGGCGTGGAAGACCACACCCTCGGCGCCGATCGCCCGGCCCCGACGCAGCGCGTGGGCGAGCGTCTCCGCCGACCGCTCGACCGTGTTCGCGGTGGGGGAGCCGAGGTTGACCAGCAGCGACGCGTGGATGAAGGCGGGCACGCCCCGCTCGCCGCAGCCGTCGCGGAACAACGTGTCCTGGGCCGGGTCGCCCGCCGGCAGCGCCCAGCCCCGCGAGTTGGACACGTAGACCTGCACGACCTGTGAGCCGGCCGCGTCGACGTACGGCAGGGCGGCCCTCGCCAGGCCGCCGGAGGTGGGCGTGTGCGAGCCGACCAGCCGCTGTGGTGCCGGCATCGCTACATGCATCCGAGGGTGACCGGGGTGGCCGGCGGCACCTGCGTGTTCTCCGGCGGGTTCTGGAACCGGGTGATGCCGTTCGGGTTGAACTGGATCGCCACCGGGAAGCCCTGGCTCTCCAGCAGCTGCTTGGCCTGCTGGCAGGGCAGGTCGATGACCCGGGGCACGGCGACCAGCGGCGGGCCCTTGCTGAGTTCCAGCTTGACCTTCGCTCCCCGCTCCACCCCGGTGCCGTCGGCCGGGCTCTGCCCGAGGATCTCGTCCCTGGGCTTGTCGGAGTCCTTGTAGGTGGGCTCCACCAGCTCCAGGCCCAGTTGGGCGAGGACCGTCCGGGCCTCGCCCAGGCTCTTGCCGACCAGGTTGGGCACGGAGATCGGGGCCTTGCCCTTGCTCAGGACGACCGTGACCTTGTCGCCCGGCTTCACCTCGGTGCCGACCTTCGGGTTGGTCTCCAACACGACGCCCGCGGGCAGGTTGTCGTCGTAGCGGGCGGTGCCCTTGGCCACCACCAGCTTCGCGTCGAGCAGGTCCGCCTCGGCGAGCTCGAACTCCTTGCCCACCACGTCGGGCACCGGGAAACGCTCCGGCCCGAGCGAGAGGGTCAGCGTGATCGTGCCGCCCTTGACGATCCGGGTGGCCGAGACGGGGTCCTGCGCCAGCACGGCGTCCTTCGGGACCTTCTCGTCGTAGCGCGGTTCGGCGTAGCTGAGGACGATCCCGGCGCGGGCCGCCTGTGCCTCGGCGTCGGCCTTGGTCATCGCCACCAGCTGCGGGGCCTCGGTGTAGCGCCCGGCCGCGAACCACCAGCCGCCGCCGGCGACCAGCAGGACCAGCACGACCACGGCGGCGATGGCCGCCATGCGGCCCCGCGGGTCGCCCATCACCCGGGTGCGCAGCGCGGACAGCCGCGACCACAGGCTCTCGTCCTCCTCGGGCTCGGCCCGGCGACGGCCCGTCCGGGGACCGCCGCCCTCGGGCAGCCGGGCCCAGGCGGGCCGCTCGGCCGGCCGGACCGCCGCGACCATCATGGTCGGCCCGGCCATCGGCTCGTCGGACACCCGGCGCAGCACGGCGGTACGCGTGTTCGCGTCGCCCAGGTCGTCCCGGACCGCCTGCACCTCGGCCAGCAACGCGCCGGCGTCGGTCGGCCGGGCGCCCGGATCACGCCGGGTGGCCCGGGCGATGAGTTCGTCGAGGGCCTTGGGCAGGCCGGGCACCAGGGTCGACGGCGTCGGGACGTCGTTGTCGACGTGCTGCCAGGCGACGTCGACCGGGCGGTCCCCGTCGTAGGGCACCCGACCGGTGAGCATCTCGAACAGCACGATGCCGGCGGAGTAGACGTCGGTGCGGGGGTCGGCGTGCCCCTCGGTGACCAGCTCCGGGGCCACGTACGCGACCGTGGCCATCAACTGGTTGCCGTTCTCGTCGTCGGCGCTCGCCTCGACCGCCTGGGCCAGCCCGAAGTCGGCGACCTTGACCACGCTGTCGACCAGGTTGGCCGCGCCGCCGGTGGGGGCCTCGGCGACCAGCACGTTCTCCGGCTTCACGTCGCGGTGCACCAGGCCAGCCCGGTGCGCGGCGGCGATCGCGGCGAGCATCTGCTCGGCGATGGCCAGCGCCTCGTCGGGGTTGAGCCGGCGCCGCTCGGCGAGCACGTCACGCAGGGTGCGACCGCGGACGTACTCCATCACCAGGTAGGGCAGGCCGGAGTGGGTGCCCTGGTCGTAGACCGCGACGACGTTGGGGTGGGTCAACCGGGCGATGGTCTTCGCCTCGTCGGTGAACCGCTCCACGAAGCCCGCCGTGCGCGCCCCCGGTTCCGGGGCCTGGGACGGGTGAATGATCTTGAGTGCGACGGTGCGCTCGAGGCGCTCGTCGGTGGCGGTGTACACGGTCGCCATGCCGCCACGGGCCACGCGACCGCGGATGCGGTAGCGCCCGTCGATCAGCGAGCCCAGCAACGTGTCGGCGACCTGTGTGTCCATCGGCAGGGAGTCTATGTGTCCAGGGGGTGAAGGTTGAACAGGATGCTACAGATGGGGTGCGACAAGGACCGCCCCGCCGCGCTCGCCTGCCCCGCCGGCCCTGCTCAGCCGGCTCGTGGGGGTGCCGTTGGCCCTGACCGCGCGGGGCATGGCAGGGTGGTCCGGTGACCGACTCAGTACCCGCCGACCGGGCCGTGCCCGGCGCCGAATCCGCCGGCCCCGCCGATCCCGCCGACTGGCTGACCCTGCCGGACGTGGCCGAGCGCCTCGACGTGTCGATCAGCAAGGTCCACCAGATGATCCGGGACCGGGAGCTGATCGCGGTACGCCGCGACGGCGTCCGCCGGATGCCGGCCGACCTGGTGGCCAACCAGACGGTGCTGAAGCACCTGCCCGGCGTGCTCAACCTGCTGGCCGACGGGGGCTACGACGACGAGGGCGCGCTGCGCTGGCTCTACGAGCCGGACGACACCCTGCCCGGCGGCAGCCCCGCGAAGGCGCTCGCCGGCGACCAGGCCCGCGAGGTGAAGCGCCGGGCCCAGGCCCTGGGCTTCTGACCCGCCCCACCGCCCGCCCCGTGCGGGGCGGGCGGGTCAGTCGGCGCGACGGGTGGCGGCGATGGCCAGGTCGACCAGGGCCTGCCGGGCCTCGGTGTCCAGGTCGACGGCGGCCAGCGCGGCCAGCGCGGTGTCGGTCAGCACACCGATCCGCTGCTCCGTACGCGCCAGCGCCCCGCTGCCGTCGATCAGCTCGCGCAGCCGGGCGACCCCGGCCTCGTCCAGCCCGGGGTCGCCGAGCCCGCCGAGCAGCAGTTCCCGGCCCACCCCGTCGGTCGTCTCCAGGGCCGCCGCCACCAGGTAGGTCCGCTTGCCCTCACGCAGGTCGTCACCGGCCGGCTTGCCGGTCTGGGCGGGATCGCCGAAGACCCCCAGCACGTCGTCGCGGAGCTGGAACGCCTCGCCCAGCGGCAGCCCGTACGCCGAGTACGCCGCCCGGACCTCCGCCGACGCGTCGGCCAGCGCGGCCCCGAGCAGCAGCGGCCGTTCGACCGTGTACTTCGCCGACTTGTAGCGGGCGACCTTGCCGGCCCGCTCCACCGAGGTGTCCCCGGTCACCTGGGTCAGCACGTCCAGGTACTGGCCGACGGTGACCTCGGTGCGCATGGCGTCGAAGACCGGCCGGGCCCGGGCCACCGTGCGCGGGTCCAGCCCGGCGGAGTGCAGCAGCTCGTCCGACCAGACCAGCGACAGGTCGCCCAGCAGGATCGCCGCGGCGTCGCCGAAGCCGTCCGCGTCGCCGCCCCAGCCGGACGCCCGGTGCCGCGCGGCGAACCGCCGGTGCACCGCCGGCTCGCCGCGCCGGGTGTCGGACCGGTCCATCAGGTCGTCGTGGATCAGCGCGCTGGCCTGCACGAACTCCAACGCGGCCAGGGCGGTGACCACCTGGTCGGTGTCCACCCCGCCGGCGCCCCGGAACCCCCAGTAGGCGAACGCCGGCCGCAGCCGCTTGCCGCCGCCGAGGACGAACGCCTCGATCGCCTCGGCGAGCGGGGCCAGGGCGTCGTCGACCCCGGCCATCCAGGCGCGCTGGCCGGCCAGGAACTCGGTCAGGGCCTTGTCGATCCGTTGACGCAGCCCGGCGCGGTCGACGGGGGAAACAGGAGCAGCGTGGGTCACCCCACGACGCTAGCCGGTCGGGGTGGACCCCGTCGCGCCACCGGGGGGCCGACGCGCCGCACGCCCCGTGCGGGCCCGCCGGCCGGCCGGCCCAGGTGGCGGCCCCGGACGGGGCAGGTACGGAGCGGCCGCGGCGGCGAGCGCCCGGTACCGCCGTACGGCCGGCTCGTCGCCGTGCCCGGCCAGCCGCCGGCGTACCTCCGCCAGTTGGCCCACTGCGCGGGGCGACCCGGCACGGACCGCGTCGAGCAGGGCCTCGCCGGCGACCGCGCAGGCCCGCTCCACCTCGCCGAGTTGCAGGTAGCCCCGGGCCAGCCAGCCGCCGTAGATCGCGGCGGTGCGGGGGCCGCGCCGCCGGACGGCGTGCAGTGGCGCCTCGGCCGGGAGCGGTCGGCCCAGTGCGACCAGCGCGCGTCCCGTCATCGCGGCCAACTCCGGCCCGTCGAGCCAGTAGAGCCACGGCGGCTCGCGGCCCGGCTCCGGCGCGTCGGTCACCCGGCGGGCCGCGTCGAGCGCCTGCCGGGCCGCCCCCGCCCGGCCGGCGAGCGCCGCGGCCAGGGCCACCCGGTGCAGCAGCAGGGCGCGCAGGCCGGGGCCGGCCGACCGCCGTGCCCCGGCGTACGCGGTGCGGGCCAGCACCAGCGCGCCCTCCGGGTCGCCGACGCCGGTGAGCAGGTGGCTGGCCGAGCCGAGCACGTGCCCGCCGAGCGCCGGGTCGCCGGCCGTCGCGGCGGCGCGCAGCGCCAGCCGGTACGCGTGCAGGGCGCCGGCGGCGTCCCCCGCGTCCGCGGCGAGCCAGCCGGCGAGCTGGGCGGACTCGGCCAGCTCGGGCAGCAGCCGAGGGCGTGCGGAGGGGGTGCACCCGGACAGCGCCCGCACCGCCCGTCCCAGCCGGTACGCCCCGAGCCCGGCCAGGTCGGCCCCGCCGACGAGGTCGTCGAGCCGGCGCAGTTCCGCCAGCCGTACCGGCCCCGCGCCGTCGCCCCGGTCGGCGGGCCGGGTGGGCGCGCCGGGCAGCAGCACGGCGCGCGGGTCGGCGAGCCAGCGCTGGGCCAGGGCGAGCAGCGCCGCCCGGGGTCGGGACCCGCCGAAGGCCGGCGGCGGACCGAGGCTGCGGGTGCGGGCCGCGGCGGTGACCAGCAGGTCGGCCGGCACCGCGAGGACGACGGCGAGCCAGCCGAGCCAGAACTCGCCGGGGACGCGCAGCTGCCGCTCCCACCGGGAGACCTCGTGCCGGCTGAGGGTCGGCACCCCGGACGCGGCGCAGAGCTCGGCCGCGACCCGTAGCTGGCTCCAGCCCCGGGCCAGCCGGAGCTGGGCGAGCAGCGGCCCGAGCAGTTGCGGGCCGGGCGGCGGGGGCGGCGTCATCGGTCCTCCGGGCGGGTGTCGGCGCGGCGGCGGCGCGGGCCCCGGAACGGGACCGGTGCGCCACCGATGGATGCTGACCCCCGCGCGTGCCCCCGGCGGGTCGGCCTCCGGCCGGGCCCACCCCGCGCAACCCCATGACTACTCCGGGGGTACGACGATTTCCGGCCCCGGCCGACCCGCGGCCGGGCCGTCCGGTGTCCACCAGTGTGGGAAGCTCTCGGCGCGGAGGGCCCGGACCGCTAGAGTCGGAGCGTGGCGCTCGGTCTTCCATCGGTCCTCCCCAATCCGCAGCCGGCGATCGGGGAGCTGATCCGTGACCGCCAGCCGACCTTCTCCTTCGAGTTCTTCCCGCCCAAGACCGCACAGGGCGAGCGGCTGCTGTGGCAGGCGATCCGCGAGCTGGAGTCGCTGCGCCCGTCGTTCGTCTCGATCACCTACGGCGCGGGCGGGTCGACCCGCGACACCACCGTCGCGGTCACCGAGCGGATCGCCACCGACACCACCCTGCTGCCGATGGCCCACCTGACGGCGGTCAACCACTCCGTGGCCGAGCTGCGCCACGTCATCGGCCGGCTCGCCGGGGTCGGGGTGCGCAACGTGCTCGCCGTGCGGGGCGACCCGCCGGGCGACCCGGGCGGCGACTGGGTGCGCCACCCCGAGGGGGTGCTCTACGCCGAGGACCTGGTCCGCCTGGTGCGCGACGCCGGCGACTTCAGCGTCGGGGTGGCGGCCTTCCCCTACAAACACCCGCGTTCACCCGACGTGGCCAGCGACACGGAGCACTTCGTGCGCAAGTGCCGGGCCGGCGCCGACTTCGCGATCACCCAGATGTTCTTCGACGCCGACGACTACCTGCGGCTGCGCGACCGGGTCGCCGCCACCGGCTGCGACACCCCGATCCTGGCCGGCGTGATGCCGGTGACCCAGATCGGCACGATCGAGCGCTCCACGCAGCTCTCGGGGGCGCCCTTCCCGCCGGCCCTGGCCGACCAGTTCGCGAAGGTCGCCGACGACCCGGAGGCGGTACGCCGGCTCGGCGTCGAGCAGGCCAGCGAGATGTGCCGGCGGCTGCTCGACGAGGGCGTGCCGGGGATCCACTTCATCACCCTCAACCGTTCCACCGCCACCCGCGAGGTGTGGCAGAACCTCCAGGTCGGCGCGCGGGTGTGACCCCGCTGCCGCGACACCTGAGCGGCGGTGCGACGGTTGTTCCGTGGTGGGCACACAGCTGAACTGGGACGAGTACGCCACGGCCTGGGCACGGCTGCACGGGGGCTTCGACCCCCGGGCGGCGGCCCCGGTCGTCCGCGCCTGGCTGCGGTTCGCCTACCACGTCGGGTTCGTGCTGGGCCGGCTGCGGGTCGGCCCGACCCCGGTCACCGTGGTCGGCGTGCTGCTCTGCGCCTGCGTGCCGCTGTTCGCCGTTCGGCCGCAGGACGGTCCCTTCCTCGCGGCGCTGTTCGTGCTGCTCGCCGCGGTGGCGGACAGCGTCGACGGCGCGGTGGCGGTGGCCACGAACCGGACCACCCGGCTCGGCTACGTCTACGACTCGCTGGCGGACCGGCTCGGCGAGGTCGCCTGGCTGGCCGCGTTCTGGCTGATCGGCGCGCCGGGGGCGCTCGTCGTGACCGCCGGTGCGCTCTCCTGGCTGCACGAGTACGTCCGCGCCCGGGCGGTCTCCGCCGGCATGCGGGAACTCGGCGCGGTGACCGTGGGGGAGCGCCCCACGCGGGTCTCGGTGGCCCTGGTCGGGCTGCTGCTGGCCGGGCTGACCGGGCTGATCGAGCCGGACCTGGCCGCCGGCACGATCACCATGGCGACCGCCGTCTGGGTGCTGCTGGCCGGCTTCGGCCTCGGCCAGTTGCTCTCCGCCGTCCGCCGCGCCCTGATCGACGCCGGCTGACCGTGCGGCCGGCCCGGGCTGCCGGGAAGGCCGGCGTCGACGCGGTGCCCCCGCCCGTCGGCGGCTACCAGGCGGGGCCGATGTCGTCGGCGACGATCTGGGCGGAGAGGGTCACCATCGGCAGGCCGCCGCCCGGGTGGCTGGAGCCGCCGACCAGCCACAGCCCGTGCGCCGGGCCCCGGTTGGCCGGGCGCAGCAGGCCGCCGGCGGTGCCGTAGATCGACCCGCCGGGCGCGCCGGTCGCGTCGTCCAGGTCGGCCGGGGTGCGGACCTCCCGGAACACCAGCCGGTCCCGCACGTCGACGCCGCGCCCGGCCAGCACGTCGAGGACCCGGTCGGCGTACGCCTCGGCGAGGCCGGGCCGGCGCCAGTCGACGGCACCGGCGGCGGTGCCGTGTCGGGGCGCGTTGACCAGCACGAACCACGACTCGTGACCGGCGGGCCGGACCACCGGGTCGTCGGCCACGGTGACGAAGACGGTGGGATCGGCCGCCGGCCGGGCCCGCACGCCGCGCCCCGGGTGGCCGAAGACCGCGTCGAACTCGGCGTCGTAGTCGCGGGGGAAGAACACGTTGTGGTGGGCCAGCCCGGAGTCGCCGGCGACGCCGAGCAGCAGCACGAAACCGGCCAGGCTGCGGTCGGTCAGCCCGGCCAGCCGGCGCGGGCTGGGCAGCAGGTCCCGGTAGAGGGTGAGCGCGTCGACGTTGGCGACCACCACGTCGGCGGGGACCGGGGCGGTGACGCCGCGCAGGCGTACGCCGTGCACCCGCCCGCCCGCGGCGTCGATCCGGGTGACCGTGGCGCCGGTCTGCACGACCACGCCGAGGTCCAGGCAGCGGGTGAGCAGCGCGTCGGCGAGCGTGCCCAGCCCGCCGCGCAGGTACCAGCCGCCGAAGGTCAGCTCGGCGTAGGGCACGGCGACCAGCGCGGCCGGCGCCCGGCGCGGGTCGGCGCCGGTGTAGGTGGCGTACCGGTCCAGCAGCATCCGCAGCCGGGGGTCCGACAGGTGCCGTCGGCCCAGCCCGCGCAGCGTCCGGCCCGGGCCGATGGCGGCCAGGTCGCCCAACCGCCAGGCCAGCGCGGCCAGGTCCAGCGGGGAGTCGATCGGGCGGCGCAGGATGTCCCGGTGCGACGCCTGCCACACCCGCGCGGCCCGGCGCCACAGCCGCTGCCAGTCCGTGGCGGCCCGGTCGCCGAAGGCCGCGCCGATCCGGGCGGCGAACTCGGCCGGGTCGGCGCAGGAGTCGAGGGCCGGGCCCCCGCCGGGGAAGACGTGCCGCACGATCGGGTCCACCGGCGCCAGGTCCAGGTACTCGTCCAGCTTCGCGCCGGTCGCCTCGAACAGGTCGTGGAAGACGTCGGGCAGGGTGAGCAGGCTCGGCCCGGTGTCGAAGTGGAACGGGCCCGCCGGGGTGTCGCGCACGTACCGGCCGAGCTTGCCACCGACGGTGCCCGCGCGTTCGAGCACGGTGACCTGGTGCCCGGTGGCGGCCAGCCGGGCGGCGGTGGCCAGCCCTCCCACCCCGGCGCCGACGACCACGATCCGCGCCATGCCGCGCCTCCCTAGGTGACGGGGCGGCCGCGCCAGGACAGGCGTCGCCGCTTCCGCAGATGGTACGACCGCAGGGTCAGCCAACCGAGGACCACGACCGACACGGGGTGTGCCAGCGCGTCGGGCCACCACCGGCCACCGGTCGCCCGGGCGCTGACCGCCCGCCCGGCGACCCCGAGCAGGTAGGCGGCGAGCGCCGCGGCGGCCACCGTCGGCGCGCCGGCGGCCAGGGCGACGACCGCCAGCAGCGGAGGAGCGGTGTAGAGCAGAAGCAGCAGGGTCACCACGACGGCCGCCGCCCTCGGGTGGCCGAAGGTCGCCCAGAGCGACTTCGAGTAGCCGTCGCGCAGCTGCGGCCAGTCCTCGTACATCCGGCAGGCGGCCAGCCGCGAGCCGTCGGCGAGGGCGATCCGGCCGCCGGCCCGCTTGACCGCGCGGGCCAGTTCGACGTCCTCCAGGATCTTCCCGGCCACCACGGCGTGCCCGCCGGCGGCCTCGTAGCCGGCCCGGTCCACCACCAGGAACTGCCCGCCGGCGGCGGCCAGCGACGGCCGCCGCGAGCACTCCATCGCCCGCAGCGGCAGGAAGGTGAGCCACAGCCACTGCAACAGCGGCTGGACCAGCCGGTCGGCCACCGTCGCCACCAGGATCCGGGGGTACGGCGACAGCAGCGTCACCCGTGCGGCACGCAGCTCGGTGACGGCCGCCGCGACCGCGTCCGGGGCGAGCACCACGTCGGCGTCGACGAAGACCAGCGCGGTCGCCGCGGGGTCGGCCCGGGTGGCCAGCTGCCAGCAGGCGTGCGGCTTGCCCAGCCAGCCCGGCGGCGGGGCGGCCCCGTCGAGCAGGGTGACCCGGGGGTCGTCGCCCGCCACCGCGCGGACCACGTCCGCGGTGCCGTCGGTCGACCCGTCGTCGAGCACCACCACGCGCAGCCGCGGCACGCCCCGCTGGGCGAGCAGTGCGCGCAGGCACGGGGTGACCCGCGCGGCCTCGTCGCGCAGCGGCAGCAGCACCGCCACGGGCTCGGTGACCGGCGCCGGCCGCTCGGCCGGGCGGCGCAGCCAGCGGCCGGCGTTGACCAGGGTGTGCGCGGTCAGCGCGGCCACGCCGAGCAGCAGCGCCAGGACGGCGGTCATGCCGTCGCGTCGACGCCGGGGCGCTGCGGCTGACGGGACCGGTGCCGGTCGTCGCGGCGGGAACGGAGCAGCGTGACCGCCAGCGGCACGGCGGCCACCGACATGCCGACCGCGCCCCAGAGCGCCGAGGCGGGCAGGTCGAGGAAGACCGCGTGGGCCAGCACGCTGGAGAAGTACGTCCACAGCCAGAGCGCGAACATCGGGCCGTCCCGCCCGTCGGTGGTGGCCACGGCGGGCCCGGCCAGCGGGCGCAGCGCGCCCATCATCAGCACGGCGAAGAGCAGCCAGCCCAGGTAGTTGCTCACCGGGATGCCGGGCAGGCCCGGCAGCGCGGGGGTGGCGTCCCGCCAGACCCAGTAGCCCTCGGCCACCATCTGCGGGTCGAGGAAGAGGTCCCAGGCGGCCAGCCCGACGGCGGCCAGCGCGATCCGCCGGACGACGTACGCGCCGCCCCGCCGCCCCGCCCGGCCACCGGCGTCGCCCCCGGTCAGCCGGGTGGCGGCCAGCCAGGCCGGCCAGGCCATCCAGGTCCAGGCCAGCGGGATGATCAGCGGCACCCCGGCCAGCTTCGGCCCCAGCTCGCCGGAGTAGTCGTAGCTGCCGAACGGGAAGCCGGTGGCCACGCCGAGCGCCTCGATGGCGAACCCGCCGACCGTGGCCACCGCGACCAGCGCCGCCGCCGTACGCGGGCCCCGGCTGAGCAGTGCGTGGCCGACCGAGAGCAGGTAGCCGAGCACGACGGTGGCGACGGTCAGCCGGGCCCGGGTCTCCCCGGTGGTCAGCGGGTAGCAGATCTGCGCCAGCACCAGCACGGCCAGCAGCGCCCAGGACAGCCGTCGGGTCACGCGGCCCCCCGGCCGGCCGGGGCGGGTGTCGGCGGCTCCAGCGGCAGGTCCCGGCCGAGCACACCGAACGGGCGCTCGTCGCCGGGGAAGTGGAAGTCGCGCAGGACGTCGACGAAGCCGAACCGGCGGTACAGCCGCCAGGCCCGGGACCGCTGTTCGTCGGCCTCGGGGGTGGAGAGCAGCGTGGTCGTCCCCTCCGCCAGGCTGAGCAGGGCCCGCAGTTGCCGCGCGCCCAGGCCGTGCCCCTGCGCGGGCGGGCGGACGTGCAGCTCGACCACCTCGAAGCAGTGGGTCAGCCAGCGCTGCCGGGTCGGGGCGTCCAGCGCCCGCCAGACCTGGTCGTGCCACCACTGCCCGGAGCCGCCCAGGTAGCCGTAGCCGAAGCCGGCCAGGTGGCCCTCGCTGGTCAGGCTGGCGACGGCGCGGAAGCCGGGTCGGCGTACGTGGGTGGCGATGTAGCCGCGCCGGGACTCCAGCAGCTCCGGGCGGTACCCCATCGCCTCGCCGTAGACGGCCACCACGTCGTCCAGCCGTCGTACGAGATCGTCCGGCGTCCACCGCACCAACCTCATGCCCGTACACCCTCCGCCGCTCCCGGATCGCCGTCCGCGACCCACCCCAGCACCGCCCGGTCACCCACCACGTCGCGCACCTCGAACCGCGCGAAGAGTTCCTCCGCGTACCACCCCTCGGTGGGGGTCCGCATGATCGCCGCCCGGTGCTCCGGGTGACGGTACGCGAACGCCACGAGGTCTGCCGGCTCGCGCCACACGCTCACCGTGCCCTGCCAGCCCAGCGGGGCCTCGCCGACGCCGAAGCGGGCCAGCAGGCCGGGTGCGGCGTGCAGCGCGGCGGCCACCGGGGGGATCGCCCGCCAGAAGGTGGCCGCCCGCCGTGGCCGCAGCCGGGCCCGGGTCAGCGCCAGCACCGGGCCGGTGACCCGGCCGCCGGGCGGCGCCCCGAACGGCCGGCGCCCCGACCACTCGCCCCGGCTGCTCAGCGGGCGCAGGTCGACCCGGACGGACGCGCGGGCGATCCGCGCCCAGGCGCGCCCCACCGGTGAGCCGTCGAAGCCGGCCGCGGCGGCGGGGGAGTCCCACACGGTCAGCGCCGCCCACCGGGTGAGGTCGGCGTCGCCCGGCCCGAAGCCGGTGCCGGTCCCGGTGCCGAGCAGCTTGCCGAACCGCACGCCGGGCACGGCGCGCAGCCGGCGGGGGTCGACCGCCATCCGGGTCAACGCCCGGGGCAGCGCGGCGCGGGAGGTGCGCCACACGTGCAGCGTGACCAGCTCCGGGACGTCGGTCCCCACGGTTCGCTCGCTCACGCCACCCCGGTCGGGACGCCGCCGGTGACCCGCAGCAGCTCCGGGTACGTCGTGGGGAAGACGGCCCGCGGCACGCCGCCGGCCGCCCAGATCTCGTCGTACGACTCCAGGGCGGTGTCGACCAGGGTGCGCAGCGGACGCGGGTGGCCGACCGGCGCGACCCCGCCGATCACCTGCCCGGTGTGCGCGCGGACGAACTCCGGGGTGGCCCGCCGCAGCCGGCCGACCCCGATGGACGCGGCCAGGCCGGCGGTGTCCACCCGGTGCGCGCCGGAGGTGAGCACCAGCAGCGGTGCGCCGTCCGCCTCGAAGACGAGCGAGTTGGCGATCTGGCCGACCGCGACGCCGAGCGACTCGGCGGCGGCAGCGGCGGTGTGGACCGCGTCGGGCAGCAGGCGGACGAGGCTCGCGGCGCCGGACCCGTCCCGGGCGCCCGTGGCGTCGAGCACGTCCTGCACCGCCCGCACGTTCGGGTGTGGCTGCATGCCGACCATTCTTCCCGGTACGCCGGTCGGCGGCTCAGCCGGCCGTGCCGGACCGCGACCGGGCGGGGCGCCGTCCGGCCGGCACCTGCCGGGACGTCGACCGACGCCCGCGCGCCACACGTTGCGTTTTCGTCGGTGGGAGGGTGTACTGTCAGCAGCAGTTAGAACGAGTGTTCGATTGCCTCGAACGCCCGTTCCAACAGACCCGGGGCGGTGTTTCGCGGCGCGGCTCCGGGCGGTGCGGCTCCGCGGGCCGCACCTGGGTCCCGGGCAGTCGCGAGTCCGGGCCCGTCAGGCAGGAGCGTCGCCCGCCGCCCACGACCCCCGGGCGGCGGGCGACGAACCCGCCGGTAACGCCGGCCGGGTGTGGTGTGGGGAAGCGTCCACACCCGGCCGGCCACCCCACCGGTGCGTCTTCCTCCGCACCACTCGACCCGGCGTCCCGCCGGCGGCCCAGGGCCGTCTCCGGGGCGGCGCCTCGGCCACGTGGAGGAGACAGTCCCATGCCGACCAACCCGGCTCAGGCACCGACGGTGCCGGCGCACGTGCTGCCGCACCGCACCCCCGCCCAGCTTCTCGCGGTGGCCCGGCGCGGGCTGGCCGAGGCCGCCCAGACCCGCCCCGACGGCCTCCGTTACGCCGCCGCCCACCTGGCCGCGCTCCGGGCGGCCGCGGCCGTGCTCGCCGCCCGGGCGCGACCTGCCCCCGCCCGACGCCACCGGGTAACCAGCGTCTGGATCCTGCTCTCCGGTGTCGCCCCCGAGCTCGACGAGTGGGCCCGGTTCTTCGCCCTCGGCGCCGGCAAGCGGGCCGCCGCCGAGGCCGGCATCCCACGGGTCGTGACCGCCCGGGAGGCCGACGACCTGCTGCGCTCCGCCGAGCAGTTCGTCACGGTCGTGGAGGCCGCACTCGGCGTGGCCCACCAACCGGCGCTCGACGGCCTCGCGGCCTGACCCGGGCACCCGGCCGTCCGGCGGCGACCGGGTGCCCCGGCGCGCCACGCGCACGTCTGATCCGACAGCACGACGGGGGGTAGGTCCGATGGCGGGCCGGATGGTGGTCGGTTCCGCCGCACTGGCCGGTCTGGTGCGCCCGGCGAGCGCGCCGGACCCGGCGGCCGGTCACCGGCTGTTGCCGGTGGCCCCCGAGCTGACCGGGCTGCTGCCCAACCGGGGGTTGCGACGAGGCAGCACGATCGCGGTCGCCACCGGCCAGCCCCGGCGCAGCGGCGGCACCTCGCTGGTCCTGGCGCTGCTCGCCGAGGCGTCCCGGGCCGGCTCGTGGTGCGCCGTGGTGGGGGTCCCGACGTTCGGGGCGGGCGCCGCCGCCGAGTTGGGCATCGCCCTGGACCGGCTCGCCCTGGTGCCCCACCCGGGCCCGGAGTGGGCCACCGTCATCGCCGCGCTGATCGACGGGGTGGACGTCGTGGTCACCGCCGTGCCGACGGCGGTCTCCGCCTCGGTGGCCAACCGGCTGGCCGCCCGTGCCCGGCAGCGCGGCAGCGTCCTCGTCCCGTACGGGCGGTGGGACGGCGCGGACGTGACCCTCCAGGTGGTCCGGGGCGCCTGGGAGGGGCTCGGGCAGGGGCGGGGCCGGCTGCGTCGCCGCGAGGTCACCGTCTCCGCGCGGGGCCGCGGGGCCGCCGCCCGCCCCAAGGAGATCAAGGTCTGGCTGCCCGGGGACGGGCTCACCCGGGTCATTCCCCGTTCCGCCCCCGCCCCCGCCGCCGCCGTCTCCGCCACCGGCCGGTCGACCGCCGGCCGGCTCCGCCAGGTCGGCCCGGCCGTCGCCTCCGCGCCCACCGGCCCGTCCCGTCGTGCCGCGCTCACCCTGGTCGGCCCGACGTGACCGCCGCGCCCGTGCGGACCCTGCTGCTCTGGTGCCCGGACTGGCCGGTGCTCGCCGCGGAGATCGTCGACGGGGTGCCGGCCACCGACCCGGTCGCCGTGCTGCACGCCAACCGGGTGGTCGCCTGCTCCGAGCGGGCCCGCGCCGAGGGGGTGCGTCGAGGGCTGCGCAGACGGGAGGCCCAGGGCCGGTGCCCGCAGCTCACCGCCGTCGAGTACGACCCCGGGCGGGACGCCCGGGCGTTCGAACCGGTGGTCGCCGCCGTCGAGGAACTGGTCGCCGGCGTCGAGGTGGTACGCCCCGGCGCGTGCGCGGTGGCGGCCCGTGGGCCGAGCCGCTACCTCGGGGGCGAGGAGGCGGCCGCCGAGCGGATCGTCGAGCACGTCGCCCAGGCCTGCGCGGTGGAGAGCCAGGTCGGCATCGCCGACGGGGTATTCGCCGCCGGGCTGGCCGCCCGCGACGGACGGGTCGTTCCGCCCGACGGGACACCGGGATTCCTCGCCGACCTGCCGGTCGAGGCGCTCGGCCGCCCGGCCCTGGCCGACCTGCTGCGCCGGCTCGGCGTACGCACCCTGGGCGACTTCGCCGCGCTGCCCGCCGGCGACGTACTGGCCCGGTTCGGCTTCGACGGTGCGCTGGCCCACCGGTTGGCGGCCGGGCGGGACCACCGTCAGCTCGCGGTCCGGCGACCTCCGGTCGACCTCGCGGTCACCGCCGACCACGACGAGCCGCTCGACCGGGTCGACGCGGCGGCCTTCGCCGCCCGGGCGTTGGCCGAACGGCTGCACGACCGGCTCGCCGCGCACGGGTTGGCCTGCACCCGTCTCGGCATCGAGGCGGTCACCGCGCACGGCCAGGAACTGCACCGGGTCTGGCGGCACGACGGGCTGCTCACCGCCGCGGCCATCGCCGACCGGGTGCGCTGGCAGCTCGACGGCTGGCTGTCCGGCAGCACCGGCCGGGCCGGCACCCGCCCGACCCGCCCGACGGCGGGCATCATCCGGCTGCGGCTGGTCCCGGACGGAGTGGTCGCGCAGGCCGGCCTGCAACCCGGCCTGTGGGGGGAGACCGGCGAGGAGCGGGAGCGGGCGCACCGGGCGTTGAGCCGGGTGCAGGGCATCCTCGGTCCCGAGGCGGTGGTCACCGCGGTGCTCGGCGGCGGGCGCTCGCCGGCGGACCAGGTGCGCCTGGTGCCGTGGGGCGACGAACGCCTGCCGGCCCGGCCCGTCCCGCCGCCGTGGCCGGGCCGGCTGCCGCCACCCGCGCCGGCCGTGGTGCTGCCCGACCCGCTCGCCGCGGTCGTGCACGACGCCGGCGGCGAGCCGGTCCGGGTCAGCGCGCGACTCCAGGTCAGCGCCGAGCCGGCCCGGCTGACCGTGGGCGCCGCCCGACCGGTCGAGATCGTCGGCTGGGCGGGTCCGTGGCCGGTCGACGAGCGCTGGTGGGCACCGGTCGAGGCCCGCCGCCGGGCCCGGTTCCAGGTCTGTCTGGCCGACGGTACGGCCCTGCTGCTCGCCGTCGAGGCCGGGCGGTGGCTGGTGGAGGCGATCTATGACTGAGCACCCGCCCACGGTCACCAACGGGCACCCGCCCCACCCCCACCCACCCGCTCGACCCGGTGCCCTGCCGGCGCGTCGGCTCGCGCGGGGTGAAGCCCTGCCGGCGCTGTCGAGCTGCCCCGTTGGCAGGACCGCCGGACGCCGGCTTTCGGATCTTGGAGAGTTCCGGCCCCTCCAGGGGCCGGAACTCTCCAAGATCTCTCCGGCTCCCCGCCCCGAGGGGCTCTGATGAGCTTTCACAACCCGAAGCTGCCCTGGTCGGAGTTGGAGCGCGTGCTCTCCGGCCGGGAGTCCGGCACCGGCCGATCGGGCGTGGGTCGGTCGGGTGCGGGTCGGTCGGGTGCGGGTGCGACAGGCGAGGGTCGACCTGGTGCGGGCGTGGGTGCGTGGGCGACAGGCGAGGGCCGACCTGGTGCGGGCACGGGTACGGGTGGGACAGGCGGGAAGCGACCGGGTGTGGGCGCGGGTCGGCCGGGCGAGGAACGGTCGGGCACGGGTCGGCCGGGCGTGGACCGGCCGGGGGCGGGCGGGTCGGGTGCGAACCGACTGGGCACGGGCCGACCTGGTGGGGGCCGAGTGGGTGCGGGCGGGCCGGGGGAGGGGCGGGCCGGCGGGGAGGGCGGCCGGGTGCGCGACGAGCGGCACCTGCACGTGGTCGACCCGTTGGCCGTGGACGCCGACGGCGGCGACTCTCCCGCCTGGAGCCGCACGCGGGAGCAGTACCAGCCGCCCGAGGTGGCCCGCCCCGACGACGCGGTGCCGTACGCCGAGCTGCACGCGCACACCAACTTCAGCTTCCTCGACGGCGCCAGCCACCCGGAGGAGCTGGCCGAGGAGGCGGCCCGGCTGGGCCTCACCGCGCTCGCCGTCACCGACCACGACGGCTTCTACGGGGTGGTGCGCTTCGCCGAGGCGGCCCGCGCGCTGCACCTGCCGACGATCTTCGGCGCCGAGCTCTCCCTGGACCTGCCCGGCCCGCAGAACGGCGAGCCCGACCCGCTCGGGCGACACCTGCTGCTGCTCGCCCACGGCCACGAGGGGTACGCCCGGCTGGCCGCGACCATCGCCCGCGCCCAGCTGCGCGGCGGGGAGAAGGGCCGCCCGGTCTACGGCGGGCTGGAGGAGCTCGCCGCCGAGTTGCGGGACCACGTGCTGGTGCTCACCGGCTGCCGCAAGGGACACGTGCCGTCGGCGCTGCTCACCGAGGGGGTGGACGCGGCGGCCCGCGAGCTGGACCGGCTGACCGCCCTGTTCGGTGCGGAGACGGTGGCGGTGGAGCTGACCGACCACGGGCACCCGGTGGACGCCGACCGCAACGACGCGCTCGCCGAGCTGGCGGCGACGGCCGGCCTGCCCACGGTGGCCACCAACAACGTGCACTACGCCACCCCGGGCCGGCGGCGGCTGGCCACCACCGTCGCCGCCGTCCGGGCCCGGCGCAGCCTGGACGAGATCGACGGCTGGCTGCCCGCGGCCGGCACCGCCCACCTGCGCGGCGGCGCCGAGATGGCGGCCCGGTTCGCCGCCTACCCCGGCGCGGTGGCCCGGGCCGCCGAGTTCGGCGCCGAGCTCGCGTTCGACCTCCAGCTCGTCGCGCCGCGGCTGCCGGCGTACCCGGTGCCGCCGGGGCACACCGAGATGAGCTGGCTGCGCCACCTGACCCACGCCGGCGCCCGCGAGCGCTACGGCCCGCCCGAGGCGCACCCGAGGGCGTACGCGCAGCTCGACCACGAGCTGAACATGATCGAGGAGCTGGGCTTCCCCGGCTACTTCCTGGTGGTCTACGACATCGTCACGTTCTGCCGCGAGCAGGACATCTACTGCCAGGGGCGGGGCTCGGCGGCCAACTCGGCGGTCTGCTACGCGCTGCGGATCACCAACGTGGACGCCGTCCGGCACCGGCTGCTCTTCGAGCGCTTCCTCGCCCCGGAGCGTGACGGCCCGCCGGACATCGACGTGGACATCGAGTCCGACCGCCGGGAGGAGGTGATCCAGCACGTCTACGCCCGGTACGGCCGGGAGCACACCGCGCAGGTCGCCAACGTCATCTCCTACCGGCCCCGCTCGGCGGTGCGGGACGTGGCCAAGGCGTTCGGGTTCTCGCCCGGCCAGCAGGACGCCTGGAGCAAGCAGATCGACCGGTGGGGGTCGGTCGCCACGGTCGACGTGGCGGACATCCCCGAGCAGGTGGTCGCGTACGCCAACGAGTTGCAGACGTTCCCCCGGCACCTGGGCATCCACTCCGGCGGCATGGTGATCTGCGACCGGCCGGTGATCGAGGTGTGCCCGGTGGAGTGGGGGCGGATGCCGGGCCGCAGCGTGCTCCAGTGGGACAAGGACGACTGCGCCGCCGTCGGCCTGGTCAAGTTCGACCTGCTCGGGCTCGGCATGCTCTCCGCGCTGCACTACGGCTACGACATGATCGGGATGAGCCTGGACCTCGGCGACATGACGCTGGACGACCCCGAGGTCTACGACATGCTCTGCCGGGCCGACTCGGTCGGGGTGTTCCAGGTGGAGAGCCGCGCCCAGATGGCCACCCTGCCCCGGCTGAAGCCCCGCGAGTTCTACGACCTGGTGGTCGAGGTGGCGCTGATCCGGCCCGGCCCGATCCAGGGCGGCTCGGTGCACCCGTACATCCGGCGCAAGAACGGCCAGGAGCCGGTGACCTACCCGCACCCGCTGATGCGCAACGCGCTGGAGAAGACCCTCGGCGTGCCGCTGTTCCAGGAGCAGCTGATGCAGCTCGCCATCGACCTGGCCGGCTTCGACGCGGCGGGGGCCGACCAGCTGCGCCGGGCGATGGGCGCGAAGCGTTCCGCCGAGCGGATGGCCCGCATCGCCGACCGGCTCTACGCGGGGATGGCCGCGCGGGGCATCACCGGCGAACTGGCCGACGACGTCTACCGCAAGCTCTCCGCGTTCGCCAGCTACGGCTTCCCGGAGAGCCACGCGATGAGCTTCGCCTACCTGGTCTACGCCAGCTCCTGGCTCAAGCGCTACCACCCGGGGCCGTTCCTGGCCGCGCTGCTCAACGCCCAGCCGATGGGCTTCTACTCACCGCAGACGCTGGTCGACGACGCCCGCCGGCACGGCGTCGAGGTGCGCCGGCCGGACGTCAACGCCAGCGGCGCCCTGGCGGTGCTGGAGTCCACCCCGCAGACCCGGTGGGGCAGCGCGCCGGGGGAGCCGCCGCACGACTGGGGGCTGAACGGGCCCGCCGTCCGGCTGGGGCTCTCCGGCGTGCGTACCCTCGGTGACGGGGTGGCCGAGCGGATCGAGGCGGAGCGGGCGGCGCGCGGGCCGTACCGCGACATGCCGGACCTGGCCCGGCGCGTGGGTCTCACCGCCGCGCAGCTGGAGGCGCTGGCCACCGCGGACGCCTTCGCCTGTTTCGGGCTGTCCCGGCGGCAGGCCCTCTGGGCCGCCGGCGCGGCGGCCCAGGACCGGCCGGGCCGACTGCCGGGCACGGTGACCGGCGCGACCGCGCCCACCCTGCCCGGGATGGAGGCGGTGGAGCGGCTGGTCGCCGACGTGTGGGCGACCGGGTTGTCACCGGAGAGCCATCCGGCCCGCTTCATCCGCCCCCGGCTCGACGCGCTCGGCGCGGTGCCGATCGCCCGGCTCGGCCAGGTGGAGCCGGGGCGGCGCATCCGGGTCGGCGGGATCGTCACCCACCGGCAGCGCCCCGCGACCGCCGGCGGGGTCACCTTCCTCAACCTGGAGGACGAGACGGGGATGCTCAACGTCACCTGTTCCCCGGGCCTGTGGCAGCGCTACCGGCGGGTGGCCCGCACGAGCGCCGCGCTGGTGGTGCGGGGGCGGCTGCAGCGGCACGAGGGAGTGACCAACCTCACCGCCGACCGGCTGGACGCCATCGAACCGCCGGTCAGCCCGCCCTCGCGCGACTTCCGCTGACGGCAGTGATCCACATTACGGTTTTCCGCGCCCGGTCGAGGGACACTCCAGCTCGCGTGGGCAGAGTGGCCCGCGCGAGCACGAGGGGGACAACGATCATGGGAAACAACGAGCGTAGCGGTGGGGTGGCGAACTCCCGGCGGACCCGGCTCGGCGCCGGTTGGACCCCGAGCCACCACACGGAGCCGCGCGAGTACGAGATCGTCGAAGGCCCGGTGGCCAACGCCCTGCGGTCGCGGGCCGAGGACGACGCCGTCACCGGCGAGTCCTGATCTCCCACCCCGGAGCCGACCGGGCCGCCGCAGGTGCGGCTCGGTGCGGCTGGACCGGGTGACTAGGCTCGACCGGGTGGAGCAGACCCCAGGCCGGCTCGCCGGGCCGCCGCTGACCCCCCGTACCGCCGTGATCTGGTCGGTGCTGCGCGCCGAGCTGGAGCGTCGCGCCGGCAGTGCGCTGACCGTGCTCGACGTCGGCGGCGGCACGGGCGGCTTCGCCGTGCCGCTGGCCCAGGCCGGGCACCGGGTCACCGTGGTCGACGCCAGTCCCGACGCGCTCGCCGCACTGACCCGCCGGGCCTCCGAGGCCGGCGTGGCCGAGCGGGTCCGCGCCGTGCAGGGCGACGGCGACGCGCTCGCCGGCCTGGTCGAGCCGGGCAGCGCCGACCTGGTGCTCTGCCACGCCGTGCTGGAGGTCGTCGACGACCCGGCGGCGGTGGTGACGGCGTTGGCCGCCGCGCTGCGGCCGGGCGGCGCCGCGAGCGTGCTGGTCGCCGGCCGGGCCGCCGCCGTGCTCGGCCGGGCCGTGAACGGGCACCTGGACGTCGCCGCCGCGCTGGCCGCCGATCCGGCCGGCACCGCCGGCAGCCGGGACACCCTGCGCCGGCGCTACGACGCCGACGGCGCCGCCGCGCTGCTCGCCGCCGCCGGGCTCGTGGTCGAGGAGATCCACGGCGTACGCGTACTCGCCGACCTGCTCCCCGCCGCCGTCGCCGACGGCCAGCCCGCCGCCCTGGTCGAGCTGGAGCGGGCGCTCGCCGCCCGGGCGCCCTGGCGGGACCTCGCCGCCCAGCTGCACCTGTTCGCCCGCCGCCCGTGATCGATCCGCTGGAGATCGTCGGGCCGCGCTACGGCGACGCCAGTCTCGCCGACATCCTGCCCGGCGCGCTCGCCGTGCTCGGTGTGCCCGGTGCCGCCGACCCGCTCGGGCTGGTCACCGCGCTGCCCGGGGTACGCCGGATCGCGGTGCTGCTCGTCGACGGCCTCGGCTGGCACCAGATCCCGACCGCCGCGCCGTACGCGCCGACCATGGCGGGGCTGGCCGCGACCGCCGGCCGGCCGCTGACCTCCGGCTTCCCGTCGACCACGCCGACCAGCCTGGTGACCCTGGGCACCGGCGCCGTGCCCGGCGCGCACGGCGTACTCGGCTTCACCGTGCGGGTGCCGGGGACCGACCGGGTGCTCAACCACGTCGAGTGGGCGGCCGACCCGGCGCCGCTGCGCTGGCAGCCGGTCCGTACCCAGCTGGAACGCGCCCGCGCCGCCGGGGTCGCGGTGACCGCGGTGAGCCGGCCCGAGTTCGGCGGCAGCGGGCTCACGCTGGCCGCCAACCGGGGCGGCGACTACCGTGGCGCGGCCGGCGTCGACGCGCTCGCCGAACGGATGCTCGCCGCCCTGGCCGCCGGGTCGGGGCCCACGCTGGTCTCCGGCTACCACCCCGACCTGGACCGGCACGGCCACCTCACGGGCGTCGACTCGGCACCCTGGCGGATCGCCGCGGCCGAGGTGGACCGGCTGCTGGCCCGGCTCGTCGACGGGCTGCCGCCCGACGCCGCGCTGCTGGTCACCGCCGACCACGGCCAGCTCGACATCCCGGCCGGACACCGCTTCGACCTGGACACCGACCCCCGGCTGCGCGCCGGGCTGGAGGTGGTCGCCGGGGAACCCCGGGTCCGCTACCTGCACGTCACCCCCGGCGCCCTGGACGACGTCGTGGCCGCCTGGTCGGCGGTGCTCGGAGACGCGGCACGGGTGCGCACCCGCGACGAGGTGGTGGCCGCCGGCTGGTTCGGCCCCGTGGCGGAGGAACACCTGGCGCGCATCGGCGACGTGGTGGTGATCTGCAACGGCACGTACGCGGTGACCGCCTCCCGCTCCGAGCCGCCGGCGGTCTCCCGGCTGGTGGCGTACCACGGGGCGGACACGGCGGCCGAGATGACGATCCCGCTGCTGGTCGTACGCGGCTGACCGCGCCGGCCGGGCCGCGGCGGGTCCCTGCCCGGGGCGTTGCGTCCGGGCGGGATGTCGCAGGTCCGGGCTAGCCTGCGGGGATGGGCCGTAGCCAGTCGTTGCCCGGGGGCGGCGATCCCCGGTTCGGGCCGGACGCCGACGACTCCGGCTGCCCGATCCTGCACGTCGACATGGACGCCTTCTTCGCCTCGGTCGAGGTCCGCCGCCGGCCGGAGCTGCGGGGTCGCCCCGTCGTGGTCGGCGGGACCGGCCCGCGCGGGGTGGTGAGCTCCGCCAGCTACGAGGCCCGCCGCTACGGCGTGCGCAGCGCGATGCCCACCGCGCGGGCCCGGGCGCTCTGCCCGCACGCGGTCTACCTGCCGCCCGACTTCCCGCAGTACTCGGCGGCCTCCGCCGCGGTGATGCAGATCTTCCGGGACGTGACCCCGCTGGTCGAGCCGCTCTCCCTGGACGAGGCGTTCCTCGACGTGGCCGGTGCCCGGCGGCTCTTCGGTCCGCCCGCCGCCATCGCCCGGCGCATCCGCGAGCGGGTCGCCGCCGAGCAGGGGCTGACCTGTTCGGTCGGCGTCGCCCCGAGCAAGTTCGTGGCCAAGCTGGGCTCGACCCGCGCCAAGCCCGACGGCCTGCTCGTCGTCCCGGCCCTCCGGGTGCTCGACTTCCTGCACCCGCTGCCGGTGTCGGCGCTGTGGGGGGTGGGGGAGCGTTCCGCCGAAACGCTGCGGCGGCTGGGCCTGGCCACGATCGGCGATCTCGCCGAGGCACCGGTCGGCATGCTGCGCAAGGCGCTCGGTGAGGCGTCCGCCGCCCACCTGCACGAGCTGGCCTGGGGGCGCGACCCGCGCCGGGTCAGTCCCGAGCAGGCGGAGAAGTCGATCGGCGCCGAGGTGACCTTCGACGTCGACGTCACCGACCCGCTGGAGATCCGCCGGGCGCTGCTCGCCCTCGCCGAGAAGGTCGGCATCCGGCTGCGCCGGGCCGGGCAGGTCGGGCGCACCGTGTCGCTCAAGGTGCGACTGGCCGACTTCCGCACCGTCAGCCGCTCCCGCACGGCCGGCACACCGACCGACGTCGCCAGGGAGATCTTCGACACCGTCTGGGCGCTCTACACCGCGCTCGACCCCGGTGAGCCCGTCCGGCTGGTCGGCGTACGGGTCGAGGGGCTCGCCGCCGCGCGGGAGACCCCGCGACAGCTCACCCTCGGCGCGCCCGCGCGGGGCTGGCGGGAGGCGGAGGCCGCAGCCGACGCCGCAGCTGCCCGTTTCGGGCGGTCCGTCATAGGTCCGGCCAGTCTGCTCGGGGCCCGCGAGGGGCGACGAAATGAAAATCCTCCCCGGCCGTAGGTCGTCCCGCTTTCCGACGCGCGGGGGCCCTCGTAGACTTGCGGGTAAGCAGCCGGTTGGCTGCCACGGTCTGTCGGCCCGACCGGGCCGACCAACGTGACCGGGGAGGAGTGCCGTGCCGCTCTCGGAGCACGAGCAGCGGCTGTTCGAGCAGATCGAGCGGTCGCTTGCCGAGGACCCCAAATTCGCCTCGGCCGTGCGCGCCAGCGATCCGCGCTTCCACGCGCGGCGTCGCCTGCTCGTCGCTGCCGGCGTGATGATCGCTGGGCTGGCCCTGTTGGTCTACGGCGCGGTGATCAAGACTCCGCCGCTGGCAGTGGCGGGTTTCGTCGTCATGCTGGCCTCGGCCGCGTTCGCGGTGCAGTCGCACCGTCGGGCGCAGTCACCGGACCTGCACGTCGTGGGCGGGACGACGAGTCGTCGTCGCCCCCGCGGTCGTTCGGGTCGTCGGCCCTCGATCCTGGATCGGATGGAGGACCGGTGGCGGCAGCGCCCGGAGGGGCACCGCTGAGCCCGACCCGCCCCTGAGGCGGGGCCGCGCGACGACCAGTCGGCCGCCGGGACGCCCCGGCGGCCACCGACGATTCCGCACGTCCCCGGGCCTGCGTCCTCGCCTGTCCCGACGCCCGGCCTCCGGCCGCCCGCCCTGAGCCCGGTCGGCCCTGACGACTCCGTCGGGCCCCAGCCCGGTCGGCCCCGGCGGTCCGGTCGGCCCCGACGGCCCGTCGGCTGACGGCCCCGTCGGCATCGACGGGCCGGCACCCCGGCATCCGGGTCTTGACGACAGCCCCGCGAAAACGCGACGGGCCGGTGGGGCGGACGCCCCCACCGGCCCGTTCGTCCGTCCGTCGGTCAGCGGGCCATGCGGCCGGCCACCAGGCGACGCGGGTTCCAGCGCAGCAACCGGTGCCGGGCCCGACCACCCGCCGCCACCAGCCGGGACGACGCCTCGGCCGTGCCCGTGCGCCAGCGCAGCAGCACCGACGGCGGCAGCACCGCCGCCACCAGGCGGGTACGCCGGTTGGTCTGTGCGGCGAGCGCGGCGCGTACGGCGCGCAGGGCCGGCAGGAGTTGCTCGCCGGTCAGCGGATCGCGGGCGTAGCGGGCGCGTTCCTCGGCGCGGCCGAGCAGGCGTACCGCCGTGGTCGCCCCCGCGTCGGCGGTGAGCGCCTCCCGGGACAGCCGGTCGGCGGTCGCCCGGGGGGTCTCCGTCCGGTCCACCCGGACCCGGTAGTCCACCAGAGTGTCCAGCAGTTCGTCCCAGGCGGCGTGCGCGTCCGCCCGTGCCCGCTCCGCGTCCGCCACCACCACCATGCGTCGCCCGTCCGCGGGCGCGTCGCCGGCGCCCTCGGGGCGCACCGCCGTCGCGGCCGGTTTCGCCGGGCCGCTGCGCTTGCGGCGCAGCGCCGTGCGGCGCAGCGCCGGCAGGGCGAGCAGGGCCAGCAGGGCCAGCACCGCCGCGGCGGCGTACCAGGGCCAGACCGGGCCCTGGTCGGTCGGGGCCGCGCCGTTGATGGCCAGGCCGGAGTCGATGTCCTCCTCGGGGCCCTCCGGCCCCGTCGGGCCGGCCGACGGGTCGACGCCGTCGGGGGCACTCGACGGGCCGGAAGTGGGCGTCTGCTCCTCCGGGGCGTCGATGTCCGGCGCCCAGGCCGACCGGGTCGAGCCCTGCACGCCGTACGCCGGGGTCGGGTCGAAGGGCACCCAACCGACCTCGTTGAAGTAGACCTCCGTCCAGGCGTGCAGGTTCCGGTTGGTCAGGGTGTACGTGCCGTCGCCGGAGTTGCTGCCGTTGGCGAAGCCGAACGCCACCCGGGCCGGGACGCCGGCGGCCCGGACCAGCCACGTCATCGCGGCGGCGTACTGCTGGCAGAAGCCGACCTTGTTGTCGAGGAAGTCGACGATCTCCCGCCCGCTGGTGCCGCCCTTGGTGCTCAGCGAGTAGGTGAAGCCGTTGTCCGCGGAGAAGTGGTCGTAGATCGCGCGGACCTTGTCGTACTCGGTGTCCTTGCCCCGCACCAGGCTGGAGACCAGTTCCTCGACCTCGGGCACCGGCGGCGGCGCGGGATGCAGGCGCCGTACGGCGTGGTCGGCCGGCAGCGGCTGGGACCTGCGCAGCGCGGTCGGCGTGTACGTCGAGCGCACGTAGTCGAACGCGTAGCGCTTCTCGCGGGAGTTGTCCCGGTGGGAGAAGACCACCTGGAGGCTGGGGTCGTACGCCCAGTTGCCGTTGAGGTCCTCGGCGCGCACCGGTTCGGTGTAGACCGGCAGCAGCGGCATGGTGAGGTCCTTCGTCACCTCGACCGTGGCCCGGTACGTCCGCTGCTCGACGCCCCGCGCCGACGGCGCCGGCAGGTCCGCGACGGGGCGACCCGTGGGGTTGCCCTCCCGGAAGCCGGTCGACGTGAGCTTGTCGGCCACGCCGAAGCGCAGGTAGAAGGGGCTGGGCTCGTTCGTGGTGACCTTGACCAGGTCGGCGACCTCCGACTGGTTGAGCTGCCCGCTGAGCGCCGCGAACAGGTCGATGCGACCGGTGCCGCCCTGCCCGGGGCGCCCGTTGCCGTTGCCGTTGCCCGAACCGCCCAGCGTGTCCAGCAGCCCGCCCGTCATCCCCGGCACGGCCAGCGGCAGCACCACGGCCAGTGCCACACCCACCGCCGCCAGCCGCCGGCCGGCGGCGGCCAGCGGCGAGGCCTCCCAGACGTCGACGTCGCGCCCGTCGCCGGTGAACCGCCGGCCGAACCGGCGGACCCGGTCGACGTTGTCGGTCACCAGCAGCCAGAGGAACCCGGCGGCGCCGACGACGAACGGCACGGCCGGGACGCTGTCCACGTAGACCGCGACGGGCACCGAGTAGATCGCCAGCATCGGCAGGCCGGCCAGCGCCGGCCGACGCAGCCCGACGGCGAGCACGTCGACCACCACGGCCACCCCGCCGATGCCGAGCACCGTGACGAACAGCAGCGGGTCGGTGTCGGGAACCTTGACGCCGTACGAGCGCATGTCCTCCAGCGAGCCGTCGAGCAGTTCGCCGAAGTGCGTGAAGGTCGACGGGGTGGGCACGATGCCCAGTAGTTCGGTGCCGCCGGGGAAGAGCCAGGTCAGGGCCAGCGTCAGGCCGGCCAGCATGCCCAGCGCCTGGCCCCAGAGCGGGACCCGCGCCAGCCGGGCGAGTGCGGCCACGGCGGCGACCACGGCCACCGCGATCGTCGCCTGGATCAGCCACGTCCAGCGTTCGAAGATGGCCGACAGCGGCGCGGCGGCGAGCAGCGTCGCCGCGGCGGCCACGAAGCCCAGGTTCCGGTGGGCGATCATGAGGGGACCCTTCCGTTCATCGCATGCCGCCGGCCACCGTCTCGGCCATGGCCGCCCGCAGCGCGAAGCCCTGCGAGCCGCGGGCCGCCTGCGGCCACAGCGCGGGCAACTGCGTGCCGTGGTCGACGCCGATGACCCGCCAGCCGCTCTGCAACATCGCCAGCGCGGCGGCGCCGTGGGCGTGGTCGGCCTCGGCCCGGGCCTTGGTGGGCAGGTTGAGCCAGGTGGAGCTGTCGAGCAGGAAACCGACGCAGGTGGCGCCGTTGCCCCGCAGCCCGGCCAGCAGTTCGGCCTCGGCCGTGCTCACCGAGCCGAACAGGCCGATGATCAGGCCGCCGTCCGCCCGTTGCCGGACCCGCTGCACCAGCGTGGTCAGCTCGCCGTTCTTGTCGAGCCGGACCTCGGCGAGGTGGTCGAGGAGCACCCCGTCGCCGGCCGCCTCGGACGCGTCCACGTCCGCGCCGGAACCGGTGACCAGGCGCAGCTTGTAGCCGGCCTGCCGCAGGTGCACCGCGATGCTGGCCGCGGCGGAGACCGCCCACTCGAAGGAGGCGGTCGGTCCGTCGCCGCGGTGGCCGTACGCGCGGGTGTCCAGCACGACGGTGGCGCGGCTCTCCCAGGGCTGCTCCTCCCGGCGCACCATCAGCTCGCCGGTGCGCGCGGTGGACTTCCAGTGCACCCGGCGCAGGTCGTCGCCCACCCGGTACTCCCGGGTGGCGGCGTCGTCCTCGCCGTGCACCGCCACCGAGCGGGCCCGGCTGTCGCCGCTGCCGGCGTACTCGCCGGGCAGGCGCACCGAGGGCAGCGGGGTGACCTGCGGGATGACGGTCAGATGATCGGTGCTCGGGAAGGCGCGGCTCAGCTCGCACAACCCGAACGGGTCGGTCATCCGGACCACCAGCGGGCCCACCTCGTAGCGGCCACGCACGTCGGCGCGCACCGTGTAGGCCACCGAGCTGGCCTGGTGGGCGCCGAGCCGTTCCAGCACCACCCGGGGCCGGCTGCCCAGCGCGTACGGCAGCCGGTCCTCCAACAGCAGGGTGCCGGTGGGCAGGCGGGACATGTTCTGCAACCGCAGCACCACCCGGGAGCTGGCCCCGACGGGCACCCGGTGCGGGTCCAGCGACCGGTTGCAGGCCAGCTTGTAGCGGCTGCGCCCGACGTAGGCCGCGGCGAGCAGCGGCAGGATGGCCAGCAGCACGGCCACCCGGAGCAGGTCCTTCTCGCCGAGGATGCCGGCCGAGACCGCCGCCGCGACCGCGGCCGCCAGGAACGAACGGCCGCGGGTGGTCAGCCCGCGCAGCCCGTCGCGCACGTCACCGCCTCCGCGGCTCGTACGTGGCTCGGCCGTTGCCCTCGCCCGTGGGGCGGGTGTCGTACGGGGAGCGCCCGCGGTCGTGCGGCAGCGGCAGCCGGTGCACCAGCTCGGAGACGATCGCGTCGGTCGTACGCCGGGCGAGCTGGGCGTCGGCGGTCGGGATGATCCGGTGCGCGAGCACCGGCACGGCCAGCACCTGGAGGTCGTCGGGCAGGACGTAGTCGCGCCCCTCCAGGGCCGCCACCGCGCGGGCGGTGCGCAGGAGCTGAAGGGTCGCCCGGGGGGAGGCGCCCAGGCGCAGGTCGGAGGATTCGCGGGTGGCGGTGACCAGGTCGATCGCGTACTGCTTGACGGCGTCGGCGACGTGCACCTGCCGGACGTGGGCGATCAGCTGCCGCACGGTGTTGGCGTCGGAGACCGGACGCAGCTCGTCCAGCGGGTCCGTCGCGCCGTGCCCGTCGAGCATCGCCAGCTCGGCGCTCGGGTCCGGGTAGCCCATCGCGATGCGGGCGGTGAACCGGTCGCGCTGCGCCTCGGGGAGGGGATAGGTGCCCTCCATCTCGATCGGGTTCTGGGTCGCGATGACCATGAACGGCGTCTGGAGGTGGTAGGTGACGCCGTCGACGGTGACCTGGCGCTCCTCCATGCACTCCAGCAGCGCCGACTGCGTCTTCGGCGAGGCGCGGTTGATCTCGTCGCCGACGACCAGGTTGGCGAAGACCGCACCCGGGCGGAACTCGAAGTCGTGCGTCTCCTGGTTGTAGACGCTGACCCCCGTGACGTCGCTGGGCAGCAGGTCGGGGGTGAACTGGATGCGGCGCACGGAGCAGTCGATCGACCGGGCCATCGCCTTGGCGAGCTTGGTCTTGCCGACCCCGGGCACGTCCTCGATGAGCAGGTGGCCCTCGGCGAGCAGGACGGCCAGGGCGAGCCGCACGGTGGCTGTCTTGCCCTCGATGACCTGCTCGATGTTCGACACGATGGCTTCGCTGGCGGCACGGAACTCGTCGTGCGGCAACGCGCCGCCCACCTCGTCCCAGGTCTGTTGTGTCACGGGCCTCCTCCTCGTCGCCGGACGGCAGCTCTGTATAGAGCAGCTGGACCCGCCGTAGGGTTCGCGACGCCGAGCCTCGTCTGCCGCAGAAATCTCACTGGTCTCTCAGGCTAACCATGTTTGTCGCTGTCGCCGACCCCCGCAGGTAGACGGTCGGTTACGCACCGAATATTCGCCGGGTCGGGGGATCGGGCCGTCGCTCTCGGTGCCGGCGATGATCACGAAGGGCTGCCGCGGCCCGCGTACGTCCGGGGTCGCCGTCCCGACCCGTGGCGGCGGGCGACGTGCGGGACCGGACGGCGGGTACACTCCCGGTCATGGCCGGATTCTTCCTGCTTCTTACCGGGCCGTGCTGATGCGCTGACGCGCGACAGCACGGCGGCCCCTCCTGCGCGAGGGGCTTTTTTGTGCCCTCCGCCGGACGCCCCGGCGGTCGGCACCCGGCACCGGCGCCGGCCCTCGGGCGGCGCGGCGCCGGCGGCGGACAGACCCGAGCCAGACCGACATGACCGCGCCGAGCGAGGTCAGCACCCAGCCCGGCCGTGGCGTGGCCGGCGGCGACGAGCGAAGCGAGGAGACGCCATGAGTGAGGCAGCAGCACCGGCCGACATTCCCCCGTTCCGGTACACCGCGGCCCTGGCCGAGGAGATCGAACAGCGCTGGCAGGACGCCTGGGCGCGGGAGGGGACGTTCCACGCCCCCAACCCGACCGGCCCGCTGGCCGACCCCGGTCACCCCCGCGCCGGGGCGGAGAAGCTGTACGTCCTGGACATGTTCCCCTACCCGTCGGGCGCCGGCCTGCACGTCGGGCACCCGCTGGGCTACATCGGCACCGACTGCTTCGCCCGCTACCAGCGGATGGCGGGGCGCAACGTGCTGCACGCGATGGGCTTCGACGCGTTCGGCCTGCCCGCCGAGCAGTACGCGGTGCAGACCGGCACCCACCCGCGGACCACGACCGTGGCCAACATCGAGCGCTACAAGGCGCAGCTGCGCCGGCTGGGCCTGGCCCACGACGAGCGCCGCTCGGTGGCCACCATCGACACCGACTTCTACCGCTGGACGCAGTGGATCTTCCTGCAGGTCTTCAACTCCTGGTACGACACCGGGGCGAGGCGGGCCCGCCCGATCGCCGAGCTGATCGCCGAGTTCGAGGGCGGCAACCGGCCCACGCCCGACGGGCGGCCGTGGGCGGAGCTGTCCGTCGCCGAGCGCCGGGCCGTCGTCGACGACCACCGGCTGGCGTACGTCTCGCAGGCGCCGGTCAACTGGTGCCCGGGGCTGGGCACCGTGCTGGCCAACGAGGAGGTCACCGCCGACGGCCGCTCCGAGCGCGGCAACTTCCCGGTCTTCAAGCGCAACCTGAAGCAGTGGATGATGCGCATCACCGCGTACGGCGACCGGCTGCTGGACGACCTGGACACGCTGGACTGGCCCGAGCCGATCAAGCTGATGCAACGCAACTGGATCGGCCGCTCCACCGGCGCGCACATCGACTTCCCGACCGATGTCGCGCCGGTCCGGGTGTTCACGACCCGGCCGGACACCGTCTTCGGCGCCACCTACATGGTGCTGGCCCCCGAGCACGAGCTGGTCGACGCGCTGACGCCGGCCGCCTGGCCCGAGGGGACGAAGGACGCGTGGACCGGCGGGCACGCCAACCCGCGCGCGGCCGTGGAGGCGTACCGCAAGGCGGCGGCGGCCAAGACCGACGTCGAGCGGCAGGCCGACACGAAGGAGAAGACCGGCGTCTTCGTCGGGGCGTACGCCACCAACCCGGTCACCGGGGGGCGGATCCCGGTCTTCGTCGCCGACTACGTGCTGGCCGGCTACGGCACCGGCGCGATCATGGCGGTGCCCGGCCAGGACGAGCGGGACTGGGCGTTCGCCGAGGTCTTCGAGCTGCCGATCGTGCGTACCGTGCAGCCGGCGGAGGGCTTCGACGGCAAGGCGTACACCGGGGACGGCCCGGCGATCAACAGCGCCGCGCCCGAGCGCGGCCTGGACCTGGACGGCCTGGGGGTGGCCGAGGCGAAGGCCCGGATCATCGAGTGGCTGGAGGCCAACGGGCACGGCACCGGCGCGGTGACCTACCGGCTGCGCGACTGGCTGTTCTCCCGGCAGCGCTACTGGGGCGAGCCGTTCCCCATCGTGTACGACGAGACCGGAGCGGCCATCGCCCTGCCGGAGGAGATGCTGCCGGTCGAGCTGCCCGAGGTGGACGACTTCTCGCCGCGCACGTTCGACCCGGAGGACGCCGACAGCAACCCGGAGACCCCACTGTCGCGCCGGCGCGACTGGGTCGAGGTGGAGCTGGACCTGGGCGACGGCCCGAAGCGCTACACCCGCGAGACCAACGTGATGCCGCAGTGGGCCGGCTCGTGCTGGTACGAGCTGCGCTACCTGGACCCGACGAACTCGCAGCGCTTCGTCGACGCGGAGAACGAGGCGTACTGGATGGGGCCGCGCGGCGAGGGCGACTGCGGTGGCACCGACCTGTACGTCGGCGGCGCCGAGCACGCCGTGCTGCACCTGCTGTACGCGCGGTTCTGGCACAAGGTGCTGTACGACCTGGGGCACGTCTCGTCGTTCGAGCCGTTCCGCAAGCTGTTCAACCAGGGCTACATCCAGGCGTACGCGTACACCGACGCCCGGGGCGCCTACGTGCCGGCCGAGGAGGTGACCGAGCGCGACGGCGGCTTCTACCTGGGCGACACCCAGGTCAACCGCGAGTACGGCAAGATGGGCAAGTCCCTGAAGAACGTGGTCACGCCGGACGAGATGTGCGCCGCGTACGGGGCGGACACGTTCCGCGTCTACGAGATGTCGATGGGCCCGCTGGAGGTGTCCCGTCCGTGGGAGACCCGGGCGGTGGTCGGGTCGTACCGGTTCCTGCAGCGGGTCTGGCGGGCGGTCGTCGACGAGCAGAGCGGCGCGCTGCGGGTCACCGACGCGCCGGCTGACGAGGCGACCCGGCGGCTGCTGCACAAGGTGGTCGACGGGGTCCGCGGCGACATGGAGGCGATCCGGTTCAACACCGCGATCGCCAAGCTGATCGAGCTGACCAACGGGCTGACCCGGCTGGCGCAGACCCCGCGCGAGGTGGCCGAGCCGCTGGTGTTGATGCTGGCGCCGTTCGCCCCGCACGTCGCCGAGGAGCTGTGGCGCCGGCTGGGTCACGACACCTCCCTGACGTACGCGGACTTCCCGACCGCCGACCCGGCGCTGCTGGTGGCGGAGACGGTGACGTACCCGGTGCAGATCAACGGCAAGGTGCGGGGCCGCGTCGAGGTCCCCGCCGACGCGCCCGAGGAGACCGTCCGCGCGGCGGCCCTGGAGGCGGTGGCCGGTTCGTTGGCCGGCAAGGAACCCCGCAAGGTCATCGTCATCAAGGGCCGCATGGTCTCCGTAGTCGCCTGACCCACCCCACCCCCCACCCCCCACCCCCACCCCCCACCCCCACCCCCCACCCCCCCCCGGGGCCCCGCGTCGATCATGCAGTTGTGGTGGGGGACGAAGTCCCCGGGCCGGGATGAATCGGCCACCATAACTGCATGATCGACGCGAGGGGGTGGGGCGCGGGGGCGGGGCGTGGGCGTGGGGGCAAGGGTGGGTGGGGTGGGGTGGGTCAGGGGTCGCGGTGGTGGGTGAGGGTGATCGCCGTGAGGGTGGCCGTGAGGGACCAGGTGGCCAGGGTCAGCCAGGAGCCGGTGACGGTGGCCGGGTACGGGTCCGGGTTGAGGACGTCGGGGTGCACCTCGATCAGGCGCAGCCAGGCGGTCAGCGGCAGGGCGTTGTACAGCTCGGCGATCCACCGGTGCTCGTCGCTGTCCACCGTCATCGGCACCAGCACGAGTACCGACGTGGCCGCGGCCACGGCCCCGGCGGCGTGTCGGGTGAGCGCGCCCAGACCCATCCCGACCAGCGCGCACACGGGCACCAGCACGGCGCTCGCCGCGACGGCGCGCAGCACCCCCGGCTCGCCGATCGACCAGCCGGCGCCCCGGTCGGCGAGGATCGCCTGGGACACCCAGAACGAGGTCGCCGCGGTCACCGTGCCGAACACGAGCATGACCCCGGCCAGTACGGCGGCCTTCGCCGCGACCACCGCGCGGCGGGCGGGGACGGCGGCGAACGTGGCCCGGATCAGCCCGCTCTGGTGCTCGCCGACGACGGTCAGCGCGCCGATGGTCGCCGAGGCGAGGATCAGCAGCAGGTAGCCGGCCTCGGGGAAGGCGTCGCGCACCGGCCCGTACAGGCGGAACATCTCCCGGCGCCTCTCGGGGTACGCCGGCCAGTTCCGGTGGTCGGCGAGGCTGGCGTTGACGCTGACCCCGACCACGACAGATAGACCAGCGGCAGCGTCCAGCGGGTCGAGCGCAGCGACCAGAGTTTGATCCACTCGGCGGCCAGCAGGTCGCGGAAGCGGGCCGGCGCCCCGGTCACGGCCGGTCGGCGGGTCGGCCCGGTCACGGCGGTCATCGGGTCCCCTCCCCGGCCAGGTACTCGACGCTGTCGGCGGTGAGCGCCATGAAGGCCTCCTCCAGCGAGGCGGTACGGGTGGTCAGTTCGTGCAGTCCGACGCCGTGAGCGAGCGCGAGGTCGCCGATCCGCGCGGCCGTCAGGCCGGTCACGACGAGCGCCCCGGCGTCGTCGGGTCGGACATGCGCGCCCTCGGCCGTGAGCACGGCGGACAGCGTCGCCCGGTCGGGCGTACGGACGGTCACGGCGGCCCGGGTGCTCCCGGCGGCGAACTCGGCGAGGCTCTGCTCGGCGATCAGCCGGCCCCGGCCGATCACCACGAGCCGGTCGACGCAGTTCTGCATCTCGCTCATCAGGTGGCTGGAGACGAAGACCGTGCGCCCCTCGGCCGCCAGCCGCCGGAACAGGTCCCGCACCCACCGCACCCCCTCCGGGTCGAGGCCGTTGAACGGCTCGTCGAAGAGCAGTACGGGCGGGTCCCCGAGCAGCGCGGCGGCGATCCCGAGCCGCTGCCGCATGCCGAGCGAGAAGCCGCCGATGCGCCGCCGCGCGACGGCGGACAGGCCCACCTCCCGCAGCACCTCGTCGACCCGGGCGCGCCCGAGGCCGTTGCTGCGGGCCAGGGCCGACAGGTGGGCGACGGCGCTGCGCCCGCCGTGCACGTCCCCGGCGTCGAGCAACGCGCCGGCGTGGCGCAGCCCGCGCGGCCGGTCGGCGAACCGGACCCCGTCGACGGTGACGGTGCCGCTGGTCGGCGCGGTGAGCCCGATGATCATCCGTAGCGTGGTGGACTTGCCGGCCCCGTTGGGGCCCAGGAACCCGGTCACGTGGCCGGGGCGCACGGTCAGGGTGAGGTCGTCGACGGCCGTCGTGCGGCCGTACCGTCTCGTCAGGGCGTTCAGTTCGATCACTCCACCCACGCTGCCGGGCGGCGGGCGGCGGGGCGTCGCCCCGGCGGCCACACCCGGCGGTCGGTGACCCGCCCCGGGGTGTACGCCCGTGGGCCGATGCCCGGGCGGCGGCGGGCTGGCTACCGTGTGCGGCATGGATGCGACCGCACCGCCGCCGCGCCGCGCCCCGGCGCTGGTGCGGTCGGTGCTGCCCTGGATCGGCGTCGCGGTGCTGCCGGTGGCGGTGCTCATGGCCCCGGTCGTGGCGTCGAGCCGCAACGGCGTGGGGTTCGGCGACTGGTGGCTCTCCGAGCGCTACCTGGTGCCGCTGCTGGCCGTGGCCCCGCCCGCCGGCCTGCTGCGGCGCCGGCCGGTGCTGGCCCTGGCGCTGATGCTCGTCGCGGCGTGCGTGGTCACCGTGGCCGTCAACGTCCCGGAGGACGGCTACCTGGCCGACATCTGGTACGCGCAGTTCCTGGCGGTGGACATGGTGGCGGGGCTGATCGCGGCGAGGAGGTCCCGCCGCGTCTCGGTGCCGGTGGCCGTCGTGGTGCTCGCCGTGCAGGTCACCGCGAGCTTCGTGAACCCCTCGACCGACCCGGTGAGCCGCGCCATGATCTCCGTGCTGGCGGTCGTCACCGCGTGGACGGTCGGCAACTCGGTGCGCGCCCGGCGCGGCTACGCCGAGGCGCTGCGGTCGCACGCCGCCGCCGAGGCGGTCACCGCCGAGCGGCTGCGTATCGCCCGCGAGCTGCACGACATGGTCGCGCACAGCATCGGGGTGATCGCCATCCAGGCCGGCGTGGGGGCCCGGGTCATCGACACGCAGCCGGCGCAGGCGCGCGCCGCGCTGGCCACCATCGAGGCGACCAGCCGCGACACCCTGGCCGGCCTGCGGCGTACGCTCGGCGCGCTGCGCCGCCCGCAGTCGGAGTCGGCGTCGCTGGATCCGACGCCCGGGCTGGACGACCTCGACCGGCTGGTAACCGCCGCCGCCGACGCCGGGGTGCGGGTGGACCTGCGGCGCGACGGCGAACGACGGCCGGTCCCGGCCGAGGTCGACCTCGCCGCGTTCCGGATCGTGCAGGAGGCACTCACCAACGTGGTACGACACGCGGGCAGCGACCGCTGCCGGGTCACCGTCGCGCACACCCCCGACGAGGTCGCCGTCGAGGTCGTCGACGACGGTCGGGGCGGCGCGGTCGGCGGCGAGGGGCACGGCATCGTCGGCATGCGGGAACGCGTCGCCCTGGCCGGCGGCCGGTTCCACGCGGGACCGCGCCCGGGGGGCGGCTTCCGGGTGGCGGCGTCGCTGCCGGTGCCGCCGTCGACGGCGGTGTCACCGGTGTCGCCGGCGGCGGTGGAGCCGGCCGGGTCGCGGACCGGGGCGGGGGAGCGGTGAGCGTCCGGGTGCTGCTCGTCGACGACCAGCCACTGGTCCGCGCCGGCCTACGGGTGCTCATCGCCGACGCCCCCGACATCGACGTCGTCGGCGAGGCGGGCACGGGGGCCGAGGCGGTGCGGCTGGCCCGCGAGGTCGTGCCGGACGTGGTGCTGATGGACCTGCGGATGCCCGGCATGGACGGCATCCAGGCCACCCGCGCGATCACCGCGCACGGCGGCGTCACCCGCGTCCTCGTGCTCACCACCTTCGACGACGACGAGCACGTGCACGCCGCGCTGCGCGCCGGCGCGAGCGGCTTCCTGGTCAAGGACATGGCCCTGGACGACATCCTGGGCGCGGTCCGGGTGGTCGCCGCCGGGGACGCGCTGATCGCCCCCGGGGTCACCCGCCGGCTCATCGCCGAGTTCGCCCGCCGGCCGACCCCCGCCGCCCCGACCCGGGCCCTCGACGGCGTCACCGAGCGGGAGCGCGAGGTGCTGACGCTCGTCGGCCGGGGCCTGTCCAACGGCGAGATCGCCGCCGAGCTGGTGATCAGCGCGGCCACCGCCAAGGCGCACGTGGCCCGGCTGTTCAGCAAGCTGGGCGCCCGCGACCGGGTGCACCTCGTCATCGCCGCCTACGAGGCGGGGCTGGTCTCCCCGGCGGGATGAGGCGCGCGACCCGGTGGGGCGGGCGCGCTCTGGGCGGTCGGGCGCACCGCAGCCGGCGGTCCGCACGCCGTGGCCGCCGTGCGGCGTGGAGCCGGTCAGCGCGCCGTGGCCGCCGCGCGGGCGCGAGCCGGTCAGCGCAGCGCGGCCGTCACCACCGGGCGGTGCTCGGCCAGCCATCCGTGCCACTGGCGCACCGTGTCGGCGACCCCCGCCTCGCGGAGCTGGCGCATGGCCGGGTCGCCCCGCTGCGCGCCGGCCGCGATCCCGCGCCAGGTCCCGTCGATCTGGGCGAGCATCACGTCGACCAGTTCGGTGCGGGGCAGCGCGGGCGACCCCGTGCCGGCCGCCTCGTAGGCGTCGCAGAGCAGCCGGGCGCGCCGGCCCAGCTCCACCGGGTCGGCTCCCGGCCCCGGCGCCGCCCAGTGCCAGGCGGCGAAGGCGACGTCCTCGACCCGCCGGCCGGGCGCGGCGAGGTCCCAGTCGATCAGCGCCACGGGCAGCGGGCCGGCGGGGGAGTCCCGGTACACCGTGTTCCTCGGGGACAGGTCGCGGTGGCAGACCGTCTCGGCGTCCCCGGCCAGCGGGGTGCCCGCGCAGGCGTCGTGCAGCCGCCGGACCAGCTCGGCCAGCCGGGTCAGCGCCGGGTCGGCGAGGTACGCCGGATCCTCCCGGTCCCGCCACGGCACCCGGCCGTCGACGTGGCTGAGTACCTGCCGCCCCTGCTCGTCCGTGCCGAGGTGGCGGGGCGCGACGTCCGCGCCCACCCGCTCCAGGTGCCGCAGCAGCGCGGCGACGAACTCGGCGTTCTCCGGCGGCGTACGCCGGACGGTGTCGCCGACCCGGACCACCTCGGCGATGAAGCCGCCGCGCAGCCGCTCCTCGGCGACCGTCGGGTCGACGCGACCGGTGGCGCCGCTCGGCCGCCGCCGGTCGTGTTCTGGCCCGGTGTCCCCGCCCGCTCCGGGCGACCCGCTGCGCACGCCGGCCTCAGCTCGGCCCGAGCCGGCGCTGCCGCTCGGCGCGCCACCAGCGGCGGATCAGCACGACGCTGGCGATCAGGCCGAGCGCGGCCGGAGCGGCGCCGAACCAGTTGACGTCGCCCGGGGAGGTGACCGCCGCGCCCACCGCCGCGTAGCCGAACGCGGTGGGCGCGGAGGCGATCACGCTGCCGGCGAGGAATGGCAGCACCCGGGCGCCGGTGGTGCCGTAGCCGTAGCTGACCAGCCCGAAGCCGGCGATCGGCAGCAGCCGTACGGTGATCACGCCGAGCACGCTCTGCCGGGCGAACCAGCCGTCCAGCCGGGCCAGCCGGCCGCGTACCCGGTCGGCGACGAACTCCCGCCCGAGCAGGCGGCCGACCGCGAAGCCCAGCGCCGCGGCGAGCAGCGCGGCGCCCAGCGCGTACGCGGCGCCCTCCAGCGCACCGAAGATCGCCCCCGAGGCGAGCGTGATGAAGGTCCGTGGGACCAGCGCGACCAGCAGCAGCGCCCCGCCGAGGACGGCCGCCACGGGGGCGAGGCCGCCCAGCCGGTCGGCCAGCCGGGGCAACTGGTGCGCCTCGGGCAGGTCGACGACGAGCAGCACCGCCCCGAAGGTGACGAGCAGGAGCAGCAGCAGCGCGAACCGGACGGCCGACGGCTGCCGCAGCAGCCGCCGGACGGCGGGGATCATACCCGGGCGGCGGCGGCCACCGCGGCGCGGCGCTCGGCGCGCAGCCGGTCCGGCCAGGTGTCGTCCAGCGGCGGGAGCTGGTGCGCACCCGTGGCCCAGCGCAGCAGCAGGTCCGCCAGGGCGGGATTGCGGGCCAGGGCCGGGCCGTGCGAATACGTGCCGAGCAGCTTGCCCCGCCACGCCCCCTCGGTGGCGCCGTCGTTGCCGACCCCGGCGGTGACCCGGGCCAGCGGGGAGACCCCCGGGCCGAGGTGGGTGCGCCCGCCGTGGTTCTCGAACCCGGTCAGCGCCGGCACGCCCAGCCGTGGGTCGATCTCGCCGGCCAGCTCGCCGACGGCGCGGGTCGGCCCCCGGTCGGAGGAGAGGTCGAGCAGTTCCAGCCCGGCGCAGAGGGTGCCCTTGGCGAAGAAGGAGGTGCCGAGGAGCTGGTAGCCGGCGCAGACCCCGAACACGACCGAGCCCTGGGCGACCGCCCGGTGCAGGCCGCCGTCGGCGAGCAGCCGCTGCGCGCCGAGCGCCTGCGGGCCGTCCTCGCCGCCGCCGATGAGGTAGATGTCGGCGGTGGAGGGCAGGCGCTGGTCGGAACGCACCTCCAGCACCTCCACCGGGAAGCCGCGCTGCCGCGCCCGGCGGGCGAGGATCAGGGCGTTGCCCCGGTCGCCGTAGGTGGAGAGCAGGTCGGGGTAGATCCAGACGATGCGCAGGCTCTCAGTTGACACGGTCCAACTCCGCTCGGATGTCCTGGAACGCGGTGTAGTTCGCGATGACCTCCAGGCGCCCCGGGGGCACCGACCGGACGGCGTCGGCGAATGTCCGCACATGCTGGAAGGGCACGTCGTTGACCTCCAGCCGGACCGCGAGGTCGTACGCGCGGTCGCCGGTGATCAGCACCTGCCGGCCCCGGAGCGGGGCGAAGTCGACGTCGAAGAGCCACGAGGTGTCCAGCCCGTCGGGGTCCCGGGCGTTGATGGAGAGCAGTGTCGGGGCGACGTCGGCCATGTCGAACGCCTCCAGCCAGCTGGCCGGGTTCTTCGCCAGCAGCAGCCGGATGTTGCGCCCGTCCCGGTCGACCTGGGCGTAGCGGCCCGCGACGGAGGCGACGGTGCCGAGCTGGAGCACCGCGTCCACGGGCCGGACGCCGAACTCGGCGGCGACGGCCAGCGCGGTCGCGGCGTTGCCGACGTTGACCTTGCCGGGGAGCTGGAGCTTGACCTTGTGCCAGGCGCCCGTCGGGTCGAGCACGCCGTCGTCCTCCACCGTCCACTGCGGCTCGGGTCGGTGCAGCGGGCAGCCGCTGCACCACCACTGGTCGCCGGAGCGCTGGATGGTGGAGCCGCACTCGGGGCAGACCCAGGAGTCGTCGTGCCACCGTTGCCCGGCGCTGAACCAGGTGACGTGCGGCGGGGCGATGCGGTGGTCGTGGTTGGGCGGCGGGGTGGCGGCCCACACCACCATCGGGTCGTCGGCGTTGGCGACGACGCGCACGTTGGTGTGCCGGACCAGCGCGGCGCGCCAGAGCTGCGCCATCATGGCGACCTCCTTGGCCCGGTCGAGCTGGTCGCGGGAGAGGTTGAGCAGCGCCACCACGTGCGGCTCGGTGGCGTCCAGCACCTGGGCGAGGTAGTGCTCGTCAACCTCCAGCACCGCGTAGGGCGTGCTGCCGGCCTTGGCGAGCGCCGAGGTGTGCCCGGTCGGCATGTTGGCGCCGAACGAGTTGGTGGCGACGCGGCCGAGCACCCCGACCGCCGCCGCGGTGAGCCGGGTGGTGGTGGTCTTGCCGTTGGTGCCGGAGATCAGGGCGATGGCACGCCCTGCCGACAGGTGGGCCAGCAGGTCCGGGTCGATCTTCAGGCCGATCCAGCCGCCGATCACGGAGCCGTCACCGCGCCCCGCGGCCCGCGACAGCGCCGCGGCGGTCCGCGACACCGAGCTGGCCACCTTTGCCCGCAGGGGCATCTTCGCGTCCGTCACCCGAGCGAGGTTACCGGACCGGCGACCCCGCCAGATCGCCGCCGACGGCGAACCGTTCGGCCGGGGTGACCCGACGGGGCGGTCGGGACGCGCTCAGCCGGACGGAGTCGATCTATGTCGGAAAGCGGACGGGCCCGGCGGGCCCCGCGGCCCTCCACTCCGCTCCACCCCCGTTGACGTGCGGTTTTGCGCGCCGAAAGGCCGCGCCACGCGGGCGATTCTGGTTGCGGGTGGAGGGAAGTGGAGTAGAGTGGGGCGCAGTGGTGAGGCCGGGAGGGCCCACCGGCCCGGGGGGTCAGCGGCGCCGCGAACGCCGCTCAAGGGCGAGGGGGTTGGGCCGATGTTCCTCGGCACCCACACCCCACGCCTGGACGACAAAGGCCGGTTGATCCTCCCGGCGAAGTTCCGGGACGAGCTGGCGGGGGGTGTCGTGATTACCAAAGGGCAGGATCGCTGCCTCTACGCCTTCCCGATGCCCGAGTTCCAGCGGATCGCGGAGCAGTTGCGCGCGCAGCCGATGACGAACAAGGCGGCCCGAGCCTACAGCCGGGTCTTCTTCGCCAGCGCGCACGACGAGGTGCCCGACAAGCAGGGCCGGGTGACGATCCCGGCCCACCTGCGGGCCTACGCCGCCCTCGACCGCGATCTGGTCGTGATCGGCGCGAGCACCCGGGTGGAAATCTGGGACAAGGCTGCCTGGGAGACCTACCTCGCGGAGAGCGAAGACGACTTCGCCGACATCGAGGAGGGGGTGCTGCCCGGCGGTCTGTAGGGCGTGACGGCGCCCGACGTACTGCGAGATCTCCACCCGCTTTCGAGTTCCTGGCACCCCTTCCCCGGTGCCAGGCGCACGATCCGATCGGAGGGCCGCGGCCTCCGACGGGCGGGAGCGGATGGGGATCTGGCGGTACGACGGCACGGCGTCGTCCGACGACAGACGCGTGAAGGACGAAGGTTTCACACCAGTGGGGGTCGACATGGGGGAGCTACGCGGCACGCACGTGCCGGTGCTGCTCGAGCGGTGTCTCGAGTTGCTGGCCCCCGCGCTGGGCCGGGGCGGGCGGACGGTCCACGTCGACGCGACGCTGGGCCTGGCCGGGCACGCCGAGGCGGTGCTCGAGGCGCATCCGGAGACGGTGCTGATCGGGCTGGACCGGGACACCGAGGCGCTTGCCCACGCACGCGTCCGGCTCGCCCGCTTCGCCGACCGCGTACACCTGGAGCACGCCGTCTACGACGAGCTGCCGGAGGTGCTCGGTCGGCTGGGCTACCCGGCGATCGACGGGATCCTGTTCGACCTGGGCGTCTCCTCCCTGCAACTCGACGCACCCGACCGCGGGTTCGCCTACGCGCAGGACGCCCCGCTGGACATGCGCATGGACCAGACCCGGGGGGTGACCGCCGAGGAGGTGGTCAACACGTACCCCCATCCGGACCTGGCCCGCGTGCTGCGGGTCTACGGCGAGGAGAAGTTCGCGGGCCGGATCGCCTCGGCGATCATCCGCGAGCGCGAGCGGGCCCGGATCACCTCGTCGGCGCGGCTGGCCGAACTGGTCAGGGAGTCCATTCCGGCACCCGCCCGACGAACCGGGGGACACCCGGCCAAGAGAACGTTTCAGGCTTTACGGATCGAGGTAAACAAGGAGCTGGCAGCGCTGGAGACGGCGCTGCCGGCCGCGCTCGACAAGCTCAACGTGGGCGGCCGCATGGTGGTCCTGTCCTACCACTCGCTGGAGGACCGGCTCACCAAGGCGGCGCTCAGCGACCGGGTCCGCAGCAAGGGCCCGGTCGACCTCCCGGTCGAACTGCCCGGGTCCGGTCCGACGTTCCGGCTGCTCAGCCGGGGCGCCGAACTGCCCGGGGAGGCGGAGGTCGCCGCGAACCCGCGCGCCGCGTCCGTGCGGCTGCGGGCCGCGGAGCGACTCGACCCGGACGCGGCGCAGCAGGGGGGTACCGACCGCGAACGGTACCGCCGGCGGGTCAAGGCGATGCACCAACCAGGGGCGGGGTCCGGAGGATCCGACACGGATCCGACGAACCCCGGGGGACGGGACAGGGACGGACGAAGAGGGGGAGGGACATGACCATTGACAAGCGCGACCGCCGGGACATCGCCGGCGGCGGGCAGCGCGCACCGCGGTCGGGGGGCCGGACCGCGGCGGAGCGGGCCACGCGCATCGGGACCGGCACGCCGCGGGCGGACCGCGCGAACCGGCAGGGGGAGACTCGCGCCCGGGGGGCGCGCGAGTTCCCGACCCAGGGCAGCGCCGCGCTGCGGCCGGCCGAGCGGGACGGCGCCGTCACGGCGCGTCCGCCCCGGCTGCGGGTGGCGCCGCCGCCGCCGGTGAAGGTGCCGCGGGCGCCCTTCGCCGCCCTGGTGGTGGTGCTGGTGGTCGGCGGGGTGCTCGGCATCCTGCTGGTCAACACGAAGATCAACGAGAACGCCTTCCGGCTGGAGAAGCTCCAGGAGCAGCAGGCCAAGCTCGACGTGGAGCAGCAGCAGCTGACCAAGGAGATCGCCGACGCGGAGGCCCCGGGCAACCTGGAGGCCCGGGCCCGCAAGCTGGGTCTGGTGGAGGCGGGCGAGCCGGCCTACATCCGGCTGCCCGACGGCAAGGTCATCGGCGTGCCGCAGCCGGCCGGGGGCCAGCCCTCGATCACCAGCCAGCAGGGTGCGGGAGGCTGACGACCGTGCCGCCGAGATCGGAGGAACCGCGCCGGGACGCCACAGGCTCCCGGCGCGGTTCGTCGCGTAACGCCGGTGGCCGGGGCGGCGAGCCGCGCTCCGGCGAGCCGGGGGTCGGTGGCATCTCCGACGCCCGGGCGTACACCCCGCGCGGTCGCACCGTGCGCGAGCAGCGCGCCGGCGGTCGCGCCGAGCGGGACGCCGACGCCGGCCCCGCCGAGCAGCGCCGGACGCCGCGCAGCACCCGCTCCGGCGACCCGTTCCGCCCCGCCCTCCAGGTCCTCGACGGCGGGCGCGCGGGCGCCGGCCGGGCCGGCCGGCGGGAGACGGCGGACCGCTCCGGCGTCGTCCGCACCGTCACCCCGCGTACCCCCCGCCACGACGACGGGCCGCCGGCGCCGCGCCGCCGCGCCGCGCCGCGTCCCGCGCGCCGGCCGGACCGTCCCGCCGCCCGGCGGCCGTCGCGCAAGCCGCCGAAGCCACCCCGGCTGGCCGATCCCCGGCGCCGGCTGCGGCTGGGCACCGTGCTCACCCTGACGCTCTTCGCCGTCATCGGCATCCGGCTGGTCGTCCTCCAGGCCGTGGAGACTCCGGCGTACGCGGGCGGTGGCCTCGCCGACCGGCTGCGCACCGTCACCCTGCCGGCGGCGCGCGGCGCGATCTACGACCGGGACGGTGCCCCGCTGGCGCACAGCGTCGAGGCCCGATACGTCTACGCCGACCCCACCCAGATCGAGGACCAGCAGGCCACCGCCAAGGCGCTGTCCCCGCTGCTCGGCATGCCGGCGTCGGAGCTGGCCGAGAAGATGAAGCCCCGCAAGCGGGTCAACGGCGACGACTCGCAGTTCGAGTACCTCGCCCGGGGGGTGGACATCGACCGGGCCCGGCAGATCACCGCGCTGGAGCTGCCCGGCATCTACACCCACCGCGACGAGCGGCGCGAGGTGCCCGGCGGGGACCTCGCGGCCAACCTGCTCGGCTTCACCAGCCAGGACATGGTCGGGCTGGAAGGGCTGGAGGCCCGCTACGACGACGTGCTGCGCGGCAAGGACGGCAAGCGGGTCTACGAGGTCGGCCTCGGCGACCTGGCCGCCCCGATCCCCGGCGGCTACAGCGAGACGACGAAGGCCAAGCCGGGCAGCTCGCTCCAGCTCACCATCGACCGCGACCTGCAGTTCATGGTGCAGCGGATGCTCAGCCGGCACATGGCGCAGAGCAAGGGCAGCACCGGCGCCGCCGTGGTGATCGAGATCCCCTCCGGCGAGGTGCTGGCCCAGGCCAGCCACCCCACCTACAACGCGGCGAAGCCCCTGCCGAGCGACCCGACCGACCGGGAGGACGCGGCCACCAGCTTCGTGGTCGACCCCGGCTCGGTGCACAAGGCGATCACCTTCGGCGCCGCGCTCCAGGAACGCGTGATCACCCCCGACACCACGCTGCCGATCGCGAACAGCATCAAGAAGGGCGACACCTGGTTCACCGACACGCACAAGGCGAACGGGCAGCGGATGAGCCTGCCCGGCATGATGGCGTACTCGTCGAACGTCGGCACGATCCAGATCGCCGACAAGCTCGGCCCGGAGCGGCTCATCGACTACCAGAAGCGCTTCGGCCTCGGCGAGCCGACGCGGGTGGGCATGCCCGGCGAGGCCAGCGGGCGGCTGCTGCCGGCCGACGATTGGAGCGGGTCGTCGGCCGGGTCGGTGCCGATCGGGCACAGCGTGGACGCCACGCCGCTGCAGATGGCCGCCGTCTACGCGACGATCGCCAACAACGGCACGTACGTGCAGCCGCGGCTGGTCAGGGAGGTGATCGGGCCGGACGGGAAGCGTACGCCGACCGACCCTCCGGTCACCCGGTCGGTGCTCAGCCCGGAGAACGCCGCCGCGCTGCGGCACATCCTGGAGGCGGTCACCACGGTCGAGGACGCGACCGGCAGGGCCGCGGCGATCCCCGAGTGGCGGGTCGCCGGCAAGACCGGCACCGGCTGGCGGCTGGTCGACGGGCATAAGCAGCTCGGCGAGGTGGCCTCGTTCATCGGGATGGCCCCGGCCGAGAAGCCGCGCTACGTGATCGCGGTCTTCGCGCACACCCCCTCCGGCGGGGGCGGGGACATCGCGGCCCCCGCGTTCCGGGACATGATGCAGTTCACGCTGCGTCACTACGGGGTGCCGCCGAGTGGGGAGAAGGCCCCGAAGTTCACGGTCTATCCGCGTTGAGCGGCCACGCCGCGACATCATCGGTGAGTGCGGACGAACCACCGGGGCGGCAGTGCGGCCGGAACCGGACGACCGGGTAGGGTCTGACGCCGTGCCCGGCAATCCTCGTCCCCGTACCGTGATCGGTGTCCGGCTCGGCGACCTCGCCGCCCGGCTCGCCGTCGAGCCCCCGGAGGGCGCCGCCGAGCTGGTGGTGACCGGGGTGACCCACGCCAGCCAGGAGGTCCGCCCCGGCGACCTGTACGCGGCCCTGCCGGGCGCCCGCCGGCACGGGGCGGAGTTCGCCGCCGGCGCGGCGGCCGCCGGCGCGGTGGCCGTGCTGACCGATCCGGCCGGCGCTGCCGCGGTGGCCGGGGCGGGCCTGCCGGCGCTGGTGGTGTCCGCCCCGCGCGCGGCGCTGGGCACCCTCGCCGCGGCCGTCTACGGCGACCCGACCGATCACCTGACGGTGATCGGCGTGACCGGCACGGCCGGCAAGACCTCGACTGCCTACCTGGTCGAGTCCGGCCTGCGCGCCGCCGGCCACACCACCGGCCTGATCGGCACCGTCGAGACCCGCCTCGGCGACCTGGCGATCGACAGCGTGCGCACCACCCCCGAGGCCACCGACCTGCACGCCATGCTGGCCGCCGCCCGCGAGCGCGGCGTCACCGCCGTGGTCATGGAGGTCTCCAGCCACGCCCTGGCGATGGGCCGGGTCGGCGGGGTCCGGTTCACGGTCGGCGGCTACACCAACTTCGGCTCCGACCACCTGGACTTCCACGCCGACCCGGCGGACTACTTCGCCGCCAAGGCGCAGCTGTTCGACGGGCGCTGCGCGGTCGAGGTGCTCAACCACGACGACCCGGCGCTGAAGCCGCTGTACGGCCCGGCGACGGTCACCTACTCGGCGGCCGGCGACCCGACCGCCACCTGGTGGGCCGACGGGATCGGCGGCGAGGGGTACGCGCAGCGGTTCACCGCGCACGGCCCGGACGGGCTGACCCTGCCGGCCGGCGTGGCGCTGCCGGGCCGGCACAACGTGGCCAACGCCCTGCTGGCCATCGCCGCGCTGGTCGCCGCCGGGGTGGACCCGCGGACCGCCGCCGCCGGGGTCGCCGCGTGCGGCGGGGTCCCCGGCCGGCTGGAGCTGGTGGACGCCCCCGGCCCGGTCCGGGGCGTGGTCGACTACGCGCACAAGGCGGACGCGATCGTCGCCGCGCTGGCGGCGCTGCGGGAGTACGGCGCCGGCCGGCTGATCTGCGTGATCGGTGCCGGCGGGGACCGGGACCGGGGCAAGCGGCCGGTGATGGGCGCCGCCGCGGCGGAGGGAGCCGACGTGGTGCTGGTGACCGACGACAACCCGCGCACCGAGGATCCGGCGGTGATCCGGGCCGAGGTGCTCGCCGGCGCCCGGGAGGCCGGCACGCCGGCCCGCGTCGAGGAGGTGGCCGACCGCCGGACGGCGATCGACGCGGCGGTCCGGCTGGCCGAGCCGGGTGACGTGGTCGCGGTGCTCGGCAAGGGCCACGAGCGCGGGCAGGAGATCGGGGGCGAGGTGCTCCCGTTCGACGACCGCACCGAGCTGGCCGACGCGCTGCGCGCCCGCTTCGCGGACCCGGCGGGTCAGCGGTGATCCCGCTCAGCCTGGCCGAGGTCGTCTCGGCGGTCGACGGGCGGCTGGCCGGCGCCGACCCGCAGGCCCGGGTCACCGGTCCGGTCGAGTTCGACTCGCGCAAGGTGTGCCCGGGTGCGCTCTTCGTCGCCTTCCCGGGCGAGAAGGTGGACGGGCACGACTACGCCGCCGGCGCGGTGGCGGCCGGCGCGGTGGCCGTGCTCGGCACCCGCGCGGTGCCCGGCGTGCCGATGGTGCTGGTCGACGACGCGCTGGCCGCGCTGGGCCGGCTGGCCCGCGTGGTGGTCGACCGGCTGCCCGGGCTCACCGTCGTCGGGTTGACCGGCTCGTCGGGCAAGACCACCACCAAGGACCTGATCGCGCAGCTCACCGCGCGGCTCGGCCCGACCGTCGCCCCGCCCGGGTCGTTCAACAACGAGCTGGGGCACCCGTACACGGCGTTGCAGGCCGGGCCCGAAACCCGCTACCTGGTGATGGAGAAGGGCGCCCGGGGGGTGGGGCACGTGCGCTACCTCTGCGACGTCGTGCCGCCCCGGATCTCCGTGGTGCTCAACGTCGGGGTGGCGCACATCGGCGAGTTCGGCTCGGTGGAGACGATCGCGCTGGCCAAGGGCGAGCTGGTCGAGGCGTTGCCCGCCGACGGCCTGGCCGTGCTGAACGCCGACGACCCGCTGGTCGACGCGATGGCCTCGCGTACGGTCGCCCGGGTGGTCCGCTACGGCGAGGCGGCGCACGCCGACGTGCGGGCCGAGGACGTGACGCTGGACGACCGGGGGCGGCCCGCGTACACCCTCGTCACCCCGGAGGGGACCGCGCCGGTGCGGCTCGGGTTGACCGGCCGGCACCAGGTGTCCAACTCCCTCGCCGCCGCCGCGGTGGCCCGCGAGCTGGGCATGCCGATGGCCGAGCTGGCCACCGGGCTGGGCGCCCTGGGGCTGGTCTCCACCCGCCGGATGGACGTCTTCGAACGCGTCGACGGGGTGACCGTGATCGACGACTCGTACAACGCCAATCCCGCCTCGATGGCGGTCGCGCTGCGCGCGCTGACCGGCATCGGGCGGGAGCGGCGCACCGTCGCGGTGCTCGGATACATGGCCGAGCTGGGCCCGTTCGAACGCGACGGGCACGCCGAGGTCGGCCGGCTCGCGGCCGAACTGGGCGTCGACCGGCTGCTCGTGGTGGGCGAGCCGGCCGCGCCGATCCACGAAGGCGCGACATCGGTAGGGGACTGGGGAGGAGAGTCGGTGCTGCTCACCGATCAGGCGGCGGCCGTCGAGGTGCTGCGCAGCGAGTTACGACCGGGCGACGTCGTCCTGGTGAAGGGCTCCCGGTACCGCACCTGGGAGGTGGCCGACGCGCTGCGCGCGGACGCCGCCGGGGACGGATCCGGCCCGACGGCGACGGGGGGCGGCGCCGCATGAGGGCGGTCATCGTCGCCATCGGGGTGGCCTTCCTGGTCTCGCTGTTCTGCACCCCGATCGCGATCAAGGTGTTCGCCCGGCTGAAGGCCGGCCAGCCGATCCGATCAAACCTCGGGCTCGCCAGCAACGAGGGCAAGAAGGGCACGCCGACGATGGGCGGCGTGGTGTTCATCCTCGCCACGGTCATCGCGTACGTGGCCGGTCACCTGGCCCTGACGACCCTGCCGGACGCGCAGATCGCCCAGGTCGAGCCGACCATCACCGCCCTGGTGCTGCTGGGGCTGATGGTCTTCTCCGGCGCGGTCGGCTTCATCGACGACTTCCTCAAGGTGCGCAAGCGGCACAGCGGCGGTCTCAACAAGCGCGGCAAGCTGCTCGGGCAGATCCTGGTCGGCGCGGTCTTCGGCGTCGTGGCGCTCTACTTCCCGAGCACCATGACCGACGCCGCGGGGGCCGAGACCAACACCGAGACCGTCGGCAGCACGACGCTCAGCTTCATCCGGGACATCCCGGCGCTGGACGTCACCAAGATCGGTGCGGTGGTCATCTTCATCTTCGTGGTGATGGCCGCGACCAACGGCGTCAACCTCACCGACGGCCTCGACGGCCTGGCCACCGGCGCCTCGGTGATGGTCCTCGCGGCGTACGCGCTGATCGCCTTCTGGCAGTACCGGCACTGGTGCGCCGACCCGAACTACACCCAGGACTACTGCTACGCCGTCCGGGACCCGCTGGAGATCGCGCTGATCGCCGGCGCGGCGGCCGGGGCCTGCGTCGGCTTCCTGTGGTGGAACACCTCGCCGGCGCGGATCTTCATGGGCGACACCGGCGCGCTGGGCCTCGGCGGCCTCATCGCCGGCATGGCGATGTCCACCCGGACGATCCTGCTGCTGCCGATCATCGGTGGCCTCTTCGTGATCATCACGATGTCCGTGGTGATCCAGATCATCTCGTTCCGCACCACCGGCAAGCGGGTGTTCCGGATGTCGCCGTTGCAGCACCACTTCGAGCTCGCCGGGTGGAGCGAGGTCAACATCGTGGTCCGGTTCTGGATCATCGCCGGCATCGGCGTGGCCATCGCACTGGGCCTGTTCTACAGCGAGTTCCTCGCCAACATGACCTGAGCCGGCCGGCGGTTCCCGCCGCGGGGCCCGGGCGCGTGTCGCCCGGGCCCCGCGGCGCGTCCGGCCGCCGGGACGCTCCGCGCGCCCCGGCGCAAGCCCGACACGCCGACCGGGCGGTTGCGCCGGTGGCGACCCCGGGGAACCGCCATGATGGTCGGGTGGGGGAGGGACGAGGCATCGAGGTCACGGCGGAGGGGACGTCCGGGCGGTCGGCGGGGGGCAGGCGTACGCGCGACGCGCCCGCCGCGACGCGGGGGCCGGACGACCCCGGTGCCCAGGTGCCGCGCGGGCTGGACCCGGTGGGCGGGCTGGCCGCGCTGCGCGGGCTGCTGGACCGGCCGCTAACCTCCTACTACCTGCTGCTGTCCAGCGCCGGCCTGCTGCTGCTGATCGGCCTGACCATGGTCTTCTCCGCCACCAGCGTCCGGGACTACGCGGAGAACGGCAACGCCTCGACGTCCCTGGTCAAGCAGGCGATCTTCGCGGTGATCGGCATCGTCGCGTTCTGGGCGTGCCAGCGGCTGCCGGCGACGACCTACCGGACGCTGGGCCGGCCGCTGCTGTTCACCGCCATCGGCCTGCTGCTGCTGCTCAACCTGCTGCTCGCGTACGCCCGGCTGACCAAGCAGGAGTCCGCCCAGATCGGCCCGGTCGAGGCCCGGCTGCTCTGGCTCTTCGTCGGCGGCATCCAGGTGCAGCCCTCCGAGTTCGCGAAGTTCGCCCTGGTGCTCTGGGGGGCCCACGTGATCGCCCGCAAGGGCGCCGCGCTGGGCTGGTGGCGCGAGCTGGCCACCCCGCTCTTCCCGGTGGTGGGCCTCCTCTTCGTCCTCGTCGGCTACAACGACCTGGGCACGATGCTCTGCCTGCTCGCCCTGGTGGTGGGGCTGCTCTGGGCGGCCGGGGTGCGGATGCGGGTCTTCGCCGCGCTCTCCGCCGTGGGCCTGCTCGGCATCGGCGTGCTGGTCGCGGTGGCCTCGCTCGGCGCCGGCTCCGGCGAGACGGGCGAGAAGAACTACCGGCTGGCCCGGCTGACCGCCTTCATCAACCCGCCGCCGCCGGACCTGTGCAAGCTGGAGGACTGCTACCAGATCGCCCAGGCCCGGTACGCGATCGAGAACGGCGGGTGGTTCGGCGTCGGCCTCGGCAAGAGCATCGCCAAGTGGCAGTGGCTGCCGGCGGCGGAGAACGACTTCATCTTCGCCGTGGTCGCCGAGGAGCTGGGCGTCGTCGGGTGCGTCGTGGTGGTGGCGCTCTTCGCCGTGCTGGCGTACACCGGGCTGCGGATCGCCCGCCGGGTCGAGGACCCGTTCCGCCGGCTCGCCGCCGCGGCGGCCACCACCTGGCTGGTCGGCCAGGCGGTGATCAACATCGGCGGGGTGGTCGGCCTGCTGCCGCTGACCGGTGTGCCGCTGCCGTTCATCTCCGACGGCGGAAGCGCGCTGGTCGTCACCCTCGCCGCCATCGGGATGCTCGCCTCCTTCGCCCGTGCCGAACCCGACGCCGCCAGAGCGCTGCATGCCCGTCCGCCGGCCCGATGGGTCCGACTACTCTGGGCCCCGTTGCCGCCGCTTCCCGGGCGGCGCCGCCGTCCGGCGGCGCCCCCGGCTGCCCGAGGGTCCGTACCCCGGTCGCGGGAGCGGCGGCCGGACGATGTGGCCGCACCGCGCGGCGTCCGGCTGGCCCGGACCCGCCGCGGGTCGGCGGACGAGAGGAGACGTTGATGGGTCCGCTGCGTTCGGTGGTGCTCGCGGGAGGTGGCACCGGGGGGCACATCTACCCGTTGCTCGCCTTCGCCGACTGCCTGCGCCGACACGACCCCGGCGTCCGGATCACCTGCCTGGGCACACCGAGGGGCCTGGAGAACGAACTGATCCCGCCCCAGGGCTACGACCTGCGCCAGATCCCGGCCTACCAGCTGCCCCGGTCGGTGAACATGAACCTGGTCAAGACCCCCGGCCGGATGTGGACCGCGGCCCGCGCGGCGGGCAAGGTCATCGACGAGGTGCGCGCCGACGTGGTGGTCGGCTTCGGCGGGTACGTCTCCGTGCCGGCCTACCTCGCCGCCTGGCGCCGCGAGCTGCCGATCGTGATCCACGAGGTCAACGTGCCGCCGGGGGTGGCCAACCGGCTGGGGATGCGGTTTACCAACCACGTGGCGGTCGGCTTCCCGCACCAGCCCGCCCAGGCCGAGGCCCTGCGCGACGCCCGGGTCGTCGGCGTGCCGCTGCGCCGGGGCATCGCCGGGCTGGACCGGTTCGCCATGCGCAACGCGGCCAGGGCCCACTTCGGACTCCGCCCCGACCTGCCGGTGCTCTTCGTCGCCGGTGGCTCGCAGGGCGCCCGTTCGATCAACCTCGCCGTCGCCGGCGCGGCCAAGGAACTCGCCCGCAACGGGGTGCAGGTGCTGCACGTGATCGGCGCCCGCAACGAGCCGGTGCCCGTTCCCACCGACCTGCCGGTGCCGTACGTGACGCTGCCGTACTTGTCCGAGATGGAGGCCGGCTACGCCGCGGCGGACCTGATGCTCGGCCGGGGCGGGGCGATGACCTGCGCGGAGGTGGCCGCCATCGGGCTGCCCACCATCTACGTGCCGTACCCGCACAGCAACCAGGAGCAGAAGCGCAACGCGCTGCCCGTGGTGGAGGCCGGCGGCGGGCTGCTCGTCGACGACGCCGAGCTGACCCCCGACTGGGTCGAGCGGACGGTCATCCCGCTGATCCGCGACCCGCACCGGCTGCACGCGATGGGCGCCGCCGCCGCCGCGTACGGCCGCCGCGACGGCGACGAGGCGCTGCTCAACTTCGTCTACGAGGCGGTGGCACGGTGAGCGCGAGGAGTGAGCTTGCGAGCCCCGCAGTCGCGAACGGAAGGCAGGCAACGGTGAGCGCGAGGAGTGAGCTTGCGAGCCCCGCAGTCGCGAACGACGGTGGCCCCGTGACGGGGCGCACCGCGACGGGAAGGTACTCGGCATGAACACCGCACAGTTCACCCCGGCCGGCACGCTCACCGCCGAGGACCTGGGCACGATCCACCTGATCGGCGTCGGTGGGGTCGGCATGAGCGGGCTGGCCCGGCTCTTCCTCACCCGCGGCATCCGGGTCTCCGGCAGCGAGCTGCGGGAGTGGCCCTCCCTGGCCGGCATGCGCGCCCTCGGCGGCACGATCCACATGAGCCACGAGGCGTCCAACCTCGACGGCGTCGACACGGTCGTCTACTCCTCGGCGATCCCGCAGGACCACCTGGAGATGGTGGAGGCACGCCGGCGCGGCCTGCGCGTGCTGCACCGCTCCGAGGCGCTGGCCGCCGCGATGACGGGCCGCCGGACGGTGGCGGTCGCGGGCACCCACGGCAAGACCACCACCACCTCGATGGTCACCATGGTGCTCCAGCAGGCCGGGCAGGACCCGTCCTTCGTGATCGGCGGGGAGATCTCCGAGGTCGGCTCGGGCGCCCACCACGGCACGGGCGAGCACTTCGTGGTCGAGGCGGACGAGAGCGACCGCTCCTTCCTGATCTACCGCCCGTACGTGTCGATCATCACCAACGTCGAGGCCGACCACCTGAACACCTACGGCGACCTCGCCACGCTGGAGGCGGCCTTCGCCGAGTTCGCCCGGCTCACCGACCCGGACGGCTTCATCATCACCTGCGCCGACGACCCGGGCGGGCGGCGGCTGGCCGAGACGCTGCGCGCGGAGGGCCGCCGGGTGCACACCTACGGCGAGGCGGCCGACGCCGACCTGCGGCTGACCGACATCGCCTCGTCGGCCCGGGGGGTGCGCTACCTGGCGAGCATCGACGGGCGGTCGCTCGGCGAGTTCCGGCTGCCGGTGCCCGGGCGGCACATGGGGCTCAACAGCGCCTCGGCCGTGCTGACCGCGTACCTGCTGGGTTTGCCGCTGGAGGCGGCCGAGGGCGCGCTCGCGGCGTTCCCCGGCGTGCGGCGGCGCTTCGAGCGCAAGGGCCTCGCCGACGACGTGCTGGTCTACGACGAGTACGCCTACCACCCGACCTCGATGACGCTGGCGTTGCAGACGCTGCGCGAGGTGGCCGGGGACGGCCGTCTCATCGTGGTCTTCCAGCCCTACCGGCTCTACCGCACCCGTGACCTCCAGGCGGAGATCGCCGAGTCGCTGGCCATCGCCGACGAGCTGGTGCTGCTGGAGGTCTTCGGCCCGGGCGAGCTGCGCGAGCCGGGGGAGGGGTCGGCGGCGCTGATCGAGGCGGTGTCGTTGCCGGCGGAGCGGAAGGTCTTCGTGGACTCGTGGGAGGCCGCGCCGGTGGAGGTGGCCCGGCGGGCCCGCCCCGGCGACGTCGTGGTGACCATGGGCGCCCCACCGATCTCGCTGATGGGGGACCAGCTGCTGGCCGCGCTCTCGGCGCGTACGGCCGATCCGGCGGCGCCGGCGGGCACGACGCCCGGCGGCGAGGCGGGCGGGACGACGACCATCGGCGGCACCGTCCCCGGCGTCGGCGGTGCCGGCGGCGCGGTCCCGGACGGCGCGGCGCCCGCGGCCGGATGAGTCCCGGCCCGGCGCGGGGGCGCACCACCGGAGCGGACGGCGGCGGCCGGCGCGGACCGGTGCGCCGGTGGCAGCTGGTCCGTGCCGGCAGCGACGCGGTCCCCGCCTCGACCCGCCGGTTCATGGCCCGGGCCCGGCAGCGTCGGATGCGCGCGGCGCTGCCGTGGGCGGTCGCCGCGGGCGTGCTCGCGGTGGCCGGGCTGGTCGCCTGGACCCTGCTCGGCACCGGCCTGTTCGGCGTGCGCGAGGTCCGCGTCGAGGGCGCCGCGCTCGTCACGACGGTGCAGGTCCGCGACGCGGCCGCGGTGCCCGACGGCGCCCCGCTGGCGCGGGTGGACCTGGCCGCCACCGCGCGGCGGGTCGGTGGGTTGCCGGCGGTCCAGCGGGCGGTGGTGACCCGGGACTGGCCGGACACGCTGGTGGTCCGGGTGACCGAGCGCACCGGCGCGGCGGCGGTGCCGAGCGGGGAGCAGTTCGTGGTGATCGACCGCGCGGGCGTGGTCTTCCGGACCGTGCCACGGCCACCGGACGGCCTGCCGGTGGTCCGGCTCGCCGAGCCGGGCCCGGACGACGGGCCGACCCGGGCGGCGCTGGAGGTCCTCGGCGCGCTCACCCCGCAGCTGCGCGCCGAGCTGGTGGACGTGAGCGTCGAGGGGCTGGCCCGGATCACGTTGCGGCTGCGCGGCGACCGGGTGGTGGTCTGGGGGGACGCGACGCGGGGCGCGGACAAGGCCCGGGTGGCCAGCGCCCTGCTCGACCGGAAGGCCGACACCATCGACGTCAGCGCCCCGGACGTGGTGACCCTGCGGTGACCGGTGGCTCCGCCCGCGACGTGACCCGTCCCGCTCCGGCGGCGACACGCCGAGCGGGTCCTTGGCTCATCGCGTGAGGGCGCTTACGTTGCCCCGAAGGGGATCAGTGGTTGACATAACTGTAAGCCTCTAGTAGAGGGTGAGGGTTTAATCCTGATCCTCACTGGTGACAGCTGTCGTCGGCCGCTGGTCTGGCCAGGCCTTACCCGGTCGGCCCATGCCAATCTCGAAGGGAAAGGACCGGAGATGACACCTCCGCACAACTACCTGGCGGTCATCAAGGTCGTCGGCATCGGTGGCGGCGGCGTCAACGCCGTCAACCGCATGATCGAGGTTGGGCTCAAGGGCGTCGAGTTCATCGCGATCAACACCGACGCGCAGGCGTTGCTCATGAGCGACGCCGACGTGAAGCTCGACGTCGGCCGTGAGCTGACCCGTGGGCTCGGCGCCGGGGCCAACCCCGACGTCGGCAAGAACGCCGCCGAGGACCACCGCGACGAGATCGAGGAGGTGCTCAAGGGCGCCGACATGGTCTTCGTGACCTGCGGCGAGGGCGGCGGCACCGGCACCGGCGGGGCGCCCGTGGTGGCGAACATCGCCCGCAAGCTCGGCGCGCTGACGATCGGCGTGGTCACCCGGCCGTTCTCGTTCGAGGGCAAGCGCCGCCAGGTGCAGGCGGAGTCCGGAATAGACGAACTGCGCAACCAGTGCGACACGCTGATCGTCATCCCCAACGACCGGCTGCTGGCGCTCGGGGACCGCAACATCAGCATGATGGACGCGTTCCGCACCGCCGACCAGGTGCTGCTCTCCGGTGTCCAGGGCATCACGGACCTGATCACCACGCCGGGTCTGATCAACCTGGACTTCGCCGACGTGAAGAGCGTGATGAGCGGCGCGGGCAGCGCGCTCATGGGCATCGGCAGCGCGCGCGGCGAGAACCGCGCCGTCGAGGCGGCCGAGGCGGCCATCTCCAGCCCGCTGCTGGAGCAGAGCATGGACGGCGCGCGCGGCGTGCTGCTCTCCATCGCCGGCGGGTCGGACCTGGGCCTGTTCGAGATCAACGACGCGGCCCAGCTCGTCACCGACGCGGCCCACCCCGACGCCAACATCATCTTCGGCGCCGTCATCGACGACGCCCTCGGCGACGAGGTGCGGGTCACCGTCATCGCGGCGGGCTTCGACGGCGGCGCGCCGGCGTACAAGGCGGCCGAGCCGCCCCGCAAGAGCAACCAGAACCAGCCGGCGCAGCCGAGCACCCCGGTCGCGCCGCCGGCCACCATGCCGGCCCCGCAGCAGTCGCCCCGCCGGGTGCTCTTCGACGACGTCGACGTGCCCGACTTCCTCAAGAACGGTTCCTGAGTACCGCCGATGACCGACAGCCCAGCCACGGTGCGCCCGGACCGGCGCGCCGAGATCGCGGCCGGCCTGGGCCGCGTACGGTCCCGGATCGCGGACGCCTGTGCCGCCGCGGGACGGGACGACTCCGAGGTCACCATGATCGCGGTGACCAAGACCTACCCGGCCGGGGACGTGGTGGCCCTGGCCGGGCTCGGCGTCGTCGACATGGGGGAGAACCGCGACCAGGAGGCGTCCGCCAAGTCGGCCGAGGTGGCCGCGGCGGGGGTGACTCCCCGGTGGCACTTCATCGGGCAGTTGCAGCGCAACAAGGCCCGGTCGGTGGTCCGCTACGCCGACGTCGTGCACTCGGTCGACAGTGTCCGGCTGGCGCGGGCGCTGGACGCGGCGTCGGCGGCGGCGCGGGACCGGCCGCTGGACGTGCTGCTCCAGGTGAGCATCGACGGTGACGCGGCCCGGGGCGGGGCGCTGCCGGACTCGGCCGACCCGGGCGCCGGGCTCGACGCCGTGGCCGAGGCGGTGGCCGGCGCGGAGGCGCTGCGGCTGGCCGGCCTGATGGCGGTGGCGCCGCTGGGCTGGGAGCCGGAGCGGGCGTTCGCCCGGCTGGCCGAGGTGGCCGCCGGGTTCCGGACGGTCCACCCGGGAGCCACCGCGCTCTCCGCCGGGATGAGCGGCGACCTGGAAATCGCGATCCGGTACGGCGCGACACATGTCCGCGTCGGCAGCGCGTTGCTCGGAATGCGTCCCACGCTGCGGTAGCCTGACCGCGGGAAGCAAATTACATCTGTGTTGTTTGAGGGAGCGGCGTCCCGTTGTCGGGGGTCGTGGCACGCGACGCGAATCGCGTGCCAGGGGATTGCCGATCCGCTCCGGTGGGCAGAAGTGGTCCACTCGCGACAAGCGACACGGTACGGGGGCGCGTGCCGCACGGCGGACGGGAAGGGCGCGGGATGGGTGCACTGCGCAAGGCGGGGGTCTGGCTCGGTCTGGTCGAAGAGGACGACGAGCGGGCCTACGACGACGGTGGCTACGACAAGGGTGGCTACCGCGATTCGCGTTACCGGCAGAGCCGGTACTCGGAGGAGTTCGCCGACGACGACGAGGACGACTCCGAGGAGCCGCCGGCGCCCCGGTCCCGGCTGGGCGACCGTGGCCGGCTCTCCGAGCGCGCCGCCGCTCGGGCGGCCGACGCCGAGCGGGGCGACAGCGACCGGGCGGAGCGGGCCGAGCGGTCCAGCGTCCGCTCCATCACCCGGCCGTCGGCCGGTGAGACCTCGGGCGCGCTGACCTACCACACCCGCGACAACCTGGCCCTGGCGCCGCAGGCGCAGCCCCGGGAGCGCGCGGTGGTCGCCGAGGAGGAGCAGCGTTACCAGATCACCACGCTGCACCCCACCACGTACCGCGAGGCGCGCACCATCGGTGAGCACTTCCGCGACAACGTGCCGGTGATCATCAACCTCACCGAGATGGACGAGGCCGACGCGCGCCGACTTGTGGACTTCGCCGCCGGCCTCGCGTTCGGCCTGCGGGGTACGATCGAGCGCGTGACCAATCGGGTGTTCCTGCTCTCACCGGCCAATGTCCAGGTCACCGCGGAGGACAAGGCCAAGATCGCCGAGGGTGGCTTCTTCAGCCTGAGCTAGCCCCGCCCGACCCGAGGGACGTCGCCTGCCGTGTTGTCGATCGTGCTGCAAGTGCTGTACCTGGTGCTCTACTTCTTCCTGCTCGTCCTGCTGGCCCGGTTCGTCCTGAGCGCCGTCCTGCAGTACGGCCGTCGCTGGCAGCCGGGGCGTGGGGCATCGGTGGGGCTGGAAATCGTGTGGAGCGTCACTGATCCCCCTCTCAACGCGTTGAGGCGTGTGATCCCTCCGTTGCGAATTGGTACCGTGAGCATCGACCTGGCCTCACTTGTGCTCCTGGTTATCCTGTTCGTGCTGATGGAGTTCGTGTTGAGGCGGTCGATCATCGGCACCGTCTGATGACCGACGCGCTTTCGCGGCCGCAACTGACCCGAGGAGTTTCGATGCCGCTGACCCCGGCCGACGTCCACAACGTCGCCTTCAAAAAGCCGCCGATCGGCAAGCGGGGCTACGACGAGGAGGAGGTCGACGCTTTCCTGGACGAGGTCGAGCGCGAGCTTGCCCGTCTCATCGAGGAGAACAACGAGCTGCGCGCCCAGGTGGAGCGCGGCGGCCGTGGTGGCGCCCCCGCCGGCCCCGGTGGCGACGCCCGTCTCGCGGCGGAGCTCAACGACGTCAAGGCCCAGCTCGACCGGGTGCAGCGCGACAAGGCGGCGGCCGAGCAGGCCGCCCGCGCGATGCAGGCCGAGCTGGAGCAGGTCCGTTCCGCCGGTGGCCCGGCCGTCGGTGGCGCCGACGGCGAGCAGCAGGCGCTGCGGGTGCTGATGATGGCCCAGCGGACCGCCGACGACCACGTCTCCGACGCCCGTCGCGAGGCCGACCAGCTGCTCTCCGAGGCCCGTTCCAAGGCCGAGGAGGTCACCCGCGAGGCCCGCGCCAAGGCCGACGCCCTGGAGCGCGACGCCCGCCAGCGGCACCAGGAGGCCATGGGCGGCCTGGACGCCAAGCGCACGGCCCTGCAGAAGCACATCGAGGAGCTCAAGCAGTTCGAGCGCGAGTACCGCACCCGGCTCAAGGCCTACCTGGAGAGCCAGCTGCGTGACCTCGACGGCCGCGGCCAGGGCCTGGAGGTCGAGATGACCCGTGGTGGTGAGGGCACCCGGGCCGCCGGCGGCGGCAACGGGCTGGCCACCGCAGGACTCGCCGGCTCCTACGGCGGCGGCGGTCGCTCCGGCGCTCTCGAAACCGGTCGCTGAACCATCGGTCGGCGACCGTCGTCTCGATGACGGTCGCCGACCTCGCCTCATCAGCACGACGCGGCGGGGGTGAGCCGTGATAGTCGCCAGTCTCCTGCTCATCCTCGTCGCGGTGGTGCTGCTGGTGCTCGGCCTGGCCGGTGGCTCCAGCGTTCTCCTGACCATCTCCATCGCGGCCAGCCTGCTGGCCGCCGTCGCGCTGGTCGCGGGCGCCCGCCAGGCGGCCGCGGGCCGGGCGGCGGCGGATCCGAGCCGGCCGGGGTGGCGGTCCCGGCGGGCGACCCGCCCGGCCGGGCCGGCCTTCGCCGGCGGGCCGCCGGTGGAGCCGGAGATCCCCGTCCAGCACGTTCCTTCCACGGTCGACGCCGACGGCACCGGGTGGCGGCAACCGCCCGAGCCGTCGGTGACCGACGGCGCCGTCCCGGCCGCCGTGCCCGGGGCCGGCCCCGCCGTGCCGTACGACGACGAGCCGCCCGCGCAGGACGTCACGCCGGTCGAGGCCGCCCGGGTGGCCCGCCTCGCCGCCGAGGTGCGGGTGGTCGACGGGCGACCCCGCTACCACCTGGCCGACTGCGCGTACCTGGTGGGGCGGGAGCACGAGCCGCTTCCGGTCGCCGAGGCCGTCGACCTCGGCTTCACCCCGTGCGCCCGCTGCGCACCCGACACCGCCCTGCTCGCCGACGCCGGCCGGATCTGAGCGGCGGGACGTTCCCGATGGACGCCACGCTGACCGTCGCGGTCCGGGTGAAGCCCGGCTCGGCGCGGGCCCGCGTCGGCGGATGCTTCGACGGGCCGCACGGGCCGGCCCTGGTGATCGCGGTGCACGCCCCGGCCGTGGACGGGCGGGCCACCGAGGCGGCCCGGCGGGCGCTGGCGGGCGCGCTGGGCGTACGGCCGGCCGTGGTGTCGTTGCGGGCCGGCGCGGCCAGCCGCGACAAGCTCTTCCTGGTCGAGGGCCCCGCCCCGGAGTTGACGGAGGCACTGCGCCGGCTGCGGGACGGGGCCGCCGGGTGACCGACGCCGGGGCCGGGCGGCGGTGACGCCGGGGCTGGATCTCGCGCTCCTGCTCGGCGCGGGTGTCCTGCTGGTCGCGGTCGGCGCGGTCCGGCTCTCCACCCGGCTCGGCGTGCCGAGCCTCCTGGTCTACCTGGCGCTCGGGGTGGCGATCGGGGAGACGGGGCTGGGCATCCGCTTCGACGACGTCGAGCTGACCCGGACCCTGGGCTTCTGCGCGCTCATCGTGATCATCGCCGAGGGCGGGCTGACCGCCCGGTGGAGCACCCTGCGCCCGGTGCTCGGGCTGGCCGCCCTGCTCTCCACGGTCGGCGTGGTGGTCAGCATCCTGGTCGTCGGCCTCGTCGTGCACCTGCTGCTGGGACTGGACTGGCGGCTGGCCCTGCTCTACGGCGCGGTGCTCTCCTCCACCGACGCGGCGGCGGTCTTCGCCACGCTGCGCCGGCTGCGGCTGCCGCCCCGCCTGGTGGCCACCCTGGAGGCGGAGTCGGGGATGAACGACGCCCCGGTCGTGCTGCTGGTGGTGCTGCTGTCCCGGGAGGGGGTCACCCACCCGTGGTGGTACGAGATCTCGCTGGTCAGCTACGAGCTGGGCGCCGGTGCGGCGGTCGGCTTCGCGGCCGGCGTCGGCGGGCGGTGGGCGCTGCGCCGGGCGGCGCTGCCGTCGGCGGGGCTCTACCCGATCGCGGCGGTCGGGTTGACCGTGTTCGCCTACGCCGCCGGCGCGGTGCTGCACGCCTCGGGCTTCCTCGCCGTCTACGTGGCGGGGGTGATCCTCGGCAACGCCCGGCTGCCGCACCGCCAGGCGATCCTCGGCTTCGCCGACGGCCTCGCGTGGCTGGCCCAGATCGGGCTCTTCGTGCTGCTCGGGCTGCTCGTCTCGCCGGGCCGGCTGGGCTCGGCGGTGCTGCCGGCCGTGGTCGCCGGGCTGGCGCTCGTGCTGCTGGCCCGGCCGCTGTCGGTGGCGGCGTCCGCCCTGCCGTTCCGGTTCGACCTGCGCGAGCAGGCGTTCCTGTCCTGGGCGGGGCTGCGCGGGGCGGTGCCGATCGTGCTCGCCACCATCCCGCTGTCGGAGCGGGTGCCGGGCGCCGACCGGCTCTTCGACTCGGTCTTCGTACTGGTGGTGATCTTCACGCTGTTGCAGACCGGGACGCTGGGGCCGGTGGCCCGCCGGCTGCGGGTGACCGCGCCGGCCGAGGCGACCGAGATCCGGGTGGAGACGGCACCGCTGGAGCGGATGGGCGCGGACCTGCTCCAGCTGGAGGTGCCGCCGGGTTCCCGGCTGGCCGGGGTGCACGTCGACGAGTTGCGGCTGCCGCCGGGCGCCTCGGTGACGCTGGTGCTGCGCGACGGGGCGGGCGTCGTGCCCGGCCCGGACTTCCGGCTCGACCGGCGACAGCATGTTGATCGTGGCGACGGCCGGGGTCCGCGACGAGACGGAGCGCCGGCTGCGGGCGGTCAGCCGGCGGGGTCGGCTGGCCCGCTGGTTTGGCGAGTACGGCCGGGGTCCCGACGCGTGATCTGCTAGCGTTCCTTTTGCCCCAGTTAGGCATGGCTAGGGGCCGAACGTCGGTGCGTCGGAGCGGCACGTTGTCGTGCGCCTGTACGTTCCGTATTCTTGCGAATCTCCGGAGTGCGCGGCCCCGTCGCCGCGCGCCCCTTTTGTACCTGGGGGCGCCGATGCCGGCGGCCCCCGTCCAGGTGCCGCGGAACGCCGCGGTTCCGCGGCCGAGGGAGCGACGATGGCGAAGCCAGCCGACACCAGGACCGCCGGCCGGAAGCCGGTGGCGAAGGCCACCCGCAGCGCTGCGGAGACCGAGAAGATCCGGGCGGCCCTGGCGGCGCGGCGTGACGAGTTGCGCGCCGAGTACGATCGGACGCTGAGCGAGATCACCGAGCTGCAGCGCGACCGGCTGACCGACTCGGCCGGGGACGACCAGGCCGACACCGGGACCAAGACGTTCGAGCGTGAGCAGGAGATCTCACTCGCCAACAGCATCCTGGAACGGATCACGCAGGTCGAGCGGGCGCTGGAGCGGCTCGACGAGGGTGGCTACGGCTGGTGCGAGCGGTGCGGCAACCCCATTCCGGTGGAGCGGCTCGCCGCCTTCCCGTCGGCCACCCTCTGCGTGACGTGCAAGCAGCTGGAGGAGCGGCGCTGAGGCCCGCTCCCCGGCGGCCATGGGAGGCGGCGCGCGAGCGTCGCCGCGAGCGTCGATGGGGAGCAGATGTCCGAAGCACCGCCCGCCGGTCCCGGCAGCGCTGAGCCGGGTGCCGACAGCGCCGAGCCGAGGGCCGGCACGCCCCACCGCCGGGCCGCCGCCATCCTGTTCGGCATCGCGCTCACCGTGCTCGCCGCCGACGCGGCGACCAAGCACCTCGCCCTGGGCGCCCTGGAGGACCGCGAGCCGGTCAGGCTGCTGGGCGGTGCGGTCTACCTCAGCCTCACCCGCAACAGCGGCGCGGCGTGGAGCATCGGCGCCGACCACACCTGGATCTTCCCGCTGATCACCCTCGGGGTGGTCGGTTGGATCGTCTGGATGGCGCTGCGCCTGCGCTCGCTGCCCTGGGCGGTCTCGCTGGGCCTGGTGCTGGGCGGGGCGCTGGGCAACTTCACCGACCGGGTCTTCCGCGCCCCGGGCTGGTTCGTGGGGCACGTGGTGGACATGGTCAGCGTCTTCGCCCCGTACGGCCGGGTGTTCCCGGTGTTCAACCTGGCCGACAGCGCCCTGGTCTGCGGCGTGCTGCTCGCCCTGGCGCTGGAGCTGACCGGCCGGCAGCGCGACGGCAGCCGGATCGGCCACGGCGAGCCCACCGGCGAGGCGGCGGCCCAGGCCGACGCCGGGCAGCGGGAGCGGGCATGACCGCCGCCTTCGCCGCCGGCGGCGACCACCGTTCCCTGCCCGTTCCCGACGGCCTCGACGGCTCGCGGCTCGACCAGGCCGTGTCGCGGCTGTTCGGGCTGTCCCGCACCGCCGCCGCGGCCCTGGTCGACGCCGGCGACGCGCTGGTCGACGGGGTCGCCCGGCCGAACTCACACCGCGTGAAGGCCGGCTCCTGGCTGGAGGTGACCCTGCCCGCGCCGGTCGCCGCGCCCACCGTGGTGCCGCAGGCGGTGCCGGGGCTGCGGGTGGTCTACGCCGACGACGACATCGTGGTGGTGGACAAGCCGGTCGGCGTCGCGGCCCACCCGAGCCCCGGCTGGACGGGCCCGACGGTGATCGGCGCGCTGGCCGCCATCGGGCACCGCATCTCGACCAGCGGCGCCGCCGAGCGGCAGGGCGTCGTGCACCGGCTCGACGTGGGCACCACGGGCATCATGGTGGTGGCCAAGAGCGAGCAGGCGTACACCGCGTTGAAGCGGGCGTTCAAGTACCGCGAGGTGGAGAAGCGCTACCACGCGGTGGTGCAGGGGCACCTCGACCCGCTGCGCGGCACCATCGACGCCCCGATCGACCGGCACCCCACCCACGACTACCGCTGGGCGGTGGTCTCCGGCGGCAAGCCGAGCATCACCCACTACGACACGGTGGAGGCGTTCCCGGCGGCGAGCCTGGTCGACGTCCGGCTGGAGACCGGGCGCACCCACCAGATCCGGGTGCACTTCTCCACGCTGCGGCACCCGTGCGTGGGCGACCTCACGTACGGCGCCGACCCCACCCTGTCCGCCCGGCTCGGCCTGACCAGACAGTGGCTGCACGCCCGGTCGCTGAGCTTCCTGCACCCCCGCACGGGGGACGAGGTGCGCTTCGTCAGCGACTACCCTGACGACCTGGACCGCGCGCTCGAGATCCTCCGCGACTGAGCGCCGTCCCGCCCGTGACGATCCGACGAGGGAATCCCGCCCATGAGCCCCGGTGCCCCGGAACCGACGGTGGGCGAAACGTCGGAACCCGCACCGGGCGTGACGCAACCCTCACCGGGGTCGGCCGGACCGACCTGCGGCGGGTCGCCGCCGGCGGCCCCGTCGACCTCCCCGGACGCCGGCGTCGGCGGCGTACCGGGGGCCCGTGCCGTGACGGGAGGAAGAACCGAAGGTGCGTAGACGGGTGTGGTCCGAATAGGGTTTCGTTCGTAGCCTGTCAGACGGGCATCGATGGCGCTGGGAGGGCGAGCCGTGGAGGGCAGCGAGACCGGCTGGGGGCGGCCGGCCGAACCAGCACCGCGGTGGCGGGCGCTGCTCGACCGGGCCCGGCACGGCAGCCGCACGGCTGAGCAGGCCGAGGCCGACCGGCACGCCGATCCGCCGCCCCTCCCGCCGGAGCCGCTGCCCCGCCGCTCGTCGGGCAACGGCTACGCCGCGCGGGTGCCGGCCATCGGCCGGGCCCCCGAGCCGTACGCGCCGGAGCCCGGCCCGCCGCCGTACGGCGCGGAGTACGGCCGCCCGGTCGACGCGGGCTACCGGGCCGAGGCCACCTACCGGGTGGAGCCGGCCTACCGCGCGGACCCGCTCGACCCCGCCTACCGGGTGGAGCCGGAATACCCGATCGAGCCGTCGTACCGTTCCGATCCGGTCGAGCCGTCGTACCGTTCCGATCCGGTCGAGCCGTCGTACCGTTCCGATCCGGTCGAGCCGTCGTACCGGTCGGATCCGATCGAGCCGACCTACCGGTCGGATCCGGTCGCACCGTCGTACCGGGCGGAGCCGGAGTATCCGGCCGAGCCGGCGTACCGCGTGCCGGCCCAGCCCGCGCCGCCCCGCATCGAGACCGAGCCGCGCCGGGGCCCGGGGCCGACCGAGTCGCGCTACGCGGTGCTGGACAACGGCTACCGGCACGAGCCGCCCCCGGTCGAGTCCCGGTACGCGGTGCTCGACAACGGCTATCGCTCCCAGCGCGCCCACCAGGCACCGGCCCCGCCCCCGCCGGCCCCGCCCGTGGTGCCGCCGCCCGCCGCGCCGCCGCCCGTGGTGCCGCCGCCCGCCGCGCCGCTGCCCGTGGTGCCGCCGCCCGCCGCGCCGGTGGCCGCCGAGCGGGGCTACCCGGCGCGCGTCGAGTGGCGCCCACGCGGCACGGAGAACGAGCTGGAGCGGGCCGCCGGGGTGCTCCGCCGCGACCTGGGCACCCCTCGGGTGCTCGCGTTCGCCAACCCGAAGGGCGGCGTGCACAAGACCACCGCCACCGTGCTGGCCGCGGCGACCGTCGGCAGCGTACGCGGGCGGGGCGTGCTGGCCTGGGACGACAACGAGCTGCGCGGCACGCTCGGGCTGCGCGCCGGCAGCGCCCGGCACGCCCGGACCATCCGGCACCTGGTCAGCGATCTCGCGCACGTCGAGATCAAGGAGGGCCCCGAGCTGCTGGAGCACCTGGACGACTACCTGCGGCACGCCTCCGACGGCTCGTACGACGTGCTGGCCGGCGAGGAGAGTCCGCGCTTCGCCCAGCGGCTCGACCAGTTCACCGTCCGGCGGGTGCTGGAGCTGCTGCGGCGCACCCACGACGTGGTCTGCGTGGACACGGGCAACAACGTGGAGAGCGCCAACTGGCGGACCATCATGCAGGCGGCGGACCAGCTCGTGGTGACCACCGTGCCCCGGGAGGACGCCGCGTTCAGCGCCGACTGGATGCTGGACCTGCTGCACGAGGTGGGGATGGGGGAGTTGGCCGACAACGCGGTCACCCTGATCTCCTGCCCCACCCCGGGCCGTTCGCCGTTGCAGGACGACCTGGAGCGGCACTTCGCCACCCGCACCCGGGCCGTCGCCGTGGTGCCCTACGACCCGGCGCTGGAGACCGGCTCCTCGATCGAGTACCACCAGCTCAAGCAGGAGACCCGGGAGGCGTGGCTGAAGGCCGCCTCGGTGATGCTGGAGCCGTTCGCCCGGTGAGCGGGTGTGCCGCCACCGACGGCCCACGCCGCTCGCGGGCCTGAGAGGATCACCGGGTGAGCGCGGACACCCCCGAACCCGACCGGCCCGGCCGCCGGCCCGACGAGCCGGGGGCACCGGCCGCCTGGGCGGCACCCGACGCGCCGGCGCGCGTCGGCCCCGCCGACCCGTACGCCGCCGGAGCGCCCGCCCCGCCGCACGACGCCACGACCGGCGTCCCGCCGCACGCCGCGACCGGCGTCGCACCGCACGCCACGACCGGCGTGCCGCCGCACGGCGCGACGGTGGAGTACGTCCCCGGCGGGACCGGCCTGGAGTACGCCGCCGGCTACCCGCTCGCGCCACCGGCGGAGCCGGACCTGCCGCGCGGGCGGGCGGCGCGGCTCGCCCTCCTGGCGGTGCTCGCGTCGAGCGTGCTCGGGGTGCCGCTCGGGCTGCTCTGGGCCGCGCTCGCGCCGGACACGCCGGTGCTCAAGGCCGCCGACGGGGCGATCTACGCCGAGCCGCAGCCGGAGCAGCCGATCGCCGCCGACGGCTGGTTCAGCCTGCTGGGGCTGGGCTTCGGGGTGCTCGCCGCGCTCGCGCTGTGGTTCCTGCTGCGCCGGGTGCGGGGACCGGTCGGGCTGCTCGCCGCCGTGCTCGGCGCCTTCGGCGCGGCGCTGGTCGCCTGGCAGGTCGGCCGGCGGACGGGGCTGGCCGACTACGAGCGGCTGCTGGAGAGCGCGCCCGTCGGGCGGGCCTTCGAGAAGCCGGCCGACCTGCGGGCCGGCGGGATCGAGTGGCTGCTCGGCGTGCTGCCGGTGCCGCACGGCAACCTGCTGCTGCCCGCGTTCGGCGCGGCCGTGACGTACACCCTGCTGGCCGGCTGGTCCCGCTGGCCGTCCCTGCGCCCGGAGCGCGAGTCCGGTGTGCCCGGGCTCAGTTGGGAGTCGGCGGGGACGCCAGCTCCGTCAGCGGCACCGGAACCGCCCGCACCTGGCGCAGCAGCGCCGCCTCACGGTTGAGCAGGCGCAGCTCGGCGCGGAGCCGGGCGGCGGTGTCGTCGATGGCGAGCAGCCGCTGCCGGTCGGCCACGGTCAGCACGGCTGTCGCGGCCACCAGGTGCGACAGCACCGTCGGGTCCTCCGGCAGCTGCTCGGACAGCTCCTCGGGATCGGCGCGGATCAGGCCCAGGTACTGCCGGAAGACCGAGATCACCCGGGCGGCGAGCAGGTCGGCGACCTCGTCGGGCCCGCCCGGCTCGGGCAGCCACTCCACGTCGGCGGTGAGGTAGGGCTCGGTGTCCCGGTCGACGTCGGCGACGCGGAACCTGCGCTTGCCCACCGTGACGATGTCGAAGCCACCGTCGGGGCGCTCGGTGACCTGCCGCAGCTCGGCGGTGCAGCCCACCTCGTGCAGGGTGACGTCGCCGCCACCGGGCAGCGGCCGGCCGTCCGGCCCGGTGGGGGCGACCTCCCAGCCGGCCCGGATGGCCACCACGCCGAACTCGCGCGGGGCGTCCTCGGGCAGCGCGACCAGGTGCCGGACCAGGGCGCGGTAGCGCTCCTCGAATATGTGCAGCGGCAGCACCAGACCGGGGAAGAGGACCATTCCGAGCGGAAACACCGGCAGCCGCGCAGTCACGCGTCGAGCGTAGCCCGATCCCGGCGCGGCGGCGTGGCCCGGCTCACCGTCCCGGCGTACGGGCGGCGCCGGCCGCCGTCCGGACGGGCCGCCTAGACTCGCAAGGGTGTTGAACCGGATCGACCTGCGCGGCGGCGTCCGCGACCCGCGCCGCCTGCTGCCCCGTGCCCAACTCGACGTCTCCGTGGCCGTCGAGCGGATCCGCCCCCTCGTGGAGGCGGTCCGGGAGCATGGCTACCCGGCGATCCGGGAGGCCAGCGAGCGCTTCGACGGGGTCTCGCCCGAGGTGCTGCGGGTGCCCGCCGAGGCCCTCGCCGAGGCGGAGGGCGCCCTCGACCCCGAGGTGCGCGCCGCGCTGCTGGAGTCGATCGCCCGGGCCCGCAAGGTGCACGCCGACCAGCGCCGCACCGACCACACCACCCAGGTGGTGCCGGGCGGCACGGTGACCGAGCGCTGGGTGCCGGTCGACCGGGTCGGCCTCTACGTCCCCGGCGGCCTGGCGATGTACCCGTCGACCGTGGTGATGAACGTGGTGCCGGCCCAGGCGGCCGGGGTGCGCGCGCTGGTGGTGGCGAGCCCGCCGCAGAAGGACAACGGCGGCCTGCCCGACGCCCGGGTGCTCGCCGCCTGCGCCCTGCTCGGCGTCGACGAGGTCTACGCCGTAGGCGGCGCCCAGGCCGTGGCGATGCTGGCGTACGGCGCGGCGGTCGACGTCGAGGGCGCCGCGCACTGCGACCCGGTCGACATGATCACCGGCCCGGGCAACATCTGGGTCACCGCCGCCAAGCGGCTGCTGCGCGGCGTCGTCGGCATCGACGCCGAGGCCGGACCGACCGAGATCGCCATCCTGGCCGACGACACCGCCGACCCGGCGCACGTCGCGGCCGACCTGGTCAGCCAGGCCGAGCACGACCCCCTCGCGGCCAGCGTGCTGGTGACCCCCTCGGTCGAGCTGGTCGAGGCCGTGGAGCGGGAGCTGGCCCGGCAGGTGCCGGCCACCAAGCACGCCGAGCGGGTCACCACCGCGCTCACCGGCGAGCAGAGCGGCGTCGTCCTGGTCGACGACCTCGAGGCCGGGCTACGGGTGGTCGACGCGTACGCGGCCGAGCACCTGGAGATCCAGACCCGGGACGCCCGCGAGTGGGCGCTGCGGGTGCGCAACGCCGGGGCGATCTTCGTCGGCGCCTGGTCGCCCGTGTCGCTCGGCGACTACTGCGCCGGCTCCAACCACGTGCTGCCCACCGGCGGCTGCGCCCGGCACTCCTCCGGGCTGTCGGTGCAGTCCTTCCTGCGCGGCATCCACCTGATCGACTACTCCGAGCAGGCGCTGCGCGAGGTGGCCCCGCACGTGGTCACCCTGGCCACCGTCGAGGACCTGCCCGCGCACGGCCGGGCGGTCCAGGTGCGCTTCCCGGGGGAGCTGGCGTGACCGGCCTCGACGACCTGCCGATCCGCGACGACCTGCGCGGGTTGTCGCCGTACGGGGCGCCGCAGCTCGACGTGCCCGTGCGGCTGAACACCAACGAGAACTCCTACCCGGTGCCCGAGCCGGTGGTGGACGCGATCGGCAAGGCCCTCGCGGCGGAGCTGCGTGACCTCAACCGCTACCCGGACCGCGACGCCGTGGCGCTGCGCGCCGACCTGGCCGGCTACCTCGGCCACGGGCTCACCGCCGACCAGGTGTGGGCCGCCAACGGTTCCAACGAGATCCAGCAGCAGCTGCTCCAGGCGTTCGGCGGGCCGGGGCGCAGCGCGCTCGGCTTCACCCCCGCGTACTCGATGCACCCGCTGCTGGCGCTCGGCACCGGCACCCGCTGGGTGCCGGCCCGCCGCGGCGTCGACTTCGGGCTGACCGCAGACGAGGCGGTCGCCCAGGTCCGCGAGCACGCCCCGGACGTGGTCTTCCTCTGCTCGCCGAACAACCCCACCGGCACGGCCCTCAAACCGGCGGTGGTCGCCGCGGTCCTGGACGCCGCGCCCGGCATGGTGGTCGTCGACGAGGCGTACGCCGAGTTCGCCCGCCCCGGCACGGTCAGCGCCCTGGCGGTGCTGCCCGGGCACCCGCGGCTGGTGGTGACCCGGACGATGAGCAAGGCGTTCGGGTTCGCCGGTGGCCGGCTGGGCTACCTGGCGGCCGACCCGGCGGTGGTGGCGGCGGTGCAGCTGGTCCGGCTGCCGTACCACCTCTCGGCGCTCACCCAGGCGGCGGCCCGGGCGGCGCTGGCGCACCGCGACGCCCTCCTCGACACGGTGGCCGCGATCTGCGGGCAGCGGGACCGGATCGTGGCGCGGCTGCGCGAGCGGGGGCTGCGGGTGGCCGACAGCGACGCCAACTTCGTGCTGTTCGAGGTCGGGGGCGACCAGGCCGCCGCGTGGCGCACCCTGCTCGACGCCGGCGTGCTGGTACGCGACGTCGGCCTGCCGGGCTGGCTGCGGGTCACCGCCGGCACCCCCGCCGAGACCGACGCGTTCCTGACCGCGATGGAAAAGATCTAGTGGGAGCGCGGGGAGTGAGCCTGCGAGCCCCGCAGTCGCGACCGAAAGGCGAGCAATGAGCCGGACCGCCCGCGTGGAGCGGATCACCAAGGAGACGAAGGTGCTCGTCGAGATCGACCTCGACGGCACCGGCCGGGCCGAGATCGGCACCGGGGTCGGCTTCTACGACCACATGCTGCACCAGATCGCGCGGCACGGCGGCTTCGACCTGACCGTGCGCACCGTGGGTGACCTGGAGATCGACGCCCACCACACGATGGAGGACACCGCGCTCGCCCTGGGCGCCGCGTTCGACCAGGCGTTGGGGGACAAGGCCGGCATCCGGCGGTACGGCTCGGCCACCGTCCCGATGGACGAGGTCCTCGTCCGGGCCGCGGTCGACCTCTCCGGCCGCCCGTACGTGGTGCACGACGAGCCGGTGCTGGCGCCGTACATCGGGCCGGTCTACCCGACCAGCATGACCCGGCACATCTGGGAGTCCTTCGGCCAGGCGGCCCGGATCACCCTGCACGTGGACGTGCTGCGGGCGGCCCGCCCGGGCGGTCACCCCGACGCCCACCACGTGGTGGAGGCCCAGTTCAAGGCGGTCTCCCGCGCGCTGCGCGAGGCCACGGCGATCGACCCGCGCGCGGCGGGCGCCATCCCCAGCACGAAGGGAGCCCTGTGAGCGTGAGCGCGAGGAACGCAGCGCAGCGGAGTCCCGCAGTCGCGAACGGAGGGCGGCTCTGATGGGTGGGGTGCTGCCGTCGTTGCTGCTGATCCTGGCCGGTGTGCTGGTCGGCGGGGCGTGGTCGCTGCACCGGCAGGGCGCCCCGCGCGGCGCGGTGGTCGTCACCGCGCTGCTCGCCGTCCTGGCCACGGTCGCCGGAGCGCTCTGGCTGCTGCCGGGGGAGGGCGCGTGAGCGGCGGAGCGGGCGACGGCGCCGCGGTGCCGACCGGAGGGTGGTGACGGCGTGAGCCGTGTGGTGGTGCTCGACTACGGGTCGGGCAACCTGCGCTCGGCCGAGCGGGCCCTGGCCCGTGCCGGCGCGGACGTGACGGTGACCGACGACCTGGGCGTCGCCGCCGAGGCGGACGGCCTGGTGGTGCCGGGCGTGGGCGCGTTCGCCGCCTGCATGGCCGGGATCGAGGAGCTCGGGGCGGGCCCGGTGATCGCCGAGCGCGTCGCCGCCGGCCGTCCGGTGCTGGGCATCTGCGTGGGCATGCAGGTGCTCTTCGAGCACGGCGACGAGCACGGGGTGGTGACCAAGGGGCTCGGGCTGCTTCCCGGCGGGGTGACCAGGCTGGCCGCCCCCCGGCTGCCGCACATGGGCTGGAACACGGTCGCGGCGCCGGCGGGGTCGGTGCTCTTCGCCGGCCTGCCCGCCGACAGCCGCTTCTACTTCGTGCACTCGTACGCGGTCGGGGACCCGGCCGCGCTGGCGGACGCCGGAGCCACGGTCGTCACCGCCCACCACGGGACGGATTTCGTGGCGGCGGTGGAGCGGGGTCCGCTCTGCGCCGCGCAGTTCCACCCCGAGAAGTCCGCCGACACCGGTGCCGCGCTGCTGCGCAACTGGCTCGCCACGCTTCCCACCGGTGGCTGAGCGCCTGTCCGGTGCGGCGGGCCCGCTCCGGCCCGCCCCCGGTCGCCCTTCCGCCCGCCCGCGGTCGCTCGGACGGCCGCGCCGCCAGCGGGGCACGACGTGAGCAAGGAGCGGGCCCGGCGTCGGGCGGCCCGGGAGGCCGAGGCCGCCCGGGAGCGGGTCGTCCGCGAGCGGCGGGCGGCCCGGCGGTCGCGGCGGCGGGCACTGGTCCGCCGGATGACGCCGTCGCTGCGCCGGGGGCGGACGGGCCGGCTGCCCCGGCACAGCCGCGGCGAACGGGCCGCCATCGTGCTGCTGACCCTGGCGGCGATGGCACTGATCTGGACGTTCGTCGACGATCTGGCGCTGCGGATCGCGTTGGTCGTGCTGTTGCTGCTCGTACTGCCGGCGATCGTGGTGATCGCCCTGGACCGTCGCACCTGACTTCGAGGAGAAATACCGTGAGCCTCACCCTGTTGCCCGCCGTGGACGTCGCCGACGGCCAGGCCGTCCGCCTCGTGCAGGGCGCCGCCGGCAGCGAGACGACGTACGGCGACCCGTTGGAGGCCGCGCTCGCCTGGCAGCGCGACGGCGCCGAGTGGATCCACCTGGTCGACCTCGACGCCGCGTTCGGCCGCGGCTCCAACGCGCACCTGCTGGCCGAGGTGGTGCGGCAGCTCGACGTGAAGGTGGAGCTGTCCGGCGGCATCCGCGACGACGAGTCGCTGCACGCCGCGCTCGGCACCGGCGCCGCCCGGGTGAACATCGGCACCGCCGCCCTGGAGGATCCCCTCTGGTGCGACCGGGTGTGCGGGGAGTACGGCGACCGGGTGGCGATCGGGCTGGACGTGCGGGGCCGTACCCTCTCCGCCCGGGGCTGGACGCGCGACGGCGGCGACCTCTTCGAGGTGCTGGAGCGGCTGGACAAGGCGGGCGCGGCGCGCTACGTCGTCACCGACATCACCAAGGACGGCACCATGCGCGGGCCGAACCTGGAGCTGCTGCGCGAGGTCTGCGCCCGCACCGACGCTCCGGTGATCGCCTCCGGCGGCGTCTCCACCCTGGACGACCTGCGGGCGCTGGCCACCCTGGAGCCGATCGGGGTGGAGGGCGTGATCGCCGGCAAGGCCCTGTACGCGGGCGCCTTCACCGTGGCGCAGGCGCTGGAAACCCTGGCGGCGGCGTGACCGTCACGCGGCTCGGCTCGGGCGGCCCGTGGGAGCCGTTGTACGGCTACTGCCGGGTCGTCCGGGCCGGCGACCTGGCCTGGACGGCCGGGTGCACCTCGACGGTGGACGGCGTGGTCACCCACGTCGGGGACGCGGCAGCGCAGACCGCGCAGGCCCTGCGGATCGGGCTGGACGCGCTCGCCGAGGTGGGCGCGGAGCCCGGGGACGTGGTGCGGACCCGGATGTACGTCACGGACCGGACGTACGCCGACGAGGTGGGCCGGGCGCACAACGTGGTCTTCGGCGCGGTCCGCCCGGCGGCCACCATGGTGGTGGTGGCCGGCCTGCTCGATCCGGACCACCTGGTCGAGGTGGAGTTGGAGGCGTACCTCGGCGACCGCTGAGCCCGACGACGTGTCGCTGCGTTCGCCCTGATCGGTTGCGCGCAATCTAATTGCGCGCTAGCGTTCCCAGGGTGACCGACGATCTGGTGCTGCGCCGGCAGGTGTGCTTCGCGCTCTACGCCGCGTCGCGCGCCCTCACCGACGTCTACCGGCCCGTCCTCGACGAGTTCGGCCTGACGTATCCGCAGTACCTGGTGCTGCTGGTGCTCTGGGAGCGCGACGACGCCCCCACGGTCTCCGAGCTCGGCGCCGCCCTGCGGCTGGACTCCGGCACGCTCTCCCCGCTGCTCAAGCGGTTGGAGGGGGCGGGGCTGGTCGTCCGGACCCGGTCGGCGCGCGACGAGCGGCGGGTGGAGGTGGGCCTGACCGGCGACGGGCGGGCCCTGCGGGACCGGATGGGCGAGGTGCCACTGCGGGTCGCCCGCGCCACGGGCCTCACCGAGGCGGAGCTGGTCGCCCTGCGCGACACCCTCACCCGGGTCACCGAGACGATCCACCGACAGAAGGAGCAGTGACCACCATGCAGGTGCTCTACACCGCGTCCGCCCGGGCCACCGGGGACGGTCGGGACGGCCACGTCCGCACCTCCGACGGCACCCTCGACCTGGGCCTGGCCGTGCCCAAGGAGATGGGTGGCGCCGGCGGCGCCGCCAACCCCGAGCAGCTCTTCGCGGCCGGCTACGCCGCCTGCTTCCACTCGGCGCTGCGCCTCGTCGCCCGCAAGGCGAAGGCCGACGTCTCCGGCTCGGTCGTCGAGGCCGAGGTCGGCATCGGCGCCAACGGCAGCGGCGGCTTCGGGCTGACCGTCGCCCTCGCGGTCGACCTTCCGGCCGTCGAGCACGCCGCCGCCGAGGAACTGCTCGCGCAGGCGCACCAGGTCTGCCCCTACTCGAACGCCACCCGCGGCAACGTCGAGGTCGCCCTCACCGTGCGCGAGGCGCTGTGAGCACCCGCAACCGGGAGATCCACCTGGCCTCCCGCCCGCAGGGCTGGCCGAGCGCGGACAACTTCCGGCTCGTCGAGACCGAGGTGCCCACCCCCGGGCCGGGGCAGATCGTGGTCCGCAACCGGTACGTGTCGGTCGACCCGTACATGCGGGGGCGGATGAACGACGTCAAGTCGTACGTGCCGCCGTTCGCGCTCGACGCGCCGCTGGACGGCGGGGCGGTCGGCGAGGTCGTGGCCAGCGAGGCCGACGGCGTCCGGCCCGGCGACACCGTCCTGCACGGCCTCGGCTGGCGCGAGTACGCGCTGCTCGACGCGCGGGCCGCCCGGAAGGTCGACCCCGACCTCGCCCCGGTCACCGCCTACCTGAGCGTGCTCGGCATGACCGGCCTGACCGCGTACGCCGGGCTGCTGGAGGTCGCCGGGATGAAGCCGGGGGAGACCGTCTTCGTCTCCGCCGCCGCCGGCGCGGTCGGCAGCCTGGTCGGCCAGATCGCCAAGCTCCGGGGCGCGGCGCACGTGGTCGGCAGCGCGGGCTCGGCGGCCAAGGTCGAGCGGCTGCGCGCGCTGGGTTTCGACGCCGCGTTCGACTACCACGACGGGCCGGTGCGCGACTCGCTGAAGGCCGCCGCCCCCGACGGCGTCGACGTCTACTTCGACAACGTCGGCGGCGACCACCTGGAGGCGGCGATCTCCGCGATGAAGGTGCACGGCCGGGCCGCGATCTGCGGAATGATCGCGCAGTACAACGACACCGAGCCGCCGGCCGCGCCGCGCAACCTGGCGCTGCTCATCGGCAAACGGCTCACCCTGCGCGGCTTCCTGGTCGGCGACCACAACCACCTGCGCGACGAGTTCGTACGCGAGATGGCCGGCTGGCTGCGGGACGGCAGGGTCTCGTACGACGAGACGGTCGTCGACGGCATCGAGAACGCCCCGGAGGCGTTCCTCGGCCTGCTGCGCGGCGAGAACCTGGGCAAGATGCTCGTCCGGGTGTGACCGACGGCGTCAGGGCCCCTCGACGCGGTGGCCGGCCTCACCGGCCGGTCACCGCCGGCGCCGGGAAGGATAGGCTCGCGGCATGACGGTGGCGGTGCGGGTCATCCCGTGTCTCGACGTGGACGCCGGTCGGGTGGTCAAGGGGGTCAACTTCCTCGACCTGCGCGACGCCGGCGATCCGGTGGAGCTGGCGGCGGCGTACGACCGGGCCGGCGCGGACGAGCTGACCTTCCTCGACGTCACCGCCTCCTCCAGCGACCGGGGCACCATGCTCGACGTGGTCCGCCGCACGGCGGAGTCGGTCTTCATCCCGTTGACCGTCGGCGGTGGCGTCCGGCAGGTCGCCGACGTCGACACCCTGCTGCGCGCCGGCGCGGACAAGGTCGGGGTGAACACCGCCGCGATCGCCCGCCCCGAGCTGATCGCCGAGATCGCCGAACGGTTCGGCCGGCAGGTGCTGGTGCTCTCGCTCGACGTGCGGCGCGCACCCGGCGGTGGCACGCCCAGCGGTTTCGAGGTGACCACCCACGGCGGTCGGCGCGGCACCGGGCTGGACGCGGTCGAGTGGGCCCGACGCGGCGCCGAGCTGGGCGCGGGGGAGATCCTGCTGAACTCGATGGACGCCGACGGCACGAAGGCCGGCTTCGATCTCGAACTCATCGGCGCGGTGCGCCGGGTGGTGGACGTGCCGGTGGTGGCCAGCGGCGGCGCGGGCGAGGTGGCGCACTTCGCGCCGGCGATCGGTGCCGGCGCGGACGCGGTGCTCGCCGCCAGCGTCTTCCACTTCGGCGAGCTGACCGTCGCCGAGGTCAAGGACGCGCTGCGCGGGGCCGGGCACCCCGTCCGCTGACCGCTCGCGGTCCGCCCGGTCCGGCTGCGCCCGCTCAGTCGCGGCGGGACCGGTTCTCGGGGGAGCGCCGGGGCGCCGGGATCGACCGCACCACGTACTCCTGCACGGCGGCGGCGTGGTCGGCCTCGTCCAGGTGCCAGTCGGCAGTGACCGGGGCATGTCGCCGGACCAGCACGCCCTGCACCGTGTCCACGGTGGTGGCGAGACCGGCGCTCGGCCTGGTGCGCCAGAGGCGCTCACCGTCGGCGGTGATCCGGAACCAGCCGTCGGTGACGCTGACCAGCCCGGCCCCGACGAGGCGACGGACCGCCGCCTCCACCTCGTGTCGTTCGGGGATCGCCTGGTTGAGGTGGTCGGCGGTGGAGAGCACGTCGGCGAGGCGTACGCCCTCGGGGCGGCGGCTGGACGCCGCGCGGCGGTGCCGTCCCGCACCGCTGGCGATCACCACCGAGACGAAGATCCAGGCATCGCTCCAGCGCCATCCGTTCTCCCCCATGCGAGGATTCTGCCGGGCGTGGCGTCCGAAGGGAACACCGGCGTCCGGGTCGCGTCAGGCGGCGGGGAGCGGCGCGACCGGGCCCGGGGCGGGGTCCTGCGGCCCGGGGACCGTGAACAGCGGCAGGAAGACCTGGGTCAGCGGGCCGATGGCCAGCGCGTAGACGACCGTGCCGACGCCCACCGTCCCGCCGAGCAGCCAGCCCAGCGCCAGCACCGTGACCTCGATGACGGTGCGGACGAGCCGGACCGAGCGGCCGGGCCGGCGGGCGACGTAGCCGGTCATCAGGCCGTCGCGGGGGCCGGGCCCGAGGCGGGCGCCGAGGTAGAGCCCCGTCGCCGCCCCGTTGGCCACGACGCCGGCGAGCAGCATCCCGGCCCGTACGCCCAGCGACCCGCCGGCCGGCAGCAGCGCGAGCGTCGCGTCGACCACCAGCCCGACGACCAGGACGTTGCTGACCGTGCCGAGGCCGGGACGCTGGCGCAGGGGTATCCAGAGCAGCAGCACAAGGACGCCCACCGCGATGGTCACGGTGCCGAAGGAGAGGCCGGTCAGCTCGGACAGGCCCTGGTGGAACACGTCCCACGGGTCCAGGCCCAGCCCAGAGTTGATCATCAGGGCCATGCTGACGCCGTAGAGGACGAGGCCCGTGAAGAGCTGGATGAGCCGCCGCGCGGGGCGATGCCGGAGATTGCCAATCGGTGCCACCCATGCCACGCTAAAGGCCAATTGGCGCAGCGTAAGAGCCAATCCGGGAGGAGTGGCCATGACGAGTCAGGTTCGGGGTGTCCAATTGGCCCGGCTCCTCGGTCAGTGGCATGCGCTTCCCGGCCGCCGTCGCAGCCCCGACTACGCCGCCCTGGCCGGTGCCGTACGCGGCCTGCTCGCCGACGGCCGGCTGCCGCTGGGTGTGCGGCTGCCCGCCGAGCGGGAGTTGGCCGAGGCGCTGAAGATCAGCCGGACCACGGTCACGGCCGCGTACCGGGAGCTGCGGGAGAGCGGCCACCTCGCCAGCCGGCGGGGAGCCGGCAGCTGGACGATGCTCCCGGGCACCCACCGGGTGGCGAGCACCGGGCTCTGGACCCCGCTGGACGACCGCGACATGATCGATCTCGGGGTCGCCGCGCTCGCCGCGCCGCCCGAGCTGCTGCCGGCCGCCCGCGCGGCGGCCGAGGACCTGCCCCGCTACCTGGGCGGCGCCGGCTACCACCCGACCGGCATCATCGAGCTGCGCGAGGCGGTGGCCCGCGCCTACACCGACCGGGGCCTGCCCACCTCGCCCGACCAGATCATGGTCACCAACGGCACCCAGCACGCCCTCGACCTCGTGCTCCGGCTGGCCCTCGCGCCCGGCGGCAACGTGCTGGTCGAGGCGCCCAGCTATCCGAACGCGCTGGCGGCGCTGGCCGCCCGCCGGGCCCGGATCACCACGCACGGCCTGGCCGTCGAGGAGCCCGGATGGGACGCCGACCTGCTGCTCGCCGGCCTCCGGCAGGCCCGGCCCAAGCTGGCGTACCTGATCCCGGACTTCCAGAACCCGACCGGGCACCTGATGCCGGCCGCGCTGCGCGAGCGGGTGGTGGCCGCCGCGCACGCCGTCGGCACCGACCTGGTCGTCGACGAGTCGTTCGTGGACCTGCCGCTGGACGGGACGGTGCTGCCCCCGCCCACCGCCAGCTTCGACCGGCACTCCCGGGTGATCACCATCGGCGGGATGAGCAAGCCCTTCTGGGGCGGCCTGCGCATCGGCTGGGTCCGCGCCTCCGCCCCGCAGGTGCAGCGGCTCGCCGCCGCCCGCGTCGGCGTCGACATGGCCAGCCCGGTCCTGGACCAGCTGGTCGCGGTCCACCTGCTCGCCGACGCGCCGGGCATCGTCGCCGCGCGCCAGGCCCAGCTGACCGTCCAGCGCGACGCGCTGCTCACCGCACTCGCGCAGCGCCTGCCCGAGTGGCGGGTCACCGTCCCGCACGGCGGGGTGACCCTCTGGGCCGAGCTCGACGGGCCGATCTCCAGCGCGCTGGCCCGGGCCGCCGAGGAGGTCGGCGTACGCCTGGCGCCCGGTCCCCGGTTCGGCCTGGACGGCACGCTGGAGCGCTTCCTGCGGCTGCCGTTCACCCTGCCGGCCGCCGACCTGGTCGAGGCGGTCGGCCGCATCGCCGCCGTCCGGTACGACCTGGACCGGGGCGGCCGGTCGCAGTGGCGGGAACCGGCGGTCATCGCCTGAGGGCCGGGCCGGCGTGCCGGCCGGAACGGGCCGCCGGGGTCGGTCAATCGCGCCTGCGCCCCGCCCCGGGTCTGGGAGACTGCGAAGGTGGGGGACGCGCGGGGGATACGGTGGCCGCGCGGGATCCTGCCGAACGCCCCCGGCTCCCGCACCACCCGCCTGGAGCTCTTCTACGACCTCGTCTTCGTCTTCGCCTTCCTCAACGTGACCACGGTGACGGCCGGCAGCCTGGACGCCCGCGGGCTGATCCGGTTCCTGGTGGTGCTCGCCCTGCTCTGGTGGTGCTGGAGCAGCTTCGCGGCGCTGGGCAACGTCGTCCGCACCGATCAGGGGCTGACGCCGCTTGTCGGGTTCGCCCTTTCCGCCGCCGTCTTCGTGCTCGCGCTGAGCGTGCCGAAGGCGTTCGTCGACCGCCCCGGCGGGCTGCCCGGCCCGGTGGTCTTCGCCGTCTGCTACTTCCTGGTCCGCGCGACCCAGGTGTCGGTCTTCCTCTGGGCCGTACGCTCCGACCGGGAGGTGCGCCGGCGGATGCCCGTGCTGGCCCTGCCGTTCCTGCTGGCGTCGGGCTTCATCCTGACCGCCGCGCTGGTGCCGCAGCGACTCCTCGACGGCCGCGCCGAGATGACGCTCCGGCTGGCGTTGTGGCTCGCCGCGCTCGGCGTCGAGTACGGTTCCGGCCTGGCCCAGCACCGCGCGGGCTGGACGGTGCTCTCGGCGGGCCACTGGGCGGAACGGCATGCGCTGATCATCATGGTGGCGCTCGGCGAGTCGATCATCGCGCTCGGGCTCGGGCCCGGCACCACCGCCGCCCTGCCGCTGACCTGGCCGGTGATCGTCGGGGCGCTGCTCGGCATCGCGGTGGTCGCGGCGCTGTGGTGGGCGTACTTCGACACCCTCGCCCTGGCCATGGAGCAGGTGCTGCACCGCACCCGGGAGCGGCGTACCCGCGCCGGGCTGGCCCGGGACGTGTACACCTACCTGCACCTGCCGCTGATCACGGGCGTGATCCTGTTCGCCCTGGGCCTCAAGGGCCTGATCTACGAGGGCGCCGACCCGGCGACCCCGAGCTGGGGGGTGCCGCTGCCCGGCTTCGACCTGCTGGCACTCTTCGGCGGAGTCGCGCTCTACCTGCTCACGTTGATCCTGCTCGGCAGCCGGATGCTGGGCGCGGCACGTTGGCCGTCGATCGGCGGGGTGGTGCTGCTCGTCGCGCTGGTTCCGGTGGCCGGGCGACTGCCGGAGCTGGTGGCCCTGGCCATGCTGGCGGTGGCCGCCGTGCTGACGGTCGCGGTGCAGACGGTCGTCGACGCCCCGCGGCGGCGGCGCGTGCGGCAGGTGGCGCTGGAGGAGCAGCTCGCCTCCGAGGCCGAGCAGACCCGGTGGCGGGGCCACCACCTGTGACCCCGACCCCGCTGTGGGACGGGCCCGCCTGCCAAGCCGGGCCCGGCCCGAGGCGGAGCACGGGGCGCAGGCCGACGTCGGCGGTCCCGCACCGCAACGCGGGCCGCCGACGTCGCGTGCTCAGAGTTCGGCCAGCGTGCCCGCGTACATCTTCTCGATCTCGCCGGCGAAGTTGCTCTCCACGCCGCGGCGCTTGATCTTGAGGGACGGGGTGATCTCGCCGTCCTCGATGGTCAGGTCGCGCGGCAGGATGGCGACCTTCTTGATCGTCTCCCAGCGGTTGAGCTTGGCGTTGAGCTCGGCCACGTACCCCTCGACCATGGCCTTCGCCTCCGGCGAGGCGACGATGTCGGCGTAGTCGCGGCCCTCCAGCGGGGTGCCGGCGGCCCAGCCCTTGATCGCGTCCGGGTCCAGCGTGACCAGCATCGTGCAGTAGTTGCGGGCCTGGCCGATGACCACCGCCTGCGAGGTGTACGGGCAGGTGGCCTTGAACATCCCCTCGATGTGCGAGGGCGCGATGTACTTGCCGCCCGAGGTCTTGACCAGGTCCTTCTTCCGGTCGGTGATCTTGAGGTAGCCGTCGGCGTCCAGGGTGCCGATGTCGCCGGTGCGGAAGAAGCCGTCCTCGGTGAACGCGGCCGCGGTCTCCTCCGGCAGGTTGTGGTAGCCGCGCATCACCGGCCGGCCGCGCACCAGGATCTCGCCGTCGGTGTCGATCCGGCACTCCAGGTCGCCCATCGCCTTGCCGACGGTGCCGATCCGCAGCCCGTTCGGCGGGTTGACGAAGTTGCCGGCGCTGGTCTCGGTGAGGCCGTAGCCCTCGGAGATCGGCAGGTTCGCCGCGGCGAAGAAGGTGGCGATCTCCGGGCTGAGCGGGGCGGCGCCGGAGACGAGCACCCGGATCCGGCCGCCGAGGCGGGCCTGGAGCTTGCTGAACACCAGCTTCTCGGCCACCGTGTACTTCAGCTTCAGCCCCGTCGGGAGGGGCCTGCCGGCCTGCTCCAGCGCGACCTTCTCCTTGCCGACCCGGACGCCCCAGGCGAAGATCTTCGCCTTCGCGCCGCCGCTGTCCTGCGCGGTGGTCACCGCCTTGTTGTAGACCTTCTCGAACACCCGGGGCGCGCCGCACATCAGCGTCGGCCGGATCACCGAGAGCAGCTCGACCAGCTTGTCGACCCGGCCGTCGACGTACGTCGGCAGGCCCACGTGGATCGCGCCGCAGAGCAGGGTCTTGCCGAACGAGTGCGACAGCGGCAGCCAGAGGTACTGCAGGTCGTTCTCGCGGAGCAGCCCCAGCTCGGCCTGGGCCACGCCCTCCCAGCACCAGCCGCCGTGCAGCAGCTCGACGCCCTTCGGCCGCCCGGTGGTGCCGGAGGTGTAGATCAGCGTGGCCAGGTGCTCGGGGCCGATCCCGGCGACCAGCATGTCGATCAGGTCGGGCTCGGCGGCCAGCGCGCGGGCGCCCTGCTCCTCCAGCTCGGCGAGGGTGAGCTGGGGGACGGCGGCGGCCGGGTCGGCGGCGCCGTCGAAGAGCACGACGTGGGTCAGCGCCGGCAGGTCGGCACCCGCGATCTTGGCGGCCTGGGCCGGGTTCTCGGCGAACAGCACCCGGGAGCCGGAGTCGGCGATGATGTAGGTCGCGTCGTCGGGCTCCGTCGTGGGGTAGACGGTGGTGGTCGCGCCGCCGGCGCACATGATGCCAAGGTCGGCGACCACCCAGTCGAGCCGGGTGTTCGCCAGGATCGCGACCGGATCCTCCAGGCCGACACCGAGGCCGTGCAGCCCGGCGGCGACCGCCTTGGCGCGACGGGCCATCTGCTCCCAGCTCAGCCAGACCGGCCCGGAGTCGTCGGGGGCCGGGTGGGCGAAGGCGTCGCGGTCGGGGGACGCCGCCACGCGCTTGAGGAACATGTCGGGGATGGAACGGTACGGTACATCGAGAGCCATCGCTGTAGCCGCCTTCGGGGGTGGAGACGTGACCATGGTCACGTCGGCGTTCGTTACCGAAGGGTATTGCCTGGGCCCGGGCATCGGCTAGCCCTGTGGATCACGGCTGGGCCACGTCTCGGAAGCTGGAACCCCGGCTCAGGCGTACCGGGCCGCCCCCAGCGACCAGTCGTAGGTGGCCCGGATCCAGTTGCGCCGCGCGGTGAGGGCCGATCGCAGGCCGTCGTCGCGGGTGACGAGCAGCGCCGCCTCCGTCGCCAGGTACGCCGTCAGGCCCTCGTTGAACCGGTCGGCCGCCGCCCGCAGGGCCGACGACTCGTCGCCGTCCGCCCGCCCCGCGGCGATCACCGCGACCAGGTTGTGCACGTCCGGCTGGCCGAGGTGCTCCTTGCCGTACGAGAAGACGTCGTTGCACCAGCAGATCAGGTCGGCGGCGAGCAGGTCGAGGGCGACCAGCGACGGCTCGGTGCGGTGGGTCGCGCCCGGCAGCGTCCCGGCGGCCAGCTCGGTGAGCGTGAAGCTGGGGTGGACCCCTCCGGTGTGCCGGCGCATCTGGACGTACTCGGCCAGCCCCGGCGCCCGCCCGTGCTCCCGGTTCGCCGCCTCCCAGAGCAGCGCCAGCAGGTACTCCCGCACCTCGCCGACGAAGCGCAGCAGCGCCACGGGCCCGCCGGCGGCGTGGGCCCGCCGGCACAGGTCGCCCAGCGCCTCGCCGAGCGGCCCGGCCGTGGTGGCCGGCCCGTCGGCCCGTTCCCCGTGGCCGTCCAGGACGTCCAGCAGGGCGGCGACGGTCGGTGCCAGCCGGGTGGGGGAGTCGCCGAGGCCGTCCTCGTCGCAGGCGTCGTCCATCACGAACAGCCAGGAGATCAGGTCGGTGAGCAGCCGCAGCCCGTCCACCGGGCCCTCCGGGCAGGCCCGCCCGGCCAGCCCGGCGGCGTCGGCCCGGCGCAGCCGGTGCAGCCGGTGCCCGTTAGCGATCAGCCCGTGGCCGAGCACCCACTCGGTGCTCTCCCGCGCCACCCGTGCGGTGGCGTCGTGCTGGCGCGCGGGAAAGGGGGGTTCCCGTAGCGCCGAGACCGCGAAGGTCCGCATGGTGCCCCCTGTCGCGCCGCCCCACGGCGGGACGGCGCGGGACAGCGTACGGGAGCGGGAATCGGTCGCGGTCGTTGGGTGACCACTTTTCCGAATCGTGCTGTGACCGTTTACGTACAGCGCGTCACATGCCCAGGTCGGCGCCCCGAAGTCGCTCGGCCGGTGCCGCCGGCCCGTCGATCTGCACCCGGGAGATCCGCTGCCGGCCGCTGAGGAACAGGGCCAGTTCGCCCGGCGCGCCCACCACCCGCACGGGTTCGCCGCCCCGGCCGACGGAGAGCTCCCCGTAGCCGGGCGCCTGGACGAAGACATCCGCCGGGAACCGGCGCAGCGCCAGCCGGGCCAGCCCGGCGCACCGCTTCCAGAGCGCCGCGTTCAGCCCCGCCGCGAGGTCGCGGGGGAGCCAGCCCGGGCGGGCGCGGCGCACGTCCTCGTGGTGGATGAAGAACTCCAGCGTGTTGGCCAGCTCGTCGGTGACCGGGTTGCTGACCGGACTCCACACCGGCGGCCGGCGCACCTGCTCGAGAAGGCGTGGCCAGGGGCGCGCGGCGACGCGTAGGCGCACCCGTTCGGAGTAGCCGCGCAGCGGCGGGAGCAGGATGCCGCCGGCGGCGTCGGGCCGGCGTTCGCGCAGCACCAGGTGGGCGGCGAGGTCGCGGGTGCTCCACCCCTCGTTGACCGTCGGCGCGTCCGGTCCCAGCGTCTGCATCAGGTCGGCGAGCGCCTCGCGCTCCGATCGGGCGTACCGCGGCATGCACCGATCGTAGGCGCGTACGGCCCACTCGGCGCGTCGAGTGGGCCGGCGGCCGTGACGGTGGACATAGCGGACCGGGGCGGCGGAGCTGGCCCGGACCGGTAAGGATGAGGAAGATAAGTACGGCTTACGGCGGGGGAGAGTGTGGCGAGCAGGACGAGTCGGGACGTGCTGGTGCGGGGGCTGGCCGTCCTCGGGCGGGCGATCCGGGAGGAGCCGCGCATCTTCGCGGTCGCGGTGAGCGGCAGCGTGCTCTTCGGCGCCATGACGGTGGCCAGCGCGTACGTGGTGGGCGCCGTGGTCGGCGACGTGGTGGTGCCGGCGATCGAGCGCGGCGCGGTCGGGGTCGGCGGGCTGGCCCTGGCGGCCGTCGCGCTGTTCGGCATCAGCGTGCTGCGGGTGGCCGGCATCTTCGGCCGCCGGCTCGGCGCGGGCTACATGCAGTACCGCCTCCAGGCCGCCTACCGGCGCCGGGTCACCCGCCGCTACCTGGAGCTGCCGCTGTCCTGGCACCACCGCAACGCCACCGGCACGCTGCTGTCCAACGCCAACTCCGACGTCGAGGCCGCCTGGTATCCGATCGCCCCGCTGCCGTTCGCGGTCGGCACCCTGGTGATGCTGGTCGGCGCGGTGGCGTCGCTCTTCGCCACCGACTGGGCGCTGGCCCTGGTCGGCGTCGCGGTCTTCCCGGCGCTCTTCGCGCTCAACGTCGCCTACTCCCGTCGGATGGCTCCCCGCCAGGCCCGGGCCCAACGGCTGCGCGCCGAGGTCAGCGGCATCGCGCACGAGAGCTTCGACGGCGCCCTGGTCGTCAAGACGATGGGCCGGGAGGCGCAGGAGACCGACCGGTTCGCCGCCCGCGCGGGCGAGCTGCGCGACTCGCTGGTGGCGGTCGGGCGGCTGCGCGGCGTCTTCGACCCGCTGCTGGAGACCCTGCCCAGCCTCGGCACCCTCGCCGTGCTGGTGGTCGGCGCGATCCGGCTGCGGCAGGGCGCGATCAGCGTCGCCGAGCTGATCAGCGTCGCCTTCCTCTTCACGGTGCTGGCGTTTCCCGTACGGGCCATCGGCTGGGTGCTGGCCGAGCTGCCGCGCAGCGTCGCCGGCTGGGACCGGGTCCGGCGGGTGCTCGACGCGACCGGCGAGATGGCGTACGGCGACACCACGCTCGACGTGACGGACCCCCGCCCCGCCACCCTCGCGTTCGCCGGCGTGCGGTTCGGCTACGAGCCGGCCGAGGCGCACCTGCGCGGCACGGAGGTGCTCGGCGACGTCTCCTTCACCGTGCCCGCCGGGAAGACCGTGGCCCTGGTCGGGCCGACCGGCTCCGGCAAGTCGACGATCGCCGCGCTGGCCGTGCGGCTGGTCGACCCGCTGGCCGGCACGGTGTGCGTGGACGGGGTGGACGTCCGCCGGCTCACCGCCGCCTCGCTGGCGGGCACCGCCGCGCTGGTCGCCCAGGTGCCGTTCGTCTTCGACGACACGGTGCGCGCCAACATCGCGCTGGACCGACCGGGCATCGGCGACGACGACGTCTGGGCCGCGCTGCGGCTGGCCGAGGCGGACGGCTTCGTCACGGCCCTGCCCGACGGTCTCGACACGAGGGTCGGCGAGCGGGGCACCTCCCTCTCCGGCGGTCAGCGGCAGCGGCTCACCCTGGCCCGCGCGCTCGCCGGCCGGCCACGCCTGCTGGTGCTCGACGACGCCACCAGCGCCGTCGACCCGCGGGTGGAGGCGGCCATCCTGGCCGGGCTGCGCTCCTCGGCGGGGCAGGCCGGTGCACCGGCCGCGTCGATCCTGGTGGTCGCCTACCGGCGGGCCACCATCGCGCTGGCCGACGAGGTGGTCTACCTGGAGCAGGGCCGGGTGCTCGCCCGTGGCCCGCACGCCGAGCTGCTGGCCACGGTGCCGGGCTACGCCGACCTGGTCACCGCCTACGAGCAGGCCGAGGTCGACCACACCAAGGACGAGACGTACGACGAGGTCGCCCCGCTGCCGTCGGGCCTGGAGATCGAGGTGGACCGGTGAGCGCGAGGAGTGCAGCGCAGCGGAGCCCCGCAGTCGCGAACGGAAGGCGGGCCCGGTGAGCGCGAGGAGTGCAGCGCAGCGGAGCCCCGCAGTCGCGAACGGAAGAGGTGTCCGGTGACCACTACCACCACCACGGACGCGGCGCGGAGGACCGGGGCCGCCGAGGCGCCTGAGACCCCCGAGGCGCCCGAGACGACGTGGCAGACGCTGCGCCGCGGTCTGGCGCTCTCCCCGGAGCTGCGGGTCGGCCTGGCCGGCACGCTCGGCCTGGCCCTGGTCTACATGGTCGGCCGGGCGGCCGTCCCGGTGGCGGTGCAGCAGGGCATCGACAACGGCATCGTCGGCGGCCTGGACCTGGGCGTGGTCTGGAAGGTGGTGGCCGCCACCGCCGGGGTGCTGGTGGTGACCACGCTCTGTGGCTACCTGATGATGCGCCGGCTCTTCACGGTCAGCGAGACCGCGCTGGCCAACGTGCGGATCCGGGCGTTCCGGCACGTGCACGACCTGTCGATGCTGCACCAGCAGTCGGAGCGGCGCGGTTCGCTGGTCTCCCGGGTGACCAGCGACGTCGACCAGATCACCCAGTTCCTCCAGTGGGGCGGCGTGATCCTGGTGATCAACCTCGGCCAGCTGGCGGTCACCACGCTGGTCATGTTCGCGTACTCCTGGCAGCTGACCCTGGTGGTGTTCGCCGCCTTCCTGCCCGCCGTGTTCGTGATCCGGCAGCTCCAGCGCCGCCTCGCCGGGGCGTACGGGGTGGTCCGGCAGCGCACGGGCACGCTGCTCGGCGCGATCGGGGAGAGCGTGGTCGGCGCGCCGGTCATCCGGGCGTACGGGATCGCCGGCCGGACGGCCCGCCGGCTGGACGAGGCGATCGACGGCCAGCGGCGGGCCCAGCAGCGGGCGATCAGGATCAGCATCATGGGCAGCTCGGCCGGGGAGCTGGCGGCCGGCCTGGCGCTGGCCGGTGTGGTGGTGCTCGGGGTGACCCTCGGCGCCGACCGCACCCTGAGCATCGGCGAGGTGACCGCCTTCCTCTTCCTGGTCACCCTCTTCATCCAGCCGGTGCAGATCGCGACCGAGGTGCTCAACGAGGCGCAGAACGCCATCGCGGGCTGGCGCCGGGTGCTGGACGTGCTGGACGTCGAGCCGGACGTCGCCGACCCGGGCGAGCAGGGGCGCGAGCTGCCGTCCGGTCCGCTGGACATCCGCTTCGCGGGGGTGCGCTTCGCGTACCCGGGGGGTCCGCCCGTGCTGCACGACGTCAGCCTGGAGATCCCGGCGAAGAGCCGGGTGGCGGTGGTCGGCGAGACCGGCAGCGGCAAGACCACATTCGCCAAGCTGCTCACCCGCCTGATGGACCCGACCGCCGGCCAGGTGCTGCTCTCCGGCGTGCCGCTGGACCGGGTCCGGTTCGCCTCGCTGCGCTCGCGGGTGGTGATGGTCCCGCAGGACGGGTTCCTCTTCGACGCCACGGTGGCGGAGAACGTCCGCTTCGCCCGGCCGGAGCTGACCGACGAGCAGCTCGGGGCGGCCTTCACCGAGCTGGGGCTGGCGGACTGGCTGGACGGGCTCCCGTCGGGGCTGCACACGCCGGTGGGGGAGCGCGGCGAGGCACTGAGCGTGGGGGAGCGGCAGCTGGTCGCGCTGGCCCGCGCGTACGTGGCAGACCCGGACCTGCTGGTGCTGGACGAGGCGACGAGCGCGGTCGACCCGGCCACGGAGGTGCGGCTGCAACGCACCCTGGATGCGGTCACCCGGGGGCGCACCACCCTCGCGATCGCGCACCGGCTCTCCACGGCGCAGGCCGCCGACGAGGTCATCGTGGTGGACAAGGGCCGGATCGTGCAGCGCGGTCCGCACGACGAGCTGGTCCGCGACCCGGAGTCGGTCTACGGCCTGCTCTACGCCTCCTGGCTGGAGCAGACGCGCTGAGCCGACCCGTCGTCCGTACGCGCCGGGCCGTCTCCGCCGGCCCGGTCGGGCGCGCGGCCCGGCTGTGCGCCGGGCCGCGCGGCGGTCAGCGGGAGTAGAACTCCACCACCAGTTGCTCGTCGCAGATCACCGGCACCTCGTGCCGGGCGGGCTCGCGCAGCAACGTGGTCCGCAGCTCGCCCAGCTCCACCGACAGGTACGGCTGGCCGGGTCCCTCGGTGGCGTTGGCGCCCGCGGCGGCGAGCTGGAACGGCACGGACGCGCGGCTGCGTTCGCGGACGGCCACCACCTGGCCCGGACGCAGCCGGTACGACGGCCGGTCGACCTTGCGTCCGTCGACGGTGAAGTGGCCGTGCGCGACGAGCTGCCGGGCCTGGTAGATGCTGCGGGCCAGGCCGGCCCGGTGCACCACCGCGTCGAGCCGTCGCTCCAGCAGCGCGACCAGGCTCTCGCCGGTCTTGCCGGCGCTCCGGGCGGCCTCGTCGAAGACGCGCCGGAGCTGGGTCTCGCTGACGTTGTACTGGTGGCGCAGGCGCTGCTTCTCCAGCAGCCGCACCTGGTAGTCCGAGGTCTTGCGGCGCTGCCGGCCGTGCACTCCGGGCGGGAAGGGGCGCCGCTCGAAGTACCGCACGCACTTGCGAGTCAGGGGGATGCCGAGGGCGCGGGAGAGGCGGGCCTTGGGCCTGGGTTGGTTCACGCTGGACGACTCCGATCCGGTGCTCTAGTCTCCGAGTTAGGTAAGGCTAACCTACGAAGGAGTCGTTCATGCGGCCCAGCCCGGCGGAGATCGTCCGTACCCTCGTCGCGGGCCGGCTGCCCGGCATCGCCCACGTCGCGCACCGGCCCGGCCCGCACCAGGTCCAGCACGTGACCGACCCGGACGGCCGGGTGCTGCTGCTGGTGCCGGTCGTCAGCGACCTCGCCGCCGCGCTGCGCCCCGCCGACGGCGATGGCGAGGTCGCGCTGGTGCTGGACGTGCTGGACCTGCCGCCCGCCGCCGGCGCGCCGAGCCTCGGCCGGGCCTGGGTCTCCGGCTGGGCGGCCCGGCTGGACGGGGAGGAGGAGCGCCGCGCCGCGCTGGACTTCGCGGCCGTGGAGCCGGCCGGTGACCTGCTCGACGTCGGCACCCGGTTCCGGCTGCACCGCTTCGAGGTGGTCGAGGCCCGCTGGGAACGCGGCGACACCGTCAGCCGCATCGACCCCGAGGCGTACGCCGAGGCGGAGCCCGACCCGCTGCACGCCGTCGAGGCCGAACTCCTGGCCGACCTCGCCGGCCACCACGCCGCCGAGGTGGCCGGATACCTGCGCCGCCAGCTCGGCCTCGCCGACGGCGACCCCGACACCGCGCCCCGGGTGGTCCGGATCGACCGGTACGGCCTGCTGGTCACCCACGGCCGACCCGGTGCCCGCCGGCGTGTCCGGCTGGCGTTCCCGCGCCCGCTGGACTGTCAGGCGGAGCTGACCCGACTCCTGCATCCGCTGGTCTGCCGGCACGCCTCGTCGTCCCGGCACGCCGACCACGCCTGACCGGTTGCCGCCGCCCCGGCCGTCCGGTCAGCCGGCGAAGACCTCGGCGATGTCGCCCGTCAGGTAGCGCTGCACGGTGGGGCCGACCGCCGCGATGAGCGCCTCCGGGGCGGCCGGGCGGCAACGGTTGACTTCGCGTGCACTCGAACTGGAAGCCTGGACGGCGTGGACATCAGCATCCGGGAGGCGACCCTGACCGTCGGCGAGGCGGCCGAGCGGGTCGGCCTGACCACCTACACGCTGCGTTGGTACGAGCAGGAGGGCCTCGTCGCCCCGGTCGGGCGCGACTCGGCCGGGCGCCGTCGCTACACCGAACGCGACGTCGACTGGCTGTTCCTGCTCACCCGGCTGCGCCGTACGGGCATGCCGGTGCGGGACATGCGCCGCTACGCGGAGCTGGCCCGGCAGGGCGACGCCACCCTGGGCGCCCGGCGGGCGCTCTTCGGGGCGCACCGGGCCCGCGTGCTGAGCCGGATGGCCGAGCTGGAGGAGGATCTGAAGGTGCTCAACTACAAGATCGACAACTACTGTCGGGCGGAGGGGTGCGGCTGATATGCCGACCCTGGGGGCGTCCGGGCCGAGGTCTGCGCGCCCGGCTCACGCCCGGGCAGCGGGCCCGGCTGGGCGCGGCGGTGCCGCCGGGCGTGGTCGCCGGGGGCCGGTACCCGAGGCGGCGATGCGATTGGTCGGGCATTAGCCTTCGGACCGGACAGCGGGTCCGCCAACGGGCATCAGGCGCGGCATCGGGCATTGCGCCCTGATCGGACGTACGGCACGATGGCGCCGTGGGTCACGCTGCGTCACCGGACGAGAGGTTCCTCGGCGAATGGGCGGCCCGGTTGCGGGCCGGCGCCGAGCAGCCCGTGGTCGGCATCATGCTGCGCGGCAGCCACGCCAGGCGGGCCGCCACCGCGCACAGCGACGTTGACGTCGACGTGCTGCTCGGCGGCGCCCCGTACGCCGCCCGCCGGGCGTTCCTGGCCGAGCACGGGGGCCGGCTGACCCACGTCTCGGTGGCCGCCCGCGACGTCCGCTCCTGGCTGAGCCGCCTCGGCGAGCCCGCCGACTGGGCGTTCGGGCTGCCGGTGACGGCGCCGGCCCGGCTGCTGTGGGCGGACCCGCACTGGCGCCCCCGGATCGACCTGCCGGTGCTCTGCCATCCCGCCGGCGAGCCGCAGTTGGAGGAGCTGATCGCGACGCTCGGTAAGGTGGCCGGCGCGCGGGACGCCGACGACCACCTCGGCGTCCGGCTGGCCGCCGCCGACCTGGCCCGGCTCTGCCCGTCCGTGCTGCGGCTGGCCAACCCCACGGTCCGGGTGACCTCCCGGCGGGCGGCCTTCGCCGCCGCCCTCGACCTGCCCGTGGCGCCCCCGAACTACCGGGAGGACCTGCTGCTCTGCCTCGGCCTGCGGCCCGGCTCCGCCGGCCAGCTCTGCGCCGCCGCGGCCCGCCTGGTCGGCGGCGTCCTGCCGCTGATCCGCCCGTACGCCGCCGAGGTCGCGCGGGCCGCCGGCGCGGACCTGGCCGACGCCCTGGCCGACGGCCGGCTGGACCGCTACGTCGACCAGTTGACCCGGCCCGCCCACCGGCCGCCGCGGCCCCGGCGGGAGCCGTCACCCGTGCCCGCCCCGCGTCCGGGACAATGGGTCACTGTGCCCGTACCTGACGCGCCCGTGACCGGCGCCCACCCCAGTCCGCAGGAGCCCGCGGCCGACGGCGCGGTCCGTCCGTCCCGGCTCGACCCGGCCATCGCCGCCCGGCTGCGCCGCACCCCCGACGGCCTGGTGGCCGCCGTGGTCCGCCAGCACGACTCCGGCGAGGTGCTGATGGTCGCCTGGATGGACGACGAGGCGCTGCACCGCACCCTGACCACCGGCCGGGCCACCTACTGGTCGCGCAGCCGCCGGGAGTACTGGGTCAAGGGCGCCACCTCCGGGCACCACCAGTACGTCCGCGCCGTGGCGCTGGACTGCGACGGCGACGCGCTGCTGGTCGACGTCGACCAGGTCGGCGCGGCCTGCCACACGGGGCACCGCACCTGCTTCTTCACCGAGCTGCCGGTCGGCGGGGACGGGGCGGGCGCCCGGTGAGCGCGCCCGGTCCCGCCGCCGCGAACGGCGGGCGGTCCCGCACCGACGGCGTGGTCAGCCCGGATCCGGCCACCTTCACCGAGCTGGCCGCCCGCTGGCGGGTCGTGCCGGTCACCCGCCGGCTGCTCGCCGACGCGGAGACCCCCGTCGGCGTCTACCGCAAGCTCGCCGGCGGCCCGGGGACGTTCCTGCTGGAGTCCGCCGAGCAGGGCGTCGGCTCGGCCGGCCTGGCCTGGTCGCGCTACTCGTTCATCGGCGTACGCAGCAGCGCCACGCTGACCGAGCGGGACGGTGCCGCGGTGTGGACGGGGCGGCCACCGGCCGGCCTGCCCACAACCGGCGACCCGGTCCGGGTGCTGCGCGAGACCGTCGAGGCGCTCGCCGGCCCGGCGTGGGACGCGGCCAGCGGCATGCCCCCGCTGACCGGCGGCATGGTCGGCTACCTGGGCTACGAGCTGATCCGGCGCTTCGAGCGGCTGCCCGAGCTGACCGAGGACGACCTGGGCGTGCCCGAGCTGGGCATGATGCTCGCCACCGACCTGGTGGTGCTGGACCACTACGACGGCTCGGCGATCCTCGTCGCCAACGCGATCCTGCCGCCACTGTCCGAGCCGGACCGGGACGCCGAGGTCACGGCGGCGTACCACCACGCGGTCGGGCGGCTCGACGCGATGACCACCGCGCTGTCCCGGCCGATCCCGCCGATGGTCTCGACCGTCGGGCGGCCCCCGGCGGGCGAGGTGCGCAGCCGCACGCCCGAGGGCGGCTACCCGAAGGCCGTCGAGGCGGCCAAGGAGGCGATCCGGGCCGGCGAGTGCTTCCAGATCGTGCTGGCCCAGCGGTTCGAGCGGGACACGCACGCCGACCCGCTGGACGTCTACCGCGTGCTGCGCACGACGAACCCGAGCCCGTACATGTACCTGCTGCGCTTCGACGGCTTCGACATCGTCGGCTCCTCGCCCGAGGCGCACCTGAAGGTGACCAGCGACGCCGAGGGGCGGCGGCGGGCGTTGCTGCACCCGATCGCCGGCACCCGGCCGCGCGGCGGCACCCCCGAGGCCGACGCCCGCCTCGCCGCGGAACTGCTCGCCGACCCGAAGGAACGGGCCGAGCACGTGATGCTGGTCGACCTGGGTCGCAACGACCTGGGCCGGGTCTGCCGCCCGGGCACGGTCGAGGTGCCGGAGTTCGCCACCATCGAGCGCTACAGCCACGTCATGCACATCGTCTCGACCGTGGTCGGCACGCTGCGCGAGGACCGTACGGCCTTCGACGCGCTGGCCGCGACCTTCCCCGCCGGCACCCTCTCCGGCGCGCCCAAGGTGCGGGCCATGGAGATCATCGAGGAGCTGGAACCGGTCCGGCGCGGCATCTACGGGGGCACCGTGGGCTACTTCGGCTTCGGTGGCGACCTGGACATGGCGATCGCGATCCGCACCGCGCTGATGCGCGACGGCAGGGCGTACGTGCAGGCCGGGGCGGGGGTGGTGGCCGACTCCGACCCGGCCGCCGAGGACCAGGAGACCCGGAACAAGGCCGCCGCCGTGCTCGCCGCCATCGCCGCCGCCGAGACCCTCCGGCCCGCCCGGTGACGGCCGCCGGGCCGGGGACCGCTCCGGCGAGCGACGCGGGCCGGGGCGCGCGGCCGGGCGCGCAGCGGCGCGAGCTGACGTACGCCGTGCTGCTCTGCGTGGCCGGCGCGGGCCTGGCGCTGTGGGCGTCGACCCGCACCTGGGCGGTCGAGTTGACCGCCCGGCCCACCCCGCTGCCGCCGGTACGCGACGCCCGCACGGGCGCCGGCCTGCTGCCCTGGCTGCCGGCGCTGGCCCTGGTCGGGCTGGCCGGCGGCGGGGCGGTGCTCGCCACCCGGGGGCGGGCGCGGCGGCTGCTGGGCGGGCTGCTGTGCGTGCTCGGCGCGGCCGTGGCGGCCGGCGGCGGCTACGGCCTGGTCGCGGCGTTCGACGGCGAGGTCGCCCGGCACTGGCCGGCGCTCTGCCTGCTCGGCGGGGTGCTCGCCACGGCGGGCGGGCTGCTGACGGCCCTGCGGGGTCGCCACTGGCCGGCCATGGGCGCCCGGTACGAGCGGCGGCCCGCGGGCGACGCCGCGCCGGCCGCCCCTGCTGAGAGCGGCCGGGGTGCGGGCGACCGGGTCACCGGCCGGCAGACCACCGAGGCGTGGGACGCGCTGGACCGGGGCGAGGACCCGACGGTCAGCTGACCGGCTGGCGCTCGCGGGCGGCGGCCCGGGCCGCCGCCAGCTCCGCCACCAGGCGGTCGAGCTCGGCCCGCTGCTCCGCCCGGGCCCGGTCGGCGCAGACCGCCTCCCAGGCGTTGCCCCGCGCGGTGCGCATCCGTGCCTCGCCCACCACGGCGCGCTCCAGCGTGTGGACCACGCCGACGGCGAGCGACGCGACGGTACGGGAGACGGTCGTCAGTCCGATGGGCTGGTGCGGCTCGACAGTGCTCATGATCACCCCGCAGAGGATCGTTGGTGACGGTGGGGCAGGCGCGTCATCGAGTCTGCCCGAGGACGATGCTCGCCGGTTCACGTTTCGCCGTGGTGACCGACACGTCAACACTGCTCGCAGGCCCGCCACCAGGCAAAGGGTCGTTCGACCTTGAGGTAGGTCACACCATCGACGGGCGTCGGCGGCGGGCACCGGACCGGGCGGCCGACCGCGCCACGAGATAGGATCACGTCGATGACCTGGGGGGCGGAGGCGGGGATGGTCGGGTGGCGTTCGTCGTGGGGCATGATCGCCCTGCGTGACATCCCGTTCACCGGAGGTCGGCCATTATGCCCCAGCCCATCTCGTGAGGCACGCCATACCCCCGGCGCCCGTCGCCAGGTGGCGCCCCCTAGCATCGGCCCATGACACCCGGAGAGGGGAGTCCGTTGGTGACTGCTGAGCATGCGCACGCGGAGGGGGACGAGGCCGGTCCGGCGGCGTCCGTAGGCGTGCTCGACGAGATCCTGGCCGGCGTGCGTGAGGACGTCGCCCGGCGACAGGAGCAGGTTCCGCTGGAGCGGATCCGCGACCTGGCCGCCGCCGCGCCGCCACCGTTGGACGCGTACGCGGCCCTGCGCAAGCCGGGCGTCGCCGTGATCGCCGAGGTGAAGCGCTCGTCGCCGTCCAAGGGGCGGCTGGCCGAGATCGCCGACCCGGCCGACCTGGCCGGCGACTACGCCGACGGCGGCGCGCGGGCGATCAGCGTGCTCACCGAGGGGCGCTGGTTCGGCGGCTCGCTCGACGATTTGGCCGCCGTCCGCGCCGCCGTCAGCATCCCGGTGCTGCGCAAGGACTTCGTCGTCTCCAGCTACCAGGTGCACGAGGCCCGCGCGCACGGTGCCGACCTGGTGCTGCTGATCGTCGCCGCGCTGGAGCAGAACGCCCTCGTCGGCCTGCTGGAGCGGATCGAGTCGCTGGGCATGACCGCGCTGGTCGAGGTCCACGACGAGGAGGAGGCCGACCGTGCCCTGGAGGCCGGTGCCCAGGTGATCGGGGTCAACGCCCGCAACCTGCGTACCCTGGAGGTCGACCGCTCGGTGTTCGAGCGGATCGCGCCCGGCCTGCCCAGCAGCGTCGTCAAGATCGCGGAGTCGGGGGTGCGTGGCCCGCACGACCTCATCCGGTACGCCTCGGCGGGCGCCGACGCGGTCCTGGTCGGCGAGGGCCTGGTCACCCAGAAGAGCCCCCGCGAGGCGGTGGCCGAGCTGGTCAACGCCGGCAACCACCCGGCAACGCCCCGCCCGGTGCGCTGATCCCGCGCCGGTTCGTCAGCACCGAGAGGACCATCTCATGAGCGCCGACGCGTTGGCCGCACCGACCGGTCCGCTGCCCGATCCCGCCGGTCACTTCGGCCGCTTCGGCGGCCGGTTCGTACCGGAGGCGCTGGTCGCGGCGCTCGACGAGCTGGACGCGGCGCACCGCGCGTCGATGGCCGACGAGTCGTTCCGGGCCGAGTTCGGTGCCCTGCTGCGCGACTACGCCGGCACCCCCTCGCTGCTCTACGCGGCGCAGCGGTTCTCCGCCAAGGTGGGCGCGCGGGTGCTGCTCAAGCGCGAGGACCTCAACCACACCGGGGCGCACAAGGTGCGCAACGTGCTCGGCCAGGCGCTGCTGACCCGGCGGATGGGCAAGCGCCGGGTGATCGCGGAGACCGGCGCCGGGCAGCACGGCGTCGCCACCGCCACCGCCGCCGCCCTGTTCGACCTCGACTGCGTGGTCTACATGGGCCAGGTCGACACCGAGCGGCAGGCGCTCAACGTGGCCCGGATGCGGATGCTCGGCGCCACCGTCGTCCCCGTCACCAACGGCTCGCGCACGCTCAAGGACGCGATGAACGAGGCGATGCGCGACTGGGTCGCCAACGTCGACGACACCCACTACCTGATCGGCACCGCCGCCGGACCGCACCCCTTCCCGGCGATGGTCCGCGACTTCGTCCGGGGCATCGGCGACGAGGCGCGCCAGCAGTGCCTGGACCTGACCGGCGCGCTGCCGGACGCCGTCACCGCCTGCGTCGGCGGCGGCTCCAACGCCCTGGGCATCTTCCACGCCTTCGTCGGCGACCCCGACGTGCGCCTGTACGGCTTCGAGGCCGGCGGCGACGGGGTGGAGACCGGCCGGCACGCCGCCAGCATCACCGGCGGCTCCGCCGGGGTGCTGCACGGCACCCGGACGTACGTGCTCCAGGACGCCGACGGGCAGACGTGCGAGTCGCACTCGATCTCCGCCGGGCTGGACTACCCGGGCGTCGGGCCGGAGCACGCCTGGCTGCACGACAGCGGCCGGGCGACGTACCTGCCGGTGACCGACGACGAGGCGATGGCCGCGTTCGAGCTGCTCTGCCGCACCGAGGGCATCATCCCGGCGATCGAGAGCGCCCACGCGCTCGCCGGCACCCTCAGGATCGCCCCGAAGCTCGCCGCGGAGCTGGGCCGGGAGCCCACCATCGTGGTCAACCTCTCCGGCCGGGGCGACAAGGACGTGCACACCGCCGGCGACTACTTCGGCATCCTCGACAAGGAGCAGTGAGAACGTGAGCCGGATCGGGGTGGCCTTCGACAAGGCCCGCGCCGACGGGCGGGCCGTGCTGGTCGGCTGCATGCCGGCCGGGTTCCCGACCGTCGAGGGCAGCATCGCCGCGATGACCGCCATGGTCGCCGCCGGCGTCGACGTCATCGAGGTCGAGATCCCGTACTCCGATCCGGTGATGGACGGGCCGGTGATCCAGAAGGCCAGCGACATCGCCCTCGCCGGCGGCGTACGCACCCGCGACACGCTGCGCGTCATCGAGGCGGTCGCGGCCACCGGGGCGCCCGTGGTCACGATGACCTACTGGAACCCCGTCGAGCGGTACGGCGTCGACGCCTTCGCCCGGGACCTCGCCTCGGCCGGGGGCACCGGGCTGGTCACCCCGGACCTGATCCCCGAGGAGGCCGGCGAGTGGCTCGCCGCCTCGGACGCGTACGGGCTGGACCGCACCTTCCTGGTCTCGCCGTCCTCGACCGACGCGCGGCTGGCGATGACCGTCGAGCACTGCCGGGGCTTCGTCTACGCCACGGCGATCATGGGGGTGACCGGCGCCCGGGCGCAGACGTCCGACGCGGCACCCGTCCTGGTGTCGCGGGTGCGGGAGGGCACCGACCTGCCGGTCGGCGTCGGGCTGGGCGTCGGCACGGGCGCGCAGGCCGGCACCGTCGCCGGGTACGCCGACGGCGTCATCGTCGGCAGCGCCCTGATCCGCTGCCTGCTCGACGCGCCGGACGAGGCGTCCGGGCTGGCCGCCCTGCGCGCGCTGAGCGCGGAACTCGCCGAGGGCGTCCGCAACCCCACCCGCTGAGCCCCGACCGCGCCCTCCCGCCCCGCCCCGGGTCAGTGCTGGGGCGTCCGGTCGGCCGGCGGAGTGCTCCGCTGCCCCGGCGGGTGGCCCGCCGTCGGCGCCGGGTCGCCCGGGGCGGCGTCACGCAGCACGCCGGAGCGGCCCGCCAGGGCGTCGGTGAGCGCCGCCCGGGTGGTCGGGGTGAGCGCCTCGGGCAGGGCCGAGGGGTGGTGCCAGGACAGCCGGCAGCCGCCCGCCGGATCGCCGACCGGCCCCGACCCCCGCGTACGCGCCCGGAAGACGTGCACCAGGACGTCGGGCAGCGGCCCGGCCCGCCCGGCCGCCGAAGCCGCGCGCGCCACCGGCGCCGGCCCGCACCGCCCGGCGAGGTGGTAGAGGCCGACCAGGTCGACGACCTCGACCTCCCACCCGGTCTCGGCCCGGATGTCGCGGGTGGCCGCGTGCACGGGGCTCTCGGCCGGGCGCAGCCGCCCACCGGGCAGGCCGTGGCGCTCGCCCCGGCCCTGCCGGCACAGCAGCACCCGGCCGGCGTCGTCGGTGACGACCGCGGCGACCGCCCAGGTGAGCGCGCTCATGGACAAACAGCCTACGGCGACGCAAACCAGAAGTCACCGGGTCCGGCGGACGGTGGACCGGGGTGCCACCGGAGGGGTGCACGGCGGTAGCGTGTGCATCCGTGACTCTCGCCTCGCTGACCCCCCAGGCGGCCCTGCCCAGCCCCAGCACCGCCGTCTGGCAGCTCGGACCGGTGCCGATCCGGGCGTACGCGCTGTGCATCATCGTCGGCATCGTGGTGGCCTGCTGGGTCACCGAGCGGCGGCTGCGCCAGCGCGGCGTCGCCCCCGGCGCGGTCCTCGACATCGCGGTCTGGGCGGTGCCGGCCGGCATCATCGGCGCCCGCATCTACCACGTGATCACCTCGCCGGAGAAGTACTTCGGCACCGGCGGCGACCCGATGAAGGCGTTCGCCATCTGGGAGGGCGGTCTCGGCATCTGGGGCGCGGTGGCCGGCGGGGCCGTCGGCGCGTGGCTCGCGGCCCGGCAGCTCGGCATCCCGTTCGCGGTGGTCGCCGACGCGCTGGCACCCGGCCTGCCGCTGGCGCAGGCGATCGGCCGCCTCGGCAACTGGTTCAACAACGAGCTCTACGGCGGGCGGACCAGCCTGCCCTGGGGGCTGGAGATCCACCGGATGGACCCGGACAACCCGGGTCACGCGCTGCGCGACGACGCCGGCCAGCCGATCCTCGAACCGGGTCTCTACCACCCGACGTTCGCCTACGAGCTGCTGTGGAACCTCGGCGTGGCCGCGCTCGTCCTCGTGCTCGACCGCAAGCTGCGTCTCGGCCGGGGACGGGCGTTCGCGCTCTACGTGATGGGCTACACGGCCGGGCGGTTCTGGATCGAGCTGATGCGCACCGACGAGGCGAACACCATCCTGGGCGTACGCCTGAACGTCTGGACCGCCGGCCTGGTCTTCCTCGGCGCCCTGGCCTACTTCGTGCGGGTGCGCGGCCCCCGGGAGTACCTCGTCCCGGTCGGCGCCGCCGCGACGCCCGAACCGGCCGTCGACTCCGACGTCTCGCAGGTCGACCTGTCCGCGCGGGAGGCCGGCTCCCGGCCGGCCGCCCCGGAGGGCTACCGCGTGGTCAGCGAGGAGCAGTACCGGCACTGGCAGGAGACCGGCGAGGCGCCGGACGGGGCGGCCGCGCCCGGGTCGGCCGACGCGCCGTCGGCCGGTGCGGACGCCGCCCCCGGGTCCGCCGGTGACGGTGCCGCGCCCGCCGGGGAGACCCCACAGGACCGGGCCGGGGCCACGGGCACCCGGCCCGCCGACCGCGACAGCTGAGAAGGAGCACCCATGCGTAGCGCGGTCGTGGTCGGCGCCGGGATCGGCGGCCTCGCGGTCACCGGTGCGCTGGCCCGCTCCGGCTGGCGGGTCACCCTGCTGGAGCGTGCCGACCGCGTCCGCCCCGAGCCGACCGCCGTGGCGCTCTGGCCCAACGGGGTACGCGCGCTGCGCGCCCTGGGCCTCGGCGCCGGCCTGGAGGCGATCGCCACGGCGCTCCCCGACGGCGGGGTGCGCCGCCCGGACGGGCACTGGCTGGTGCAGCCCCGCCCCACGCCGGCCGACCGGATGCCGGTGGTGGTGCACCGGGAGGACCTGCACGACGCGCTGATCGCCGGCCTTGGCGACGAGGTCGAGCTGCACACCGGGGTGACCGTGCGGACGGTCCGCGCCGTGTCCGGGGAGCGTCCCTCCGTCGGCGACGGCCGGCACACCATCGAGGCCGACCTGGTCGTCGCCGCCGACGGCACCGACAGCGCGGTCCGCCGGCAGCTCGCCCCCGAGTCCGGTGTGATCAGCTCCGGCTGCGCCGCCTGGCGGGCGGTGATCCCCTGGTACCGGGCCCCGAAGCTGCCCGCCGACCGGTCCGTCGGCGGCGAGGTGCTCGGTGCCGGCTACCGCTTCGTGTCCGCCTCGCTGGGCGAGCGCGGCTCCTCGGGCGGCTCCAGCCGGGGCGGCATCTACTGGGTGGCCACCGCCGTCGGCGCGCCCCGCCCGGAACCGCCGGAGACCCAGCTCGCCCTGCTGCGCCGCTGGTACGCGGGCTGGCCCGCGCCGATCGCCGAGCTGCTCGACGCCACCGACCCGACCGACCTGGTGCAGCAGGAGATCCGCGAGCTGCGACCGCTACCGAGGTCGTACGGCTTCCCGACCGGCCCGGGCGGGGTGGTGCTGCTCGGCGACGCCGCGCACGCCATGCCGCCGCACCTCGGCCAGGGCGCCTGCCTCGCCTTCGAGGACGCCGCCACCCTCGCCTCGCTGCTGCGCGAGTCCCGGCTGCCCGACGCGGTGACGGCGTACGACCGGGTGCGCCGGCCCCGGGCGGCGACGGTGGTCCGGCAGACCCGCCGGATGTCGGCGGTGCTGAAGGCCCGGGGCCCGCTGGCGCTGCGCGCCCGCGATGTCGCCCTGGGCGCCCTGAGCCCCCGCCTGCTCTCGACGGCCGCCACCACGGCCGCCCAATGGCGCCCCCCAACCTGACCCCCCACCCCCCCACCCCCGGCCCCCCGGCCCCCCGGGGGCCCCAGGCTGCCGCCGATCATGCAGTTGTGGTGGGGGGCAAAAGCCGTGGATCGGCCTGAGTCGGGCACCACAACTGCATGATCGACGCGGCCGGGGGGCGGGGGGCGGGGGGCGGGGCGGGGCGGGTGGTGGGTGGGGTGCTCGGTCAGGGGGTGACGGGGGTGGGTTCGGCTATGCAGGCGGTGCCGACGCGGCGGAAGCCGACGCGCAGGTAGACCCGGGCGATGTCCTCGCTGCCCGCCGAGAGGGAGACCAGGTCGGTGCCGGCGGCCAGCAGCTCGCGGGCCAGCGTGGCGGTGACCGCCGCGCCCAGGCCACGTCGGCGGGCGGACGGCAGGGTGGCCACGCCGGCGATCTCGGCGACGTCGCCGACCCGCATCGCGATCCCGCTGGCCAGCGCGCCCTCGGTGGGCGTCTCCGCCAGCACCGACAGCCGCCGGCCGTCGGCGACGCGGGTCCGCTCCTCGTCGAGCGCCGCCTCGTCCAGCTCGGCCATCGCGGCGTCCCGCTGGGCGGGGCCGGCCTCGCCGGGCGCGGTGCCGGCCGCGGAGAATCCGACGGCGGCGACCGCCCGCCGCGCCGCCACGTCCGCCGCGAAGTCGGGCGCCGCCCCGTCGAGCATCCGCAGCGGTACGTCCGTGAGGGTCCCCGGGTCGGGCAGGGCGGCCGGGTCGAGCACCATCAGCGGCGCCTCCAGCACCGACAGCCCCGCCGAGCGGGCCACGGCCAGCAGGTCGGGGGTGGTCTCGTGCACCCATTCGAGGGCCTCGGGCAGGCCGAGTTCGCGCTGCCGCTCGCGTACCGCCGTGACGTCCGCCAGCGACGGCGCCTCGGTGGCTTCGAGCCGGGGCCGGGCGTAGAACGGCCAACCGGCGCCTTCGCGGACGAAGAGGACGAGGGCGCCGTGCTCCTCCGTGCGGGCCGCGTCCCGGGGCACCGCGTCGTAGAAGCGCTCCAGCCGAGCGAACAGGTCCCTGTCAAGAAAATCCACCGCGCGAGACTACACGTCCCAGAGTCTGGAAGGTGTGATCAATCTGCACTGGCCTTGCGCTCCGGACCCTAACGTAGACTCAATAGACCCTTGAGGGCCGACGTCGTCCCGATCGAGATCCACCCTGAGCGACGACAGGAGGCCCGGTGGCCTTTCCGTACCCTCACAGCAGCCCGAAGCAGGCCCCGCACCTCGGCCCGGGAGCGCCCGCGGCCGGGCTCTACGACCCCGCGCAGGAGCACGACGCCTGCGGTGTGGCCTTCGTGGCGGACCTGCACGGGCGGCGCTCGCACGCGGTCGTGGTCAACGGCCTCGACGCGCTCTGCCGGCTGGACCACCGGGGAGCCCGAGGCGCGGAACCCAACACCGGCGACGGCGCGGGCATCATGATCCAGATCCCGGACGCGTTCCTGCGCGCGGTGGTGGACTTCCCGCTGCCGCCCGCCGGCGAGTACGCCACCGGCCTGGTCTTCCTTCCCGACGACGACGCCGCCGAGGCCCGCGCCCGCCGCGTGGTGGAGAAGTACGCGCTGGTCGAGGGGGCCGACGTGCTCGGCTGGCGGGACGTGCCGGTCGACCCGGGCGGCCTCGGCGAGACCGCCCTGGCGGCGATGCCCCGGGTGCGGCAGCTCTTCCTCGCCGCGCACCGCCTCACCGACTCGGCGGCCGGGCCGGCCGGGTCGCCGCTGGGCGGTGTCGAGCTGGAGCGGGTCGCGTTCTGCGTGCGCAAGCAGGCCGAGCGGGAGAGCGCCGAGCGGGGCGTGCCGGCATACTTCCCGTCGCTGTCCGCGCGGACCATGGTGTTCAAGGGCATGCTCACCCCCGACCAGCTCCCGGCGTTCTACCCGGAGCTGGCCGACGCGCGGGTGGAGAGCGCGATCGCGCTGGTGCACTCCCGGTTCTCCACGAACACGTTCCCGTCCTGGCCGCTGGCGCACCCGTACCGGCTGATCGCGCACAACGGCGAGATCAACACCATCCGCGGCAACCGCAACTGGATGCAGGCCCGCGAGGCGCTGCTGCGCACCCCGAACCTGCCGGGCAACATCCGCCGGGTCTTCCCGGTCTGCACGCCCGCCGCCTCCGACTCGGCGAACTTCGACGAGGTCCTCGAACTGCTGCACCTGGCCGGGCGGAGCCTGCCCCACGCGGTGCTGATGATGATCCCCGAGGCGTGGGAGAACGACCCCGACATGGCCGCCGACAAGCGCGCCTTCTACCGCTTCCACGCGAGCCTGATGGAGCCGTGGGACGGGCCGGCCTCGGTCGCCTTCACCGACGGCGACGTCGTCGGCGCCGTGCTGGACCGCAACGGCCTGCGTCCGGGCCGCTGGTGGCGTACGGATGACGGGCTCGTGGTGCTGGGCAGCGAGGCGGGCGTGCTCGACCTCGACCCGGCCCGGGTGGTCGCCAAGGGCCGCCTCCAGCCGGGCAAGATGTTCCTGGTCGACACCGTCGCCGGCCGCATCGTGCACGACGAGGAGATCAAGGCGGAGCTGGCGGCCGAGCAGCCGTACGCCGACTGGCTGCACGCCGGGCTGATCGAGCTGACCGACCTGCCCCCGCGCGAGCACACCGTCTACACCCACGACTCGGTACGCCGCCGCCAGCAGACCTTCGGCTACTCCGAGGAGGAGCTGAAGATCCTGCTCGCGCCGATGGCGCGCACGGGCGCCGAGCCGCTCGGCTCGATGGGCACCGACACCCCGATCGCCCCGCTGTCCACCCGGCCGCGGCTGCTCTACGACTACTTCCACCAGCTCTTCGCGCAGGTCACGAACCCGCCGCTGGACGCCATCCGGGAGGAGCTGGTGACCAGCCTGGCGTCGACCATCGGGCCGGAGGGCAACCTGCTCGACCCGGGCCCGGCGAGCTGCCGGCAGATCGTGCTGCCGTACCCGGTGATCGACAACGACGAGCTGGCCAAGATCCTCTCCATCGACGAGGACGGCGACCTGCCCGGGTTCAAGGCGGTCCGGGTCTCCGGGCTCTACCGGCGCCGGGAGGGCGGCGCCGGGATCAAGGCCCGGCTGACGGAGATCTGCCGGCACGTCTCCGAGGCCATCGAGGACGGCGTACGCATCCTGGTGCTGTCGGACCGCGACTCCAACGCCGACCTCGCCCCGATCCCGTCGCTGCTGCTCACCGCCGCCGTGCACCAGCACCTCGTGCGCGAGCAGACCCGCACCCAGGTGGCGTTGATCGTGGAGTCCGGCGACTGCCGCGAGGTGCACCACGCGGCGGTGCTGATCGGCTACGGCGCGGCGGCGGTGAACCCGTACCTGGCGTTCGAGTCGGTGGAGGACATGATCTCCACCGGGGCGCTGGTCGGCGTGGAACCGGCCAAGGGCGTGCGCAACTACGTCAAGGGCCTCGGTAAGGGCGTCCTGAAGATCATGTCCAAGATGGGCATCTCGACGGTGTCGTCGTACTGCGGGGCGCAGGTCTTCGAAGCCGTCGGGCTGGACGCCAAGCTGGTCCAGCGCTACTTCCGGGGCACCCCGAGCAAGATCGGCGGGATCGGGCTGGACGGCATCCACGCCGAGGTCGCCGCCCGGCACGCCGTGGCCTGGCCGCCGCCGGGCGCCGAGGCCACCGGCCGGCTGGAGGTGGGCGGCGAGTACCAGTGGCGCCGCGAGGGCGAGCTGCACCTGTTCAACCCGGAGACCGTCTTCCTGCTCCAGCACGCCACCCGCAGCCGCCAGTACGACGTCTTCCGCCAGTACACGGCCAAGGTCGACGAGCTGGCCGCGAAGGCCGGCTCGCTGCGCGGGCTGTTCACCCTGCGTACCGGGGTGCGGCCCCCGGTGCCGATCGACGAGGTCGAGCCGGCCACCGAGATCGTCAAGCGGTTCGCCACCGGCGCCATGTCGTACGGGTCGATCTCGGCAGAGGCGCACGAGACCCTGGCGATCGCGATGAACCGGCTCGGCGGCAAGTCCAACACCGGCGAGGGCGGCGAGGACGTCGAGCGGCTGCACGACCCGACCCGCCGCTCCGCCGTGAAGCAGATCGCCAGCGGCCGGTTCGGGGTGACCAGCGAATACCTGGTCAACGCCGACGACCTCCAGATCAAGATGGCGCAGGGCGCCAAGCCGGGCGAGGGCGGGCAACTGCCCGGCAACAAGGTCTGGCCGTGGATCGCCCGTACCCGGCACGCCACCCCGGGCGTCGGCCTGATCTCCCCGCCGCCGCACCACGACATCTACTCCATCGAGGACCTCGCGCAGCTCGTCCACGACCTGAAGTGCGTCAACCCGTCCGCGCGGGTGCACGTCAAGCTCGTCAGCGAGGTCGGCGTCGGCACCGTGGCGGCCGGCGTGGCGAAGCTCAAGGCCGACGTCATCCTGATCTCCGGCCACGACGGCGGCACCGGCGCGTCGCCGCTGAACTCGCTCAAGCACGCCGGCACCCCGTGGGAGCTGGGGCTGGCCGAGGCGCAGCAGACGCTGCTGCTCAACAAGCTGCGCGACCGGGTCACCGTGCAGGTCGACGGGCAGCTCAAGACCGGCCGGGACGTGCTGGTCGCGGCGCTGCTCGGCGCCGAGGAGTTCGGCTTCGCCACCGCGCCGCTGATCGTCGAGGGCTGCGTCATGATGCGCGTCTGCCACCTCGACACCTGCCCGGTCGGCATCGCCACCCAGAACCCGGTGCTGCGGGAACGCTTCTCCGGCCGGCCGGAGTTCGTGGAGAACTTCTTCCTGTTCCTCGCCGAGGAGGTCCGTGGCTACCTGGCCGAGCTGGGCCTGCGGTCGATCGAGGAGGCCATCGGGCAGGCCGAGCTGCTCGACGTCGCCCCGGCGATCGCGCACTGGAAGGCCGGCGGGCTCGACCTGACCCCCGTGCTGCACCTGCCGGAGCTGCCGGCCGGGGCCGCGCGCCGGGGCGTCCGCGCCCAGGACCACGGCCTAGAGCTGGCGCTGGACAACGAGCTGATCGCCCTGGCCGGGCCGGCGCTGCGGGACCGTACGCCGGTGCGGGTGGAGGTGGCGGTGCGCAACGAGCACCGCAGCGTCGGCGCGATGCTCGGCGGCGAGGTGACCCGCCGCTTCGGCGGGGCCGGCCTGCCCGCCGACACGATCGAGTTCACGCTGCGCGGCACCGCCGGCCAGTCGTTCGGCGCGTTCCTTCCGGGCGGGGTCACCCTCCGGCTGCACGGCGACGCCAACGACTACGTGGGCAAGGGCCTCTCCGGCGGTCGGCTCATCGTGCGGCCGGACGCCGCCGCCCCCTTCCTCGACGGCGACGCCGTGCCGGGGCAGCGGGCCGAGGACCAGACCATCGCCGGGAACACCATCCTCTACGGGGCCACCGCGGGCGAGCTGTTCCTGCGCGGCCGGGTGGGGGAGCGGTTCGCCGTACGCAACTCGGGCGCGGTGGCCGTCGTCGAGGGCGTCGGTGATCACGGCTGCGAGTACATGACCGGCGGGACCGTGGTGGTGCTGGGTCCGACCGGCCGCAACTTCGCCGCCGGCATGTCCGGCGGCACGGCCTTCGTGCACAAGCTGGACCGGCGCCGGGTCAACACCGAGCTGGTCGACCTGGCGACGCTGTCCGAGGAGGAGCAGGCGGTGCTGCACGAGCTGGTGCAGCGGCACTTCGCCGAGACCGACTCGGCGGTCGCCGAGGGGCTGCTCAAGCGCTGGCCGGAAGCGGTGGCGGAGTTCACCGCCGTGGTGCCCCGGGACTACCGCCGGGTGCTGGAGATCATGCGGGCCGCCGAAGCCGCCGGCCGCGACGTCGACGAGGCGGTGATGAGCGCACTGGCGGCACCCGCCGCCGCACCAGCGCAGACGGCACCCGCCGACCCGTCAGCAGCGCGGACGGCGTCCGCCGCCTCGGCGGCGCGGACGGCGTCCTCCGATTCGTCCATGCCGGCCATGCCCGCCCCGCGGGTGACGGTCCAGGAGGTGGCTCGTGCCTGACCCGAACGGTTTCCTGCGGTACGACCGGCGGCTGCCCGCGCGCCGCCCGGTGCCGGTGCGGATCAGCGACTGGCGCGAGGTGTACCCGCCGGCCGGCGAGGAGCTGATCCGCGAGCAGGCGACGCGCTGCATGGACTGCGGCATCCCGTTCTGCCACGACGGCTGCCCGCTGGGCAATCGCATCCCGGACTGGAACGACCTGGTGCGCACCGGCAACTGGGACGCCGCGGTGGACTCGCTGCACGCCACCAACAACTTCCCCGAGTTCACCGGCCGGCTCTGCCCGGCGCCGTGCGAGGCGGCCTGCGTGCTCGGCATCGGCGGGGGCGAGCCGGTCACCATCAAGCAGGTCGAGGTGGAGATCGCGGACGCGGCCGTCGCGCGCGGCGGGCTGTCGCCGCGCCCGGCGACGACGCCGACCGGCCGGTCGGTCGCCGTGGTCGGCTCCGGGCCCGCCGGTCTCGCCGCCGCGCAGCAGCTCGCCCGCGCCGGTCACGCCGTCACGGTGTACGAGCGCGACGACGCGATCGGCGGCCTCCTGCGGTACGGCATCCCCGACTTCAAGCTGGAGAAGGTCCACGTCGACCGGCGCGTGGCCCAGCTCACCGCCGAGGGCGTGCGCTTCCGCACCGGGGTGAACGTCGGCGTCGACGTCACCGCCGAGCAGTTGCGCGCCGAGCACGACGCCGTGCTGCTCGCCTGCGGGGCGCTTCAGGGCCGGGACACCCCGGAGACGCCGGGTCGCGGGCTGCGCGGGGTGCACCAGGCGATGGACCACCTCGTCGCGGCCAACCGGGTGGTCGCCACGGCGGCGGGCGGCCGGCCCGACACGGCGGTGCTGCCCGACGGCAACCCGATCGACGCCGCCGGGAAGCACATCGTGATCATCGGTGGCGGCGACACGGCGGCGGACTGCCTGGGCGTGGCGCACCGCCAGGGCGCGGCCGGCGTACACCAGCTGGACCTCTACCCGCAGCCGCCGCAGGCCCGCGACGAGGCCCGGGACCCGTGGCCGACCTGGCCGTGGCTCCTGCGCAGCTACCCGGCGCACGAGGAGGGCGGCGAGCGGGTCTTCGCCGTCGCGGTGCAGGAGTTCGTCGACGACGGCACCGGTCAGGTGCGGGCGGTGCGGATCGCCGAGGTGACGGTGGAGAAGCGCAACGGGCGGCGCATCGTCACCCCGCTGCCCGGCTCGGAGCGGGAGTTGCCGGCCGATCTGGTGCTGCTGGCGATCGGCTTCGAGGGCACCGAGGAGCAGCCGCTGCTCGACCAGCTCGGGGTCGGCCGCAACGCGCGCGGCGCGATCGACGCCCGGCCCGACTGGCAGACCGGCACCGACGGCGTCTTCGTCGCCGGCGACATGCACCGGGGCGCCTCGCTGATCGTCTGGGCGATCGCCGAGGGCCGCGCCGCCGCCGCCGCCATCCACGCCCACCTGGGCGGGACGGGCGCCCTGCCCGCCCCGGTGGACCCGGCCCGCCAGCCCCTGGCCGTGCGGTAACCACACCGCTCGCACCGCTGGCGCGGGGTGCCCGACCGGCCTGCCGGCCGGGCACCCCGTGCCGCTCAGCGGGTCAGGAGCCGGTGCGACTCGCGGAGCTTGGTCCAGGACTTCGGCTCGGCCGGCGGGCCGGCCTTGCGCGCCGCGCCGGCCACCTCCGGGCGACCGGGGGTGAGCAGCCAGGTGGTGAAGAAGTCGTCCAGGTCCAGCCCGGAGATCCGTTCGGCCAGGGCCTGGAACTGGGCGGTGGTGGCGTTGCCGTGCCGGTGCGCGGCCGTCCAGGCCGGCAGGAGTGCGAAGAACGCCTCGTCGCCGATGGCCAGCCGCAGCTGGTGCACCGTCATCGCGCCCCGGTCGTAGACCGCCGCGTCGAAGATCCTGCCCGGTCCGGGCGCGCCCGGCGGCACCTGCCAGAACTCGTCGTCCGCCGGGTAGCTGGCGTACGTGAAGTCGAACAGCTCCTGCGCGGTGCCCTCGCCCTGCTCCTCCGACCAGAGCCACTCCGCGTACGAGGCGAAGCCCTCGTTCAGCCAGATGTCGCTCCAGTCGGCCAGCGAGACCGAGTTGCCGAACCACTGGTGGGCGTTCTCGTGCACCACCACGTAGGTGTTGGCGCCCCGGCGCCAGAAGCCCGGCCCGTACACCGGCCGGGTCTGCGTCTCCAGGGCGAAGCCGATGCCGTCGACAGGCCCGGCCACGCCGCCCTGCGCCTCGAACGGGTACGGCCCGAAGAGCCCGCTGCACCACTCGACGACCTCGGCCGTGCGCTGGATGCTGGCCCGCGCGGCCGGCCCGAGCTCGCCGAGGCCGGCGCTGTACGCGTTGACCACCGGCTGCCCGTTCGGCGCGGTGTCGGTGACGATGTCGTACTGGCCGATGGCGAGGAAGGACAGGTAGGTGGCGGTCGGTGAGGTGGTCCGCCAGCTCCACCGGGTGCGGTTGCCCGCCTCGGCCAGCGGCGGGCGCGGCTGGACGCCGTTGCTGATCACCTCGACGCCGGTCGGCACCGAGACGGAGACGTCGAAGGTGGCCTTGTCCAGCGGGTGGTCGTTGCTGGGGAACCACCACCAGGCCGACTCCGGCTCGTTCACCACCATCGCCCCGTCGGCGGTGCGGGTCCAGCCGGTGTAGCCGCCGACCAGCGTCTCCGACGGCACGCCCGAGTAGCGCACCACGATGGTGAGCTGCTGGCCGGCCGTGACCGCGCGGCGCGGGGTGACCGCCAGCTCGTGCACGCCCTCCCGGGCGGCCGTGGCCTGCCAGCCGTTGACCCGTACCGACTCGACGTCGAGCAGGAAGTCCAGGTTGAACCGGGACAGGTCGCGGGTGGCCCGGGCGAGGATCGTGGTGGTGCCGGTGAGCAGGTCGGTCGCCGGGTCGTAGCGCAGCCGGACGTCGTAGTGCGCGACGTCGTAGCCGCCGTTGCCGTAGTCAGGGAAGTAGCTGTCGCCCAGTCCGGGGCCGCCGGGTTGCGGCGCGGCGGCGGGAACGGGCCGGCCCAGGGCCGGTGGGGCGGCGTGGCCGGGGGCGCCGGCGACCAGGCCGCCGGCGGTGGTGACGGTCAGGGCGGCGATGGCCGCCGTGAGAGCGCGTCGCACGGGGTGGACTCCCTCCGTCAGGGTGTACGCACCGGCCAACCTAATCGACGATCGTGAACCTGTTGGTCCCGTCGCCCGATCTGACCCATTCCATTGATCCGAATGTTTCGATAGCATTACCGCCTGGTAACAAGCACCCGTCCCTGGCCACGCGCGCGGTCACCGGCCCCACCGTCCCCTGCCCCGTGGAGGTCCCGCATGCCTCACCGCCCGCTGGCCCGCGCCCTCGCCGCGCTGGTCGCCCTGTGCACCGCCGCCCTCGGCGCGGTGCTCACCCCCGGCACCGCCCAGGCCGCCGCCGCCGTCAACTACGTGGCCCTCGGCGACTCCTACTCCTCCGGCGTCGGCGCCGGCCCGTACGACCTCTCCACCTGCCTGCGCAGCCAGAAGTCGTACGCCCCGCTGTGGGCCGCCGCCAACGCGGTCACCAGCTTCAAGTTCCCCGCGTGCGGCGGCGCCGTCACCTCCGACGTCATCAACGACCAGGTCGGCTCGCTGAGCACCAGCACCACCCTGGTCACCATCACCATCGGCGGCAACGACGCCGGCTTCGCCGACGTGATCACCAGTTGCCGCTTCGGCAGCACGTCGAGCTGCACCAACGCCGTCAACGAGTCCAAGGCGTTCGCCACCACGACCCTGCCGGGCCGGCTGGACGCCACGTACGCCGCCATCCGCGACCGGGCGCCAAACGCGCGGCTGATCGTGCTCGGCTACCCGCGGCTGTTCGAGACCGGTTCCTGCGGGCTGCTGGCGATGAGCACCTACAAGCGGACCATCCTCAACGAGGCCGCCGACGTGCTCGCCACCGTCATCTCCGGCCGGGCCGCCGCGGCCGGCGCCACGTTCGCCGACACCCGGCCGTACTTCGCCGGGCACGGGGTCTGCGCGGCCGACCCGTGGATCCGCGACGTCAGCGGCGTCATCGAGGCGTACCACCCCGACGCCGACGGCTACCGCCACGGCTACCTGCCCGCCCTCAACGCCGTCACCGGCTGACCGCACCGCCCGGCGGGTGACGACCCGCCGTGCCGGGCACCGGCCCGCGTCGGCGGCCTCGATCCACCCCGCACACGCGGGCGGGCCCCTTCCCGCAGGTCTCCGACCAGGGAGGGGGCTCGTCCGCGCGCCATCGTGGAGCGTCCGCCCGCCGACGCGCCCGGCTCGCCACTGTCCGGTGTCGCCGGTGTCCGTTAGGGTCCTTGGGGACCAGGCGGGGCGACGGCGACGGGAGCAGAAAGTGGGCAGGCTCGCGTCGGCGTACGGGCAGGCGGTCGCGGCGCACCGGGCGGCCCGGGCGCACCTCGACACCGCCCGCCGGGTGCTCGCCGGGCAGCCGCCCCAGGCCGCCCCGGCCGGCGCACCCGAACTGGTCACCCGGCTCGCGGCGCTCGGCGGCGCGCTCGCCACCCCGACCCCCGGGGCCACCCCCGTGACCGCCGCCCCCGTGCCCGTCCGCGTCGGCGAGGCGTCCACACCGGACGGCGCCTTCCCCGTCCTCGTACCGCTGGGCGGCGGCCACCACCTCGCCGTCGACGCGGACGCCCGCGACCCCCGGGTCGCCGGCCTGCTGCGGGCGCTCGTGCTGCGGTTGCTCGCGACCGCGCCGACCGGCGGCGTCCGGGTCGCCGGCATCGACACCGCCGCGCTCGGCGCGACCTTCGGGCCGCTGCGCCCGCTCATCGACGCCGGCGTGCTCGACCCGCCGGCCACCGGCGAGGCCGAGGTGGCCGCCCTGCTCGACGCCGCCGAGCGGCACGCCCGCACCGCCCGGCACGCCGACCGCCCCGACCAGGAGCTGCTGCTGGTCGTCGCGGCGTCGGCGCCGCCGCCGCGCGAGGCGGCCCGACTCGCCGCGCTCACCCACGCCGGGCCGGCCGCCGCGGTCTGCGTGCTGGTCGCCGGCCGGCCCACGGCCGCGTCGGCGGAGCCGGCACCGCAGCTCGGCGCCACCACCACGATCCGGCTGGCGGAGCGCTACGCCCACGTCGGCGACCCGCCCGGGGCCCCGTTCAGCCACGACGGCACCGGCCTGGCCGCCCCCGTGCTGCTCGACGGCGACCCGCCGGCCGCGTCGGTGGCCGCCCTCGCCGCGCACCTCGGCGACGCCGCCCGGCGCAGCGACGCCGTGGGCTTCGCCGAGCTGCTGCCCGAGCGGCGCTGGGTCGAGTCGGCGGGCAACGGGCTGCGCACCCTGGTCGGCCGCGCCGGCCGCGACCGGGTCACCGTCGCCTTCGACGACGCCACCCCGCACTGGCTCGTCGGCGGGCGCACCGGCGCCGGCAAGACCGTCTTCCTGCTCGACGTCCTCTACGGGCTGGCCGCCCGCTACTCGCCGGCCGAGCTCCAGCTCTACCTGCTCGACTTCAAGGAGGGGGTGAGCTTCACCGAGTTCGTCCCCACCGTCCGCGACCCGTCCTGGCTGCCGCACGCGCGGGCGGTCGGCATCGAGTCCGACCGGGAGTACGGCGTCGCCGTGCTGCGCGAGCTGCGCCGCGAGCTGTCCCGGCGGGCCACCACCCTCAAGCGGCACGGCGTCACGAAGCTCGCCGACCTGCCCCGCGACACCCCGGTTCCCCGCATCGTGGCGGTGATCGACGAGTTCCACGTGCTCCTCGCCGGCAACGACGCGCTGGCCCGCGAGTCCGTCGACCTGCTGGAGGAGCTGGCCCGCAAGGGCCGCTCGTACGGCGTGCACCTCGTGCTGGCCAGCCAGAGCATGACCGGCGTCGAGGCGCTCTACGGCCGCGCCGAGGCGATCTTCGGCCAGTTCGCGCTGCGGGTGGCGCTGCCCGGTGGCGGCGGGGTGCTCGACCCGCTGAACGAGGCCGCCCAGACCCTGCCGGTCGGCTCGGCCGTGCTCAACACCGCGGCCGGCGCGGTCGGCGCCGACACCGTCGTCCGCTTCCCCGACGCGCACGCCGCCGCCGGGGAGCTGGCCGGGCTGCGCCACGAGCTGTGGCAGGCCCGACCGGCGGGCGCGCGTCCCCCGTCGGTCTTCAAGGGCTACGAGGCCGCCCGCGTCGAGGACGACCCGACGTTCGCCGGGCTGCGTCCGGGCGGGCGCCGCCCGCTGGCCCTGGTCGGGCGTACGGTCGACGTCGAGGGCACCTCCGCGTTGTTCATGATGGACGCGACCCCCGGCCGGCACCTGGCCGTGGTCGGCACGTCGGTCACCGGCGCGGAGGTGCTGCGCGCGGCCACCCTGAGCCTCGCCCGGCAGCACGCCCCGGGCGACGCCCGTTTCCTGCTCGCCGCGCTGGTGACCGCCGCCGAGCCCGCCGCCGACGACACCGCCGCGACCCTGGCCGCCGCCGGCCACCCGGTCGACCGCCTCGACGCGACCGGGCTGCGCCGCCACCTCGGCACCCTCGCCGCCGCGCCGGCCGCTCCCGCCGCGCCGTCCCTCCTCGCCGAGCCGGGCGGCAGCGCAGAGCTGGGCGGCCTCGCGACGGGCGGCGCCGCTCCGGTGGCCGGCCGCACCTATCTCGTCGTCTTCGGTGTCGACGCCGCCAGCGGGGTGCTCGCGGCCACCGACCCGGACACGTTCCGCTCCGGCCACGACGACCTGCGGACCGTGCTGCGCCAGGGGCCGGGGCAGGGGACGCACCTGCTGGGCTGGTGGCGCGGGCTGCGCCGCCTCGCCGACGACCTCGGCGGCGCCCACAACCGCGACGACGTCGCCTGCCTGGTCGCGCTGAACGTGCCCGGCGCCGAGCTGGGGCTGCACCTCGGCGTGCACGACCTCGCGTACGCGCCCCGGCCCGACCGGGCGCTCCTGGTCGACCGGCACGACCAGCGCACCCGACTCATCGTGCCGTTCGCCCGCGACGGGCACGGTCCGGACGGGGAGGACTGAGGCGTGTCCACCTTCGACGAGTACGCGGCGCTGGCCCGGCAGCTCGCCGAGCAGCGGCGGGCCGGCGAGCGCGGTGCCGCCGCCGACGCCGACCGGCGCCGCAACCTGCACGCCGCCGCGGACTACCTCCAGCACCGGCTCACCGCCCAGGGGCAGCGCCTCGACCAGCTCGGCCAGGCCATCGGCATCCCGGCGTCCAGCGTGCCCACCGGCCCCGCACCCGCGCCGCCCGCCGCGCCGGAAACCGCACCCGGGCCGCACGGCGGCGCGCCGCAGGCACCCGTGGGGCCCGGTGCCGCCGCGTCGGCCGGCGACGGTGGTCGCGGTGAAGCCCCGTTCGTCGACGCCGGGCCGGGGGAGGGGGAGCCCGCCGGCGCAGCCGGCGCGCCGGGGCGGCCGGGTGCCGGGGCGTACCCCCAGGTCGGGGTGGGGGAGACGAGGCTGGCGCTGCCGACGGCGGTGGGCCCGGCGGCGGGCGGGGTGCCGGCCCCGCGCCCGGCGGAGGTCGACCCGACCGTCGAGCTGGAGCTGACCCGGCGCTACGCCGACGAGTCCGACCGGCACGGGCAGCAGACCGAGCTGCTCGCGCAGCGGCCGGCGCTGCTGCCGGACTGGTCGCCGGTGGCCCGGGCCGTCGGCGTCTACGCGGGCTGCGCGGCCGTCGGCGCGATCCTCATGATGATCATGGTGCTCGCCTCGGGCGTCGGCCTGGTGGACGGCTTCACCCTGGGCGCGTGGATCTGCGCGGGGCTGCCGGCGCTGTCCTTCTTCGCCGGTTACCTGGTGCTCGGCCGCTGGGGGCGACCGGCCATGGTCGCCGGCACCCCGCCCCGGTACGTGCACCTGGGCTTCCTGATCTGCTTCGCGGCCGTGCCGGTCGCCTACGTGGCGTTCCTGCTGCTGTTCCGCGTCCTACGCTGACGGCGCGTGGCCGGATCGGTTCAGCAGGGGTCTTCCGCTCTTCTCGTCGTGGACCAGACCTCCAGGGAGCCGTGACGAACGTGTCACCAGCCGCAGGAAGGTTGGTCTCGATCTTGCGGCGGGACGATGACCAGTGGCCGTAGCCGGCCCCGAAGGGGTTGCATCCTGTACCTGGGTACAGGCTTACGTTCATGGCATGACGACGAACGACGAGACAGCCGGTCCGGCGTGGGTGCCCGAGGCGTGCACCCTGCCCACCCCGCAGCGGCCGCTGCGACTGGCCGAGTTCGATGACCTGTTCGCCACTGCGCTGCGCGGGCAGCAGCGGCCGGCGCCGACGCGGCTGCGGTGGCAGCTCGACCCGACGGCCGAGGCCACCGCACGGGAGCTGACCGGGCGGGAGAGCGCGTGCTGCTCCTTCTTCACCTTCACCTTCGTCCGCGCTGGCGGCGACGGCGTGGAGTTGGAGGTGCAGGTTCCGGCCGGGCACGTCGGCGTCCTGGACGCGCTCGCCGCGCGGGCGGCTGCGGGGATGGCGGCGTGAGCGGGCTGCGCAGCAGTCAGCTCGACGAAGTCGCCGACCTGCAGGTCATCGGGGGCACGTTGCGTGCTGCCGTGGACGCCGGCTGCGACGACCTCGTCGCGTGCGCCGCAGTGCCGTGCTGCCCCATCCCGTTCGCCACCATCGCCGAAGGAGCCTCGCATGCCGAAGATCGTTGATCGGGTTGCTGGGCGCTGATCTCCCTGCTTGGTACATCATCGGATGTATTATCCGTGGCGTGGAGACGTTGACGCACGGGCAGGTGCTGGCCCGCTTCGGCCATGCCCTGTCCGACCCGACCCGGGCGCGGCTGCTGCTGGCGCTACGCGACGGACCAGGCTATCCGGCGGAGCTGGCCGAGCTGCTGGGCACGACCCGGCAGAACCTGTCGAACCATCTGTCGTGTCTGCGTGGCTGCGGCCTGGTGGTCGCGGTGCCGCAGGGCCGCCGCACCCGCTACGAGTTGGCCGACGCCCGGCTGGCGCACGCCCTCGCAGACCTGCTCGGCCTCGTGCTGGCGGTCGACCCGGCCGCGTGTCCCGGTTCCGCCGAGAAGGGCTGCTGCTGATGACCATGCCCCTGATCAATCTGACACCGGCAGGGCCGTCGCCGGCGCGCCGTCAGGTGCTCGCCCGCCGGGTGCGGCTGCTCGTCGCCGCCACGATCACCTACAACGTCATCGAGGCGGTTGTGGCGATCACCGCCGGCACGCTCGCGTCGTCAACCGCGCTGATCGGCTTCGGCCTGGACTCGATCATCGAGGTGTCGTCGGCGGCGGCGGTGGCGTGGCAGTTCGCCGGCCGCGACCCGGAGTCCCGCGAAAAGGTGGCACTGCGGATCATCGCGGTCTCGTTCTTCGCTCTCGCCGCGTACGTGGCGGTGGAGTCGGTGCGGGCGCTGGTCGGCGGCGCCGAGGCCGAGCACTCCAGCGTCGGCTTGGTGCTGGCCGCGCTGTCGCTGGCGATCATGCCAGGGCTGTCGTACGCCCAGCGCCGCGCCGGTCGTGAACTCGGCTCCCGCTCGGCGGTCGCGGACTCCAAGCAGACCCTGCTGTGCACGTACCTGTCCGCCGTCCTGCTCGTGGGGCTGGGCCTGAACAGCCTGTTCGGGTGGTCCTGGGCCGACCCGGTCGCAGCGCTGGTCATCGCCGTGGTGGCGGTCAAGGAAGGCCGTGAGGCGTGGCGTGGTGACACCTGCTGCACCGTCCCGCTGACCGCGCCCCTCGCTGACACCCGCGCCGACGCAGAGGGTCGGCACGGTGCCAGCGAGAGCGACGCGTGCGGATGCCGGCCGGGCTGCTCCTGCTGCTCCACAGACGCAACATGACCGCACTGGCTACCGGACGGCGGATGCCGCCGGCGGTGCTACGCGAGTTCGCCGTCGTCGCCGACGCCCCGGGCGACGTAGTCCGGTCCGAACTGATCCTCGGAACTGGCGCGCGACGTAGGTGACCCGCGGCTGTCAGTGGGAGCGGACCGGCACCCAGTCCGTGAAGCGCCTGTGCAGGTCCGCCGACTGCGCGCCGGGGTGGTGCTGCGCGAACTGGTCGGCGGCGGCTTCCTCCCGCAGCGTCACGAGGTGGACCAGGAGCCCGGGCATGTCGCCCCGGTACTTCGCGAGGAGACGCAGCTTCGCCGGGGAACAGGGCCAGGCGATCCCGCAGGCCCGGCAGCGCCACGTCGGGCGGGACGGTACGTGGTCGCGGGCGGGCGCGCTCACCGGCCGGTCCTCGCGTTTCGCCGGGCCGGAGTGCGGTGCGCGGCCGAGGGCACCTGCGTGGGACGCATCCCGTCGGGCCGCACGTACAACTCGCGGCGGTCGGTCGCCTGGCCGCGCGCGTCGAGTTGGTACGCCTCGATCCACGTCCAGCCGTGGTAGGTGACCAGGTCGGTTCGCTCGCGGATCACCCGTACCGTGATCGGCGTGGCGAACTGCGGCGACGCCTCGCGCGTCAGCAGGTACACGCCGGGGCTGACCCGGGGCGTCCCGTCCTTCCGGGTGCCGGCCGTCGCGGCGGCGGGGCGCGTCGCCCAGCGCGTCGCCGGTACGGCATTCGCGGGCCTCGGCACGGGCACGGACGCCTCCTTCCGTCGGTGGGTGGGAACGGGGGTCGCTGCGGATGCTCGCCAGCAGCGACCCCCGTGACGTGCGCGCCCACAGGGTCGGGGGGACCGATTCCGCCGGGCGCGCCGCGCTCCTTCCACCCTGGACGAACGCCCCCTAGGCTCAGAACAGTCACCGCCCGATCGCGGAACGTAGTGAGCGGTCCCGGGCTGGCGGGGAACGGTGCGCAGAGTCGTGGAAGGGCGTGGAGGCCGTGGGAATCTCGCCGTCGGAGTACCTGCTTCGTGAGCTGCGGCGCCGCCGGGCGGCCGCCGGGTTGACCCAGGCGCAGCTCGGTGAGCTGGTCTTCTGCTCGGATTCCAGGTGAGCGCGATCGAGACCGGGACGAAGCCGCCGACCGCGCCCTACCTGACCGCCGTCGACAGGGCGCTGGACACCGGTGGATACTTCGCGACGCTCTGGAACGAGCTGGTCAAGGGCGACGCTGCGCCGGTCTGGCTGCGCGAGTGGATACAGATCGAACGCGAGGCGACCGCCCTGCGCTGGTACGAGCACGCGTTCGTGCCGGGACTCCTCCAGACCGAGGCGTACGCCCGAGCGACCTTCCGGGCGGCGCGGACGCCGGTCGCCGAGTTGGACCAGCGGGTCGCCGCGCGGATGGAGCGGCAGGAGGTGCTCGCCCGCAATCCGAGCCCTCAGCTCTTCGTGGTGCTCGACGAGATGGTGGTCCGCCGGGCCTGCGGCGGCCCCGACGTGATGGCCGAGCAGCTCGAACACCTGCTGAGCTGTACTGAACAGCCGCATATCCAGTTGCAGGTCGTGCCGCTGTCCGCTGGCATCTACTCTGGGCTGGCCGGAGCGTTCATCCTGGCCGACCTGCCCGACGGCTCGCGTGCGGGCTGTGTGGACCATCAGTTGGAGTCGCAGACCACCGGGCAGCCGGACGCGATTGCCCGCGTGGGGCTGGCGTGGGACGCTGTGCGAGGCGAAGCCCTCCCGCTGAGGCAATCACTCGACGTGCTACAGGAAGCGGCGAAGACATGGACATCCTGACCGGTGCGCGGTGGCGCAAGTCGTCCCGCTCATCCACGAATGGCGGGACCTGCGTCGAGGTGGCCGACAACCTGCCCGGCGTCGTCGCCGTGCGGGATTCGAAGGAGCCGGCTGGTTCCGCGCTGGTCTTCACCCCGACCGCCTGGCGGGCCTTCGTCGCCGAAATCAGCGACCGCGCCTGACGACCCGCTCGCCGCTCGACCGTCCGCCCGGCGGGCAGTGGTCAGGCGCGCTCGACGATGACGACCGGGATCTCCCGGTCGGTCTCCTTCTGGTAGCGGGCGTAGGTCGGGAAGACCCCGGTCATCGCCTCCCACAGCCGGGGCCGCTCCTCGGCGGTGGCGGTGCGTGCCGTGCCCCGGAACTTCTCGGCTCCGAACTGCACCTCCACCTGCGGGTCGGCGCAGAGGTTGAGGTACCAGTTCGGGTGCCGCGCCGCCCCGCCGTTGGACGCCACCAGCAGGTAGCGGTCGCCGTCGCGGCCGTAGATGAGCGCGGTCCGCCGCAGCGTGCCCGACCGGCGCCCCCGCGTGGTGATCAGCAGGGCGTCGTAGCCGTGGTACTTCCCGCCGTCGGCGCCGTCGGTCTCCACGTAGCGGCGCACGTGACCGGCCACCCACTCGACGGGGCTGTCCTCAATGGTCTCCGCCATCCGGCCAGCCTAGCGGCCTCCGGCGGCGACCGTCGGCCCGTCGGGCCACGCCGCAGCGGGGAGAAGGTGCCGGTCATCCGTCGGTGAGCAGCAGCCAGTCGTCGTCGAGCGGGGCGACGGCGGTGCCCTCGGGCCACACGTGCGCTTCGGCGGCCGTCGCCCGCGCCTGGTCCACCAGGGGACGGCGGGCGAACGTCGCCCCGTCGAAGGTCACCGGGCCGTGGAAGCGGGCCCGACCGAAGTTCGCCGCCCCCTCGAACCGGGTCCGCTCGAACCAGGTCTGGTCGCCGAACTCGGTCCACCGGAACAGGGTCAGGTCCGCGAAGCGGGTCTGCCGGAATCCGGCGTAGCCGGTGAAGGTGGCGTGGTCCATCGAGGCCCCGCTCAGGAAGACCGCCTCGCGGAAGGTCGCGCTGTCGGTGAAGCGGGCCGCGTCGAAGCTCGCCGTCCGGTGGAAGGTGACGCCCCGGAAGGAGGCCCGGGCGACGGTGGCGTGCCGGCACGACAGCCCGCCGGCGAGGTCGGCGCGGTCGAAGCTGACCCGGCCGGTGATCCGGGCGCGGTCGAGGACGATCTCGGCGTCGCCGCGCAGGCCGTCGCAGGCCAGGTCCGCGAAGGTCGCGCCGAGGGAGAGCCGCCCGCGCACGGTCGCGCCGGCCAGGCTGGTGGTGCCGGCGCAGACCGCGCCGGTGAGGTCCGCGTCGTCCAGGGTGCAGCCGGTCGCGTCGAACCCGTCGAGCCGGGCGCCGGTCAGGTCCAGCCTGACCCCGGGCCAGAAGGCGTCGTCGTCCGCGCGCAGGTGCCGGGTCAGGACCCGCTGCGCGGTGCGGCGCACCTCCGCCTCGCGCGCGTCGTCCTCCGGCGCCGGCATCCGCAGGTACGCGCAGAGCACCGCCACGATCGTCTCCCGCTGCGCCGGATTGTCCTGCCCGAGCCGCTCCAGGGCGTGCAGCCCACCCAGGCGTACGGCCGCGTTGTCGTTGCCGAGCAGTTCGACGGCGCCGGTGTACAGCTCGGTCAGCCGGCGCTCGGCCGCGTCGTGCTCGGCGGCACCGGCCTGCCGCTCCTGGTGGCGCTGCCCGGCCTCGGCCACCGCCTCCGCGTGCGCCTGCACCCGTTCCCGGTGCGCCTGGTCCTGTGCGGCGACGGCCTCCTGGTGCCGCTGGGCGCGCTCGCCGATCCACTGTCGCCGGGCGGCGAGCAGCAGCGCGAGCCCGCCGCCGGTGCCGGCGACCACGGTCAGGCCGGTCCGGATGGCGTCGATGCGCAGCGTCGCGCGGGTGTCCGGCTGGGCGGCGCGGTCGGCCTCGCCGAGCAGCCAGTCAAGCACCAGCCAGCCGAGCAGCGCGGCGAGGAGCAGCCCGACGAGCACCAGCCACCACGGCATCACCCGCAGCGGCTCTTCGCGGGGCGGTGTCGGGCGCACGGGTCACAGCATGCCACCGCGCTCGGCCCGACGTGGGGCACCGTCCGTCGTGGACGGACGCCGCCAGGATTGCCGGTTTGTGCTCTCGACGCGACAAGGGGTTACCGGGCCGTAACTTGTTATTGACGGTGGTGGATTACGGCCATCATCATCGTCTCCACGATCGATCGGAACCACCCCCACCCCCGTCCCGCCCGGTTGCACCGGGTTCCTCCATGGGAGGTGCAGCTTTGCTGCTCCGAAAGATCGTCCCCGCCCTCGCCGTCATGATCGCCGCCGTGCTCGCCGCCCCCGCCACGGCCGCCGTCGCGGCCCCCGACCGGCCCGCGGCCAGCACCGACCGGAGCGCCGCCGACCCGGCCGCCTCCGCCTCCGCCGCCGGGGACAGCGGCACCAGCACCGCCGCCGGGATCGCCGCCGCCGCGGCAGGTAACCCCGTCATCGTCGTCGGTGGCCTCAGCGGCATCGCCTCCGCCTACGGGCCGCTGGCCTCCCGGCTGCGCGTCGACGGGTACCGGGTCTGGGTCTACCAACTGCCCAACCTCGGGCTCGGCGACATCCCCACCTCGGCCCGCGCGTTCAGCAGCTTCGTCGGGCAGGTCCGCGCGTCGACCGGCGTGGCCAAGGTCGACGTCGTCGCCCACTCTGAGGGCGGCCTGGTGTCCCGGTACTTCATCAAGAGCCTGGGCGGGGCCAGCAGCATCGACCGCTACGTCAGCCTCGGCACCCCGCAGTACGGCACGTACGTGGCCAACATCGTGAAGTTCCTCGGCCTGGGCAGCTGCGCCGGCATCGTCGCCTGCCAGCAGATGTCGATCGGCTCGTCGTTCCTCGCCGGCCTCAATGCGGGCGACGACACCCCCGGCGCGGTCCGCTGGACGGCGGTGCGCACCCTCCAGGACGAGCTGGTGCGCCCCGTCGACAACGCCACACTGGCCGACGGAGCGACCAACGTGCTGATCCAGTCGGCGTGTCCCCTGCGGGTCGTCGGGCACCTCGGCCTGGTGCTCGACGGCACCACGTACACGGTGATCCGGCAGGCGCTGCGCGGGGAGGCGATCCGCCCCAACTGCCTCGCCCTGTGATGGCGGGCGGGGGCGGGCGGCCGTGCGCCGCCCGCCCCGCGCCGCGTCAGGCGGCCTTGGCGAGGGCCTCGTACTCGTCGTCGGTCAGCCGCACCTCGGCGGCGGCCACGTTCTCCTCCAGGTGCGCCACCGACGACGTGCCCGGGATCGGCAGCATCACCGGCGACCGGCGCAGCAGCCAGGCGAGGGCGAGCTGGGCGGGCGTCGCGCCGTGCCCGGTGCTGATCGCGTCCAGCGGGCCGCCCGGCCGGGCCAGGTTGCCGGTGGCGATCGGGAACCAGGGGATGAACGCGAGGTCGTTGCGCTCGCAGTGCTCCAGGACGGACTCCGCGCTGCGGTCCGCCAGGTTGTAGAGGTTCTGCACCGAGACGATCGGGGTGATGCTGCGGGCCGCCTCGATCTGCTCGACGGTCACCTCGGACAGGCCGATGTGCCGGATCTTGCCCTCCTGCTTGAGCAGCGCCAGCTCCCCGAGCTGGTCGGCGAGCGGCACCTGCGGGTCGATCCGGTGCAGCTGGTAGAGCCCGATGGCCTCCAGGCCGAGGTGCCGCAGACTCAGCTCGCACTGCTGGCGCAGGTACTCCGGGCGCCCCACCGGGCGCCAGTCGCCAGGGCCGGAGCGGGTCAGGCCGGCCTTGGTCGCGATGACCAGGTCGTCGGCGTACGGGTGCAGGGCCTCGCGGATCAGCAGCTCGCTGACGAAGGGGCCGTAGGAGTCGGCCGTGTCGATGAACGTCACGCCCAGCTCGTACGCCCGGCGCAGCACCCGCACGGCCTCGGCCGGGTCCTTCGGGTCGCCCCACACGCCGGGGCCGGTGAGCTGCATGGCCCCGTAGCCGAGCCGGTCGACCTGGAGGTCGCCCCCGATCCGGTACGTCCCGGAGGCCTTCGCGGGCTGCTTGCCAGCGTCGTTCGCCATGCGTGGATTCCCCATCCTGTCTCTCTTCGTCTCCAGCGGCCAATCTAGCCACCACCGGTGGGGCTTTCCCGCCGATCGTCGCCCGCACCACCGCCACGGCGGATCGAGACCGGGATCACCCGCCGTCCGGCCGCACGTGCACCGGGGCCGGCACGTGGTCGAGGTGGGTGTGCCGGAAGGGCCGGGTCAGCGGGCACGGGTCGAGCCGCAGGGCTTCGAGGATGGCCCGGTGCTGGCACTCGGCGAACAGGCGGGGCTCGCCGTCGAGCGGGACCTCCCCACGCAGCGCCGCGCCGAGGCCCACGGTGTCGACCGCGCCGACGCCCAGCGGGGCGAAGACGGCCGGGTCGTCGCCGCTCGGGCCGGGCGGCGGCGGGGCGTCGACCGGGTGGATCGTGCCGTCGAAGCCGGCGAGCACCTCGTTGTCGTCGTCGTCCCAGTACTCCGTCACCCAGCCCCGGTCGGAGACGTAGCGGTGCGCCTCCCGGCCGGCCGTGTGCAGGGTGGCCGACATGACGCTGGAGTCGAAGACGTCGAAGGTGACGGCCGGCTCGCGCGTGAGCAGGGTGATCAGCTGCGCCAGGTCGTCGACCTCGGCGTAGCCGCTCCCCTCCTCCTCGCGCGGGACGACCGCCCACCGGCGCTCGCCGACCTCCGTCACGTACGCCTCGGTGCCGACGTCGGTCAGCACCCTGCGGATCTCCGCCAGGCCGCCCACGGCCAGGATCGTCTGGTAGCTCGTGCCCACGCCGGCAGCGTAGGGCGGGGGTGGGACAGCCGCCCGCCGCCGCGACCCGGGCGCCTCCACGGCACCGCCGGGAAAACGGCGCGACCGGGCCGCAACCGGGCCGGGTCGCGGACGAAGTTGACCGAAGCGCCCGTGCCGGCCGCCCGCCCGTGCGACGCTGGGCCGTGCCGGCTCGGCGTCGACCACGGGTCGCCGCGTGCGGCGCGACGCGGGAGGGAGCGCCATGACGGGAGTGCCGCAGGTCGACTTCGCGCTCGACACGTACGAGTGCATCGTGCTGTATCCCGGCGCGGCCGGGCGGGCGCTGCCGGCGGAGACGGTGCAGCGGTTGCAGGCCGAGCACCTGGCGCACATGCAGGCCCTGCAACGGCGGGGGATCATCCTGGTCGCCGGCTCGGTGGACGGCCCGGCCCGCGAGCCCGACCCGCCGATCGGCTTCGGCCTGGCGCGCACCGGCTCGGTGGACGACGTGCGCAGCGTGATGGAGGCCGACCCGGCCGTTCAGGCGGGGCTCTACCGGGTCGACGTGATGACCTTCCTCTGCCCGGAGGGCTCCCTCGACTTCCCGCTGGTCAAGACGCAGAGCTGAGCCGCCGGCCAGGACGGCGGCGGTCCCTTTCTCCGGCGTGCTGCTGCCCGCGACGGTTCCCGCCGGACACGGCGATGCCGACGCTCCCGCGCCCGGCGCCGCCTCCACCACCCCGCCTCAGCGTCGACCTGCCGACGGGGCGGAACCGGCCCGCGCCCGGCGGAGCGGCGGGGAGCACCCGGTTGTCCGTTCGCGTCGGGGGCGTACGATTCCGGCGCGCGGTCGCCGATGCCCGCCGCCTCAACGTTCCGGCGTGGGTTCCGCCCGCCGGCTGCGCGCGTGACGCGCGTCGTTGGACAATGTTCCGCAGTCCGCAAGAGGGTCGGCCCACAGCCCGACCCGGAGGAGAGACTAGCCTGATGGGCGTGACACGCCGCGCGAAGATCGTCTGCACTCTTGGCCCTGCCACCTCGTCGCCGGAGCGCATCCGGGGCCTCGTCGAGGCCGGCATGAACGTGGCGAGACTCAACTTCAGCCACGGCAGCCACGAGGATCACGAGGCGGTGTACCGGCTGGTCCGCGAGGCCGCGGAAGCCGCCGGCCGGCCGGTGGCCGTGCTCGCCGACCTCCAGGGCCCGAAGATCCGGCTCGGCCGGTTCGCCGACGGCCCGCACGAGTGGCGCACCGGCGACTCGGTCGTCATCACCGGTGACGACGTCCTCGGCACCAAGGAGCGGGTCTCCTGCACCTACCGCAAGCTGCCGCAGGAGGTGAAGCCCGGCGACCGGCTGCTGATCGACGACGGCCGGGTCGCCGTCGAGGTCACCGACGTCACCGGCAACGACATCCGCTGCCTGGTCACCGAGGGCGGCCCGGTCTCCAACAACAAGGGCGTCTCGCTGCCGAACGTGGCGGTCAGCGTGCCGGCGATGTCCGAGAAGGACGCCGAGGACCTGCGCTTCGCCCTCGGCCTGGGCGTCGACCTGATCGCGCTCTCCTTCGTCCGCTCGGCGGACGACATCAAGCTGGTGCACGGCATCATGACCGAGGAGGGCGTGCACCGCCCCGTGCTGGCCAAGGTGGAGAAGCCCGAGGCGGTCGACTGCCTGGAGCAGATCGTGCTGGCCTTCGACGGCGTCATGGTCGCCCGCGGCGACCTCGGCGTCGAGCTGCCGCTGGACCAGGTGCCGCTGGTGCAGAAGCGTGCCGTGCAGCTCTGCCGGGAGAACGCCAAGCCGGTCATCGTGGCCACTCAGATGCTCGACTCCATGATCGAGAATTCCCGGCCGACCCGCGCCGAGGCCTCCGACGTGGCCAACGCCGTGCTCGACGGCGCAGACGCGGTGATGCTCTCCGGCGAGACCAGCGTCGGCAAGTACCCGGTGCTCACCGTCAGCACCATGGCGAAGATCGTCACCACCACCGAGTCCGGCTCGATCGGCGTGCCGCGCCTGCAGCACGACCCCCGTACGCACGGCGGCGCGCTCACCGTCGCCGCCTCCTCGATCGCCCGGGCCATCGGCGCCAAGGCCCTGGTCGCCTTCTCGCAGACCGGCGACACCGTGCGACGGCTGTCCCGGCTGCACTGCGACCTGCCGCTGCTCGCCTTCACCCCGGTGCCCGAGGTGCGCAACCAGCTCGCCCTCTCGTGGGGCGTGGAGACGTTCCTGATGCCGTTCGTCGAGCACACCGACGACATGTTCCGCCAGGTCGACCAGGCGCTGCTCGGGCTCGACCGGGCGAATCCCGGCGACTACGTGGTGATCGTCGCCGGCAGCCCGCCCGGCACCCCCGGCTCGACCAACACGCTGCGCGTACACCAGCTCGGGTCGCTGGTCGACGCGGCGTCGGCGCGGGCCTTGCAGTGAGCGACGCGGACGTCGCGGTCGGGCAGGCCGCGGTCGACCAGCTCCTGGGTGTGCTCGACCTGGAGCACACCGGCGGGATGACCTTCCGGGGGATGAGCCCCCCGGTCGGTCCCCAGCGGGTGTACGGCGGCCAGGTCGCCGGCCAGGCGCTGGTCGCCGCCGGACGCACCGTCGACCCGGCCCGCTTCGTGCACTCCCTGCACGGCTACTTCGTCCGCCCGGGCGACCCGGCCGAGCCGATCGTGTACGAGGTGGAGAACGTCCGCGACGGCCGCTCCTTCTCGGTGCGCCGCTCGGTGGCACTCCAGCACGACAAGCCGATCTTCTTCATGTCGGCGTCGTTCCAGCGGACGGAGGAGGGCCTGGACCACCAGGCCCCCACCCCGCCCGACGTGCCGGGCCCGGACGAGGTCCCGACGATGACCGACCGGCTCGCCCGCTATCCGGAGCGGCTCGGCATCTGGGCGCAGATCCCGCGCCCGATCGACGTCCGCTACGTCGGCGAGCCCGGCTGGGTACGCCCCGGCGACCGGCCCCCCGACCCCCACCAGCGGGTCTGGATGCGCATCGACGGCAAGCTGCCCGACGACCCGCTGCTGCACGCCTGCGCGCTGACCTACGCCTCCGACCTGACGCTGCTGGACTCGGTGCTCTCGGTCCACGGCGAGGTCTGGGGCCCGGGCGGTGTGGTCGGTGCCAGCCTCGACCACGCGCTCTGGTTCCACCGGCCGTTCCGCGCCGACGACTGGTTCCTCTACGACTGCTGGAGCCCGTCGGCCTCCGGTGCCCGAGGGCTCGCCACCGGCCGCATGTTCACCACCGACGGGCGGCACATCGCCAGCGTGGTGCAGGAAGGGCTGCTGCGCCGCGTCGGCGAGTGACCTCGGTGGTACATCGCCGTCGGCCGATCGGCTGAGGGGCGATCGTCCGGGCGGGGCGGCCAGGCGACTAACCTTGCCGCATGCGCCTCTCCGCCCGGGTCGACTACGCCCTCCGCGCGGTCGCCGAGCTCGCCTCGGTGACCGGCGACGCCGGGCCCGGGCGAAGCCGGCCCGTGACCGCCGACCAGATCGCCCGCGCCCAGGAGATCCCGCCGAAGTTCCTGGAGAGCATCCTGTTGCAACTGCGCCGGGGCGGCATCGTGCAGGCCCAGCGCGGCCCGGAGGGCGGCTACTGGCTGGCCCGGCCGGCCGGGGAGATCTCGCTGGCCGAGGTGATCCGGGTGATCGACGGCCCGCTCGCGCACGTACGCGGGCAGCGGCCCGAGGACCTCGGCTACCACGGCGCGGCCAGGGCCCTCCAGGAGGTCTGGATCGCCCTGCGGGCCAGCGAGCGCGAGATCCTGGAACTGGTCACCGTCGCCGACGTGGCCGGCGGCACCCTGCCGGGCCGGGTCGTCGAGCTGGCCGCCGACCCCCGTGCCTGGACCTGACCCCCACCCGCCCCGCCGCCGGCCTCGCGGCCCTCGTTTCCGGCTCCGGCGCGCTCGTCGTCGCCCGGCCCGGGTGGCGACGGCCGGGCGCGTCTGTCGTCTCACTGACCGGTTGGAGGCTTGACCGGGGCACGCCCCGTGCCGCATTGTCGACCAAGTCGATAGGAGATGCCGAAAAGTCAGGGGGCGCTCGTGCGTAAGCTGCTGGTCCTCGCGCTGGTCGGGCTCGCCGCGCAACTCGTCGACGGCGCACTCGGCATGGCGTACGGGCTGACCTCCTCCACGTTGCTGCTGCTCGTCGGGGTGGCGCCGGCCGCCGCGTCGGCGTCGGTGCACCTGGCCGAGATCGGCACCACGCTCGCCGCCGGGGTGTCGCACTGGCGGTTCGGCAACGTCGACTGGCGGGTGGTCGGGCGGATCGCCCTCCCCGGCGCAGTGGGGGCGTTCGCCGGGGCGACCTTCCTCAGTTCGATCTCCACCGAGTCGGCCGCACCGTGGATGGCCGGCATCCTGTTCACCCTCGGCGCGTACCTGCTGGTGCGCTTCTCCCGGCCGCTGCGGACCGATCGGCGCGGGGGCCGGCTGCGGGGCCGGTTCCTGGGCCCGCTCGGCCTGGTCGCCGGCTTCGTCGACGCCACCGGCGGCGGCGGATGGGGTCCGGTGGCCACGCCGGCCCTGCTGGTCAGCGGGCGGATGGAGCCGCGCAAGGTGATCGGCTCGGTGGACACGTCCGAGTTCGTGGTCGCCGGCGCCGCCAGCCTCGGCTTCCTGATCGGCCTCGGCTCCGAGGGCTTCCTGCTGCCCATGGTGGCCGCGCTGCTCATCGGCGGCCTGATCGCCGCGCCGATCGCGGCCTGGCTGGTGCGCATCGTCCCCGCTCAGCTGCTCGGCGCGGCGATCGGCGGCGTGATCGTGCTGACCAACGCCCGCACGCTGATGCGCTCGGCCGACCTCGGCGGCCCGGCCCGGCCCGCCGTCTACGTCCTGCTGGCCGTCGCCTGGGCCGCCGCCCTCGCACTGGCCGTCCGGGCGCTGCTGCGCACCCGCCGTCAGCGGGCCGTCGTCGCAGCCGCCCTCGCGGCCGGCACCCCGACCGGCGCCCTCGCGGCCGGCACCCCGACCGGTGTCCCCTCGGCGGCGACCGACGCAGCGGCCGACCGGCCCGCGGTCCCCGGCGCGACCGCGCCGCTGCCGTGCTCCCCGGAACCCGCGATCACGCCCCAGCCGGCGACCGCCGGCGCCCCCGACCACCGCTGACCCGTCCACGGCGGAGATCTTGGTGGGAAAGTGCCCCCGGAGGGGCCGTTTCCCACCAAGATCTCCCGGGGCCTGCACGGTGTGCGGCGTGACCTCCGGTGGGTCGGGTCGTCAGTGGGGGAGGAGGGCGGTCGCGGCGTCGGCGAGGAGGGTCCACGCCTCGTCGACATGGACCTCGGTGGTCTGCGGGGAGCCGACGGCCAGGCGCAGCGTGTAGCGGCCGTTGACCCGGGTGTGCGTCAGGTGCACCCGGCCGGTGGCGTTGACCCGGGCCAGCAGCTCCGCATTGGCCTCGTCGTCCGCCGCCAGCCGGAAGCACACCAGCGAGTACGGGTGCGCCCCCACCAGCGCGAACCGGTCGTCGGCGCGGACCCGGTCGGCGAACCGGGCGGCGAGCGCCACGCCGGAGCGGATGTGCGCGCGCAGCCCCTCGGCGCCGTACCAGCGCAGCACGAACCAGAGCTTCAACGCCCGGAACCGGCGCCCCAGCGGCACCTGCCAGTCCCGGTAGTCGATCACCGCGCCGGACTCGGTGGCGGCGTTGCGCAGGTACTCCGGCAGCACGCTCAGCGCCTCGATCAGCTCCGCCGTGTCGGCCACCCAGAACGCGTCGCAGTCGAAGCCGGTGAGCAGCCACTTGTGCGGGTCGAAGCAGTACGAGTCGGCGTACTCCAGGCCGACGTGCCCGAACCGCAGCTCCGGGCAGACCGCCGCCGCCCCCGCGTACGCGGCGTCGACGTGCAGGAAGACCCCGTACTCGGCGCAGATCGCGCCGATCTCCGGCAGCGGGTCGATCGCGGTCGTGGAGGTGGTGCCGACGGTGGCCACCACGATCGCCGGGACGACGCCGGCCGCCACGTCCGCCTCGATGGCCGCGCGCAGCGCCGCCGGGGACATCGCCTGCGTCCCCGGGTCGACCTCGACCGGTCGTACGCCGTCGGCGCCCAGCCCGGCGATCCGCGCGGCCTTCTCGATGGACGAGTGGCCCTGGGTCGAGGCGTAGGCGCGGTAGCGGCGGTCGACGCCGACCTCCCGCCACCGGCCGCCGCCCGCGCGGTGCAGCGCGACCAGGGTCGCCACCAGCGTCGCCGAGGACGCCGAGTCCTGGATCACCCCGCCGCCCCCGGAGCCGGAGCGGAACCGCTTCGGCAGGTCCAGCAGGTCGGCGAGCCAGTCCAGCAGCACCGTCTCCAGCTCGGTGCACGCCGGCCCGGTCGCCCAGAGCATCCCCTGCACGCCCAGCCCCGCGCTGACCAGGTCGCCGAGCACGCTGGGCCCGGAGGTGTTGGCGGGGAAATAGCCGAAGAAGCCGGGGTGCTGCCAGTGCGTCAGCCCCGGCGTGATCAGGGTGTCCAGGTCGGCCAGGACCGCCTCCACCGGTTCGCCGTGCTCCGGCGGGCCGGCCGGCAGCCGGGCGGCCACCGTCCCGGGCGGGTCCTGCGAGGTCACCGGGCGCCGCTCCAGCGTCGCCCAGTAGTCGGCGATCCAGTCCACCACGGCGTGCCCGGCGCGGCGGAACTCGTCCGGGGTCATGTGCTCAGCCACGCCCTGAGTCGATCAAGAATCCGGGCCCGGGGCAAGGGAAGCGCCGGGCGTCCCCGACGCGGAGGATGCCGGGGCGGGGGAAGCTGGGGCGGCCAGGGCGGCGGAGGCCCGGCAGGGGAGGACGGATTGTCCGCAGAAAGCGCTTGCCCTAGCATCGCAGGTGCGCGGAGCCACCCCCTCGACGCCGCCCCGCCGGAGCACCGACGCCGCACTGCCGGCGCCAGGATGCCGACACCGGAGCGGTGGCGACGACACCGACGCCGCACCGACGGCGTCGGACCACCGCCGCAAGTGCGGCGTCTCCTCCCGCCGGCCCGGGCAGGCCGACGGCGACGGTCGCCGCGCGCCCAACCTCCCCGGAGGACACTCCCCATGCCCGTCACCCACCGCCGCGTCGCGCTGCTCGCCGCAGCCGCCGCGGCCGCACTCCTCGCCGGTACGCTCCCGACCCTCACCGCCTCGGCTGCCGCCGCCGGCTGCCGCGTCGAGCACCGGATCACCAACCAGTGGCCAGGCGGCTTCGGCGCCGACGTCACCGTCACGAACCTGGGCGATCCGGTGAACGGCTGGACCCTCACCTGGTCGTACCCCGCCGGCCAGCGGGTCACCCAGGCGTGGAACGCCCTCGTCGACCAGTCCGGCGCCCAGGTGACCGCCCGCAACGTCGACCACAACGCGGCGATCGCCACCGGTGCCAGCACCACCTTCGGCTTCAACGGCTCGTGGGAGGGGAGCAACCCGCCGCCGACCGGCTTCGCCCTCAACGGCACCACCTGCACCGGCGCCGTGCCCACCGGCGGCCCGACCACCCCGCCGCCGAGCAGTCCACCGCCCACGACCCCGCCGCCGACCACCCCGCCGCCCACCACTCCGCCCCCGGCCGGGGCGGTGCAGATGGAGGACCTCGACCGGGGACTGGTCAGCGTCCGCTCCGGCACCGGCAACCTGGTCTCCTGGCGGCTGCTCGGCACCGAGACCGCCGGGGTGGCCTTCAACCTCTACCGCGGCACGACCAGGGTCAACGGCAGCCCCATCACCGGGGCCACCAACCACCTCGACAGCGGCGCGGCGGCCGACGCGACCTACACCGTGCGCGCCGTGGTCGGCGGCGTCGAGCAGGCCGCCTCCGCGCCCGCGCTCCAGTTCCCCGCCGGGCACCTCGACGTGCCGTTGCAGGTGCCGCCGGGCGCGAGCACGCCGAGCGGCGAGAGCTACACGTACTCGGCCAACGACGCCTCCGTCGGCGACCTCGACGGCGACGGCGACTACGAGTTCGTGGTCAAGTGGGAGCCGTCCAACGCCAAGGACAACTCCCAGTCCGGCTACACCGGCAACGTGTACGTCGACGCGTACACCCTCGCCGGCACCCGGCTGTGGCGCGTCGACCTGGGCCGCAACATCCGCGCCGGGGCCCACTACACCCAGTTCCAGGTGTACGACTACGACGGCGACGGCCGCGCCGAGGTGGCCATGAAGACCGCCGACGGCACCCGCTCCGGCACCGGCCAGGTGATCGGCTCCGCCACCGCCGACCACCGCAACTCCAGCGGGTACGTCCTCGCCGGCCCCGAGTACCTGACCATGTTCGACGGCCGCACCGGCGCGGTCCTCTCCACCGTCGCCTACGACCCGCCCCGGGGCACGGTGTCCTCCTGGGGCGACAACTACGGCAACCGCGTCGACCGCTTCCTCGCCGCCACCGCCTACCTCGACGGGCAGCGCCCCTCGCTGGTGATGGCGCGCGGCTACTACACCCGGGCGGTCGTGGCGGCCTGGGACTTCCGCGACGGCACCCTGCGCAAGCGCTGGACCTTCGACTCCAACGCCTCGGGCAACGGCGCCGCCTTCGGTCAGGGCAACCACAACCTCTCCGTCGCCGACGTCGACGCCGACGGACGACAGGAGATCGTGTACGGGTCGGCCACCATCAACGACGACGGCCGCCTCATGTACGCCACCGGGTTCGGCCACGGCGACGCCCTGCACGTCGGCGACCTCGTCCCCGGCCGCGCCGGCCTGGAGGTCTTCACGATCCACGAGTCCGGCAACCAGCCGGCGGCCGACCTGCACGACGCCCGCACCGGCCAGGTCGTCTGGCAGCGGCCCAACAACGGGGGAGCCGAGGGCCCCGGCCGGGGCGTCGCCGCCGACATCCACGCCGGCAGCCCCGGCGCCGAGGTCTGGGGCGCCGGCACCCACATGGGCGACCTGTACAGCGGCACCGGAGCCGTCGTCGGGCGCAGGCCGTCCTCGGCGAACTTCCTCGTCTGGTGGGACGGCGACCCCGTCCGGGAACTGCTCGACGCCACCCGCATCGACAAGTACGGCACCGGCGGCGACACCCGCCTGCTGACCGCCAGCGGCGTGGCGGCGAACAACGGCACCAAGTCCAACCCGGCGCTCTCCGCCGACCTGTTCGGCGACTGGCGGGAGGAGGTCGTCTGGCGCACCAGCGACAGCCGTGCCCTGCGGATCTACAGCACGCCCACGCCCACCGGCAGCCGGATCCACACGCTCATGCACGACCCGCAGTACCGGGTCGCGGTCGCCTGGCAGAACACCGCCTACAACCAGCCCCCGCACCCGGGCTTCTTCCTCGGCGACGGCATGGCCGCCCCGCCCACGCCCGACATCTACCTGCGCTGATCGGGTGCCCCGGCCGGCGACGGCGCCTCGTGCCGCTCCGCCGGCCGGCCACGGGGGTGAGACAGGCACCGGGCCGCAGCCGCGGAATCCGCACAGCTCCGGCCCGGTGCCCCACACCGCGGCATCCCCGACCCGTCCCGACCGGGAATGCCGTACCACCACCGAGGACAAAACTAGGCGCGCCACGCGTCGCCCCGGTGACGCCGACGTGAAGATCGTGTTTCAGCCCTTCCGGCGCAGGCCACCGGCCACGTGCTCGGCGATCAGCTCGTAGGAGCGCACCCGGTCGGCCACGTCGTACACCAGCGTGGTCAGCATCAGCTCGTCCGCGCCCGTGCGCGCCAGCAGCTCGCCGAGCTGCCGCCGTACCGTCTCCGGGGAGCCCGTCGCCTGCCCGTCCCGGCGCTGGCGCACGAACTCGCGCTCGGCCTCCGTGTACGGGTACGCCGCGGCCTCGTCCGGCGTCGACAGGGGCTCGGGCCGCCCCGAGCGCAGCCGCAGGAACGACAGCGCCGCCGGCCCCGCCAGCCACTCCGCCCGCTCGTCGGTGTCCGCGCAGACCGCGTTGACGGCCACCATCGCGTACGGCTGCTCCAGCCATTTCGACGGCCGGAAGTTCTGCCGGTACAGCGCCAGCGCGGGCACCGTGTTCTGCGCGCTGAAGTGGTGCGCGAAGGAGAACGGCAGGCCCAGCAGCCCGGCCAGCTGGGCGCTGAACCCGCTGGAGCCGAGCAGCCAGACGGCCGGCTGCTCGCCGAGGCCGGGGGTGGCCGTGATCGGCCCCGGCCGCTCGCCGCTGAAGTAGTTCATCAGGTCCGCCAGCTCCCGGGGGAAGCCCTCCGCCGACAGCCCCTCCATCGTCCGGCGCAACGCCAGCGCGGTCACCTGGTCGGTGCCGGGGGCGCGGCCGATGCCCAGGTCGATGCGGCCCGGGTGCAGCGCTTCGAGGGTGCCGAACTGCTCGGCCACCACCAGCGGCGCGTGGTTGGGCAGCATCACCCCGCCCGAGCCCAGCCGGATCGTCGACGTGTGCGCCGCCAGGTGCGCGAGCAGCACCGCCGGCGCGGAACTCGCGATCGCCGGCATGTTGTGGTGCTCGGCCACCCAGAACCGGCGGTACCCGAGTTCCTCCGTGCGCCGGGCCAGCTCGGTGGTGTGCCGCAGCGCCGCACCGGCGGTGGCGCCGGCCGCGACAGGGGCAAGATCGAGAACAGACAGCGGTACGTTGATCACAAGGGTGGCCAACCCGTCCCACCTCGGGTTTGTTCCCCGGGGCGATCCGGCTCACGCGCCTGTCGCGGGCCCGCAGCGCGCTCAGCCCATGCCGCGCGCCTGCTCGAAGATCAGGCTCGTCTGGGTGTGCTGCACCGCCGGGTCCACGGCCAGGTGGTCCAGCACGAAGTCCCGCAGCGCGTCCGCCGAGGCCGCCCGTACGTGCAGCACGTAGTCCTCCGCACCCGCCACGTGGAACACCGCCACCACCCCCGGCAGCCGCACCGACCGGGCCCGGAACGCGTCCACCGCCGCCCGCTCGTGCGCGGTCAGCCGCACCGACACCAGCGCCTGCAACGGCAGCCCCACCGCCGCCGGATCGACCTCCGCGTGGAACCCGCGGATCGCCCCGCGCTCCCGCAGGGCGCGGGTGCGGGTCAGGCACGTCGAGGGGGCCACCCCGACCCGCTCGGCGAGGGCGTTGTTCGGCAGCCGGCCGTCGGCGGCCAGCTCCGACAGGATCGCGCGGTCGGTGTCGTCCAGGTCGGCGAACCGCCGCACATCATTCGTAGCAAGGGGCATGCAGGCATCTTCCATCGAACCGGAACGCGCTTCCAAGGGCAATTACCGAATCATGTTCGGAACTATTGCCGCCCGTTGACGCTATGTTCGATCCTTCCAGCATGACGACCGTGGACACCAGAGCCGTGCACGCCGGCCGCGACGACCTCGCCGCCCTGGGCGTCCACGTGCCGCCGATCGACTTCTCCACCACCAACCCGCTGCCGTCGGTCGACGCCGGCGGCGACGCGTACGAGGCCCTCGCCACCGGCGGCACCCTCCCCGCCGGCGGCAGCGCCGTCTACCAGCGCCTGTGGAACCCCACCGTGGCCCGCTTCGAGACCGCCCTCGCCGACCTCGAAGACACCACCGACGCCGTCGCCTTCGCCAGCGGCATGGCCGCCCTCACCGCCACCCTGCTCGCCGCCACCAGGGACGGAAAGCGACACCTCGTCGCCGTCCGCCCCCTCTACGGCGGCACCGACCACGTGCTCGCCACCGGCCTGCTCGGCACCACCGTCACCTGGGCCCGTCCCGACGAGGTCGCCGCCGCCGTCCGCCCCGACACCGCCCTGGTGATCGCCGAGACCCCGGCCAACCCCACCCTCGACCTGGTCGACATCGCCGCCCTCGCCCGCGCCGCCGGCGACGTGCCGCTGCTCGTCGACAACACCGTCGCCACCCCCGTGCTCCAGCAACCCACCCGGCACGGCGCCACGCTCGTGCTGCACAGCGCCACCAAGAGCATCGGCGGGCACGGCGACGTCCTCGCCGGCGTGGTCGCCTGCGACGCCGACTGGGCCGCCCGACTGCGCCAGGTCCGCGCGCTCACCGGCGCGATCCTGCACCCCCTCGGCGCGTACCTGCTGCACCGCGGCCTGCAGACCCTGCCGGTGCGGGTGCGCGCCCAGCAGGCCGGCGCCGAGAAGCTCGCCGCCTGGCTCGCCGCCCACCCCGCCGTCGCGCGAGTGCACCACCCGTCGCTGCACGACCCCGCCGGGCTCGTCGGACGGCAGATGAGCGGCCCGGGCAGCCTCCTCGCCTTCGAGGTACGCGGCGGCGCGCCCGCCGCGGCCGCCGTCGCGAACGCCTGCCGGCTGATCACCCACGCGGTCTCGCTGGGCGGCGTCGACACTCTCATCCAGCACCCGGCCTCGCTGACCCACCGCCCCGTCGAGGGGGAGGCCAAGCCGTGCGGAGGCCTGCTGCGCGTCTCCGTCGGCCTGGAGGACGCCGAGGACCTGCGCGCCGACCTGGCCCAGGCCCTCGCCGAACTCGGCTGACCCGCACCCACGTCGTCGCCCTGCCCTCGTTGAACTCGGCTGACCCGCACCAACGCCGTCGCCCCGCCCTCGCTGCTGCGAGTCGTCGCCCCGTTGCCGCGAGCCGCCCCGCCGCGGGCGTAGTGGCTCCCACGGGTGGAACACCACGGGTGCCAACGAGCCCCGGTGACACCCGTGGTGTTCCACCCGTGGGAGCCGACCGGGCGGCACGGTCAGGACTTCGGGCCGACGTGGCGATCGAGGGCGGTGACGGCGTCCCGCCGCGCCACGGAGAGGGAGTTGCGGCGGTTCATCCGCCAGGCGATGCCGAGCAGGTCCAGCGCCCACTGGCAGAGGCCCATGATGTCGGCCGACTCGTTGACGAACATGTAGCGCGGGTAGACGTAGCTCCTCCCGCGCGTCGTCACCCGGTTGCTGAACCGGCAGCCGTCGGAGTGGAACAGACCGCGCAGGAAAGCCCCGGCATGGGCGGTGACGATCCTCCTCTGCCAGTCGGCGAGGGCGATCTGACGCTCGTGCTTCTTGCCGGGACCGTGCTGCGGGAACAGGCACGGCCAGTGCTTGCCGTAACTCTGCACGCTCACGCAGCCCTGTTGTGGAACCCGCTGGACCTTGGCCGCCAGCACCGCACGCATGGCGGAATCGCAGGCGTCGATCAACCCAGGCCACGCCTCGCCGCAGGAAATCCTCAAGACCGGCACCCGCGCACTGGTGACCAGGTGCCCGTCACCCAGGTAGAGGCCCAGCAGGTAGCTGTAGGCCGGTGGGTCTGTCGGACATCCGTCGTCACGACGGCAGCGGAAACAGCGCTCTGCCGTGCCCCGAACCAGCGGTTGCGGCCGCTCGCGGCACCACTCCCAGACGGTCCGGTAGGAAAGACCGACGGCCCGGGCGGTCTCAGCGATGGTTGCGCCGCCGAGGTGGACCCTCAGCGCGCGGGCGCGGATCTCGGGTGCGTGCACGAGGACGAGTTTCGTACGCCCGTACGACATTTTCGGTGTCCCCGGTGGGATTCGAACCCACACTGTCGGAGGTTTGAGCTCCGTTTCTCTGCCATTGGAATACGGGGACGTCCTCGCCCAACGCTGTGGCGGCGCCACATAGGTTACCCACTACGCTAAGGGCGGCGACACCCGGCATCGCGGGTGTCGAGCACAGACTGGTGGGAGTGGCTCGTGGCCGAGATGCAGACGGACGTCGAGCGCAGGCGCGTTCTGATCGCCGAGGACGAGGCGCTCATCCGGCTGGACCTCGCCGAGATGCTCGTCGAGGAGGGGTACGAGGTCGTCGGCGAGGCCGGTGACGGGGAGACCGCCGTCCGGCTCGCCGAGGAGCTCAAGCCGGATCTGGTCATCCTCGACATCAAGATGCCGATCATGGACGGGCTGGCCGCCGCCGAGCGGATCGCGGGCGCCCGGATCGCCCCGGTGATCATCCTGACCGCGTTCAGCCAGCGTGACCTGGTGGAGCGGGCGCGGGCGGCCGGCGCGATGGCGTACCTCGTGAAGCCCTTCCAGAAGAGCGACCTGGTGCCGGCGGTGGAGATCGCGCTGTCGCGCTACTCGGAGATCGCCGCCCTGGAGGCGGAGGTCGCGGGGCTGACCGACCGGCTGGAGATCCGCAAGACCGTCGAGCGCGCCAAGGGCGCGCTGATGACGACGTACGGGATGACCGAGCCGCAGGCGTTCAAGTGGATCCAGCGCACGGCGATGGACCACCGGATGACCATGAAGGAGGTCGCCGAGCGGATCCTGGCCGAGACCGCCGGCGGCGAGGTCGCCCAGCCCGCCTCCTGACGCGCCGCCGGGACGACGCGACACGCCGGAGACGGCTCCGGGGGCTCCTCGGGGGACCCGTTGATCGATAACATCTGATCCATGCGGACCCGGCGGCTGGTGGCGGTGCTCGGTCTCCTCGCGGTGTTGCCGGCCGGCTGCGGCCGGGCCCCCGCGGAGCCCGCCGACGAGCCGCTGCGCCCGCGGTGGCAACCGCTGACCCTGCCGGCGCCGCCGGGCGCCCCCGGCCGGCCGCTGCTGCGTGACGCCGTGGCCTGCGCCGGCACGTGGTACGCGGTCGGTGGGCTGGCCGACGCGGCGGGGGAGACCCGGCCGGCGGCCTGGCGCAGCGCCGACGGCGTGTCGTGGACGGCGCTGCCGGTGTCGCCGTCGAGCCACTACGGCCGCCAGCACGTGCTCTACGCGGCCGCGTGCCGCGACGGCCGGCTGGCGGCGCTCGGGGCGAAGAACGGCGGCGCGCACGGCAACCCGCGCACGGGCACCTGGTCGCAGTCGCCGGACGGGCGGCTGCGAGAGGCGCCGGCGCCCTTCGAGCTGTACGCCGGCCCGCGCGCGGTGAGCGTGGCGCGGCTCGCGGCGGGTCCGGCCGGTTGGCTGATCGCGGGGGCGCGGGTCGACGGGGCGGCGGTCTGGGCGTCGCCGGACGGCGAGCGGTTCACGATCCGGGAGGGCGTGGCGGAGCTCGCCGGTGACGGGCGGGGCCGGACGGTCGCGTACGACGCGGTGGCCGTGCCGTCGGGTTGGTGGGTGGTGGGCGCGGTGCTGCCGGCCGGCGCGACGGCGCTGGCGCCCCTGGCCTGGAGTTCGGCCGACGGTCGGGCCTGGCGGCGGGTGGCGCTGCCGGTGCCGGACGGGCGCGGCCAGGCGCAGCGGGTTGCCTCGGTCGACGACGCGGTGGTGGCCCTCGGCCCGGTGCGCGACGGGTTCGCCGCCTGGCGGCTGACGGGCGACGAATGGCGGCGGGCCGGCGGGTTCGGCGCGGCCGGTCCGGGGGTGTCCTCGGTCGACGCCCTGGTGCCGGCCGGGCGGGAGCTGGTCGCGGTGACGGGGGACGGCGGTGGTCACGGACTGTGGCTTTCCGCCGATGCGGGGGATTCGTGGCGACTGATGGCCATGCCGGCCCCGGTGCCCGACGGGGGGAACACGGCCGTGGCGGTCGCCTCGCAGGGTGATCGACTGGTGTTGGTGTCCGACGACGGGAAGGCGTCCCGTGCCTGGTCAGTCGGGTTGCCGACCATCGAACGGTAGGGGGTGGACGAGGTTCGACCCGTTACCGATGAAACGAAGGTGAGGAGCTCTCGCGGCCGACGGTTCTTACAGCGATCGTTTCGAATCCGCCACGCCGTGTAACGGTTCGGTCAACCCGCTCCCCTGGGGCTTTCGTCACAGCTCAAAGGTGGGATAGCGTCCGGCCCCAGACCGGCGACGACGGTCTGGTTCGTCCGCCCCCGCAAGGGCCAATCGGCAGCGGGTGGTTCGGACCATTGGACGGAGGAGGGTTCGGGCCTTGAGGCAGAAGCTCGCGCGCGTTATCGGTGGGGTCGCCATGGTGGCGCTCGTCGCCGGCGGCACGGCATGCTCCAGTAGCGACGACGCGGCGTCCGGTGGCGACGCCTGCGGCAACAAGATCGCGTTCTTCGGCGCGCTGACCGGCCCGTCGGCGGCGCTCGGCATCAACGAGAACAACGGCGTCAAGCTGGCGGTCGACAAGTACAACAAGGAGAACGCCGACTGCAAGGTCGAGCTGGTTCCCCTGGACTCGCAGGGCAGCCCGGACCAGGCCCCGGGTCTGGCCCAGAAGGCCATCGACGACACCAAGATCCTCGGCATCGTGGGCCCGGCCTACTCGGGTGAGTCGGAGGCCGCCGGTCCGCTCTTCAACGAGGCCGGTCTGGTGACCATCACCCCCTCCGCGACCCGCCCGAGCCTGGCGGACCAGGGCTGGAAGACGTTCTTCCGCGCGGTCGGCAACGACTTCAGCCAGGGCCCGGCGGCCGGCAACTACATCAAGAACGTGCTGAAGGCCGACAAGGTCTACGTCATCGACGACCAGTCCGCGTACGGCGCCGGCCTGGCCGACGAGGTCAAGAAGCTGCTCGGCCCGGCGGTCGTCGGCTCCGACAAGGTCCAGGGCGAGGGCAAGCAGGTCGAGTTCTCCGCCGTGGTCACCAAGGTCAAGGCCGCCAACGTCAAGGCGATCTTCTACGGTGGCTACTACCAGGAGGCCGGCCTGATCCGCAAGCAGCTCACCGCTGCCGGGATCACCGCCCCGATGGTCGCCGGCGACGGCGTGAACGACGCCGCGTACATCACCTCCGCGGGCGCGGCGGCGGCCGAGGGCACCATCCTCACCTGCCCCTGCCAGCCGGCCGCCGAGGCGCGCGGCACCTTCGTCCAGGAGTACAAGGCGCTCAACGGCGCCGACCCGGGCACCTACAGCGACACGGCCTACGACGCGGCGAACATCCTGCTCGCCGGCATCAAGGCGGGCAAGACCACCCGTGAGGGCCTGCTGGAGTTCGTGAAGGGCTACAGCGGCGAGGGCGTCGCGGCGAGCTACAAGTTCGTCGAGGGCGGCGAGCTCGACCCGGCGCAGGTGAAGGTCTGGGCCTTCAAGGTCGAGGGCGGCAAGGTCGTTCCGGAGCAGGAGATCCCCAAGTCCTGACGTCGGTCGCTGCTACGGCGATTGAGTGGTGATCGCGGGCGCGGCCGGGAGCTGTGCTCCCGGCCGCGCCCCACTTTTCTCTCCAGACCCTGATGGAGTGTCCCTTCATTGAACTTCGACGACCTGTTCTCCAACTTCGGGACATACACGACGACCGGCCTGACGCAGGGCGCGATCTACGCCCTGGTCGCGCTCGGCTACACGCTGGTCTACGGCGTGCTGAGACTCATCAACTTCGCCCACTCCGAGGTCTTCATCGCCGGCGCGTTCGCGGCGATCTGGACCTGGAACGGCTTCGGGCTCGACCAGAACTCGCAGGTCAGCGGCATCGGGTCGATCATGTTCTACCTGCTGGTGGCGATGATCGTCGCGGCGATCGCCTCCGCCGGCACGGCCACCGTGATCGAGCGGGTGGCGTACCGGCCGCTGCGTAAGCGCAACGCGCCGCCGCTGGCCTTCCTGATCACCGCGATCGGCGCGTCCATCGCCATCTCCGAGGCGTTCGGCATCTGGACCCGCCGCCGCCCCGAGGGCGCCCCGATCCTGGTCAGCCAGGATCCCCTCTTCCACGTCTTCGGCGTGCCGATCGACGCGGTGCAGCTGCTCACCCTCGGCGCGGCGCTGGTGATGATGATCGCGCTGGATCTGTTCATCAACCGCAGCCGGGTCGGGCGCGGTATCCGGGCGGTCGCCCAGGACGCCAACACCGCCGCGCTGATGGGCGTGAACAAGGACCGGATCATCCTGATGGTCTTCATCGCCGGCGGCAGCATGGCCGGCGTCGCCGGTCTGCTCTACGACGTACGGATCCAGACCCTCACCTACAGCGTCGGCTTCCTGCTCGGCCTGAAGGCCTTCACCGCCGCGGTGCTCGGCGGCATCGGCAACCTGCGCGGGGCGCTGCTCGGCGGCCTCCTGCTGGGCGTGGTGGAGAACTACGCCTCCGGCCTGTTCGGCAGCGAGTGGAAGGACTTCGCCGCGTTCGCGCTGCTGGTGGTGCTGCTGATGTTCCGGCCGACCGGTCTGCTGGGTGAGTCGCTGGGGAGGGCACGGGCATGACGACCGTCTTGGAAAAGGTGCGCTCCGGCCGCGAGGCGGCCGGCGAACGGTGGCGCGGCGCGCCGCGCTGGGTGCGCTGGGCGCTGCTGGCCGCGGTGATCGTGTTCTTCTACGCGCTGCCGAACAAGGAGTTCTACCAGTACCTCGGGCCGATCCCGACCCCCGGTGCGAACTTCACCCAGGTGATGTTCACCGTCTCGATCTACGTGTTGCTGGCCGTCGGTCTGAACATCGTGGTCGGCTTCGCCGGCCTGCTCGACCTCGGCTACTTCGGCTTCTTCGCCGTCGGCGCGTACACCGTGGCGGTGCTGACCTCGCCGAGCAGCGACATCAAGACGCTGTGGCCGTGGCTGCTGGCGGTGCCGGTGGCGATCGCCCTGACGATGGTCTCCGGCGTGATGCTCGGTACGCCGACCCTGCGGCTGCGGGGCGACTACCTGGCGCTGGTGACGCTCGGCTTCGCCGAGATGATCCGGATCGGTGCGGTCAGCTCGGAGTTCCTGAAGGGCCAGCGGGGCTTCAACCAGATCCCGCACCCCCCGGGCCAGTACGCCGACGGCAAGCCGGTCTTCGGCGTGCTCGACGCCCGCCCGTACTACTGGCTGGTGCTCACGGTGATCATCCTGGTGGTGATCGGGGTGCGGAACCTGACCCACAGCCGGGTCGGGCGCGCCTGGATCTCGATCCGCGAGGACGAGGACGCCGCGCAGCTCATGGGCGTGCCCACGTTCAAGTTCAAGCTGTGGGCGTTCGCCGCGGGCGCCGCGATCGCCGGCCTGGCCGGCGCGTTGTTCGCGGGCAAACAGAACTTCGTCAACTCGCAGAACTTCGAGCTGCTGAACTCGATCATCATCCTGGCCGCGGTCATCTTCGGTGGTTCGGGCAACATCGTCGGCGCGATCGTCGGCGGTGGTCTGGTGGCGTACATGATCGAGCGGTTCCGCGGCATCGAGCTGTTCGGCATCGAGCTGTACGAGTACCGCTTCCTGTTCTTCGGCCTGGTGCTGGTGATCATGATGATCTTCCGGCCGGAGGGTCTGATCCCCAACCGACGACGTGCGGCGGAGTTCAAGGATCGTCGCAAGGAGGTGACCGTCGGTGAGTGACACCGAGCAGACGCCGGCCGTTCCGGCGCAGGCCGGCGCACCGGCCGTGGAGGCGGTGCCCACCCGGGAGCCGCTGCTGGAGGTCGACAAGGTCACGCTGCGCTTCGGCGGTGTGGTCGCCCTGAACGAGGTGGACTTCACCCTCTACAAGGGCGAGATCCTCGGTCTGATCGGCCCGAACGGCGCCGGCAAGACCACCTGCTTCAACGCCATGACCGGCATCTACCAGCCCACCGAGGGGCAGATCCGGTTCCGTGGCCAGAAGGTCAGCGGCAAGAAGCGGCACCAGATCACCAAGATGGGCATGGCGCGGACGTTCCAGAACATCCGCCTCTTCCCGGAGATGACGGCGCTGGAGAACGTCCTGGTCGGCGCCGACGCGCACAACAAGACCAGCGTCATCTCCGCGCTGTTCCGCCTGCCGCGGTACTGGAAGGAGGAGCGCGAGAGCCGGGAGAAGGCCGAGCGCCTGCTGGAGTTCGTCGGCATCCGTCGGCGGATGCACGAGTTCGCCCGCAACCTCTCCTACGGCGAGCAGCGGCGGCTGGAGATCGCCCGCGCGCTGGCCACCGACCCGGTGCTGCTCTGCCTGGACGAGCCGGCCGCCGGCTTCAACCCGGCGGAGAAGGAGGAACTGCTCCAGCTCATCCGGCAGATCCGGGACACCGGCGTGACCGTGCTGCTCATCGAGCACGACATGCGCCTGGTCATGGGGGTCACCGACCGGATCGTGGTGCTGGAGTTCGGAAAGAAGATCGCCGAGGGGCTGCCCGCCGAGGTGCGGGAGAACCCGAAGGTGATCGCGGCGTACCTGGGGGTGCCGGACGATGCTGCTTGAGATCGACGATGTGAGCCTGCTCTACGGGCGGATCCAGGCGCTGCACGGCATCAGCCTGACGGTGGACGAGGGCGAGATCGTCGCCCTGATCGGCGCCAACGGTGCCGGCAAGTCGACCACGATGCGGGCGATCTCCGGGATCCGGCCGGTCGCCAGCGGCAGCATCCGGTTCGACGGTGAGGACATCACCAAGCTCCGGGCGGACCTGCGGGTACGGCGGGGGCTGTGCCAGGCCCCCGAGGGCCGCGGGATCTTCCCGGGCATGACGGTGCTGGAGAACCTGGACATGGGCGCGTACACCCGGCGTGACCGGGCCGGCATCGCCCAGGACCTCGACCGGGTGCTGGGGCTCTTCCCGCGCCTGGCCGAGCGGCGCAGGCAGCAGGGCGGCACCCTCTCCGGCGGCGAGCAGCAGATGCTGGCCGTCGGGCGGGCGCTGATGAGCCGGCCGAAGCTGCTGCTGCTCGACGAGCCCTCGATGGGTCTGGCACCGATGCTGATCCAGCAGATCTTCGACATCATCGTCGAGATCAACCAGCAGGGGACCACCGTCCTGCTGGTGGAGCAGAACGCCCAGCAGGCGCTGGCCCGGGCCCACCGGGCGTACGTGCTGGAGACCGGCCGGATCGTCAAGAGCGGCACCGGCGCCGAGCTGCTGCACGACCCGGCGGTCAAAGAGGCCTACCTCGGCGTGGCCTGACCGGCCGTCACCCCTCATCGCAAGGAGTACCCCATGTTCCGCATCAGTGGTGGCCGCCGGGCCGCCCTCGGCGTCACCGGCGCCGCCCTGCTCGCCCTCTCGCTGGCCGGCTGCGGCGAGAAGGAGAGCACCGAGCAGCCCGGTGCCGGCCCCAGCGTCACCGCCGCCGCCGACTCGGCGCTGGCCGCGAAGGTGCCCGACGCCATCAAGGCCGACGGCGTGATCAAGGTCGGCACCGACTCGACGTACGCCCCGGCGGAGTTCCTCGACGCCGACGGCAAGACGGTCGTCGGCTTCGACATCGAGCTGTTCAACGCCGTCGCGCAGAAGCTCGGCCTGAAGGCCGAGTACGAGTCGGCGCCGTTCGACGCGATCCTGCCCGGCGTGGACTCGGGCAAGTACGAGGTCGGCGTCTCCTCGTTCACCATCAACGCCGAGCGGATGAAGACCGTCAACATGGTCAGCTACTTCTCCGCCGGCACCCAGTGGGCGACCAAGGCCGGCAACCCGGCCAAGGTCGACACCGAGAACGCCTGCGGCAAGAAGATCGCCGTGCAGGTCGGCACCGTGCAGCTCGACGACATCACCGCCCGGTCGAAGAAGTGCACCGACGCCGGCAAGCCGGCCATCACCATCGACCAGTACCAGGCGCAGAGCGACGCCACCGCCGCCGTGGTCAGCGGCAAGAACGACGCCATGCTGGCGGACTCCCCGGTCGGCGCGTACGCGGTGAAGCAGAGCAACGGCCAGCTGGAGCTGCTCGGCGCCATCTACGAGTCGGCCCCGTACGGCTACGCGGTGAAGAAGGACCAGGCCGCGTTCGCCGAGGTGCTCAAGGAGGCCGTCACGGCGGTCATCGCCGACGGCACGTACCAGGGCGCGCTGAAGAAGTGGGGCGTCGAGGGCGGCGCCATCACGACTCCGGCGCTGAACCCGACCAGCTGACCATGTCGGTCGGAACAGAAACATCCGAACGGGCACGGCCGGAACCCATCCGCGCCGTGCCCGTGCGGCATCCCGGGCGGTGGGTCGCCGTCGCCGTGATCGGGGTGCTGGTGGCCATGTTCGTGCACCTGCTGGTGACGAACAAGGCGTTCAACTGGTCGTTCATGGTCGACGAGATGTTCCGCCCGCCGATCATGGCGGGGGTGCGCGGCAGCCTCGCGCTGCTGGCGACCGCCATGCTGATCGGCGTCGGGCTGGGCGTGGTCATCGCCATCATGCGGCTGTCGGAGAACCCGATCCTGCGCGGTGTCGCGTGGGCGTACACCTGGTTCTTCCGGGCGGTGCCCCGGCTGGTGCTGGCGATCCTCTTCGGCAACCTGGGCATCCTCTGGGCGCGCATCGAGTTCGGCCTGCCCTTCGACCGGCAGATCGGCGCCCTGTTCGGGGTCGACGACTTCGAGGCGCGGCTGTTCGGCTTCTCCGCTGTGGACATCCTGACCGGATTCGTCGCCGGCGCGTTGGCGCTGGGCCTGTCGGAGGCCGCCTACATGGCGGAGATCGTCCGGGCCGGCATCCAGTCGGTCGACGAGGGCCAGACGGAGGCCGCCCAGGCGCTCGGCCTGCGCCGGGGGCAGATCCTGCGCCGGATCGTGCTGCCGCAGGCCATGCGGGTGATCGTCCCGCCGACCGGCAACGAGACCATCGCCATGCTCAAGGACACCTCGCTGGTGGCCTTCGTGCCGGTCTCGATGGAGCTGTTCTTCCAGATCAGGGCCGTGGGCAGCCGGACCTTCCAGGTCTTTCCGATGCTGGTCGCGGCGACCATCTGGTACCTGCTGCTGAGCAGCGTGCTGATGGTCGGGCAGTACTACCTGGAGCGGCACTTCTCCAAGGGCGTCGGGCGCAGCGGGCGGGCGAAGACCAAGCTGCGGGGGATCGCGGCGGAGAGCGGCGGCACGACCGGGAAGGCGGACGGCGCATGACCGAGCTGACGGTGCCGGCGCAGACCGGCGGACCGGCGGTGGAGTCCGGGCCGATGGTCCGGGCCGAGCAGGTGCACAAGTCGTTCGGGGCGATCGAGGTGCTCAAGGGCATCGACCTGGAGGTCCGGAGTGGCGAGGTGTGCTGCCTGCTGGGCCCCTCCGGCTCCGGTAAGTCGACGTTCCTGCGCTGCATCAACCACCTGGAGAAGATCAACGCCGGCCGGATCTGGGTGGACGGCGACCTGATCGGCTACCGCGAGCGCGGCGGCAAGCTGCACGAGATGCGGGAGAAGGACGTCGCCGCGCAGCGCCGGGCGATCGGCATGGTGTTCCAGCGGTTCAACCTCTTCCCGCACATGACCGCCCTGGAGAACGTCGCCGAGGCGCCGGTGCTGCTGGGCCGCGAGTCCAAGGCCGCCGCCCAGGACCGGGCCGCCGCCCTGCTGGAGCGGGTGGGGCTGGGCGACAAGCTCGGCAACTACCCGGGCCAGCTCTCCGGCGGCCAGCAGCAGCGGGTGGCGATCGCCCGGGCGCTGGCCATGCAGCCGAAGCTGATGCTCTTCGACGAGCCCACCAGCGCGCTCGACCCGGAGCTGGTCGGGGAGGTGCTCGACGTGATGAAGGACCTGGCGCGCGAGGGCATGACGATGATCGTGGTCACCCACGAGATCGGCTTCGCCCGGGAGGTCGGCGACTCGCTGGTCTTCATGGACGGCGGCGTCGTGGTCGAGTCCGGCGTGCCCCGCGAGGTGATCGCGAACCCCCGGCACGACCGGACGAAGGCGTTCCTGGCCAAGGTGCTCTGAGCGGTACGCCGGCGCGGCCCACCCGGGCCGCGTCGGCGCCCGTGCCGGTGGCGTCCGTCGCGGTCGCGCCCGTGCCGGTGTCCGGGAGTGTCGGAGCGGGCGGCTAGAGTCGCTGCCGTGACAGCTACGACGCCGCGCCTGCTTCTCGTCGACGGACATTCCATGGCATACCGGGCGTTCTTCGCCCTGCCGGTGGAGAACTTCTCCACCACGACGGGGCAGCCGACCAACGCGGTCTACGGCTTCACGTCCATGCTGATCAACGTGCTGCGCGACGAGCAGCCGACGCACATCGTGGTCGCCTTCGACGTCTCCCGCCGCTCCTTCCGCACCGAGAAGTACGCGGAGTACAAGGCCGGCCGCAGCGAGACCCCGACCGACTTCAAGGGCCAGGTCAGCCTGGTCAAGGAGGTCCTCGCGGCGCTGCGCATCCCGGTGGTGGAGAAGGAGGGCTTCGAGGCCGACGACATCATCGCCACCCTCGCCTGCCAGGCCCGCGACCAGGGCATGTCGGTGCTGATCAGCAGCGGCGACCGGGACGCGTTCCAGCTCGTCGGCGACCGGATCACGGTGCTCTACCCGCGCAAGGGCGTCTCCGACCTGGCCCGGATGGACCCGGGGGCGATCGAGGCGAAGTACGGCGTCCCCCCGGAGCGCTACCGCGACCTGGCCGCCCTGGTGGGCGAGACCAGCGACAACCTGCCCGGCGTGCCCGGTGTCGGCCCGAAGACCGCCGCGAAGTGGATCACCACGTACGGCGGGGTCGACGGGGTCGTCGCGCGGGCCGACGAGATCAAGGGCAAGGCCGGCGACAGCCTGCGCGAGCGGCTCGCCGACGTGATCCGCAACTACGAGATCAACTGTCTCGTCTCCGACCTGGAACTGCCGCTGCGCCCCGAGGACGCGCGGTGGGAGGGGTGGGACCGCGAGGCCGTCCACCAGGTCTTCGACACCCTCGAGTTCCGCATCCTGCGCGACCGGCTCTACCAGTACCTGGAGGCGGTGGAGCCGGAGGCCGAGTCCGGGTTCGACCTGACCGGCGAGGTGCTCACCGAGCCCGGGGCGCTCGCCGGGTGGCTGGAGACGCACGCACCGGCCGACACCCCGGTGGGCGTGGCGGCGAAGCTCGACACGGGCCCCAACCGCCGGCACACCGCCTCGGTGACCGGGCTGGCCCTGGCCACCGGCGGCGGCGCGGCGGCCTGGTGCGATCCCGCCACCCTGGAGCCGACCGACGAGGCCGCCCTGGCGGCCTGGCTGGCCGACGCCGGGCGGCCCAAGGTGCTGCACGACAGCAAGCCGGCGGTGCTGGCGTTCGCCGCGCACGGCTGGAGCCTGGAGGGCATCCTCCGCGACACCCAGATCGCCGCCTACCTGGCCCGCCCCGACCAGCGCTCCTACGACCTGACCGACCTGGCCCTGCGCTACCTGCACCGCGAGCTGCGGGTCGACGCCCCGGAGACCGGCCAGCTCACCCTGGAGGGGCTCGGCAACGACGGCGAGGCGGAGCAGAACCTCATGCTCCAGGCCCGCGCCACCCTCGACCTGGCCGACGCGATCGACGCCGAGCTGTCCCGCGACGGCGAGCAGTCGGCGCGGCTGATGGCCGGGGTGGAGCTGCCGCTGATGCGGGTGCTCGCCGGCATGGAGCGCACCGGCATCGCCGCCGACACGCACTACCTCTCCGAGCTGGAGGCGCACTTCGCCGCCGAGGTGAAGGCCGCCGCCCAGGGGGCGTACGAGGCGGTCGGCCGGGAGTTCAACCTCGGCTCGCCGAAGCAGTTGCAGGAGATCCTCTTCGGCGAGCTGGGCCTGCCCAAGACCAAGAAGATCAAGACCGGCTACACCACCGACGCCGACGCCCTCCAGTGGCTCCACGCGCAGAACCCGCACCCGGTGCTGGCCCACCTGCTGCGCCACCGGGACGTGGCGAAGCTCAAGACGACCGTCGACGGGCTGCTCAAGTCGGTCTCCGACGACGGTCGCATCCACACCACGTTCAACCAGACGGTGGCGGCCACGGGCCGGCTCTCCTCGACCGAGCCCAACCTGCAGAACATCCCGATCCGCACCGAGGAGGGCCGCCGCATCCGGCGTGCCTTCGTGGTGGGGGAGGGCTACGAGTGCCTGCTCACCGCCGACTACAGCCAGATCGAGATGCGGATCATGGCGCACCTGTCGTCGGACGACGCGCTCATCGACGCGTTCAACTCCGGCGCCGACTTCCACGCCGCCACCGCCTCGTCGGTCTTCGGGGTGCCGGTCGACGAGGTCACCGCCGACCAGCGGCGCAAGATCAAGGCGATGAACTACGGCCTGGCGTACGGGCTGAGCGCGTTCGGCCTCTCCCAGCAGCTCGGGATCACCGCCGAGGAGGCGCGCGGGCTGATGGAGAACTACTTCGCCGGTTTCGGCGGGGTACGCGACTACCTCCAGGAGGTCGTCGCCCGCGCCCGGCACGACGGCTACACCTCGACCATCCTGGGCCGCCGCCGCTACCTGCCCGACCTGGTCAGCGACAACCGGCAGCGCCGGGAGATGGCCGAGCGGATGGCGCTCAACGCCCCCATCCAGGGCTCGGCGGCCGACATCATCAAGGTCGCCATGCTGCACGTCGACACGGCGCTGCGCCAGGCGGGCCTGCGCTCGCGGATGCTGCTCCAGGTGCACGACGAGCTGGTCTTCGAGGTCGCCCCGGGCGAACGGGAGACCCTGGAGGCGCTGGTGCGGCGGGAGATGGGCGCGGCACACCCGCTGTCGGTGCCGCTGGAGGTCTCGGTGGGCGAGGGGCGCGACTGGAACAGCGCCGACCACTGACGGGCACGTCCCGCCGCGCGTCGGCGCCGGCCCTGCCCGGGGAGGGCGGTGGGGCCCGCGTCGTCGAATTGAGCGGGACGGCCGTGGGTGGGGGCAGGACGGCGGGTCCGCGTCGTCGTCAGGCGTGCGGGACGGCCGCGCCCGCCGCGCGCAGGGCCGCCGCGAGCCGGTCGCGTACCGCCGTCTGCGCGGCGATGCGGGCGTCGAGCACCGCGAGGCGGTCCAGGGCGACCCGGACACCGGCGGGCGCGGGCGCGGCGGCGGCCACGTCCCCGTCCAGGCAGGGCAGGAACGTCCGCACGTCGTCCAGCGTCAGGCCGGCGGCCAGCAGGTGACGGATGTTGCGCACCCGGCCGACCGAGCGCTCGTCGTAGATCCGGTAGCCGTTGTGGGCCCGTCGGGAATCGAGCAGTCCGTGCCGCTCGTAGTGCCGCAGCGCGCGTGGGGTGGTGCCGGTGGCCTCCGCCAGCTCGCCGATCAGCATGGTCCGCACCTCCGGGCACCGTTTCTACCAGGACGCCAGGCGGCGTCGGCACCACCACCAGGCAGACAGCGACGCCGGCACTTCTGCCAGACCGACAGTGGCGCCGCACTTCTACCAGGCGGCCGGCGGTGCCGTCACGCGATCACGGCGCCACCGTCCACCGGCAGCACGACGCCGGTGACGAAGCCCGCCGCCGGGTCGGCGAGGCGCAGGATCGCCCAGGCCACCTCCTCGGGGCGCCCGATGCGTCCCAGCGGCGTCCGCTCCACCTGCCACCGGCGGAGATCGGCCTGCTGCTGCGGCGTCAGCCCCTGGTGTGCGCCGATCGGGGTGTCGACGGCGCCGGGCGCGACCGCCACCACCCTGATCCCGTGCGGCGCGAGTTCCACCGCCCAGCTGCGGGTCAGCGAGTCCAGGGCGGACTTTCCCGCCGCGTAGAGCGAACTGCCCGGCCAGGCGCGTGACCCGACCGACGTGGTGACGTTGACGATGACGCCCCGGCTGTCGGTCAACGCCGGCACCGCCGCCCGGGCGAGCTGGATCGGCGCGACCAGGTTCGTCGCCAGGTGGCGCTCGACCGTGTCCGCGACGAGGGAACCGAGCGGACCGCCACCGGCGACGCCCGCGTTGTTGACCAGGACGTCGAGGCGGCCGTGCCGCTCGGTGGCGGCGCCGACGATCAGCTCCGCGGCGCCGGGAGCGGTGACGTCGGCGACCAGCGGTTCGATGCCGGGGTGACCGGCGGCGGTCTCCGCCAGGGGCGCGGCCCGTCGCCCCACCGCGACGACGTGCGCGCCCTGGGCGCTGAACTCACGGGCGGTGACCCGTCCGATTCCGGTACCCGCACCGGTGACGACGACGATCCTGCGTTGCGCTCGACTCATGGCGCGGATCGTCGGACCCTACCGCCAGTGACAGGGTCAAGCGGGCGGGCTCAGCGCTTCAGGGGGTCGTGGCCCCAGTTCATCAGCGACCAGCGCCACTTCGTGTCGCGGACATCGCCGGAGGGGCGCTGCGCCATGTGCCGGCGGACGTAGCCGACGACCTTGCGCATGTGCCGGTAGTCGCCCTCGGAGAGCTCGGCACGCTTGCGCCGCAGCAGGTTGATGATCTTCCGACCGGACTCGTGCCCGACCGACTCGCCGCCGCCGGAGCGCCCGCCCTTGTGCCAGCCGACCTGCTTCGACTCGTCGGTCTCCAGCCACTTCGACAGCTCGGCCGGCTTCATGTTCACCGCCTCGGTGAACTCCCGGTAGGTGTCACGGCCCTCGTCACCCCTGCTCATGGCGCAGCACCTCCGGTCGGTGCGCGACGTCCCGCCCCGAGTCGTCGTTGCGGATCCGGTACTGCGGGTCGTCCGGGGACGCGTTCACGGCGTGCCCGCGTACGTGCGTGCGTTCGGTGATCTTCTCCTTGACCACGCCGTACGCCCGGCCGCTGTGGCTGGCCCAGGAGACGTGGTCGCCTCTGCGGAACTCGCTCTGCTCGGCCATGCCGCGCGGGTACCCGGCGTCGACGGGCCGAAACGACGACCCGCGGGCTACGGCGTGATGTCGGCGATCAGCTCCGCGCCGTCGGCGACCAGTTCGTACTGTCGCTCACCGTCCGGCCCGAGCCGATCGCCACGCTGCTGCCGGATCGGGTCGGGACACCATGGGCCAGGTGGTGTCGCGATCGGCTCGGCGCTCACCGGCTCAGCGTAACCCCGCGGCCCGCCTCGGACGTCGCACCGACTGGCCGGCTCGCGCGGGCGGGTTTCTCGGCGACGAAGATGGCGGTACCGGGGAACAACCGACCGCGCAGCGGGCTCCACTGCCCCCAGATCCCCTCGTGCCCCTCGGGCCACTCCGGCTCCACGAGGTCGAGCAGGTGAAACCCGGCGCCCACGAGCTCGCGGATCCGGTCGCCGAGCGTGCGGTGCTGCTCGACGTAGGTGGCGTCGCCGGCCTCGTCCTGCTCCACGTAGGGGGAGCGGTCGAAGTACGAGTGCACGGCGGTCAGCCCGCCCTCGCCGGGATCGTCGAGGAAGATCCACCGCATCGGGTGGGTCACCGAGAACACCCACCGGCCGCCGGGGCGCAGCACCCGGAACACCTCGCGCATGACCGCCGCCGAGTCGGCCACGAACGGGACCGCCCCGAACGCCGTGCACGCCGTGTCGAACGCGGCGTCGGCGAAGGGCAGCGCCAGCGCGTCGGCCTGCACCAGCGGCACGCGTACGCCGGTGCGTCCGGCCGCCAGCGCCGCGTGCCGCAGCATCCCGGCGGACAGGTCCAGGGCGACCGGCCGGGCACCCTGGGTGGCGAGCCACCGCGCGGCGGCGGCGGCCCCGCAGCCGAGTTCCAGCACCCGCCGTCCGGCGAGGTCGCCCAGCAGCCGTACGTCGGCCTCCCGCACGCCCTCCGGGCACCAGACGAAGTCCAGGTCGCCGAGGAAGCGGCCGTGTTCGGCCTGGTAGTCGTCGGCGTCGGCGTCCCACCAGCGGCGGTTCGCCCGGCGGGCCTCGGCGTTGCCGACCCGGCGCCGGGTCACCCGGCTGTCGTCATCCACGCGCTCACGCTAGCCCCGGCGGCCCCGCGGGCCGGCCTACCCCCGCAGTGCGTGGCGCGGCGCCCGGCGCTACCGTTCACCCTGATGCTCCTGTGACGGACGCGACACCTGCGACGCCTTCCTGCCGATATCTCCGCTTTCGCAGCTGACGAGGCGGCGAGAGGACGGGAGGCCTTGCACGCTGTGGTAATGCAGCGGGTAGGCTAGATGATGCGCTCGCGGATCGTGTGCCTCGGCAGGGAGCAGGTGCGCGGTCTCCGGGACCACTGGCGGAGCCACATCCATGATCTCACGCGATGATCTTTCGGTGTGCCCGGCGACGGATCCGCTGGCGCGAACAGGTCACCGCGACACACCAGCCTGCTGTGACACACCATCCGACCGGAGCAACCGCCCACATGACGAGCAGCATCGAGGCCCCCTCGAGCGCCACCCGGGTCACCCACGACGATCTCGGTTCCGAGGAGGCTTTCCTCGCCGCGATCGACGAGACCATCAAGTACTTCAACGACGGCGACATTGTCGAAGGCACCGTCGTCAAGGTCGATCGGGACGAGGTCCTGCTCGACATCGGCTACAAGACCGAGGGTGTCATCCCCTCTCGGGAGTTGTCGATCAAGCACGACGTGGACCCGGCCGAGGTCGTTTCGGTAGGTGACCACATCGAGGCCCTGGTCCTCCAGAAGGAGGACAAGGAGGGTCGTCTGATCCTCTCGAAGAAGCGGGCGCAGTACGAGCGGGCCTGGGGCACCATCGAGAAGATCAAGGACGAGGACGGCGTCGTCCGCGGTTCGGTCATCGAGGTGGTCAAGGGCGGCCTCATCCTCGACATCGGGCTGCGGGGCTTCCTGCCCGCCTCCCTGGTCGAGATGCGTCGGGTGCGCGACCTGCAGCCGTACGTCGGGCGCGAGCTCGAAGCCAAGATCATCGAGCTGGACAAGAACCGCAACAACGTGGTCCTGTCCCGCCGGGCCTGGCTGGAGCAGACGCAGTCCGAGGTGCGCACGGAGTTCCTCAACAAGCTCCAGAAGGGCCAGGTCCGCAAGGGCGTCGTGTCCTCGATCGTCAACTTCGGCGCGTTCGTCGACCTGGGCGGCGTGGACGGCCTCGTGCACGTCTCCGAGCTGTCCTGGAAGCACATCGACCACCCGTCCGAGGTCGTCGAGGTGGGCCAGGAGGTCGAGGTCGAGGTCCTGGACGTCGACCTGGACCGCGAGCGGGTCTCGCTGTCGCTGAAGGCGACGCAGGAGGACCCGTGGCGTCAGTTCGCCCGCACCCACGCGATCCAGCAGATCGTGCCGGGTAAGGTCACCAAGCTGGTGCCGTTCGGCGCCTTCGTCCGGGTGGACGACGGCATCGAGGGCCTGGTCCACATCTCCGAGCTGGCCGAGCGCCACGTGGAGATCCCGGAGCAGGTCGTCCAGGTCGGCTCCGAGGTCATGGTCAAGGTCATCGACATCGACCTGGAGCGCCGCCGGATCTCGCTGTCGCTCAAGCAGGCCAACGAGGGCTTCGTCGAGGGCGAGGAGCACTTCGACCCGACCCTCTACGGCATGGCCGCGACCTACGACGCCGAGGGCAACTACATCTACCCGGAGGGCTTCGACCCGGAGACGGGCGAGTGGCTCGAGGGGTACGACAAGCAGCGCGAGACCTGGGAGAACCAGTACGCCGAGGCGCGTCAGCGCTGGGAGGCCCACACCAAGCAGGTGCAGACCTCCCGGGCCGCCGACGCCGAGGCCGCTGCCAACCCGGCTCCGGCCGTCACCGGTGGTGGCACCACCACCTCGACCAGCGCGGCCCCGAGCCGCCAGGCCGAGGAGCCGGCCGGCACCCTGGCCACCGACGAGGCGCTCGCCGCTCTGCGGGAGAAGCTCGCCGGCGGCAAGTGACCCGCTGAACGACGACGGGCCCCGTCCCCGCGATCGCGAGATCGCCGGGGGCGGGGCTCCCGTCTTTCCTCGTCGGCCCGGCGCCGCGGGTGTCGTCGTCTCGCCTACGCACCCGACGCGGCGGCGACCGGCTGCCTCAGGATGGTGCGTTGCCTCTCGGGTGCGACCCTGCGGAAGTCGCTGAGGTAGATCTCGTGGTGCCTGCCCACCAGCCGCAGCCCGTTGCCCGGGACGAACTCACCGTGCAGTCGCGCCAGCACCTCGGCCTCGTCGTCGAAGGAACCGACGTGCAGCGTCTGCACGCACCGCCCCTCGGACAGCGTCCCCAGGCGGATGTCGTCGAGGCGCGCCGGGCGGTTCCTGACCCCGGCCTGCTCCACGGCGGCGGTGAAAACGTCCTGGTCGATCCAGTCCGGGACCATGATCATGAGCGTCCAGTCCCACCGTGCCTTGTCGCGTCGGGCGGTGAAGGAGTCCATGTCCTCGGCCCACCACAGGCCCTCCAGGGGCGGGACGACGTAGTCCCGGCCGAGGTCCCGCCTGCTGGCGAACTTGAGCTTGTAGGCCACCGGGTAGAGGGCCTCGACGGCGCCGGTGAACGCCGGTGAGGCGTTCGGGTCGCCGTGGCCGTCGACCATGAGGTACCGCGTGTCGGGCACGTCCAGGATCCGGAACCGGCCGCGTCTGGCCTGATAGGCGTCGAGGGTCTTCTTGAAGTCGGTCTTGTCAGTCATCAGGCACCTGGGCCCGGGCGGTGAGCCACTGCCTTTCTGCCTCCAGGAGGCTCAGTGAGTAAGAGAAGACCTCCCGCGCCGGGTGCGGGAGGGGGGCCCGCGCCTGCTGCGCCATCCGGACCGACTCGATGCGGGCCTCGACCCGCGCCAGCCGGGTGCGCAGCGCCTGCGCGTACTGCCGGTCGGAGAGCAGGGGCAGGTTGGCGATGCCGGCGAGAAGCGGGTGCCGGACCGGCTGCGGTTCCTCGATGAGGGCCAGCGCGGTGCGCGCCGCGGCCGTCCGGCCCTCTGCGGTGGCGTGGAACACGCGGCGGGACTTCGGGGCGGCGGGAGCCTCGGGAACGTGGACCAGGCCGCGCTTCTCCAGCTTGGTGAGCAGGTAGTAGATCGAGGAGAACCCGATGTCGGACCACTGCCGGATGCCGCGTCGCGCGATCACCTGCTCCAGGTCGTAGCCGTGCCGGGGCCGTTCGATGACCAGGCCCAGCACGGTCAGCTCGGCGGCGGTCAGCTCCACGGTCCTATCCTAGTACTGGGATATGGCCGTGGAACGTCCCCCCGGGAACCCCGTCCGGGGGTGCCCCCGCTGCCGGCGGCGCGGCGGTGATCCGGTTGACTGGTGCCGTGCTGAAGGTGGGACTGACCGGGGGAATCGGGTCCGGCAAGAGCGCCGTGGCGAGGCGACTGGCCGAGTGCGGCGCCGTGGTGATCGACTCCGACCGGATCGCCCGGGAGGTGGTCGCGCCGGGCACGGAAGGGCTGGCCGAGATCGTCGCGGCCTTCTCCGAGCGGGTCCTCGACGCCGACGGCGCCCTCGACCGGGCGGCGCTGGGCGCGCTGGTGTTCGCCGACGAGACGGCGCGCCGCCGGCTGGAGGCGATCACCCATCCCCGCGTACGGGCCCGCTCCGCCGAGCTGGCCGCCGCGGCGGCACCCGACGCGATCGTGGTCAACGACGTGCCGTTGCTGGTGGAGGTGGGGCTCGCGCCCACGTACCACCTGGTGGTCGTGGTGCGGACGGAGGTGGCCACCCGGTTGGCGCGGCTGGCCCGCGACCGGGGGATGGACCGGGCGGAGGCCGAGCGGCGGATCGCTGCGCAGGCCGACGACGCCCGGCGCCGGGCCGCGGCGGACGTGCTGCTGACCAACGACGGCAGCCTCGACGACCTGCACGCGGCCGTCGACGCGCTGTGGCGCGAGCGGCTGCGGCCCTACGAGGCGAACCTGCGCGAGCGGCGGCCGGCCCGGTCGGACCGCGTCACCCTGGCGGAGGCCGACCCGACCTGGCCGCAGCAGTACGCGCGGCTGGCCGCCCGGATCCGGCACGCGGTCGCCCCCGCCGACCCGCGCATCGACCACATCGGCTCGACCGCGGTCCCGGGGCTCGCCGCCAAGGACGTGATCGACATCCAGCTCACCGTCCCGACCCTCGCCGACGCGGACGGCCCGCTGGCCGAACGGCTCGCGGCGGCCGGCTTCCCGCGCCTGCCCGGCGAGTGGTGGGACAACCCCCGCCCGCCCGGCAGCGGCCGGTGGGAGAAGCGGCTGCACGGCAGCGCCGACCCGGGCCGCCCCGTGCACCTGCACGTCCGCCCGGTCGACTCGCCCGGCTGGCGGTACGCGCTGCTGATGCGCGACCACCTGCGTGCCGACCCGGACCAGCGGGCGGCCTACCTGGTGCTGAAGCGGGAGCTGGCGGCCTCCGTCCCGGACAGCGCCACCTGGACCACCGCCAAGGACCCGTGGTTCGACGAGGAGCACCTGCGCGCCGAGCAGTGGGCGGCGCAGACCGGCTGGCGTCCCTGACCGGTCAGCGCCCCCCGGCAGGGGGGCGGGGCGGCGCGACGAGCGGGGGCACCGTGGTGGGCGTCAGGTCGAGCTGGGCCCAGGCGCCGGTACGGGTGCGCAGCTCCAGGCGGCGCAGCGCGCCGGACCGGTCGATCCAGTAGCGCAGCACGCCTCGGGACGTGCGCAGCTCGACCACGTCGACGCTCTTGCCGGCGACGGTGTCGCCGCGTACCCGCAGGGCGGCGCCCCGCCCGCCGGACGATCCGGTGGCCCGCAGCGCCGCGTCGAGCAGCAGACCCAGGTCGCCCGCGCGCCGCGGGTCGGCGCGCCAGCCCCGCGCGGGCGGCGGCAACGGCGGCCGGCCGGGCGACTCCACGGTGCCCGGGACCGTCGCGGCCGGCACCTCCGCCCGGCGCACGCCGGTGCCGTCGACGCGCAGCAGCGTCCGGCGCTCCGGCACGCCGAGGTCGGCGACGGCGACGTACGCGGCCCGTCCGCTCCAGCTCACCCAGCCGGATCCGCGCAGGTTCGTGGCGGCGGCGACGGGCGCGGTCAGGGTCACGGCGGCACCGCCATGGGCGCGGAGCCGGCCGGGCAACCGGTCCAGCCGGCCCCGCTCGGCGCTGGTCAGGGCACGGGGCTGCCCGGGGCGGCCGCCGAGGGCGTCGACCGGCCGCAGCGTGGGCCGGTCGCTCCGGTTCAGCTGCACGGTCACCGGTCCGACGCCGGCCAGCCCGGTCTCCAGCCGGTGCAGCCGCGCGTCGTGGTCGAGCCAGTAACGGGGGAGCCCGCCCGGCGCGGGGGTCGCGGCGCCGGGACCGGGCGGTGGTGCCTGGAGGATGTCGACCGGCGCCGCCCCGACCGTGGCCCCACCGACCCGGCGCGCGGCGTCGGCCGGCGGCTCCGGGCGGTCCGAGGCGAGGCGGAAGAGCAGGTCGAGCACGGCGGCCAGCCCCTGCCCGGCGGGCGGGTCGTGCAGCCGCCAGCGGTCCGTCGGCGGCACCAGCGGGGGCGGCGCGGGGGTCGGCACCGCCGTCGGGTCGGGGCGCAGCAGGACCAACGTCGGGGTGGCCTGGAGCAGCCCGCGCTCGGCGCCCGCGCCGGGCCCGCCGACGTCGAGGTAGACCAGCGACCGGGACCAGTCGACCCAGCCGACCAGTTCGGTACGCGCCGCGCCGGTGCCCGCCGTCACGCGTACCCCGGCCCGCAGGTCCCGGTAGTTGGTGACCCGCATCGCGGCCAGTCGCTCGCGCTCGTCGCCCGTCAGCGCCCTCGGCTGCTCCGGCCGCTCGGGCGTCCAACTCGCCAGCCCCACGGCCAGCGCGGCGGCCGAGAGCACGGCCACGGCCGCGAGCACCAGCAGGACGGTGCGCCGACGGCCGGTCACCACCCGTGGGATGCCCCCGGTGTGCGCGTCGTCGTGCGCCGGAGGGCCCTGCGGCGGGTGCGGCGGGCCGGTACGGGCGGCGGAGGTCTCCACGGGAGGTTGAACGGGATTCGCCCCCGTGGGGTGACGAGCAGGGGCGCTCGCGGCGGCCGGTCAGCGCCTCACGCGCGACCACGTCGGGTGCGCACGCCGGGAGTGCCGGGTGCTGCGACCCCTGTGCCGGGGGCGGGCCGGCCGTGACGGCCTGGCCACCTGCCCGGACGGCCGCCGCGAGCGGCCTACACGGAGAGCGTAGTCCGGTGAGATGCGCCACACAATGCGAATATCGAAGCCGATCACGGACCGGGCGTAGTCGCGCCGCGGTGTCGGACCCCCGGCGTACCGTTGGGGTCATGGCGCTCGACATTCCCCGGCTCGACGGCCGTTTCCAGGTCATCAGCGAGTTCCAGCCCGCCGGCGACCAGCCGGCGGCGATCGAGGAGCTGGAGCGTCGGGTCCGGCGCGGCGACCGCAACACCGTGCTGCTCGGCGCGACCGGCACCGGCAAGAGCGCCACCACCGCGTGGCTGATCGAGCGGGTGCAACGGCCGACGCTGGTGCTCGCGCCCAACAAGACGCTCTGCGCGCAGCTGGCCAAGGAGTTCAGCGAGCTGCTGCCGCACAACGCGGTCGAATACTTCGTCTCCTACTACGACTACTACCAGCCCGAGGCCTACATCCCGCAGACCGACACCTACATCGAGAAGGACTCCTCGATCAACGAGGAGGTCGAGCGGCTGCGGCACTCGGCGACCATGTCGCTGCTCACCCGCCGCGACGTGATCGTGGTGGCCACCGTCTCGGCGATCTACGGCCTGGGCACCCCGGAGGAATACCTCGACCGCGCGGTGCGGGTCGCGGTCGGGCAGGAGCTGGACCGTGACCAGCTGCTGCGCCGGCTGGTCGACATCCAGTACTCGCGCAACGACATGGCCTTCAACCGGGGCACCTTCCGGGTCCGCGGCGACACGCTGGAGATCATCCCGGCCTACGAGGAGCTGGCCGTCCGGATCGAGCTCTTCGGCGACGAGGTGGAGAAGCTCTACTACCTCAACCCCCTCACCGGCGACGTGGTCAAGGAGGTCGACGGGCTGGTCATCTTCCCGGCCACCCACTACGCGGCCGGGCCGGAGCGGATGGAGCGGGCGATCCGCGACATCGAGGCCGAGCTGGCCGAGCGGCTGGCCGAGCTGGAGCGGCAGGGCAAGCTGCTGGAGGCGCAGCGGCTGCGGATGCGCACCACCTACGACATCGAGATGATGCGCCAGGTCGGCTTCTGCTCGGGCATCGAGAACTACTCGATGCACATGGACGGCCGGCTGCCGGGCAGTCCGCCGCACTGCCTGCTCGACTACTTCCCCGACGACTTCCTCACCGTCGTCGACGAGTCGCACGTGACCATCCCGCAGATCGGCGGGATGTACGAGGGCGACGCGTCCCGCAAGCGGATGCTGATCGACCACGGCTTCCGGCTGCCCAGCGCCGCCGACAACCGGCCGCTGCGCTTCGACGAGTTCCTGGAGCGGGTGGGCCAGATGGTCTTCCTCTCCGCGACGCCCGGCCCGTGGGAGCTGGAGCAGGCCCAGGGCGAGTTCGTCGAGCAGGTGATCCGGCCCACCGGTCTGATCGACCCGGAGGTCGTCGTCAAGCCCACCAAGGGCCAGATCGACGACCTCATGCACGAGATCAAGCTGCGCACCGAGCGCGACGAGCGGGTGCTGGTCACCACGCTGACCAAGAAGATGGCCGAGGACCTGTCCGACTACCTCCTGGAGAACGGCATCCGGGTGCGCTACCTGCACTCCGAGGTCGACACGCTGCGCCGCGTGGAGCTGCTGCGGGAGCTGCGCAAGGGCGACTACGACGTGCTGGTCGGCATCAACCTGCTCCGGGAGGGCCTCGACCTGCCGGAGGTGTCGCTGGTCGCCATCCTCGACGCCGACAAGGAGGGCTTCCTGCGCAGCGGCCGGTCGTTGATCCAGACCATCGGCCGGGCGGCGCGGAACGTCTCCGGTCAGGTGCACATGTACGCCGACAAGATCACTCCGTCGATGGCCGAGGCGATCGGGGAGACCAACCGGCGGCGGGACAAGCAGATCGCGCACAACGAGGCGCACGGCATCAGTCCCGAGCCGCTGCGCAAGAAGATCCACGACATCCTCGACGACATCTACCGCGAGGCGGAGGACACCGAGAACAGCCGCGTCGGCGGGGCCGTACGGCAGCTCTCGCGGGGCAAGGCGCCGGTCAAGGAGACCCGCAGCCGCAGCCGGACCGGCGGCGCCGGGCCCGCGCGGGAGGGGATGGCCCGGGCCGAGCTGGCCCAGCTCATCCAGGAGCTCAACGACCAGATGCTGGCGGCGGCCCGGGAGCTCCAGTTCGAGCTGGCCGCCCGGATCCGCGACGAGGTCGCCGACCTCAAGAAGGAGCTGCGGGGCATGGACGCGGCCGGGGTGAAGTGAGCGGCCCGGTCCCGCGCCCCACCTGGGCGGCGGTGGCCGGCCGCGCCAGGCGGCGATCGGGCGGCTGATTGCGGTACGCGAGCAAGCTATTGCGCTCAGTGATCGTCCTGCGTACTCTCCCTCGGTGGGGAGGCTGGGGATGCCGTTGCCAACGAGTCCGGTCATTCGTCGCGCCCGGCTGGGCGCCGAGCTGCGTCAGCTGCGACGACGGGAGGCACTGACCCTGGAACAGGTCTGTGACCGGCTCGGTTGGGCCTCGACCTCGAAGCTGTCCCGCATCGAGCTGGGGCAGAGCCGGCCGGACCTGGCCGACGTGCTCGACCTGCTCGACGTCTACGAGGTGCCGCCGCCGCAGCGCGACGCGCTCATCGTCATCGCCCGCGACGCCGCCACCAGCCGGGGCTGGTGGAAGGCGCTGGGGGAGATGGGCGAGCGGCAGCGCACCTACGCCGAGTTGGAGGCCGGGGCGGCGAGCATCGTGGACTGGCAGCCCGCCGTCGTGCCGGGGCTGCTCCAGACCCCGGCGTACGCCCGGCTGCGGATCGCCGCCGGCCGGCTGCTCGACCCGGCCCTCGACGTGGAGGCCGACGTGCGCGCCCGGGGGCTGCGGCACGAGGTGCTGCGGCGGACGGACCCGCCCCGCTACACGGCGCTGCTCGCCGAGGCGGCCTGCGAGGCCGGCGACACCCCGCCGCAGGTGTGGCGGGAGCAGTTGCGTCACCTGGTCGAGCTGGCCGCCCTGCCGCACGTGACGATCCGGCTGCTGCCCCGGGGTGTCTCCGCGCGGGGCGGGGCGCAGCCGCTCACGCCCTACTCCTGCTACTCGTTCCCCGACCCGGCCGACCCGCGCACGGTGATGCTGGAGGCGCTGACCACCGACGTGCGGCTGGTGACGCTCGCCGACGTCGACCGCTACGAGCAGCTCACCGGCTGGCTGCTGGACGCGGCCCTCGGCCCGGAGGAGACGGTCGCGGCGCTGAGCCGGCTCGCCGCCGACTGAGCCAGGCTCACAGGTGGCGGCGGAAGCCGCCCTCCGAGTCGATCACCTGGCCGGTGATCCAGTCGGCGTCGGACGAGCAGAGGAACCGCACCAGCCGCGCGGCGTCCTGCGGCGTGCCCCAGCGTCCGCTCGGAAAGAGCTTGGCGACCTCGGCGTACGCCTCGGGCGAGGCGTATCCGGTGTCCGTCGGGCCCGGGTGGACGCAGTTGACGGTGATGCCCCGTGGCATCAGCAGCGGGGAGAGCTGGAAGGTCGCGTTCTCCACCGCCGCCTTGCTGACCGCGTAGGCGAGGGTCCGCGGCATCGGGCCGAGGCGCTGGCCGGTGGAGAAGAGCACCAGCCGGCCACCCGATCCAGCGGTGAACGCTTCGGCGAACGCTTCGGCGAGCAGCAGTGTGGCCCGCACGTTGACCAGCAGGTGCCGGTCGATCTCGGCCGGATCCAGCGTGCCGAACGGCGTGTCGGTGCAGTAGGCGTGCACGGCGACCACCGCGTCGAGCCGGCCGTGCCGGCGTAGCGCCTCGGCGACCAGGCCGGCGGGCGCGGCCGGGTCGAGCAGGTCGGCGCGGACGTGTCCGGCGTCGCCCAGCTCGCCCAGCAGGGCCGGCACGCCCTCGGGATCGCCGCCGTAGGGCTGGGCGTCGTCGAACTCCGGCAGGCCGGTGAGCAGCAGTCGCCAGCCGTCCGCGGCGAGTGTGCGGGCGACCGCCGCGCCGATGCCGATCCGACGCCTCACGCCCGTCACGAGGGCCACCCGCTGCGTCATGGGAGCCAGTCAACCGGCGTCGGCGCCCGGAGGCCAGCGGATATCTCCGCGCGGCAACCGGGCCCGGCGCCCCCGAGCCCGTCGGGACCGGCGGCCGTCGCGTGCACGGCGCACCCTAGGGCAGGGGTACGACAGCTCAGGCCGGCACGTCCACGAAGTGCTCGACCAGCGGCGGGTTGGCGAAGTGCGGGCCGATCAGCGCCCGCCACTGCGCGAAGCGCTCGGTGGCGCGGAAGTTGTCGTTGTGCGCCTCGACCGAGTCCCACTCGACCAGCAGCACGAACCGGCTCGGGGACTCGACGCCCCGGGTCATCCGCACCGACCGGCAGCCGGGCGTGCCGGCGAGCACCGGATGCCCCTTGGCGTACGCGGCGGCGAACTCGTCCTCATGTCCCGGCAGTACGTCGATGAGCGCGACCTCAAGCACCATGCCCGGAAGCCTTTCACGCCGCCGTGCGGGCCGGGCGCCGCGGGGGCCTGTTCCCGCAGGCCGGGCGGATCTAGGGTGGGCGCGCGGAAAAGGGGGAGGCGAATGATCGACTGGCTGACCGGCACGGCGTTCACCATGGCCGGCACCGGCACCACCTGGGCGGAGCTGCTGGGCTTCGCCACCGGGGTGCTCAACGTCTGGCTGGTGGCCCGGCAGCGGATCGCCAACTGGCCGGTCGGCATCGCCAACGTGCTGCTGCTGATGCTGCTGTTCTGGACGGCCGGCCTCTATGCCGACGCCGGCCTCCAGGTCGTCTACGTCGGCCTGGGCCTGTACGGCTGGTGGGCGTGGCTGTACGGCGGCGAGCGGCGCACCCGGCTCACGGTCGGCCGAACGGGCCGCCGGGAGTGGTGGGCGCTGGCGGCGGCGGGCGTGGTGCTGACCGGCGGGCTCTGGGCGCTGCTGGACCGGGCCACCGACTCCACCGTGCCGCTGCCGGACGCGCTGACCACCGCGCTGTCGCTGCTGGCGACGTACGGGCAGACCCGCAAGCGGGTGGAGAGCTGGTGGCTGTGGATCGCCGCCGACCTGGTCTACATCCCGCTGTACGCCTACAAGGGCCTGTACCTCACCGCGGCCCTCTACGTGATCTTCCTCGGGCTCTGCGTGCTCGGCCTGCGCGAGTGGCGGGCGGACCTGCGGCGTGGCACCGCCCCGACCCCGGTCCCCCCGGGCCCGGCGCCGGCGGCGGCGTGACCGGGGCGGCGGGCCCCGGCGGCGGGCCGGCGGCGCCGGAGTTCCGGCACGCGATGGTGGTGGGCAAGTTCTATCCGCCGCACGCGGGCCACCACGCGCTGATCGAGGCCGCCGCCGCCCGCTGCGCGGCCGTCACCGTGGTGGTGGCGCCGTCCCGACGCGAGTCGATACCGCTCGCGCTGCGGCTGGACTGGCTGCGCGAGGTGCACGCGGCGACCCCGTGGGTCCGCTTCGTCGGCCGCTACGACGACCACCCGGTGGACTACGCCGACCCGGCGGCCTGGGACCTGCACTGCGCGGTCTTCCGGGAGGCGCTGGGCGGGGCGCCGGTGGACGCCGTCTTCTCCTCGGAGGCGTACGGCGAGGAGCTGGCCCGGCGGTTCGACGCGGTGTCGGTCTGCGTGGACCCGGGGCGGCGCGGCGTGCCCGTGTCGGGGACGGCGGTGCGCGCGGATCCGGCGGGCCACTGGGACCGGCTCAGCGCGCCGGTGCGGGCGTGGTTCGTCCGGCGGGTGGTGGTCCTCGGCGCGGAGTCGACCGGCACCACCACGATGGCCGCCGCCCTCGCCGCGCACTACGGCACCCGCTGGGTCCCGGAGTACGGCCGGGAGCTGACCGCGCGGAAGCTGGCCCGGCTGCGCCGGCGGGACCCGGCGGCCACGGTCTTCGACGTGGCCTGGGACCGCGACGACTTCGCCGAGGTGGTCCGGGAACAGCAGGCGGCGGAGGACGCCGCGGCGAGGTCGTGCGGACCGCTGCTGCTCTGCGACACGGACGCGCGGGCCACCGCCGTCTGGGAGGAGCGGTACCTGGGGTCGACGTCGGCGCGGGTGCGCGCGGCGGCCCGGCGTCCCGCGCTGTACCTGCTGACCGACCACGTCGGGGTGCCCTTCGACGACGACGGGCTGCGCGACGGCGAGCACCTGCGGGCGTGGATGACGGGGCGCCTCCGGGCGGAACTGGCCGGCTGCGGGGTGCCGGTGGTCGAGCTGACCGGCCTGCACCGGCGGCGACTGGCGCTCGCGGTGGCCGCCTGCGACGCCCTGCTCGCGGCCGGTTGGCCGTTGGCCGACCCGCTGGTCGCCGCCGACCAGGAGCACCTAGCCTCCTAGGATGCCCTACAGGCGGTGCGGCCGGTCTCGATGCCCGCCGCCGACCGGCATCGATGGGCGGGGGTGTGGAAGGACACTCACGACCCGGGATGCGGTCGCTGGCGGCGGTGGGCAAGAATGACGGGCGAGGAGGGGAGTATTCCCCCGCGACGGAGTCGTCAGCACGGTCGAGCGCCGATCCTGGATGCGCGACCCGGCCCGTCGGTCGCCGCCCCCTCGGGGACGGCGACGGAAGAGACCTCCGACAGTCACCAGAGTCAGCGTCGCCGGCACACCGCGTCCACCGAGGGCGTACGGTGTGCCCGTCGTTGCGTGTCTGCCGGAGGAATGAACCTTGGACGTGTCCGGACTGGTCTGGGCGGGGACGCTCGTCGCCCTGACCGGGATCCTGCTCGTGGATCTGCTGATCGTCGGTCGGCGGCCGCACGAGCCCAGCGTGCGTGAGTCGAGCCTCTGGGTCGGCTTCTACGTCGCCCTGGCCCTGATCTTCGGCGCCGGCCTCTGGCTCACCTCCGGGGCCAGCGCCGCCGGGCAGTTCTACACCGGCTGGCTGACGGAATACAGCCTCTCGGTCGACAACCTGTTCGTCTTCGTGATCATCATGGCCCGCTTCGGCGTGCCCCGGCAGTACCAGCAGAAGGTGCTGCTCGTCGGCATCGTGCTGGCCCTGGTCATGCGGGGCGGTTTCATCGCGGCCGGCGCGGCGCTGATCTCCCAGTTCTCCTTCGTGTTCTACATCTTCGGTGCGTTCCTCATCTACACGGCGATCAACCTCGCCCGGCAGGGCGAGCCCGACGAGGACGAGTTCTCCGAGAACCTGCTGATCCGGTGGAGCCGCAAGGCGCTGCCGATCTCCCGGGACTACGACGGCGCCAGGCTGACCACCCACACGGTGAAGGGCAAGCGGATCTTCACCCCGATGCTGATCGTCATGATCGCCATCGGCACCACCGACCTGATCTTCGCGCTCGACTCGATTCCGGCGATCTTCGGCATCACCCAGGAGCCGTACCTGGTCTTCACCGCCAACGTCTTCGCGCTGATGGGCCTGCGGCAGCTCTACTTCCTGCTCGGTGGCCTGCTCAACCGCCTGATCTACCTCAGCTACGGCCTGGCCGTGGTGCTCGGCTTCATCGGCGTCAAGCTGGTGCTGGAGGCCCTCGCGGACAACAAGCTGCCGTTCATCAACGGCGGCGAGCACGTCTCCTGGGCCCCGCACATCCCGATCTGGCTCTCACTGACGATCATCCTCGGCACCCTCGCGGTGGCCACCGTGGCCAGCCTGGTCAAGTCCTCCCGCGACCGGCGGCGGGTGCTGACCGACGCCCGCCACTGAGTCGTACGCGACGCGACGAGAGGGGGCGCTCCCGACCGGGAGCGCCCCCTCTCGTGCCGTACGCGGTCAGACGCGGTGCGCGCCGACCAGGGTGGCGGTGCGCTCGTCGGGCAGCCGCTCCTCCAGCACCCGGCGCCGCAGGTAGCAGGCGTGCAGCATCCGCCGGTCGTCGCCGGGGCGCGGCTCGGCGGTGACGATCCCGATGTGGTGGATCCGGCGTCCGGGCCGGGCGAAGAAGTAGAGGTCGCCGGGGCGTTCCGCGCCCAGCGGCACCGGCGTGGTCACCGTCGCCTGGTCGCTGGCGTCGCGCGGGAGCAGCACGCCGAGCCGCCGCCAGGCCAGGTGGACCAGGCCGGAGCAGTCGATGCCGTGCGCCGACACCCCGCCCCAGATGTAGACGACGTCGACCAGGCGCTGCGCGACGGCCAGCACCTCGGCGGCCGACGGGGGTGTGGTGGGCACCGGCACCGCGTCGGCGTCGGGCAGCCAGAGCGGCGCGGAGTGGCCCGGCGCGTGCACCGGTTGCCAGCCGTCGACCGCCGGCCCGGCCGGGATCAGCCGGGTGCCCAGGATCACCCCGGGAAGCACCTCGGCGCCGCCCGGCGCGTCGCGCAGCGCGGTGACGGTGGCGTCGACCACGAGCGGGTCGGCGTCGGGGGTGCCGGCGACCGGGGCGAGCTGCTCGGTGGGCAGCCAGCCGGGGTAGCCGCGCGGGTGCAGCCGGGGAGCCGGCTGCTCGACCGCCACCACGTGGACCCAGCCGTCCGGGCGCAGCTCGGTGACCAGCACCCGCTCGCCGAGCAGCAGCTGGCTCAGCACACAGTCGCCGACCTGCTGGTCGGTGTCCATGCCGGAGATCCAGGCGGCGATGTCGGTACGCGTGGCCAGGGCGGGGCCGTCGACGGGGCGTACCGCCTCGGGGCAGCTCCAGAGGGTCGCGACCGCGACCCGGACCACGGCCTCCCGGCCCGGTTGCAGCTCCACGTCCACCCCCAGCTCGCGCCGATCGTCCCCGCGACCATATGAAAGTTTCCGACGGGCATCAACCAGTAGTCTGCATCTTTACTTCAGTCACGGAGCTGATGCCGAGGCCCGGCGCGTCCGGCAGCACGACGGTCGCGCCGTCGTACCGCAGGCCGCCGCGCACCGGCGACCAGGCCAGCCACCAGGCGGCGTCCAGGTCGGCCACGGCGGTGGTGCCGTAGGCGCCGACCAGGCTCGCGGCGGCGCCGATGCCCACCTGGGTCTCCATCATCGACCCGACGACGGTGCCGAGGCCGTGCGCGGCGGCGAGGTCGAGCAGCGTCCGGGCCGGATGCAGGCCGCCGCACTTGGCGAGCTTGACGTTGACCATGTCGGCGGCCCGGCGGCGGATCACCTCGACCAGGTCGCGCACGCCGAAGACCGCCTCGTCGGCGAGGATCGGCACGTCCACCCGGTCGCTGACCCAGGCCAGCCCGTCCAGGTCCCAGCGGGCGACCGGCTGCTCGACCAGTTCCACGTCGAGCCCGGCGTCCTCGATGCCACGGATCACCCGGACCGCCTCGCGCGGGGTCCAGCCCTGGTTGGCGTCCAGCCGGATGCGGACCCCGTCGCCGACGGCGGAACGCACCGCGCGGACCCGCTCCAGGTCGCCGGCGGCGTCGGTGCCCACCTTCAGCTTGAGCACGCCGAAGCCCTCCGCCCGCCGCTGCCGGGCCGCCGCCGCCAGGTCCACCGCATCGCCCGCGGCGAGCGTGACGTCCGTGGGCACCCGCAGGGCGGTGCCCCCGAGCAGCCGCACCAGCGGTACGCCGAGCCGCCGCGCGGCCAGGTCGTGCAACGCGACGTCGACGGCCGCCTTGGCCGCCTCGTTGCCGACGACCGCCCGTTGCACCTCGGTGCAGCGGGCCACCAGGTCGTCGGCGTCGCGGCCGGTGAGCGCCGGGCCGAGCAGCTCGCGGACGCACGCCTCGGAACCGGCGACCGACGCCCCGGTCACCTGCCACACCTGCGGTGCCTCGCCGAAGCCGGACCGGCCGTCGGCATCGACCACCTCCACCATCAGGGTCTCCACGGTGGTGGTGCGGCGCAGCGCGGTGACGAACGGCGTGTGCAGGGGGGCGGAGAGCCGGTGGGTGCGTACCGCGGCGATCGTCATGTGCGGCACCCTATACGGGCACGAGCAGGCGAAGGGGAGGCCGGCATGAGCGAACGAAGTGAGCAGGACTGGGAGTTGGTGGGCGCGCCGAACGCGCGGGACCTCGGCGGCCTCGTCGGCGCCGACGGCCGGAGGGTGCGTCCCGGGGTGCTGATCCGCACCCCGGCGCTGGGTCGGCTGACCGACGAGGACCTGCCGGTGCTGGCCAAGCTCGGCCCGGCCTGCGTGGTCGACCTGCGGGACCACTCGGAGACGGCGGTCGCCCCGCCGGACCGGCTCACCGGGGAGCCGCGGGTGGTGCACCTGCCGGTGCACGACGCCGAGCACCCCGTCTTCACGTACGTCTCGGCGGTGCTGCTCGGGCACGACCTGGGCGCGTACGAGGCCCTGGCGGAGCAGGGCACCCCGGCGGCGATGGCGGCCATCTACCGCTGGTTCGTCAGCGGCGAGTCGGCGCGGGCGAACTTCGGCACGGCGGTGCGGCTGGCGGCCCGGGCGGAGAACCTGCCGCTGGTCTACCACTGCTCGGCGGGGAAGGACCGTACGGGCTGGTTGACGGTGTTGCTGCTCAGCGCGCTCGGCGTGGACGAGGCGGCGATCCGGGCGGACTACCTGGCGAACAACCGGCTGACCGAGAGCCTGCGGGAGGTCCTGCTGGAGGCGATGCGGCGGCGGATGCCGGGGCTGGACGTCGAGGCGGTGCGCCCGGTGCTGGAGGTGCGCGAGGAGTACCTGGACGCCGCGTACGCGGAGGTGCGCCGGGTGCACGGGTCGTTCGGGGCGTACCTGCGCGACGGGCTCGGGGTGACCGACGACGTGGTGGCGGCGCTGCGGGGGCAGCTGCTGGAGTGAGGCCTCAGGGTCGCAGGTCGCGGCGGGCGTTCCAGGCGGCGGCGGACACCCGCGCGATCAGCCGGCAGGCGTCGTCGTCCTCCTCGCCGCCGGGGCCGCCGTCAGCGAGGTCGGTGGTGGTGCAGACGACGACGGCGTACGGCGGCGCGTCGTCGGGGAAGACCACCCCGGCGCCGTGGCGCACGCCGCGCACCCAGCCGTTCTTGTGCGCGATGCGGGTGCCCTCGGGCAGCCCGGCGGCCAGGTCCTCGCGGTGTTCCTGGGCGAACAGCACGTCGAGCATGGCGGCGCAGCCGGCCGGCGAGGCCAGCGGGCCGGGGGTGCCCACGCCGGCGGCCAGCGCGCCGAGCAACGCGGCCAGGTCGGCGGCGGTGACGAGGTTGGTGACGCCCGCCTCGCGGGCCGCGAAGTCCTCGATGCCCCGGCCGGTGACGCTGTGCCGGGCCCCGGCGAGGTCCCACACCCGTGCCACCGCCGGCAGCCCGACGTGGCCGATGACCAGGTTGGTGGCGAGGTTGCTGGAGCGGACGATCATCCGGTGGGCGAGCCAGCGCAGCGGCGCGCCGTCGCCGAGCCGCTCCCAGACGGCCTCGTCGTTGTCGTAGTGCCGGGCGCAGGAGAACCGGGGCGCGCCGGGCAGCGCCGAGTCGAACTCGTTGCGCACCGGCACCGGCGCGTCCAGGTCGAGCGTGCCGGCCTCGGCGGCGCGGTGCAGCGCGACGAGCACCGCCGCCTTCATGGTGCTGGCCGCGTAGTGGGTCGCGTCGGGGTGCCGCGTCCAGGTGGGGGTGGCGCCGACCCGCCCCACGTACGCCGACACGGTGCCGGGCACCCCGTCCAGATGGGCGTCGAGCTCGTCCCAGGTCATGCGGCTGACCGTAACGGATCGCCGACGGGGCGGCGGGCCGGGGCGATCGGTCGTAGCGTGCGGGGATGACGGTTGCCGCCTACGACGCGCACGCCGACTGGTACGAGGCGTTCGCCACCGACACGTCCAGCGACTACATGACCCGGGTCCGCGCCCGGCTCGGCGACCTGCTCGGCCCCGGCCCCGGCCGCTGCCTCGACCTGTGCTGCGGCACCGGCCTCCAAGCGGCGGAGCTGCGCCGGCTGGGCTGGGACCCGGTCGGGGTCGACCTGTCCGCCGGGCAGCTGCGGCACGCCCGGCCGCGCCTGCCGGTGGCCCGCGCCGACGCGGCGGCGCTGCCGGTGGCCGACGCCTCGGTGCCGGCGGTGGCGTGCGTGCTGGCCCACACCGACGTGCCCGACTACGCGGCGGTGGTCGCCGAGGCCGCGCGGGTGCTCGCGCCGGGCGGGCGGTTCGTCCACGTGGGGGTGCACCCGTGCTTCATCGGGGCGTTCGCCGACCGCTCCGACCCGCAGCGGATCGTGATCGACGGCGGCTACGCCGGGCGGGAGCGCAGCTTCCGCGCGTGGGCGCCGCACGGGGTGCGGGTGCGCGTCGGCGCGTGGCACGTGCCGCTGGCCGACCTGCTCAACGCGGTCACCGACGCCGGCCTGACCCTGGTCCGCACGGCCGAGGCCGGTCCCGGTCCGGTGCCCGACCTGTTCGCCTTCCTCGCCACCCGTCCCGCCTGACCGCTGCCGCGGGGCCGGAACGGGCGGAGCCCGGACCGCGCGGGGCGGTCCGGGCTCCGGGGGCGGCTGCGGTCGTACGTCAGCCGGCGTGCTTGCGGCGGGCGGCGGCCCGGCCCCGGGTGGTCTGGTCGAGCACCACCTTGCGGATCCGGATCGCGGCCGGGGTGACCTCGACGCACTCGTCCTCGCGGCAGAACTCGAGGGCCTGCTCCAGCGACAGCTTGCGCGGCGGGATCAGCTTCTCGGTCTCGTCGGAGGTCGACGCGCGCATGTTGGTGAGCTTCTTCTCCTTGGTGATGTTGACGTCCATGTCGTCGGAGCGGGAGTTCTCCCCGACGATCATGCCCTCGTACACCTCGGTGGTCGGCTCGACGAAGAGCTGGCCGCGCTCCTGAAGGTTGATCATCGCGAACGACGTCACGGCGCCGGCCCGGTCGGCGACCAGGGAGCCGTTGTTGCGGGTGCGCAGCTCGCCGAACCACGGCTCGTACGACTCGAAGACGTGGTGCAGGATGCCGGTGCCCCGGGTGTCGGTGAGGAACTCGGTGCGGAAGCCGATCAGGCCCCGGGCCGGGACCAGCCACTCCATCCGGATCCAGCCGGTGCCGTGGTTGACCAGCTGCTCCATCCGGCCCTTGCGGGTCGCCAGCAGCTGGGTGATCGCGCCCAGGTACTCCTCGGGGGCGTCGATGGTCAGCCGCTCGACGGGCTCGCAGGTCTTGCCGTCGATCTCCTTGGTGACGACCTGCGGCTTGCCGACGGTCAGCTCGAAGGACTCACGGCGCATCTGCTCGACCAGGATGGCCAGCGCCAGCTCGCCACGGCCCTGCACCTCCCACGCGTCGGGGCGCTCGGTGGGCAGCACCCGCAGCGACACGTTGCCGACCAGCTCCTTGTCGAGCCGGTCCTTGACCATCCGTGCGGTGACCTTGGCGCCCTTGACCCGGCCGACCAGCGGCGAGGTGTTGGTGCCGATGGTCATCGAGATAGCCGGCTCGTCGACGGTGATCAGCGGCAGCGGGCGCGGGTCCTCCGCGTCGGCCAGGGTCTCACCGATCATGATCTCGGGGATGCCGGCGACGGCGATGATGTCGCCGGGGCCCGCCGAGTCGGCCGGCTTGCGCTCCAGGCCCTCGGTCATCAGCAGCTCGGAGATGCGGACCCGCTGGGTGCTGCCGTCGGTGCGGCACCAGGCCACCGTCTGACCCTTGCTGATGGTGCCCTGCCGCACCCGGCACAGCGCCAGCCGGCCGAGGAACGGGGAGGCGTCGAGGTTGGTGACGTGCGCCTGCAGTGGCGCCTCCGGGTCGTACGCGGGCGGCGGGATGGTGTCCAGCAGGGTGCGGAACAACGGCTCCAGGCTGGTGCTGTCGTCGGGGACCGCGCCGTCGGCGGGCTGGGTCAGCGAGGCGATGCCGTCGCGGGCGCAGGCGTAGACGATCGGGAAGTCGATCTGCTCCTCGTCGGCGTCCAGGTCGAGGAAGAGCTCGTAGGTGTCGTCCACGACCTCCTTGATCCGGGCGTCGGGGCGGTCGACCTTGTTGATCACCAGGATGATCGGCATGCGCGCCTTGAGCGCCTTGCGGAGCACGAACCGGGTCTGCGGCAGGGGGCCCTCGCTGGCGTCCACCAGCAGCACCACCCCGTCGACCATGGTCAGGCCGCGCTCGACCTCGCCGCCGAAGTCGGCGTGGCCGGGGGTGTCGATGATGTTGATGGTCACCGGGTCGGAGCCGTCGGCCGGCAGGTAACGCACGCCGGTGTTCTTGGCCAGGATGGTGATGCCCTTTTCCCGTTCGAGGTCCATCGAGTCCATGACCCGTTCGGTTACCTCGCCGCGGGCGCCGTAGGCGCCGGCCTGCCGCAACATGGCGTCGACCAGGGTCGTCTTACCGTGGTCGACGTGGGCGATGATGGCGACGTTGCGGAGGTCGGTGCGAAGCTGCATACCCTCCATACTCCTGTCTGCGGTTGCCGGGGCACGCGTCGGGGTCTACCCGCGAATGACCCGGATCTCTGCCGAAACTGATGTTCCGACCGTTTCAGCGCCTGGCATGCTGACCCCCGTGGGAATGGGGGCCCGATGCACGACCTGCTGACCCTGCTGCAGGGCCTGCCGCCCCTGCTGATCTATGTGATCGCCGCGATTGTCGTCGCGGGGGAGACCGCCGTGATCTTCGGTCTGCTGGTGCCGGGCGAGGCGACCCTGTTGCTGGTCGGCTTCCTAGCGTACGCGGGGACGCTGCGGCTCGTACCGGCGCTGCTGGTGATGATCCTTGCAGCAGTGATCGGCGACACACTGGCGTACCGGGCGGGCCGGCGGCACGGGCCCCGGTTGCGTGCCGGCCGGCTGGGCGCGCGGGTGGGTCACGAGCGGTGGAGCCGGGCGGACGCGATGCTCGGCCGGCTGGGCGGGCGTGGGGTGCTCACCGCCCGCTGGGTGGCCTTCGCCCGCACCCTGGTGCCCCGGCTGGCCGGGGCGGCCGGGATGCCGTACCGGCGGTTCGCGCCGTGGAACCTGGCCGGGGTGGTGACCTGGGTGGGCGGCTCGGTGCTCGTGGGCAACCTGGCCGGCGAGTCGTACGAGACGGTCTCCCGGCTGCTCGGGCGGGCCACCGGCGCGGTACTGGTGCTGGTGGCCGCGCTGGTGGCGGTGGTGCTGGCGGGGCGGTGGCTGGGCCGCAACCCGGATCCGGCGCGGGCGCTGGCGTCGCGGGCGGCGGGGCTGCGGCCGGTGCGCTGGCTCAGCGGCCGGTACGGGGTGCTGTTCTTCCTGCTCGCCATGCACGTCGGGCCGGCCTGGACGCTGCTGATCAACCTGGTCGCGGGCCTGCTGCTGCTCTTTCTGGCCGGGCTCGCCATCGCCTGGGTGCTCGGGGCGGTGGTCCGGCACAGCGGCCTGGCGGTGCTCGACGGCGCGATCGCCGACTGGTTCGCCGACCGGCGTACGCCCGGGGCGGTCGACGTCACGCTCGCGGTGGTCTCGGCGCTGCGCGGCTCGACCCTGATCGTGCTGGTGGCCGTCGTCGCGGCGGTGCTGGCCTGGCGGCACCGGCCCTGGCGGGCGGACCTGCTCAGCGTGGTCGGCACGGTCGGGGCGTTCGTGCCGCTGGTGGTGCTGGCCGTGGTGGTCGACCTGGCCGGGCCGACGGCGGGCGGGCCGGACGGCCGGAACGCCGCCCTGTTCCCGACGCAGAACGCCGTGGTGGCGGCCAGCCTCTGCACCCTGGCCTGGCTGCTGTCCCGACGGGCGCGCTGGCCGGTGGCGGTGGCCGCCTGGACGGCCGCGGCGGCCGGGGTGGTCGGCATCGTCGGCGCCCGCCTATACCTGGGGCTGAGCACCGCCAGCGGCAGCGCCACGGCGGTGCTGCTGGGGGTGGCCTGGACGGCGTTGTTCGTGGTCGCCTGGGCCACCCGCGACAGGGCGGTGGGCGACGACGCGGCGGAACCGGCGCCGGTGGCGCTGCGCGCGGACGCCTGAGGCAGGACAGCATCGTGCTCGATGTGAAGCTCGTCGATCCCGAGAACGTGGCCGGTGTCGGCCCGGATGCCAGTGGCGAAACGTCTGAACGGGCTCTGGTGCAGGATGCGTGATTGATCAGCGCTGGCTGGCGTTCGTCCCCCGGCCGTCGGGGGCGTCGGTGGGGTCAAACGGCGTAGTGTTCGACCAGGCCGGCCAGGATGGTGCGGGTCCGGTGCAGAGAGCTGATCTGGTCCTCGACCCGGCTGAGCTCCGAGCGCAACCGTTCGGCCAGCCAGGGCGTGCGGACCGCCTCCTCGGTGATGCACGGCAACACGTCGCGGATGGTGCTGCTGGACAGGCCGGCGGCGAGCAGGGACTGGATGAGCGTGACGCGCTCGACCGCCGACTCGGGATAGTGCCGTTGCCCGCCGGCGCTGCGCTCACTGGCGAGTAGCCTCTGTTCCTCGTAGTAGCGCAGCGATCGGGCGCTCGCGCCGGTCGCCGTGGCCAGGTCGCCGATGCGCATCGTTGTCTCCCTCGTCACAGGACTTGCCCTTGACGTCAATGTCAGGTTTTAGCGTACCGGCATGACCACGACGACGAGCCCACTGGGTTCCCTGCTCGAACCGACGACGCTTGCCGGCCTGCCGCTGAACAGCCGCTTCGTAATGGCGCCGATGACCCGGTTCCGATCGCCCGACGGTGTGCCGACACCCGAGGTCGCTGCCTACTACCGGCGCCGGGCCGACAACGGCATCGGTCTGGTCATCAGCGAGGGGGCGCTCGTCGGGCATTCCAGCGCCGGGCACGAGACGAGCGTGCCGCGGATGACCGCCGGAGCGGCGGAGGAAGGCTGGCGGCGGGTGACCGACGAGGTGCACGCCGTCGGCGGCCGGATCGCCGCGCAGCTGTGGCATCTCGGCAGCGCACGCGAACCGGTGGACGGGATCGCGGCGTGGACCCCGTCGGGCGTGCCCGGCGACAGCCACGCTATGACCCTCGCCGACGTCGACGTGCTGCTCGCCGCGTATGCCGACGCCGCCGGTGTGGCGGTACGGGCCGGTTTCGACGCCGTGGAGATTCACGCCGCGCACGGCTACCTGCTCGACGAGTTCCTCTGGCCGTACACCAATCGCCGCACCGACCGTTTCGGCGGGTCGCCCGCCGGGCGTTCCGCGTTCCCGGCGGAGGTGATCCGGGCGGTCCGCACGGTGGTCCCCGCCGAGATGCCGGTCATCGTGCGGTTCTCCCACTTCAAGGAGCGGGACTACGCCGCCCGGATCGCAGAGTCACCCGCCGAGCTGGCGGTGATCCTCAACGCCTTCGCCGCGGCCGGCGCCGACGTGCTGCACGCTTCCCAGCGCAACTTCGCCGACCCGGCGTTCCCCGGCTCGCCGCGCAATCTGGCCGGCTGGGCCAAGCACCTCACCGGCCTGCCCTCCATCACCGTCGGCTCGATCGGCCTGACCCGTGACTTCCTCGGCTCCCGCGCTCTACGCGACCTGCTCCACCGGCTCGACGCCGGCGAATTCGACCTCGTCGCTCTCGGACGCATCCTGCTCGGCAACCCGGCGTGGGTGACCCTCGCCGCAGCCGGCCGACTTGACGAGATCCACAACTACCGCAAGGCCGACGAGGACACCTACTTCTAGTACTCCAGCCGGAGCCTGCCTGACCTGGAGTTTCGGCAGCTCATGGGCGCGGTGGACGTTCGAGTGACGGCAGACGGGGACCGTGGCGTCGCCGCCACGGCCCCCGTCGCCTCCGAGGGCCGATCAGTCCCGGGAGGTGACCGGTTCGCGTCCGGCTTCGTCTTCTTCCCCGGCGGGCTCGCGCCTGACCCGTCCCGGCCACCAGAAGCGGTCGCCGAGCGTGAACGCCAGCGCCGGCACCAGGACCGTCCGCACGAGCAGGGTGTCCAGCAGGACGCCGATGCAGACGATGATCCCGATCTGGGTCAGCAGGATCAGCGGCAGGACGCCGAGGACCGCGAAGACCGCGGCGAGCAGGACGCCGGCGCTGGTGATGACGCCGCCGGTGACCCGCAGGGCCGAGAGCATGCCGGCGCGGGTGCCGCTGCGCCGCGCGTCCTCGCGGGCCCGGGTGACGAGGAAGATGTTGTAGTCCACACCGAGCGCCACCAGGAACACGAAGGCCAGCAGCAGGACGCCGCTGTCGAGCGCCGGCATGTCCAGCACGTGGTCGAAGAGCAGCCACGACGCGCCGATGCTGGCGAAGAACGACGCGATCACGGTGAGCACCAGCAGCAGCGGGGCGACCAGGCCGCGCAGCAGCAGCACCAGCACCGCGCCGACGAGCAGTAGGATGATCGGCAGGATCAGCCGCAGGTCCCTGCCGTTGGCCTCGTTCTCGTCGTAGGTGGCGGCGACGGCGCCGCCGACCACCGCGCCGTCGAACGCGGGTGCGCCCTCGACGGCGGGCGGGGCGGAGCCGGGGACCGCCGCGACCGCGTCCCGCAGCGCCTCGACGGCCCGGTTCGCGGCCTCGGTGCCGGGCTCGGCCTCCAGCACGACGTCGACCTGGGCGACCTGGGCGCCCGCCTCGCCGGGACGCGCGGAGGCGACGCCGGGGATCCCGGCGGCGGTGTCCGTGACGGCCGGCACCGCCGAGGGGGTGGTGAGGACGGCGACCGGCTGGGTCGTGCCGGCGGGGAAGGACCGCGCGAGGGTCTCCGCCCCGGCGACCGCCTCCGGCTTGACCCGGAACTGCTCGGTCTCCGACAGGCCGGTGCGGATGCCGAGCCCGCCGAGGGCGAGCCCGGCCAGCAGCAGGGTCGCGAGCAACGCGACCGGCGCGGGACGGCGCTCGACCGCGGCGCCGAGCCGGCCCCAGAGCCGGCCCTCGCGGATCTCTCCGCCGACCCGGGGCACGAACGGCCAGAACAGGCCGCGCCCGAAGATCACCAGGACGGCCGGGAGGACGAACAGCGCCGAGAGCATGGCGAGGACGACGCCCGTGGCGCAGGCCACGGCGAGGGCGCGGTTGAGTTCCTGCTCCGACAGCAGCAGGGTGAGCACGCCGAGGACGACGGTGGAGCCGCTGGCGAGGATGGGCTCGGCGACCCGCCGCTGCGCGGCGCGCATCGCCACGAAGCGGTCCTCCTCGCGGCGCAGTTCCTCGCGGTAGCGGGCGATGAGCAGCAGCGCGTAGTTGGTGGCGGCGCCGAAGACGAGGACGCTGGCGATGCCGGTGACGGCGCCGCCGGGCAGGTTGATGCCGAAGGCCGGGACGACCGTGTCGAGGGCGCGCAGCGTGAGCTGTTCCGTCGCCGCGACGACGACGAGCGGCACTATCCACAGGAACGGGCTGCGGTAGGTGACGAGCAGCAGCAGCGCCACGACGCCGGCGGTGACGGCGAGCAGCGTGGTGTCGGCGCCGTCGAAGACCTTCGTCAGGTCGGTGGCGAACGCGGGCCCGCCGGTGACCTCCACGTTCAACCCGGCCGGCACGTCGTCCAGGGACGCGCGGAGCTGGTCGATCCGGCCTGCGGTCTCCTCCTGCCCGCCGGCGGTGGACAGCGGCACGACGACGAGCGCGACGGTGCCGTCGGGGGAGACCTGCGGCGGGCTGACGCGACCGCCGACGGCGAACCGGCCGAGGTCACCGGACTGGCCGGTCAGGGCCGCGCGGTCGGCCTCGGTGAGGGCCGCCCGGTCGGCGCGGCTGACGACGACGATCGCCGGCTGGACGTCGCGGGAGGGCAGCTGGTCCTGGAGGCGCTCCACCTGGGTCGACTGCCACTCCACCGACAGGCCGGTGGAGGAGACGGGCGCGGGGTTGTCGGGCTTGGGCAGCGCGAAGACGGCCGCCCCGAAGACGATCGCGGCGACCACGGTGAGCCACGCGGCGAGCCGTCCGCGCGCCACGCGGGTGAACACTGACATCGGATGCCCTTCACGGTCTCTCGGCGGATTTCCCTGACGGGTCAGACCTCGCGAACGACGCAAAGGACCGACGGTCGAGTATCTCGATAAACGAGATTATCGACTGCTGAGTTATGCTGCAACCGGAACGGAAGGGCGGGAGGCGGCGACCGACGTGGCAGGTCACGGCATGTACCGGCGGCGCGACACGCGCCGCGAGCGGCTGGTCGCCGAGATCGGGACCGAGCTGCGGCGCTACTCGGTCGACGCGCAGCACATCGGGCACGCCTTCGCCGGCCTGCACGGGCTCAACGCCACCGACCTGCAGGCGCTGATCGCGGTGATGGACGCCGAACTGGTCGGCCGGCCGATCACCCCCGGCCGCCTCGGCGAGCAGCTCAACCTGTCGTCCGGCTCGGTCACCGCCCTGATCGACCGGCTCGAACGCGCCGGGCACATCCGCCGCGACCGCGACACCGCCGACCGGCGCAAGGTCTTCCTGCACTACGCCGAGCGGGGCGCCGCGCTGGCCATGGAGTTCTTCCGGCCCCTGGGCCGGCGCACCGACGACGTGATGGCCGGCTTCAGCGACGACGAGCTGGAGGTGGTGCACCGGTTCATGACCGCGATGACCGCCTCGATGGGGGAGCACCGCGACGCGGTGCGCGCCGCCCGCGACGAGCCGGCCCGGCGCGCGAACGGCTGACGTCGTGCTCGACCGGCTGGCAGCCCGCCTCGCCACCGCCGCGCTGCGGTTGCCGCCCGCGCGCACCCGCCGGGTCACCCTCACCCGCAGCATCGGGGTGCGGGCCCGCGACGGCGTGTCGCTGCGCACCGACCACTACGCCCCGGCCCTGCCCGGCGCGCCGACGGTGCTGATCCGCACCCCGTACGGGCGGGGCGGACCCGTGCGGCTGCTCGGCCGGCTCGTCGCCGAACGCGGCTTCCACGTGGTGATCCAGTCCTGCCGCGGCACGTTCGGCTCCGGCGGCACCTTCGCCCCGCTGGTGCACGAGCGCGAGGACGGCCTCGACACCCTCGACTGGCTGCGCCGCCAGCCCTGGTGGTCCGGCGCGTTCGGCATGTTCGGCGCCAGCTACCAGGGCTTCGTGCAGTGGGCCCTGGCCGCCGACGCCGGGGATGAGTTGCGGGCGATGGTCGCGGTGGTGACCGCCTCGGGCACCCGCGACTCGACGTACGCCGGGGAGTCCTTCGCCCTGGACACCGTGCTCACCTGGGCCGAGCTGCTGCAGGCGCAGACCGTGCCGTGGCTGGCCCGGCAGTGGGAACTCAAGCGCGGCCAGCCCCGGCTGGTCGCGGCGCTGGCCCACCTGCCGCTGGTCGAGGCGGACCGGGTGGCCACCGGCGTGACCGTGCCGTTCTTCCAGGAGTGGCTGCGCCACCACACCCCGGACGCCGACTACTGGCGTACGCGCGTCTTCGGCGACCGGATCGCCGAGGTCCACGCGCCGGTGGCGATGGTGAGCGGCTGGCACGACATCTTCCTGCCGGCCCAACTGCGCGACTTCGCGGCGCTGCGCGCGACCGGCGCCCGTCCCCGGCTGACCGTCGGACCGTGGACCCACGGCAGCCCCGGGCTCCTCCTCGCCGCGCTGCGCGACGGGCTGGACCACCTCGACGCCCACCTCGCCGGGCGGCGCCCGCAGGCGTCGGTCGGTGCGGCCCCCGTGCGGGTGCACGTCGGCGGTGCCGGTGGCGGCTGGCGGGACCTGCCCGACTGGCCGCCCCCGGCGGTGCCGACCCCGTGGCACCTGCACCCGGCGGGCGGGCTGAGCACCGACGCGCCGGTCCCGTCGGCGCCGGACGGCTTCCACTACGACCCGGCCGACCCGACGCCCTCGCTCGGCGGGCCGCTGCTGGTCGCCCAGCGGGCCGGCCCGGTAAACAACCGCCCGGTCGAGGCCCGGCCCGACGTGCTCACCTTCACCAGCGCCCCGCTCGACGCGCCGGTGGAGGTGGCCGGTCCGGTACGCGCCGAGATCCACCTGCGCAGCGAGCTGTCCCACCTGGACGTCTTCGTGCGGCTGTGCGACGTGGACCGGCGCGGCCGGTCCTGGAACGTCTGCGACGGCCTGGTCCGGGTAACGCCCGACCGGTTCCCCGCCGACGCGGCCGGCGTGGTACGCGTGCCGGTGGAGCTCTGGCCCACGGCGCACCGGTTCGCGCCGGGGCACCGGCTGCGGGTACAGGTCTCCGGCGGTGCCCATCCCCGCTACGCGCGCAACCCCGGCACCGGTGAGCCCCTGGGCACGGCAGTGACCCTGCGTGCCGGATGGCGGGAGATCCTGCACGATCCACAGTGTCCGTCCGCTGTGGTCCTGCCGATCATGCCGCCGGCGCCACAGGTTTCCCCCAGCTGAAAAAACCTGCTCTGAGCTGGGCATTCATCAATCGATGGGGCTATGGTTGGGCCACTGCCCGACGCTGTGCACCACTTGGTCGGGCCTGACTGTGGGGCTCTCACACCGCCTACGCGGTGTCACTGTCGTGCCCGGCCCCGACCATCCGCAAGGGGGAATCCCATGACGCGGGCACCGCAAAACCTGTTGGCCGTCCGCCGCCTGCTGCTGGAGCACCTCAACCTCGACCCCGACACCGTCCGCGACCAGGACCTCGAACCCGCCGAGGTCGGCATCGTCGGCGATCCCGCCCACCGGGGCGGCTACCACTGCGGCTCCGACCGGGTCGTGACGCGGGACTACTCCGTCGTCGAGTCCTCCCGGGACTCGTCCGGCCTCACTCTCGACGCGTCCGCGCTCGACGTCGGTTCCTTCCGGGTCGGCGTCGGCGGGCGGACCCACGATCTGCGGAGCTTCTCGACCTGGTGTGTCCAGCAGTGCGCCGCGGACAGCGCGGACAGCCGCGACATCCGGGAGATCATCTACTCCCCGGACGGCAAGGTCGTCCGACGGTGGGACCGCCTGCGCAAACGAACGAGCGGGGACAACTCCCACCTGTGGCACACCCACTTCAGTTTCTTTCGCGACTCGACCAAGGCCAACCGTGACCAGACGCCGCTGTTCCGCCGCTACCTGACCGCCATCGGGCTTATCGCCCCACCCGAAGAGGAGCCCACCATGGAGCAGACCGACCAACTCGCGTACAAGACCGACGTCGCCACCCGTACCGTCGGTCAGGTCCTCGCCGACCTGTCGAACCTGCGCAACTGGCTGATCTCGCCCGTCGGAACGACGGGCCTGGTGAGCCCGCCGATGGAACAGTCGCCGCTGATGCTCATGCTGGCAATGGCGCGCGGCTACCCGGCGCTGGTCGCCCAGGTCAAGGCCCTCTCCGAGGGTGACTTCAGCGACGAGCAGGCGATCATCAGCGGTGTGCTCGCCGGTCTCTCGCCGGAACAGATCGCGGAGGCGATCCCGCCCACCATCGCCCAGCAGGTCACCGACGAGCTGGCCCGCCGCCTGGCGGCCTGACCGCGCCGCGTCCGCCGGGCCGGTGCGCGCGCCCGCGCCCGGCGGACCGACGCCAGCAGCGCGCGGCCCCCCACCGCGAGTTCGTCGAGGTCCACCCGGCGGGGCATGCCCATCCCGGGCCGCCGCCCGGCCGCGATCGGGATTAGGCAATGATGGTTGCGCAATAGATGTTGCGCAACTGCCGTTGCCGATGTCAGGCTGGCGGCATGACGAACCCCGACGTACGCCACGTGACCGACTCGCGGGTGCTCGCCGCGCTGTCCCACCCGCTGCGCCGCCGGTTGATGGACGTGCTCAAGGTGCACGGCCCGTCCACCGTCGGCCTGCTCGCCGAGCGGACCGGTCAGGCGCCGGCGAACGTCAGCCACCACCTCAAGGTGCTGGCCGGTGCCGAGCTGGTCGAGGAGGCACCCGAGTTGGCCCGCGACCGGCGGGAACGCTGGTGGCGCCTGGTCACCCGGGGCGTCCGCTGGTCCCAGTCGGACTTCGACGCCGACCCCGCCGCCCGGGCCGTCGCCGACGCCGCCACCTCGCTCAACCTGGACCGGCACGTCGCCCTCGCCCGCGCGTGGCACGCCACCGACGAGGCCAGCCAGGCCGCCTGGCCCGAGGGGCCGTTCTCCACGGACCGCTGGCTGCACCTGACCGACGCCGAACTCGCCCAACTGGCCGGCGAGCTGAACGAGGTGCTCACCCGCTGGGGCGACCGGGACGTGCCCGACGACGGGCAGAAACGCGAGCCGGTCTTCCTGTTCGCCTACGGGATCCCGGCCACGCCGTGACGCCGCCCGCCGGCGCCACCCCGCCGAGCCGTACCGCCGGCGGCACGGCCGCCCCGCCGGCGGGCGCCCGCCGTCGGGGCGCCGACCCGGCGGTACGGCCCGCCGGCCGGCCGGCGGCGCCCCGGGGAGGGCTGCTGCGGCACCGGGACTTCCGGCTGCTCTGGGCCGGGCAGACCGCCAGCGCCGTCGGCAGCAACGTCACCGCTGTGGCGCTGCCCCTGGTCGCCGTGACCGTGCTCGACGCCAGCACCTTCGGCGTCGCGGTGCTCACCGCCGCCGCCTGGCTGCCGTGGCTGCTCGTCGGCCTGCCGGCCGGCGCCTGGGTGGACCGGTTGCCGCGCCGGCCGGTGATGATCGTCTGTGACCTGGTCTCGGCGCTGCTGTTCCTCAGCGTCCCCGTCGCCGCCGTGCTCGGCGTGCTGACCCTGACGCAGTTGCTGGTGGTGGCGTTGGGCGCCGGCCTGGCCCGGGTCTTCTTCGAGACGGCCGACCAGGTCTACCTGCCCGTGCTGCTGCGTCCCGAGCAGGTGCCGGAGGGCAACGCCAAGCTCCAGGCCACCCAGACCGCGAGCTACGTGCTCGGCCCCGGTCTCGCCGGCGTGGTCGCACAGGCCGCCGGCGCCGTCACCGCGCTGGTACTCGACGCGCTGAGCTTCCTCTTCTCCGCCGCCTGCCTGCTGCGCATCCGCACCGTCGAGCGGCGTCCCGGGCGCGCCGGGCCCTCGCGGTCGCTGCGGCGGGAGATCGGCGAGGGGATCCGGTTCGTCGCCCGGGACCCGTACCTGCGGGTGCTCACCGCCTTCGGGGCGGCCAGCAACGTCGGCCTGGTCGGCTACCAGGCGGTCCTGGTGGTCTTCCTGGTCCGGGAGGCGCGACTCGCACCGGCCCCGGTGGGCCTGCTGGTCGCGGCGATGAGTCTCGGCGGCATCGTCGGCGCGCTGTCGGCGACCCTGCTCGGCCGTCGGCTCGGCACCGCCCGGGCCATGCTCCTGGCGGCGGCGTTCACCGGGCCGCCGGCGTTGCTGATCCCGCTCGCCGGGCCCGGCGGCCGACTCGCCCTGCCGGCGATCGGCGGAATGCTGGTCAGCCTCGGGGTGGCCGTGGGCAACGTGCTCAAGGGCAGCTTCCGGCAGACCTACACGCCGCACCACCTGCTGGGCCGCGTCACGGTGAGCATGCAGATGCTCAACTACGGCACGATCCCACTGGCCGCGGTGCTGGCCGGGGCGGTCGGCGCGGCACACGGGGCCGGCGCCGCGATCGCGGTGATGACGGGCTGGCTCGCGCTCACCCCAGCGATTCTGCTGATCGGGCCGCTACGGCGGCGACGGGACCTGCCCGCCGCGCCGAAGCGGCCCTGAAAACGCGCTGCGGCGGCGGCCGTCAGTTGGCCGCCGCCACCGGCACGGGATCTACAGCGGACGGACGTTGTCCGCCTGCGGACCCTTCTGACCCTGGGTCACCTCGAACTCGACCTTCTGGCCCTCGTTCAGCTCCCGGTAACCGCTCGACGCGATGGCCGAGTAGTGGACGAACACGTCCGGCCCTCCGCCATCCTGCTCGATGAAGCCGAAGCCCTTTTCCGAGTTGAACCACTTAACCGTGCCGGTTGCCATGCATCTCTCCCTGTTCCAAAGCGGGTGAACCTCGGTCGTCGACCGAATGATCGCCCGGTGCCACCCCGAGAGTAACCGCCCGAACCCGGATCCGCTGGCCGAACTCTCGGCGCGGCGACGCGAAAGCCGGGCGGTGCGAGGTCGGCTGGGGCATGCTTGCCCCGATGAGGGGTGCCACAGCCGACGCGCTGACCGAGATCGAGCGGGAGATCGACGCCCCCGGCGGCGGGCTGGACCGGCTCCGGCTGGTGCGGATCCCGTTCGTCCCCGAGGTCCGGCTGCACCTGGCCGAGGACGCCATCGTGTGGTGGGCTCGGATGGAGGCGCAGGCCGGGCACGCCCTGCCCGCGCCGTACTGGGCCTCGGTCTGGGCCGGTGGACAGGCCCTCGCGCGCCACCTGCTCGACCACCCCGACCTCGCGGTCGGCCGCCGGGTGCTCGACCTCGCCGCCGGGTCCGGTCTGGTGGCGATCGCCGCCGCGCTCGCCGGCGCCGAGCGGGTGGTCGCCAACGACATCGACCCCTACGCGGTCGCGGCGGTCACCGTCAACGCCCGGGCCAACAATGTGACGGTCGCGACCACCGGCGGCGATCTGCTCGACTCCGACCTCGACGGGGTGGACCTGCTGGTGGCCGGGGACGTGCTCTACGACGCGACGATGGCGGCACGGGTGCTGCCCTTCCTGCGACGGGCCGCCGCCGCGGGCGCCGACGTGCTGGTGGGCGATCCCGGGCGGGGTCACCTGCCGCCGGGCGTGCTGGCGACGGTGGCGAGCTACCCCGTGCCGACCACCGAGCCCTCCGTCGACTCGACCGTGCGCCGGGTGCAGGTGCTGCGGCCCCGGTGACCCACGGGCTCTCAGGGTCGACCCCGAGCCCGATACCAGGGGGCGGTGGGGGATCGGACCCGATGTCCCGGGTGGCCGGGCGGGCATAGCGTACGGGCATGGCGGATTGGCTGACCCAGCTCGGAGAGCTCCCCACCACCCTGCTCATGGGGGTGCTCGGGGTGGTGATGCTCTTCGACGCCGTACCGCTGCTCGGGGTGCTGGTCCCCGGCGACGTGGCGATCCTGGCCGCGACGGGGGTCGGCGGCCCGACCACCGGGGCCGCCACCTTCGCCGTCGTGGTGGCCGGCTGCCTCGCCGGCTGGTCGTTGAGCTTCCTCGCCGGCCGCCGGTACGGCGAACGCCTGCGGCGCAGCCGCCTCGGCGACTGGATCGGCGAGGCGCGCTGGGCGGCGGCGGAGGGGATCCTCCAGCGGGGCGGCGGCCGGATGGTGCTGGTCGCGCCCTTCCTGCCGGTGTTCAACGCGCTGCTGCCGCTGGCGGCGGGCGGGCTGCGGATGTCGTACCCGCGCTTCCTCGGCTGCGCGACGCTCGGCGCGGCGGCCTGGGCCGGTCTCTATTTGGTGCTGGGCACCGCCTCGCGGTCGCTCGCCGGGCTGCTGCCGGGGGAGTCCAGCCCGATGCTGGTCACCATGTCGGTCGGCCTGGTGCTGGCGGGCACGGTGGCGATGGGCACGCGGCGCCGCCTGCGGGCGGTCACGGGGGCCTGACCCGCGTCGGACCGGGGGGACGGGGGACCGGGGGAGTCGACGGGGAGCGGGGGACCGACGGGGGAGCGGGGCCGGGCGCGGATCGCGCCCGGCCCCGCTGCGGTTCACCAGCCGCGGGCGCGCCACTGGGGCAGCGCGGGACGTTCCGCGCCGAGCGTGCTGTCCTTGCCGTGACCCGGGTAGAACCAGGTCTCGTCGGGCAGCCGGTCGAAGAGCTTGTGCTCGACGTCGTCGATGAGCGCGGAGAACCGCTCCGGATCCTTGTCGGTGTTGCCGACCCCGCCCGGGAAGAGGCTGTCGCCGGTGAACAGGTGCGGCGACCCCGCCGGGTCGCGGTAGAGCAGCGCGATCGAGCCGGGGGTGTGGCCCTTGACGTGGATCACCTCCAGCGCGCACTCGCCCACCGGCACGCTGTCGCCGTCGGCGAGCGTCCCGGCCTCGATCGGCAGCCCGGCCGCGTCGTCGGCGTGCACCAGCGGGCGGGCGCCGGTCTTGGCGACCACCTCCTCCAGCGCCACCCAGTGGTCCATGTGCTGGTGGGTGGTGACCACCGTGGCCAGCCCCGCGTCGCCCACAAGCTCGAGCAGCCGGGGCGCCTCGTTGGCGGCGTCGATCAGCACCTGCTCGCCCGTGGCCCGGCAGCGCAGCAGGTAGGCGTTGTTGTCCATCGGGCCCACCGACACCTTCGTGATGGTGAGCCCGTCGAGCTCGCGTACGGCCGGCGCGCCGCCGGGCGTGACGTCTCCGCTGTAGGTCATGAGGTCGTCTATATCCATTCCGGTGGTTGCGGCAGGGGGCCGTCGGGGGTGACGGTCAGCACGGTGCCCGGGCTGCGGCCGATCAGCCAGGCGGCGAGTTCGGGGGCGGCGCCGGTGACAGTGGGAGCGGCGCTCCGGTCGCCGACGAGCAGTTCGTGCCGGCTGCCGTCGAAGCGCAGCACCATCGGCGGCACGTCGGCGCGGCCGGCGAGGTCGCCGACCACCTCGTGCAGCAGCCGGTGGCCGAACGCCTCGGGCCAGTCGGCCGGCCGGTAGCCGGCGTCGAGGTCCACGTGGTGCACCTCGATCTCGCGCAGCCGGCCCCAGACCAGCATGGCCGCCGGCCAGGGGCCGCGCCGCGTCTGGACGGTGGCCGCCCACGCCTCGACCGGCATCGCGGCGACCGCCTCGGCGAACCGGTCGGCCGAGCGGCGCAGGTCGTCGAGGTGGGCGGCGGGCGGGCGGGCGGCGCCGGCGTCGATGTCGGCGTCCCGGGCCGCCGCGGAGGCGTACATCGGGATCGGCTCGCCGGTGCGGGCCGCGGTGAGCAGGTTGACGAAGCCGTCGGCGTTGCGGGCCAGATGAGCCAGGACGTGCCCCCGGCTCCAGGCGGGCAGCAGCGAGGCGGCGGCGAGGCCCGTGTCGTCGAGGGTGGCCGCGGTCCGCAGCAGACGGTCCGTGGCCGCGTCCACCTCGCCCGTCAGCAGAAGCGGATCCATGGTCACCCACCGACCCTATCCGCCGGGGGATTCCGCGTCGCCGGGGAAATCGCTTTCGGCGCGTCGCGGCGCGTCCTACCGTCGGCGTGGAACGCGGCACCGGACGGCGGGGGAGGTGGTGACCATGCCGGTAGCAGCACGCGTGCGTCAACCACTGCGACACCGATGAGGATGCCATGACCATCGATCTGACCGCCCTCGGCTGGGATGCCGGGCGGGCGGCACACGTACCGCGACGCGGCGGGCACCGACCGGGCCGGGTGGCCCGGGTGGACCGCGGCGTCTGCACCGTGCTCTGCGCGGACGGCCCGGTCCGCGCCACCCTGGGCGGGGCGGTCCTGGCCGCCGCCGCCCGCGACCTGACCCGCCTGCCCTGCGCGGGGGACTGGGTGCTGCTGGGCACCTGGCCCGACCGCAACGTCACCGTGGAGGCGGTGCTGCCGAGGCGTACCGCCCTCGTGCGGCGGACCGCCGGCAAGGACGCCAGCGGCCAGGTGCTGGCCGCCAACCTCGACGCCGCCGCCGTGGTGGAGCCGGTGCACCCCGAGCCGGACGTCGGCCGGATCGAACGGCTGCTCTCCCTGGCGCACGAGTCCGGCGCCCGGCCGCTGGTCGTGCTCACCAAGGCCGACCTGGCGGCCGACCCGCAGGCCGTCGCGCGCCAGCTCGCCGGGATCGCCCCGGGGGTGCCGGTGCTGGCCGTCAGCGCCGAGCACGGCACCGGGCTGGACCCGCTGCGCGCCGAGGTGGCGCCCGGCCGCACGCTCGGCCTGCTCGGCCCGTCCGGTGCGGGCAAGTCGAGCCTGGTCAACGCGCTGGCCGGGGCGGCGCTGATGCCGACGCAGGCGATCCGGCGCGTCGACGGCAAGGGCCGGCACACCACCACCTGGCGGGCGCTGCTCCCGGTGCCCGGCGGCGGCGCCGTGCTGGACACCCCGGGGGTACGCGCGGTCGGCCTGCTCGACGGCTCGGCGGGGCTGGACCGGGCGTTCGCGGACATCGCCGAGCTGGCCACCGGCTGCCGGTACGGCGACTGCGGGCACGACGGGGAGCCCGCTTGCGCGGTGCGCGAGGCGCTGGAGACCGGCGAGCTGCCGGCGCGGCGCTGGGAGAGCTGGCGGCGGTTGCAGCGGGAGGTGGCGTACGAGAGCCGGCGGCGGGAGACGCGGCTCGCCGCGGAGCGGCGCGGCGGCTGGCGCTCCGGGCGGCGGCGGGCTGCCCGCCCCTGACGGGCGTACGCGCGGGCGGGGCCGGTCGACGACCGGCCCCGCCCGTCTCTTCGAAGACGGCGGACCGCTTCCTCGGTCGCGGCGGACCGTTCCCTCGGGGCGCGGCGGGCCGGTTCCTCGGTCGCGGCGGACCGGGCTGAGCTGGGGGAACGTGCCGGCGAGGGAAGTTGTCGTACCTCGGGGCTAGAGTTGCCGAGGCGCCTTTCTGCGCGCCCACAACCACTCAAACAACCGCTCAGACCAGCCTTGGAGCGGACAATTCCTCCTCATCTTCTTCACCCGGGAGTACACGGACAGTGGCCGACCGACTGATCATCCGTGGCGCGCGCGAGCACAACCTGCGTGACGTCAGTCTCGACCTGCCCCGGGACGCCCTGATCGTGTTCACGGGGCTTTCCGGGTCGGGCAAGTCGAGCCTGGCCTTCGACACGATCTTCGCCGAGGGACAGCGCCGCTACGTCGAGTCGCTGTCGTCGTACGCACGGCAGTTCCTCGGCCAGATGGACAAGCCGGACGTCGACTTCATCGAGGGCCTGAGCCCGGCGGTCTCCATCGACCAGAAGTCCACCTCGCGCAACCCGCGCTCGACGGTGGGCACCATCACCGAGGTCTACGACTACCTCCGGCTGCTCTTCGCCCGCATCGGCGAGCCGCACTGCCCGGTCTGCGGCGAGCGGATCTCCCGGCAGACCCCGCAGCAGATCGTCGACCGGGTCCTCGCGATGGCCGAGGGCACCAAGTTCATGGTGCTCTCGCCCGTGGTGCGCGGCCGCAAGGGCGAGTACGTGGACCTCTTCGCCGAACTCCAGGCCAAGGGCTACGCCCGGGCCCGGGTCGACGGCGTGGTGCACCCGCTGACCGAGCCGCCGAAGCTGAAGAAGCAGGAGAAGCACACCATCGAGGTGGTGATCGACCGCCTCACGGTCAAGGCGAGCGCCAAGCAGCGGCTGACCGACTCGGTCGAGGCCGCCCTGGGCCTGTCCAACGGCCTGGTCCTGCTCGACTTCGTCGACCTGCCCGAGGACGATCCGGAACGCGAGCGGCGCTACTCCGAGCACCTGGCCTGCCCCAACGACCACCCGCTGGCGATCGAGGACCTGGAGCCCCGGGTCTTCTCCTTCAACGCGCCCTACGGCGCGTGCCCCGAGTGCACCGGCCTCGGCACCAAGAAGGAGGTCGACCCCGAGCTGGTCGTCCCCGACCCGGAGCGCACCCTGCGCGAGGGCGCGGTCCAGCCCTGGTCGACCGGGCACAACCTGGAATACTTCCTGCGCCTGCTGGAGGCCCTCGGCGCGGCCGAGCACTTCGACGTCGACACGCCGTGGCGGGCCCTGCCGTCGCGGGCGCAGAAGACGATCCTGCACGGCTCCGACGACCAGGTGCACGTGCGCTACCGCAACAAGTTCGGCCGCGAGCGCTCCTACTACACCGGCTTCGAGGGCGTGGTGCAGTGGATCGAGCGCCGGCACACCGACACCGAGTCGGAGTGGTCGCGCGAGAAGTACGAGGGCTACATGCGCGACGTGCCCTGCGCGGCCTGCGGGGGCGCCCGGCTCAAGCCCGAGGTGCTCGCGGTCACCCTGGCCGGCAGGAGCATCGCCGAGGTCTGCAACCTCTCCGTCGGCGAGGCCGCCGACCTGCTCGCCGGCATCGAGCTGACCGACCGGCAGAAGATGATCGCCGAGCGGGTGCTGAAGGAGATCAACGCCCGGCTGAAGTTCCTGCTCGACGTCGGTCTCGACTACCTGTCCCTGGACCGCCCGGCCGGCACCCTCTCCGGCGGCGAGGCGCAGCGCATCCGGCTGGCCACCCAGATCGGCTCCGGTCTGGTCGGGGTGCTCTACGTCCTCGACGAGCCGTCGATCGGGCTGCACCAGCGCGACAACCACCGGCTGATCGAGACCCTGGTCCGGCTGCGCGGCCTGGGCAACACGCTGATCGTCGTCGAGCACGACGAGGACACGATCCGCACCGCCGACTGGATCGTCGACATCGGCCCGGGCGCGGGCGAGCACGGCGGCAAGATCGTGCACAGCGGCTCCGTGCCGGCGCTGCTGGAGAACCCGGAGTCGGTGACCGGGGCCTACCTGTCGGGCCGCCGGTCGATCCCGATGCCGAAGGGACGCCGTCCGCAGACCCCGGAGCGGGAGCTGGTGGTGCACGGCGCGCGCGAGCACAACCTGCGCAACCTGACCGTCTCGTTCCCGCTCGGCCAGCTCATCGCCGTCACCGGGGTCAGTGGCTCCGGCAAGTCGACGCTGGTCAACGACATCCTCTACGCGGTGCTGGCCAACCAGATCAACGGGGCCCGGCTGGTCCCCGGCCGGCACACCCGGGTCTCCGGGCTGGAGCACGTCGACAAGGTGGTCGGCGTCGACCAGTCGCCGATCGGCCGCACGCCGCGGTCCAACCCGGCCACCTACACCGGGGTCTGGGACCACGTCCGCAAGCTCTTCGCCGAGACCACCGAGGCCAAGGTCCGGGGGTACGGCCCCGGCCGGTTCTCGTTCAACGTCAAGGGCGGCCGCTGCGAGGCGTGCTCCGGCGACGGCACGATCAAGATCGAGATGAACTTCCTGCCCGACGTGTACGTCCCGTGCGAGGTCTGCAAGGGCGCCCGCTACAACCGGGAGACCCTGGAGGTGCACTACAAGGGCAAGACCGTCTCCGACGTGCTGGAGATGCCGATCGAGGAGGCGGCCGAGTTCTTCTCCGCCATCCCGGCCATCCACCGGCACCTCAAGACGCTGGTCGACGTCGGCCTCGGCTACGTCCGGCTCGGCCAGCCCGCGCCCACGCTCTCCGGCGGCGAGGCGCAGCGGGTCAAGCTCGCCTCCGAGTTGCAGAAGCGCTCGACCGGGCGGACGGTCTACGTCCTCGACGAGCCGACCACCGGCCTGCACTTCGAGGACATCCGCAAGCTGCTGATGGTGCTGGAGGGCCTGGTCGACAAGGGCAACACGGTGATCACCATCGAGCACAACCTCGACGTGATCAAGACGGCCGACTGGCTGATCGACATGGGTCCCGAGGGCGGCCACCGGGGCGGCACGGTGCTCGCCACCGGCACCCCGGAGGAGGTCGCCGAGGTGCCCGGCAGCCACACCGGCCACTTCCTGCGGCAGGTGCTCAGGCTCGTCGGCGAGGCGAAGGGCGCGGCGGCGGCCACCTCCCGGGCGGCCAAGGCCAACGGCACCAAGTCCCGCGCCCGCAAGGTGCCGGCCGGGGCGCGCTGACGGCGCGCCGCCCGGCCGCCGGTACGCACCGTGGGGCCGTCCGGGCGGGCCGTGGGCCCGCCCGCCCGGCTCCACGGTCGCCGATCAGGTGAACCGTCGGGCAGAGTGATCCGTGTACCCGAGTGTGGCCGCGGATCATGACCAGGCGGCGGCAGCCGAGAGAAGGGCGAGGCATGAGTGACGATCAGGGGCTGACCGGGCCGGCGACGCGGACGCGACGCGCCCTCCTCACGGGCGCGGGCGCGGTCGGCGCGGCGGTGGTCCTGGCCGCCTGCGGCAGCGACGACTCCGGCGACGGGGCGGCCCCGACCAGCGGCGGCCCGCCGGTGCCCAGCACCGGTGACGCCGGCGGCGGCGACCGCGAGGGCGCGCAGTCGCTGGCCCGTACGGCCGACATCCCGGTCGGCGGCGGTACCGTCTATCCCGCCCAGGGCGTGGTGATCACGCAGCCGCGCGAGGGCGAGTTCAAGGGGTTCGACTCGATCTGCACCCACCAGGGTTGCCCGGTGACGAACGTCGACGGCGGCACCATCAACTGCACCTGCCACTTCAGCAAGTTCTCGATCGAGGACGGCTCGGTGAAGGGCGGCCCGGCCACCAAGCCGCTCCCGCCGAAGAACGTGAAGGTCACCGGCGACCAGATCTCGCTGGCCTGACCGGTCGGGTGCGGCCGGCGGCCCGACCGGGGTCGCCGGCCCCGCTCAGTCCGCGGCGGCGCTCGCCTCGACCGCCGGCCGCGCGCCCGTCGGCGGCGGCTCCCGCAGGGCGGTCGGCGGCAGGCTCCGCTCCAACAGCAGGATGCCGGCGACGCCGACGGCGTTGAGCAGCGCCAGCGCCAGCCAGGGCGCGGCGGTGTCGACCTCGTACAGGGTGCCGAAGAAGGCCGGCGCGACCATCGAGGCGATGGCGAAGGAATACTGGAAGGCCGCCAGGTAGCGGCCCCGGGCGGCGACCGGGGCGGCGGCCGCGGCCAGCGCGGCGGAGGCCGGCGCGTGCACCAGTTCCGCGACGGTGAACAGCAGCGTCGCCGCGACCAGCAGCGCGGCCACCACGCCGAGGCGCCCCGGGCCGAGGGTCGCCATGGCGAGCCCCCAGACCGTCCACAGGGCGGCGGCCAGCGCGACCGCACGGGTGCGTCGGTGGTGTGGCAGGCGGGCGCCGACAGGCGCGGACAGCAGGGCGACGAGGAACGCGTTGCCGGCCAGGACGGCGGAGGTCAGCCACGCGGGGCCCCGCAGGTCCGTGAGCATCATCGTGGGCAGGGCCAGGCCGAGCATCATGCTGCTCAGCGCGAAGACCGTGTTCAGGCCGATGAGGGCGAGGAACGGGCGGTCCCGGACCAGCGCGGCGTACCCGCCCCGCCCGGACCCCGCCGGGCGGTCGGTGGCCGGCGGGATCCGCACGCAGGCGGCGATGAGCACCGCGGCGAGGGCGAAGCAGGCCGCCGCCGCGTAGGCCACCGCGCGGTAGGTGCCGGCCCGCCCGTCGGCCACCACCACGCCCGTGGTCAGGCCCCCCACCGCCAGCCCGGCGGTACGGGCGCCGTTGCTGATCGCGTACCAGGTGTCCCGGGCCCAGCCGCCCGGGCTGCCGTCGGCGTAGTCGGCGACCGCCGTGAAGACGGCGGACCAGAAGAACCGCACGCCGACGGCGACCAGCGCCGCCGCCACGAAGACGCCGACCGGTCCTTTCACCCAGGCGTACGCCAGGTAGCCGGCGGCCTGGAGCAGCTGGGAGGCGACGACCACCGGCAGCGCCCCGGACCGGTCCGCCAGCGATCCCGCCCACAGCGGCACCGGCAGGGTGAGCACGGTCGCCGCGCTGAGCAGCACCCCCAGCAGCGCCAGGGGCACGTCGGTGAGCCGCAGGAAGTACACCAGCGACAGGGGCAGGAACAGCCCGTTGCCGACCGAGTCGACGGTGAGCGCCGCGACGAGGACGGCACCCCCTCGGCTGCGTCCCGCGGGGTTCGCACCCATCTCCCCGTGCCCCCCTCGCGTCACCTCCGCCAGGGGCGGATGCTAGCTGGGAGCGTTTTCGGCGGCACCGCAATTTCGGGCCGCCGGGCGGGCCGGGCCGGGACGCGCCGTCCCGGGAGCTGTCGGGGGCGCGGACTACGCTTGCTGCCGTGGCTGACCCCTCGACCTACCGCCCCGCGCCCGGCACCATCCCGGAGTCACCGGGGGTCTACCGGTTCCGCGACGGCACCGGCCGGGTGATCTACGTCGGCAAGGCGAAGAACCTGCGCAGCCGGCTCAACTCCTACTTCGCCGACCTGTGGGGCCTGCACCAGCGCACCCAGCAGATGGTCACCACCGCCGAGTCGGTGGACTGGGTCACCGTCGGCACCGAGGTCGAGGCGCTCCAGCTCGAATACACCTGGATCAAGCAGTACGACCCGCGTTTCAACGTCCGCTACCGCGACGACAAGTCCTACCCCTACCTCGCCGTCACCCTGGACGAGGAGTTCCCCCGGTTGCAGGTGATGCGGGGCGCCAAGCGCAAGGGGGTGCGCTACTTCGGGCCCTACTCGCACGCCTGGGCGATCCGCGAGACGCTCGACCTGCTGCTGCGGGTCTTCCCGGCGCGCACCTGCTCGGCCGGGGTGTTCAAGCGCGCCGGCCAGGTGGGCCGACCCTGCCTGCTGGGCTACATCGGCAAGTGCTCGGCCCCCTGCGTCGGCAGCGTCACCCCAGAGCGGCACCGGGAGATCGTCGACGGTTTCTGCGACTTCATGGGCGGCCGCACCGACACGATGGTGCGTCGGCTCGAACGGGAGATGACCGAGGCCAGCGAGCAGTTGGAGTTCGAGCGGGCGGCCCGGTTGCGCGACGACGTGGCCGCGCTGCGCCGGGCGATGGAGAAGCAGACAGTCGTGCTCGGCGACGGCACCGACGCCGACGTGGTCGCATTCGCCGACGACCCCCTCGAAGCGGCCGTCCAGGTCTTCCACGTGCGCGACGGCCGGGTCCGTGGCCAGCGCGGCTGGGTGGTGGAGAAGACCGAGGAGTTGAGCACGGGCGACCTGGTGCACCACTTCTGCACCCAGGTCTACGGCGGCGAGCAGGGCGAGGCCGACGTGCCCCGCGAACTGCTCGTGCCGGCGCTGCCCGCCGACGCCGACGCGCTGGCCGACTGGCTCTCCGGTCACCGGGGCAGCCGGGTGAGCCTGCGGGTGCCGCAGCGCGGCGACAAGCGGTCCCTGCTGGAGACCGTCGAGCGCAACGCCAAGGACGCCCTCGCCCGGCACAAGCTGCGTCGGGCCGGCGATCTGACCACCCGCAGCAAGGCGCTCGACGAGATCACCGAGGCGCTCGACATGCGCACCTCGCCGTTGCGCATCGAGTGTTTCGACATCTCCCAGATGCAGGGCACCGACGTGGTGGCGAGCATGGTCGTCTTCGAGGACGGGCTGCCCCGCAAGAGCGAATACCGGCGCTTCATCATCCGGGGCGCCACCGACGACCTCTCCGCCATGTCCGAGGTGCTGAGCCGCCGCTTCGCCCGCTACCTCGACGCCCGCGCCGAGACCGGCGAGGCGGGCGTCGAGCCGGCCGACGACCCCGCCGCCCCGGCCGGGCAGGGCGAGCCCGACGAGCCGAGGGTCGGCACCCTGATCGACCCGACCACCGGGCGCCCGCGCAGGTTCGCGTACCCGCCGCAGCTGGTGGTGGTCGACGGCGGTGCGCCGCAGGTCGCGGCGGCGGCCCAGGCCCTGGCGGAGCTGGGCGTAGACGACGTGGCGCTGTGCGGCCTGGCCAAGCGGCTGGAGGAGGTCTGGCTGCCCGACGACGAGTTCCCGGTCATCCTGCCGCGCACCTCCGAGGGGCTCTACCTGCTGCAACGGGTGCGCGACGAGGCGCACCGCTTCGCCATCACCTTCCACCGCCAGCGGCGCTCCAAGCGGATGACCGAGTCGGCGCTGGACAGGGTGCCCGGCCTGGGGGAGGTGCGGCGCAAGGCGCTGCTGCGGCACTTCGGCTCGCTCAAGCGGCTCTCCGCGGCCACCGTGGAGGAGATCACCGAGGTGCCCGGCGTGGGCCGGCGCACCGCCGAGGCGATCCTCGCCGCGCTGGGCGGCGAGGCGAAGGCCCCGGCGGCGGAGTGACCGCCCCGCCGTCGGCGGCGCGTCGACCCACGCGCCGACGCCTGGCCGGGTGGCGCGGCCGGCCGGCCGTCACTCGGCCAGGACGGCCAGGATCTGCTCGCCGTACTTCGCGAGCTTGTTCTCGCCGACGCCGCTGACCGCGGACAGCTCGGCCAGCGAGGTGGGTGCGTCGGTGGCGATCTGCCGCAGCGTGGCGTCGTGGAAGATCACGTACGCCGGGACGCCCTGTTCCTTGGCGGCGGCCCCCCGCCAGGCGCGCAGCCGCTCGAAGACCCCGGCGGCGGTCGGGGACAACTCGGCGACGACGGTGGCCGCCCCGCGGGGCTTGGCCGACCGGGACGAGGCGACCTTCTCCGGCTCGCGGCGCATCATCACCGTGCGGCGGCGGCCCAGCACCTCCGCGCTGGCCTCGGTGAGGGCCAGCGTGCCGTAGTCGCCCTCGACGGCCAGCAGCCCCTCGGCCAGCAGTTGCCGCACCACGCCGCGCCACTCGGCCTCGCGCAGCTCGCCGCCGATGCCGAAGACGGTCAGCGAGTCGTGGCCGTACTGGGTGACCTTGTCGGTCGTGCGGCCGAGCAGGATGTCGACGCAGTGCCCCGCGCCGAAGCGCTGGTTGCGTTCCCGGTCGAGACGGAAGACCGTGGAGAGCAGCTTCTGCGCCGCGACCGTGCCGTCCCAGGACTCCGGCGGGCTGAGGCAGGTGTCGCAGTTGCCACAGGCGGTGGCCGCCTTCTCGCCGAAGTAGTCGAGCAGCTGGCCGCGCCGGCAGCGGACCGTCTCGCAGAGGGCGAGCATCGCGTCGAGGTGGGCGGCGAGGTTGCGCCGGTGGGCGAGGTCCCCGTCGGATGTCTCGATCATCTTGCGCTGCTGCACCACGTCCTGGAGCCCGTACGCCAGCCAGGCGGTCGACGGCAGCCCGTCGCGCCCGGCGCGACCGGTCTCCTGGTAGTAGCCCTCGACCGACTTCGGTAGGTCGAGGTGGGCGACGAAGCGGACGTCGGGCTTGTCGATGCCCATGCCGAACGCGATGGTCGCCACCATCACCAGGCCGTCCTCGCGCAGGAAGCGCTGCTGGTTGCGCGCGCGGGTCGCCGCGTCCAGGCCGGCGTGGTAGGGCAGCGCGGCGACGCCGTTGGCGGTGAGGAACTCCGCCGTCTTCTCCACCGAGGCGCGCGACAGGCAGTAGACGATGCCCGCGTCGCCGGGGTGCTCGTCGCGCAGCAGGCTCAGCAACTGCTTGCGGGGCTCGCGCTTGGGTACGATCCGGTACTGGATGTTGGGCCGGTCGAAGCTGGCCACGAAGTGCCGGGCGTCGGTGAGCTTGAGCCGGGTCGCGATCTCGTCGCGGGTCGCGCTGGTCGCGGTGGCGGTGAGCGCGATGCGGGGCACGTCGGGCCAGCGCTCGTGCAGCATCGACAGGGCGAGGTAGTCGGGGCGGAAGTCGTGCCCCCACTGCGACACGCAGTGCGCCTCGTCGATGGCGAACAGGGCGATCCTGCCCCGGTCGAGCAGCTGCTGCACCCCGCGGGTGCCCAACGCCTCCGGGGCGAGGTAGAGCAGGTCCAGCTCGCCGCCGACGAAGGCCCGTTCCACCACGCGGCGGGCGTCGAGATCCTGGGTCGAGTTGAGGAAGCCGGCCCGGACGCCGACCGCCGTCAGCGCGTCGACCTGGTCCTGCATGAGCGCGATCAGCGGGGAGACGACCACCGCCACGCCGTCGCGGACCAGCGCGGGGATCTGGTAGCACAGCGACTTGCCGCCGCCGGTGGGCATCAGCACCAGCGCGTCGCCGCCGGCCACCACGTGGTCGATCACCTCCTGCTGGAAGCCGCGGAAGGCGTCGTAGCCGAAGATCCGGCGCAGCACCTCCAGGGCGTCGGAGGAGCGCAGGTCGGTGGGGGAAGCCATCCGGGGATTCTACGAACCTCCCCCGACAGCCGGCGGACCCGAGCGGGCGGGTCGCGCCGGGGGACGATCCTGCGGTACGGCGACCGGGGGAGGACGGCACGCCCGCCGCCCACCGGTGCCGCCGGTGCCACCGGAGGCGAGGATCACCCGGTCGCCGACGGGGCGGCCGCGGATCAGCCGGGTGTCCGCCTGTCGGGAGCACGACCCTCGCGCCCCGGTCCGACGCCCGCCGGGGCGGCGCGGCCACGGCGGCGGCCCGGGACGTGCCGGCGACGCGCGGGGTGCGGGATAGAGTCGCTGATTGACCACGCGCGGCCGGGGGTGCCGGCCGCGGCGCCACGGCTTGGGGGTAGTGGGTGAGCGAGGCGCGTACGGCCGAGGAACGGGGCGTGACGGTGACCGGGCAGCAGACACCGGCGGAGTCGGACACCACCCTGGTGGTGGTCACCGGGCTCTCCGGCGGCGGCCGCAGCACGGTGGCGAGGGCGCTGGAGAACGTCGGGTTCTACGTGGTGGACAACCTGCCGCAGGCGCTCATGCTCGACATGGCCGAGCTGGCGTTCAAGGCGGGCGGGGCGGCCCGGCGTACGGCGATGGTGCTGGACGTGCGCTCGCGTGCCTTCTCCACCGACCTGGCGGGGGCGATCCGGGAGCTCAAGGAGCGCGGCTTCTCGCCCCGGGTGGTCTTCGTCGACGCCGACGACGAGGTGCTGATCCGGCGGTTCGAGAGCGTCCGGCGCTCGCACCCGTTGCAGGGCGACGGGCGGCTCGCCGACGGCATCGCGGTCGAACGCGGCCTGCTGGAGGAGGCCCGAGACCAGGCCGACGTGATCATCGACACCAGCCATCTGAACGTCAACCAGCTGCGCCGTCGCGTCGAGGAGCTCTTCGGCGGCGAGGACGCCCGCCGTCTGCGGGTCACCGTGCTCTCCTTCGGCTTCAAGTACGGCCTGCCGCCGGACGCCGACTTCGTGCTCGACGCCCGGTTCCTGCCCAACCCGTACTGGGTGCCGGAGCTGCGTGAGCACACCGGCCGGGACGAGGCGGTCAGCTCGTACGTGCTGGGGCAGGAGGGCGCGGACGCCTTCGTCGGGTCGTACGCCGACCTGGTCAACGCCACCACCGTCGGCTTCGAGCGGGAGGGCAAGCGCTACCTGACCGTGGCGGTCGGCTGCACCGGCGGCAAGCACCGCAGCGTGGCCATCGCCGAGGAGCTGGCCGCCCGGCTGCGCCACTCCGGTCTGGCGGCCAACGCCCAGCACCGCGACCTGGGGCGCGAGTGACGGCGACGCGCGTGGTCGCCTTCGGCGGCGGGCACGGCCTGTCCGCCTCGCTGCGTGCCCTGCGCCGCTGCGCCCCCGAGCTGGACCTCGACATCACGGCGGTGGTCACCGTCGGCGACGACGGCGGCTCCAGCGGCCGGCTGCGGGCCGAGCGGGGCGGCCTGCCCCCGGGCGACCTGCGGCAGGCGCTGGTCGCGCTGGCGGGGGACCACCCGGCCACCCGGCGCAGTGCCAAGCTCTTCCAGCACCGCTTCGCCGAGGTGCCGCCGCCCGCCGACGGCCCGGCTCCCGGCGGGGACCTGTCGGCGGGGCGCCCGCTGGTCTCCGGTGCCGGACGGGCCCCTTCCGGCCCGCAGCCGGCCGGGCTCGCCGGTGGGCGGGCGGGTGCCGGTGCGGCCGGGCGGGCCGGCGACGGCGCCGGCGGGCTGGCCGGGCACGCGGTGGGCAACCTGGTGCTCTGCGGGCTGATGGAGCTGCTCGGCGACCCGGTGGCCGCCCTGGAGCACGCCGGCGCGATGCTCGGCGCGGTCGGCCGGGTGCTGCCGATGTCGTGCGAGCCGGTGGGGATCGAGGCGCGGGTACGCGGCGCCGACCCGCGCCGGCCGGACGAGGTGCGCACGATCACCGGCCAGCACCAGGTCGCGGTGACCACCGGACGGGTGGAGTCGTTGCGGCTCACCCCGGTCGCGCCGGAGGCCTGCCCGCAGGCGGTCGCCGCGATCGGCGCGGCGGACTGGCTGATCTTCGGGCCGGGCAGTTGGTACACGAGCGTGCTGCCGCACCTGCTGGTGCCGCAGCTCGCCGCCGCGATCGTCGCCAGCCCGGCGCGGCGGCTCGTCACGCTGAACCTCGCCGCCGAGAAGGAGACCTCCGGGCTCTCCCAGGCCGGCCACCTGGCCGCGCTGCGCCGGTACCTGCCGGAGCTGAGGGTCGACCGTGTGGTCGCCGATTCCAAGGCGGCGGGTGACCCCGAACCGGTCGAACGTGCGGCAGAATCGCTGGGTGCCCGCCTGGTCCTCGCTCCCGTCGCGGTCACCGACGGCACTCCCCGTCATGATCCGGCCGCCCTGGGCGCCGCACTGGTGCCTGTCCTGGGCGCCGATCGTTAGACACGTACGTAATCTCCGGCGACACGCCGGAACAGGTCCGTGAGGGGACGCACAATGGCGATGACGGCTGCGGTCAAGGACGAGCTGAGTCGGGTCGACGTGCCCAAGCCCTGCTGCCGGCGGGCGGAGATGGCGGCGCTGCTGCGCTTCGCCGGCGGGCTGCACATCGTCTCCGGTCGGGTCGTGGTGGAGGCCGAACTCGACACGGGGGCGGTGGCCCGACGGCTGCGACGGGAGATCGCGGAGGTCTACGGCTATCCGAGTGAGATCCACGTGCTCGCGTCCGGTGGCCTGCGCAAGGGCAGCCACTTCATCGTGCGGGTGGTCAAGGACGGTGAGGCCCTCGCACGGCAGACCGGGCTGCTGGACGTGCGGGGACGCCCGGTGCGGGGGCTGCCGCCGCACGTCGTCGCCGCGAACGTCTGCTGCGCGGTGTCGGCCTGGCGCGGCGCGTTCATGGCGCACGGCTCGCTGACCGAGCCGGGCCGCTCCAGCGCGCTGGAGATCACCTGCCCCGGCCCGGAGTCCGCGCTGGCGCTGGTGGGCGCGGCCCGCCGGATCGGCATCACCGCCAAGAACCGCGAGGTGCGCGGCGTGGACCGGGTGGTGGTCAAGGACGGCGACGCGATCGCCGCGCTGCTCACCCGGATCGGCGCCCACTCCAGCGTGCTGGCCTGGGAGGAGCGGCGGGTGCGCCGCGAGGTGCGGGCCACGGCGAACCGGCTGGCCAACTTCGACGACGCCAACCTGCGCCGCTCGGCGCGGGCCGCGGTCGCCGCCGCCGCCCGGGTGACCCGGGCGCTGGAGATCCTCGCCGAGGACGCGCCCAACCACCTCACCTCCGCCGGCCGGCTGCGCCTGGAGCACCGGCAGGCCTCGCTGGAGGAGCTGGGCGCGCTGGCCGATCCGCCGTTGACCAAGGACGCGATCGCCGGCCGGATCCGCCGGTTGCTGGCGCTGGCCGACAAGCGGGCCCGGGACCTGGGCATCCCGGATACGGAAGCAGCCGTCACGCCCGACATGCTCGTGGTCTGATAGGACGGTGCGGGTCGGCGGTGCCGGTGGGATCACCACCCGGCGCTGCACTGCGTCGCACGCTCGGATAAGGTCGCTGCGTACGGCAAGGGGGCCGGCACAGGCACTCCTCGCCGTGCACACCGCCTCGGGCGGTCAGGTCCTTCGAGACCGCGGCGGGGTGGCCGAGATGAACCGTCAACGGCCGGCTCCAACGGTCGGCGCACACACCTCCGCCGGCCCGGGTCTTATGCCGGCGGACCAGAACGCAAGGAGATGGGACCTGTGACCATCCGGGTTGGCATCAACGGCTTCGGCCGGATCGGCCGCAACTTCTTCCGGGCAGTGCTGGCGTCCGGCGCTGACATCGAGGTCGTGGCGGTCAACGACCTGACCGACAACGCGACGCTCGCCCACCTGCTCAAGTACGACAGCATCCTGGGCCGCCTGCCGCACGAGGTGAAGGCCACCGCCGACGAGATCACCGTGGGCGGCAAGACCATCAAGGCGTTCGCCGAGAAGGACCCGGCGAAGCTGCCGTGGGGCGAGGTCGGCGCGGACGTGGTCATCGAGTCCACCGGCTTCTTCACCGACGCCACCAAGGCGAAGGCGCACGTCGACGGCGGGGCCAAGAAGGTCATCATCTCCGCCCCGGCGAAGAACGAGGACGTCACGGTCGTCATGGGCGTCAACCACGACCAGTACGACCCGGCCAAGCACACCATCATCTCGAACGCCTCCTGCACCACCAACTGCCTCGCGCCGATGGCGAAGGTCCTGCACGACACGTTCGGCATCCAGCACGGCCTGATGACGACGATCCACGCGTACACCCAGGACCAGAACCTCCAGGACGCGCCGCACAAGGACCTGCGTCGGGCCCGCGCCGCCGCGCTGAACATCGTGCCGACCTCGACCGGCGCGGCGAAGGCGATCGGCCTGGTGCTGCCGGAGCTGAAGGGCAAGCTGGACGGCTACGCGCTGCGGGTGCCGATCCCGACCGGCTCGGCCACCGACCTCACGGTCGACGTCAACCGGGAGACCACGGTGGACGAGGTCAACGCCGCGCTGAAGGCCGCCGCCGACGGCCCGCTCAAGGGCATCCTGGTCTACAACGAGGACCCGATCGTCTCCTCGGACATCGTCACCGACCCGGCCTCGTGCATCTTCGACGCGCCGCTGACCAAGGTCGTCGGCAACCAGGTCAAGGTCGTCGGCTGGTACGACAACGAGTGGGGCTACTCGAACCGCCTGGTCGACCTGGTCAAGCTGGTCGGTCAGTCGCTGTGAGCATCCGTACCCTCGACGACCTGCTCGCCGAGGGGGTGTCGGGTCGGCGCGTGCTGGTGCGCGCCGACCTGAACGTCCCACTCGACAAGCAGTCCGGCGACATCACCGACGACGGCCGCATCCGGGCCGTGCTGCCCACCCTGGGCGCCCTCACCGGAGCCGGCGCCAAGGTGGTCGTCTGCTCGCACCTGGGCCGCCCGAAGGGCGCCCCGGACCCGCGGTTCAGCCTGCGCCCGGTCGCCGGGCGCCTCGGCGAGCTGCTCGGCGCGCCGGTGCACTTCGCCACCGACACCGTGGGCGAGTCCGCCCGTTCCACCGTGGACGCGCTCGCCGACGGCGAGGTCGCGCTGCTGGAGAACCTGCGCTTCAACGCCGGTGAGACCAGCAAGGACGACACCGAGCGCGGCGCCTTCGCCGACCAGCTCGCCGCGTTCGGCGACGCCTACGTCGACGACGCGTTCGGCGCGGTGCACCGCAAGCACGCCAGCGTCCACGACGTGCCGGCCCGGCTGCCGCACGTCGCGGGCCGGCTGGTGCTGCGCGAGGTGGAGGTCCTGTCCCGGCTGACCGGCGAGCCGGAGCGCCCCTACGTCGTGGTGCTCGGCGGCTCGAAGGTCTCCGACAAGCTGGCGGTGATCGAGGCGCTGCTGCCGTCGGTCGACCGGCTGCTCATCGGCGGCGGGATGTGCTTCACCTTCCTCAAGGCGCAGGGCCACGAGGTGGGCTCCTCGCTGCTGGAGGAGGAGATGGTCGAGACCTGCCGCAACCTGCTGGAACGCTCCGAGGGCAAGATCATGCTCCCGGTCGACGTGGTGGCCGCGGACGCGTTCGCCCCGGACGCCGCACACGACACCGTGCCGGCCGACGGCATCCCCAGCAAGCGGGTCGGGCTCGACATCGGGCCGGAGACGGTCGCCGGGTTCGCCGCCGCCCTCAAGGGCGCGCGGACGATCTTCTGGAACGGCCCGATGGGCGTGTTCGAGATGCCGGCGTTCGCCCACGGCACCCGCGGGATCGCCGAGACGATCGCGAAGACCGACGCGTTCACCGTCGTCGGCGGCGGCGACTCCGCCGCCGCGGTACGGGCGCTCGGGCTGGACGAGTCGTCCTTCGGGCACATCTCCACCGGCGGTGGCGCCTCCCTGGAATACCTGGAGGGCAAGACCCTCCCCGGCATCGCGGCCCTGGAGAACTGATGGCGAGCGTCACCCGCCGGCCCCTGATGGCCGGCAACTGGAAGATGAACTGCAACCACCTCGAGGCCAACCTGCTGGTGCAGAAGCTGGCGGCCAGCCTCACCGAGAAGCAGCTCACCGACGTCGAGACGGTGGTCCTGCCGCCGTTCACCGACCTGCGTACGGTGCAGACCGCCGTCGACGGCGACAAGCTGCTCATCGGCTACGGCGGGCAGGACCTCTCGCCGCACGCGTCGGGGGCCTACACCGGGGACATCTCCGGCCCGATGCTGGCGAAGCTGGGCTGCACCTACGTGGTGATCGGGCACTCGGAGCGGCGGGCCTACCACCACGAGGACGACGCGATCGTCAACGCCAAGGTGCAGGCGGCGCTGACCCACGGGCTCACCCCGATCCTCTGCGTGGGGGAGGGGCTGGACGTCCGGGACAAGGGCACCCACGTGGCGCACTGCAGCGACCAGCTCGACGGCGCCCTGAAGGGGCTCACCGCCGAGCAGGTGCAGAAGGTCGTGGTGGCGTACGAGCCGGTCTGGGCGATCGGCACGGGCAAGACCGCCACCCCGGAGGACGCCCAGGAGGTGTGCGGCGCGGTCCGTCAGCGCCTGGCCGAGTCCTTCGGCCAGGACACCGCCGACAAGGTCCGGGTCCTCTACGGCGGGTCGGTCAAGTCCTCGAACGTCGCGGCGATCATGGCCCAGCCGGACGTCGACGGGGCGCTCGTGGGCGGCGCGAGCCTGGACGCCGAGGAGTTCGCGAAGATCTGCCGGTTCCCGGAGCACATCTCCCGCTGATCGCTCGCTATCCTTGACTCCGCCCGTCCGTCGGTCGGTGCCACCGTGCCCGATCTGCCCGGGCGAGGATCGTAACGAGAGGACTGACCCCAGCCATGCCGATCTGGTTCGCATACACGTTGATCGTGTTGCTGGTCATCACGAGCATCCTGCTGACGATGCTGATCCTGCTGCACCGCGGTAAGGGCGGCGGGTTGTCGAGCATGTTCGGCGGTGGCGTCAGCTCCAGCCTCGCCGGTTCCTCGGTGGCGGAGAAGAACCTCGACCGCTACACCGTCCTGGTGGGCATCGTCTGGTTCGCCTGCATCGTCGGGTTGGGGCTCTGGCTCCGCCTCCAGATGGCCAGCGGCACGGTCTGAGCCCGCCAAGTCGTACAATTTGCGCGCGGCCCGTCGACGACGGGCCGCGCGCAGTTCGTTCCACCCGCTGCACCGCGTCGCCCGCCGCCCTCTCCGCGGCGGTTCCCCTCCGACGACAGGAGCGAGCAGCCGTGCCCATCGGCAACGTCATCCCGGGCACCCGGGTCGGATCCGCGCCCGAACGCCACCAGCCGGCCCCGTGCCGGACGGTCACCTACTGGTGCCGCAACGACCACCGCAACGAGATCCGGCTCGCTGCCGAGGTCGAGGTGCCGGAGGTGTGGGACTGCCCGCGTTGCGGTCTCCCCGCCGGCCAGGACGCGCAGAACCCGCCGGGCCGCGCCCGGCCCGAGCCCTACAAGACCCACCTGGCGTACGTGAAGGAGCGGCGCACCGCGGCGGAGGGGGAGGCCATCCTGGCCGAGGCCCTTGCCGACCTGCGCCGCCGGCGTGGCCGTCCCGCCGGCTAGGCGGCGTTCCCGCCCAGGGACGGACAGCAAGGGGCCCCTCGTCGACGCCCGGCGTCGACGAGGGGCCCCTGCACGTCAGCGCAGGCTGCGCAGGCGGGCCGGGACGTCGGCCGCCGCCGCCCGGTCCAGCAGCCAGAGGGTCCGGCCCGTGCCCTGCACGCCGGCCGCCGGCAGTTGCACCGGCCCCGCCCCGGCCAGCGCCATGCCGACCGCCCGTGCCTTGTCGGCCCCGCTGGCCACCAGCCAGACCTCCTCGGCCGTGTTGATCGTCGGAAGGGTCAGCGTGGTCCGCACGGGCGGGGGCTTCGGGCTGCCCCGCACCGCGCTGACCGGCCGGCTGTCGTGGTGCACCGGGTGCTCGGGGAAGACCGAGGCGACGTGCCCGTCCTCGCCGACGCCCAGCATCAGCACGTCGAAGTGGGGGAGCGCGGCGTGCCCCGGACGCGCCGAGCGGGCCAGCTCCTCGGCGTAGCGGGCCGCAGCCTCCTCCGGGTCCGGCCCGGCCGGACCGTCGGAGGCCGGCATCGGGTGGACCCGGGCCGGGTCCAGCGGCACCGCGTCCAGCAGCGTGGCGCGAGCCTGGGTCTCGTTGCGCTCGGGGTCGCCGGTGGGCAGGAACCGCTCGTCGCCCCACCAGACGTCCACCCGGGACCAGTCCACGGCGTCCCGGGCCGGCAGCGCCGCCACCGCCCGGTGCACCGCCGCGGCTATCCGCCCGCCGGTCAGCACCACCGACGCCTGGCCCCGCTCGGCCTGCGCGTCGAGCAGCTTGACCACCAACCGGGCGGCCACCGCCTGGGCCAGCAGGTCGGCGTCGGCGTGGACGGCGACACTCGCCTCACTCATCTGTGTGCCTTCGTTTCTCCGGCCGCCGCGCGGCCGGTCCTCCGTGGTGCCCCGGGCAGTCGGGCGCTCAGCGCTCGGCGCTCGTTCCCACGTGCGCGGTGACCCCCGCCTCGGCCCGCTGGGCCGTGGCCGGGTCCTTCCAGACGTGCACCCGCTGCGGCGGGCGCTGGTCGAGGTCGGCCAGCCCGGCCGCCGTGCCCAGCGCCTCCGCGTACACCTGGTCGGCGTCGAGCCGGCGCAGCTCCTCGGCCAGTTCGTCGCCCAGCGGCCGGCGGACGAGCGGCAGCTGCCGGTCCTCCTGGCCGGTACGCCGGAACGTCGCCACGCTGTCGTCCCGGGTCAGCGTCAGCGTGTCGCCGTTGGCGCAGCGCAGCTGCACCTCCCGCATCCGGGGCGACGCGTCGGTGTGCTCCCACACCGGCTCGATGCCCAGCCGCGCGGCCAGCCAGCCCTGCATCAGCGCGGCGGTCGGGTCGGTCGGCGGGGCCACCACGGTCGCCTCGGTCACCCTGGCCTGGGTGGTGTCGAACGCCCCCGCCACGAGCGTGCGCCACGGGGTGATCCGGGTCCACGCCAGGTCGGTGTCGCCGGGGGCGTAGTCCCGGGCCCGCTGGCGCAGCGCCTCGATCGGGTCGGCGGACTGCGCGCAGTCGGTGATCCGCCGGTCGGCCACCACGCCGAGGAAGTCCGTGGCGATCTCGGCCGGCGGCTCGCCGTGCCACCACGTCACCACCGGCACGTCCGGCACCAGCAGCGGCATCACCACCGATTCGGCGTGCAGGGCCAGCCGCCCGTACATCCGGGTGACCACCGCCTCGCACGGGCCGAGCCGGCCGCCGACGACGATCTCCGCGTCCAGCCGGTTGCGTTCGCGCTCCACGTCGGTGCGGACCACCACCAGCAGGCGGCAGGGGTGGGCGGCGGCGGCTATGGTCGCCGCCGCCTCCGCCTCGCGGACCCGCTTCTCGTCCACCACCACGATCAGGGTGAGCGCCATGCCGCTGGCCACCCCGCCGGCGCTGCGACGCTCGGCGGCCAGCGCCTTGACCACCTCGTTGCCGGTGGTGTCCCACAGGCCGATCAATGGAGCCTCCTGGTTTGCTCGCTGCGGCTGCTCACGGCACCTGCCTTCGTTCGCGACTGCGGGGCTCGCAGAACCGGCTCACTCCTCGCGCTCACGGCACTGGCCTTCGTTCGCGACTGCGGGGCTCGCAGAACCGGCTCACTCCTCGCGCTCACGCCCGCCGCCATGCCCGGCCCTCGCGGGCCAGCATCTCGTCAGCGGCCCGGGGGCCCCACTCGCCGGCCCGGTACGGCTCCGGCCTGGTGCCCGCCCACGCCTGCTCCAGCGGGTCCACCACCTGCCAGCTCTGCTCGACCTCGGCGGCGTCCGGGAAGAGGGTGCGGTCGCCGATCAGCACGTCCAGCACGAGCCGCTCGTACGCCTCGGGGCTGGCCTCGGTGAACGCCTCGCCGTACTGGAAGTCCATCGCGATGTCGCGGACCTCCATCGTGGTGCCGGGCACCTTGGAGCCGAATTTGAGCACGACGCCCTCGTCCGGCTGCACCCGGATCACGAGCTGGTTGTTGCCCAGCGACTCCATGTCGGCTTCGTTGAACGGCAGGTGCGGCGCCCGCTTGAACATGATGGCGACCTCGGTGACCCGCCGTGGCAGCCGCTTGCCGGCCCGGATGTAGAACGGCACCTCCGCCCAGCGGCGGTTCTGGATGCCGAGCCGGACGGCCACGTAGGTCTCCGTGGTCGAGTCCTCCGGGACGCCCTCCTCCTCCAGGTATCCGACGGCACGCTCGCCGCCCACCCAGCCGGGCAGGTACTGGCCGCGCACGGTGCCCTCGGCCACGTCCTTCGGCAGGGTGATCGCCCGGAGCACCTTGAGCTTCTCCGTGCGGATCTCGTCGGCGTCGAAGCTCGTCGGCTCCTCCATCGCCACCAGCGCCAGCAACTGGAGCAGGTGGTTCTGGAACACGTCACGGGCCGCGCCGGCCGAGTCGTAGAAGCCGGCGCGGGTGCCGATGCCGACGTCCTCGGCCATGGTGATCTGCACCGAGTCGACGTACTTGGAGTTCCACAGCGGCTCGAACAGGTTGTTGGCGAACCGCAGGGCGAGGATGTTCTGGACGGTCTCCTTGCCCAGGTAGTGGTCGATGCGGAAGACGTCCTCGCGGGTGAAGACGTCGTCGACCAGGTCGTTGAGCGCCTTCGCCGAGGGCAGGTCGTGCCCGAAGGGCTTCTCCACCACCACCCGGCGCCAGCCGCCGGACTTGGCGTTGTCGGCCATCCCGGTGCGGGCCAGCTGCTTGAGGACCACGGGGAACGCCGCCGGGGGGATGGAGAAGTAGAAGGCGGCGTTGCCCGGGATCCCGTGGGTCTGGCGCAGCTCGTCCAGCATCTCGGAGAGGTGGTCGAACGCGGCGTCGTCGTCGAACGAGCCGCCGACGAACTTGATGTTGCCCACCAGCCGCGCCCACACCTCCTCCCGCCAGGGGGTGCGGGCGTGCTTCTTGGCGGCCTCGTGGGCGAGCGACTCGAAGTCCCCGTCGCCCCAGTCCCGGCGGGCGAAGCCGAGTACGGCGAAGCCCGGGGGCAGCAGCCCCCGGTTCGCCAGGTCGTACACGGCCGGCAGGAGCTTCTTGCGGGCCAGGTCACCGGTGACGCCGAAGATCACCAGAGCGCACGGCTCCGGGATCCTCGGCAGCCGGCGGTCCTGCGGGTCGCGCAGCGGGTTCACGCCGCCTCCTCGCTCCGCGTCATCGATGGTCCCCATCGTCACGCCCGCAACGCCCCGACCGCATCGAGCAGCTGGGCCACGCCCGCCGACCGGTCGGTCAGGTGCAGCCGGACCAGCGGGCGCTTCCGCTCGGCCAGGGCCTGCCGGTCGCCGGCGGCCTGCGCCGCCTGCAGCTCACCGAAGGTGTACGGCCGGCCCGGCACCGGCAGGTCGTCGGCGACCGCGCCGGTGAGCTGGAGGTAGCTGCCGACCTGCGGGCCGCCCTTGTGGTACTGGCCGGTGGAGTGCAGGAACCGCGGCCCCCAACCGAAGGTGACCGGCCGTCCGGCGGCACCGGCCAGCAGCGGCCGCAGCCGGGCCGCGTCGGCGTCGGCGAACCGGTCGAGGTACGCCATCACCGCGAGGTAGCCGTCGTCGCCCGTCGCGTCGACCAGCTGGCGGAGCACGCCGGCCAGGTCGCCCGGGGCGCCCTGCGGCGCGTACACCTCGATCGCGCCCTCGGTGAACGACGGCGTCTCCGCCGGCGGACCGGAGGCGAGGATCCGGTTCGTGTTCTCCTTGGACTCGGTGACGTTGGGCTGGTTGAACGGGTCGATGCCGAGCACCACGCCGGCGATCGCGGTGGCGTACTCCCAGGCGAGGAACTGCGCGCCGAGCGGGCCGTTGACGGCCACGTCGGCGTCGGCGCCGCCGCCGGGGACGGCGCCGGCGGGCAGCGCGCCGCCGTAGGTCACGGTGAGCACGTCGTCGCCGGTGGCCCCGGGGCTCTGCGGCGACTCCACGACGACCGGCAGGATGCCGACCCCGGCCTTGCCGGTGGACTCGGCGATCAGCTGCTCGGCCCAGTCGCCGAGGCCCTCGATGCCGGTGCCGTCGGAGATCAGGGCGATCTTGTCCCGGCCCATGGTGGCCGCCGCGCCGAGCGCCGCGCCGAGCGCCAGGCCCGGGTTGTCACGGTCCCCGCCCAGCGACCGCGCCAGCGCGTCGGCCTCGTCGATCAGCTCGGCCACCTCGACGCCGGCCAGCGCCGACGGGACCAGCCCGAACGCGGTCAGCGCCGAGTAGCGGCCGCCCACGTTCGGGTCGGCGAGCACGGTGAAGGCGCCCATCTCGGCGGCGGTGGCCTCCAGCGGCGAGCCGGGGTCGGTGACGACGACGAAGTGCCGGCCGGCCTCCGCCTCGGTCATCCCCGCGTCGAGGAACGCCTGCCAGTACGCCCGGCGGTGGCTGTCGGTCTCGACGGTCGAACCGGACTTGCTGGCCACCACGACCACGGTGCGCTCCAGCCGGTCGGCCAGCGCCGCCCGGACCTGCCCCGGGTCGGTGGTGTCGAGCACCGTCAGCTGCTTGCCGAGGGTGCGGGCGATGACCTCGGGGGCCAGCGACGAGCCGCCCATCCCGGCGAGCACGACGTGGTCCAGGTCGGCCAGCTCCGCCTTCAGCTCGGCGAGCTGGGGCAGCAGCTCCCGGCTGCGCAGGTGGGTGTCCACCCAGCCGAGGCGGATCTTCGCCTCGGCCTCGGCGTCCGGACCCCACAGGGTCGGGTCCTTCGCGGCCAGTTTGCCCGGCGTGCCGGCGCTGACCAGCGCGTCCCGGGTGGAGGCGGGAGCCGACCTGTCGACCGTGTCGGCCCCGTGCACGGAGAGCCCGGCGGCGGCCTCGACCGCCCCGGCGAGCAGATCGCTCACGCCGCCACCTCGCTCCGCTCGGCGGCGGCGCGAGGCGCCGCACTGCTGAGCCTGATGGTTCGCTCGCTACGCTCGCTCACGCGTTTCCTCCCGCCTGCTGCGCGGCCTGCGCGTTGCCCTTCGCGGCGTCGCCCGGGTGGTCTGCGCCCCGGCCCGCGGCCGACAGCGACTTGCGGACGCCGTCGAGCAGTTCCTGCCAGCTGGTCTCGAACTTCTCCACGCCCTCGCGCTCCAGGGTCTCGATGACGTCGGCCATGTCGATCCCGACCGACTCCAGGTCCGCGAAGACCTTGCGGGCCTCGTCGTACGAGCCGGTGATGGTGTCGCCGCGGGTCTCGCCGTGGTCGGCGTACGCGTGCACGACCGGCTCCGGCATGGTGTTGACCGTGCCGGGGGCGATCAGCTCCTCGACGTAGATGACGTCCCGGTAGTCCGGGTTCTTGGTCGAGGTGGAGGCCCACAGGGGCCGCTGCGGGTGGGCGCCGGCGTCCGCGAGGGCCTGCCAGCGGTCCGAGGAGAACACCTCGCCGTAGCGCTCGTACGCCAGCTTGGCGTTGGCGACGGCGGCCTTGCCGCGCAGCGCCTTGGCCTCGTCGGAACCGAGCTTCTCCAGCCGCTTGTCGACCTCGCTGTCGACGCGGGAGACGAAGAACGACGCGACCGACCCGATCTTCGACAGGTCGTGGCCGTTCGCCTTCGCCTGCTCCAGGCCGGCCAGGAACGCCTCCATCACCTGCGAGTAGCGGTCCAGCCCGAAGATCAGCGTGACGTTGACGCTGATCCCCTCCGCCAGGGTGGCGGTGATCGCCCGCAGGCCGGCCTCGGTGGCCGGGATCTTGATGAAGAGGTTCGGCCGGTCGACGAGCCACCACAGCGCCTTGGCCTCGGCGACGGTCTTGTCGCTCTCGTGGGCCAGCCGGGGGTCCACCTCGATGGAGACCCGGCCGTCGACCCCGGCGCTGCCCTCGTACGACGGGCGCATCACGTCGCAGGCCCACCGCACGTCGTAGGTGGTGAGCATGCGTACGGCCTCCTCGACCTCCACCCCACGGGTGGCGAGGTCGCGCAGCTGCCAGTCGTACTCGTCGGCGTCGCTCAGCGCCTTGGCGAAGATCGTCGGGTTGGTGGTCACCCCGGCCACGTGCTTCTCCCGGCGGAGCTGGTCCAGCCCGCCGGAGGACAGCCGTACCCGGGAAAGGTCGTCGAGCCAGACCGCCACGCCTGCGGCGGTGAGTTCACTAAGCCTGTCCGTCATACCGTCCACGCTCCCCTCAGTTGCCGGTCGTGAAACCGGTGATGTCGCCCATCCGGGTCAGCGCCGCGTGCGCGGCGGCCACGATCCGGTCGGGCGTGAAGCCGAACTGCTCGAAGAGCACGGAGTGCGGGGCGCTCGCGCCGTAGTGCTCCAGGCTGACGCTCTCGCCGCAGTCGCCGACGATGCCGTGCCAGGACATGCTGATGCCCGCCTCCACGCTCACCCGAGCCTTTACCCCGCGCGGCAGCACCGACTCCCGGTACGCCTCGTCCTGCTCGAAGAACCACTCCTGGCACGGCATCGAGACGACCCGGGTCGGGGTGCCGTCGGCCTCCAGCCGGTCGCGGGCGGTCAGGCAGAGCTGCACCTCGGAGCCGGTGCCGATGAGGATCACCTGCGGCTTGCCGTTGGACGCATCGGCGAGCACGTAGCCGCCCTTCGCCACGCCCTCGGCGCCGGCCAGGACCGAGCGGTCCAGCGTCGGCAGCGCCTGCCGGCTCAGCGCCAGCGCGGTCGGCCGGTCGGTGTGCTCCAGGGCCTGCCGCCAGGCCCAGGCCGTCTCGTTGGCGTCGGCCGGCCGGACCACGTCCAGGCCGGGGATGGCGCGCAGCGCGCTCAGGTGCTCCACCGGCTGGTGCGTGGGGCCGTCCTCGCCGAGGCCGATCGAGTCGTGCGTCCAGACGTAGACCACCGGCAGCTTCATCAGCGCGGCGAGCCGCACCGACGGGCGCATGTAGTCGCTGAACACCAGGAAGGTGCCGCCGTACGGGCGGGTGCCGCCGTGCAGGGCGATGCCGTTGAGGATCGCGCCCATGGCGTGCTCACGGATGCCGAAGTGGAGGGTGCGACCGTATTCGTGGCCGGGGAAGTCCTTGGTGGCGTGGACGGCCGGGACGAACGACGGCTCGCCCTTCATGGTGGTGTTGTTGCTCTCCGCGAGGTCGGCCGAGCCGCCCCACAGCTCCGGCAGCACTCCGGCGAGCGCCTCCAGGACCTTGCCGGAGGCGGCCCGGGTGGCGATGCCCTTGGCGTCGGCCGGGAACTCCGGCAGCGCCTCGGTCCAGCCGCTCGGCAGGATCCGCCCGGCCATCCGGTCGTAGAGCGCGTGGCGCTCCGGGTTGGCCTTCGCCCAGGCGTCGAACGCCGTCGTCCACTCCTGCTGGGCCCGGGCGCCGCGCTCCATCACCGCGCGGGCGTGGCCGAGCATCTCCTCGTCGACCTCGAAGGTCCGCGCCGGGTCGAAGCCGAGGAGCTGCTTGGTGGCGGCCACCTCGTCGGCGCCCAGCGCCGAACCGTGGATCTTGCCGGTGTTCTTCTTGTTGGGGGCGGGCCAGCCGATGATGGTGCGCAGCGCGATGAAGGAGGGGCGGCCGGTCTCGGCCTTCGCCGCCAGCAGCGCCCGGTGCAGGGCCTCGACGTCCTCGTGGTAGTCGCCCTGGTCGGCGTCGCCGGCACGCCAGTCGACGGTCTGCACGTGCCAGCCGTACGCCTCGTAGCGGGCCGCGACGTCCTCGCTCTTGGCGATCCGGGTGTCGTCCTCGATGGAGATCTCGTTGTCGTCGTAGATCACCGTGAGGTTGCCGAGCTGCTGGTGCCCGGCGAGGGCGCTGGCCTCGTGGCTGATGCCCTCCTCGATGTCGCCGTCGGAGACGATGCACCAGATGTCGTGGTCGAAGACCGACCGGCCCGGCTCCGCCTCCGGGTCGAACAGGCCGCGCTCGCGGCGGGCCGCCATCGCCATGCCGACCGCGTTGCCGAGGCCCTGCCCGAGCGGCCCGGTGGTGGTCTCCACGCCGGGGGTGTGCCCGTGCTCGGGGTGGCCCGGGGTCAGCGAGCCCCACTGCCGCAGCGACTCCAGGTCCTGCAGGGCCAGCGGGTAGCCGGAGAGGAAGAGCTGGATGTAGAGGGTGAGGCTGGAGTGGCCCGCGGAGAGCACGAAGCGGTCCCGGCCGGGCCAGTTCGGGTCGGCCGGGTTGTGCCGCATGACCCGGTTGAAGAGCAGGTAGGCCGCGGGCGCGAGGCTCATCGCGGTGCCCGGGTGGCCGTTGCCGGATTTCTCCACGGCGTCCATGGCCAGCACGCGGACGGTGTCGACGGCCCGGCGGTCGAGGTCGGACCAGTTGAGTGCGGGGTGCTCGGGTCGGTTGGCAGCCACGATGGTTGTGCTCCTCGGCAGATGGGCGGAACCCTCAGTGATGACCCTATCGAGCGGTCCTAAACGTCCGCCCAGGGATCTCTGCATGCCGGTCTGTACTGGTCCGCGCCGGTGGCGGTCACACCCACGACGGTGTGACGGCCCGCACCGTTGTCGGGTCGCCCGGGCAGCCAAAACGACGACGCGTAGTCTGTGGTGCGGTGTGTGGCCCCAGTCGGGTCCGGCCGATCCGACCTCCCCTGCCGACGCCGGAAGGTGGCAATCCGTGAGCATGATCACCGAGCGCCCCGTCAGCAACTCCGCCGGGCAGCCGCCGGTGCGGACTGCGGCGGAGACCCCGGCGGTGGCCCGCCGGGACGTCCGCGCGGTGGTCGCGGCCTACGTGACGCTGACCAAGCCGCGGATCGTGGAGCTGCTGCTCGTCACCACGGTGCCGGCGATGATGCTCGCGGACGGCGGCCTGCCGTCGCTCTGGCTGGTGGCCGTGGTGCTGGTCGGCGGATCGCTCGCCGCGGGCGCGGCGAGCGTCATCAACTGCTACATCGACCGGGACATCGACCAGCTGATGCGGCGCACCAAGCGTCGCCCGCTGCCGGCGCACACCGTGACACCGCGTAACGCGTTGGTCTTCGGGCTGGTGCTGGCGGCGGTGTCGGTCGCGATGATGGCGGCGTTCACCAACCTGCTGGCCGCCGGGCTCACGCTGGCCGCGATCGTCTACTACGACGTCGTCTACACCCTCTGGCTGAAGCGGACCACGACGGCCAACACGTTCTGGGGCGGGGCCTGCGGGGCGGCGCCGGTGCTGATCGGCTGGGCGGCGGTGACCGGGACGCTCGCCCCGGCCGCGTGGGCGCTGTTCGCGGTGGTCTTCTTCTGGCAGATGCCGCACTTCTACCCGCTGGCGATGAAGTACAAGGACGACTACGCCCGGGCCGGCATCCCGATGCTGCCGGTGGTGGCCTCCACGCGGCGGGTCAACGCCGAGATCATCGGCTTCGCCTGGCTGACCGTGGCGTCCTCGCTGGCCGTGTGGCCGCTGGGGATGAGCCTCATCTACGGCGTGCCGGCCGTGGTGGTCGGCGCCATCTTCGTGGTGGAGGCGCACAAGCTCGCCCGGCGGGTGGCGCGGGGGCAGGCCGTCAAGCCGATGCGGCTGTTCCACTGGTCGACGACCTACCTGACCATCCTCTTCGCCGCCGTCGCGCTCGACGCGCTGATCTGACCGGGCGGCGCCCCCGATCCGGACGGGCCGCCGCGCCGAGCCGGGTCCCGGCCTGACGCGTCCGCCCGGTCCGGGCGGTCGGAGGCCGTACCAAAAAATCATCATGCTGTATGGCTTGTCCGGGTTTCTTGTCACATCGGCGACGCCGTCGGTATGGGTCCGGAACCGCTCGGATGCCCCGGGCCGGCCCGGTTCGGGGCGGCGGATTGGAGGGATAAGTCCGGACAAGGCCGTGCATATTGCCTGTGGTTCTCCTTAAACCTGCGGGTAATTGGCATCACAAAAGCTTCATGGTTCTCGCCCGCCCGGGTGGAAGTCTGCTTACGCTTCCCGTCATGGCAGAAGGTTCCGATACGACGCTGACGGCCGAGCAGACCTCCGGGCAGGCCCCGCAGGGCCTGGTCGCGGGCATCAAGTCGTTCGCCGCCGGTCACGGCGGGGCGAAGGCGGTCATCGAGTACGTCGGCAAGCGTGGCGCGCGCATCGTCCTCGTGGGCGAGGACGGGGTGTGGGGCGACCAGTTCGCCGACGACACCGTCGTGGCGCGGGATGCCTGCGCGAAGGCGGGAGTCACCGTCGAGAACGCCTGGGAGCGTGAACTGATGGACCAGATGCGTCCGAGCAACGACCTGTGGCGGTCGATGGCCCGGCGCACGATGGCCCGTTGACATAACTTGACCGATCACCACCAGCCGACCCGGGGGAAACCCCGGGTCGCTCTCGTTACCTGTGCCGAACTGCCCGACCTCGACCCCGACGACCGGCTGCTGCTCGAACCGCTGGCGCGCCGCGGCGTGACCGTCGAGGCGCTGGACTGGGCCGACCCGTCCGCCGACTGGCCGGCGTACGACCTGGCGGTGCTCCGCTCGCCGTGGGACTACGTGCCGCGCCGCGACGAGTTCCTCGCCTGGGCGTCGCGGGTGCCCGCCCTGGCCAACCCGGCCGACGTGGTGCGCTGGAACACCGACAAGCGGTACCTGGCCGACTTGTCCGCAGCCGGGGTGCGCACCGTGCCGACGTCCTGGGTCACGCCGGGGGAGAGTTGGCGGCCGTCCGCCGCCCGCGGCGAGTACGTCGTCAAGCCGGCCGTCGGCCTTGGCAGCCGGGACACCGGCCGCTACGACCTGGCCGAACCGCAACACCGGGAACTGGCCGTGGCGCACGTGCGGCGGCTGACGGACGCGGGCCGGCTGGCCATGGTGCAGCCGTACCTCGACGCGGTCGACACGGCCGGCGAGACGGCGCTGCTCTTCCTGGCCGGGCCGGGCGGACCGGCGTTCAGCCACGCCGTGCGCAAGGGCCCGATGCTGACCGGCCCGGACCTCGGCGTCGACGGGCTGTACCGGCCCGAGGAGATCACCGCCAGCACCGCCACCCCGGAGCAGCTGGCGGTGGCGGACAGGGCCCTCGCGGCGGTGCCCGGCGGGCCGGGACGGCTGCTCTACGCCCGGGTGGACCTGGTCCCCGGCCCGGACGGCGCACCGGTCCTGGTGGAGCTGGAGCTCACCGAGCCGTCGCTCTTCCTCGGCCACGCCGACGGAGCCGCCGATCGCCTGGCCGACGCCATCCTGGCCCACCTGGGCCGCGCCGCCGGCTGACCGGCGCGGTCAGCTCAGGCGGCGACCGGGACGGCCCGGTCGGCGGCGTCCGGGGCCGGGGTCGACCCGACCGGGCGGCGCTCGCGGGTGGACCACTGCACCGAGAGGGTGGCCAGCAGCACCAGGCAGGAACCCAGCATGTGCGCGCCCACCAGCAGCGCCGGCAGGTTCGTGAAGTACTGCACGAAGCCGATCACGCCCTGGCCCAGTTCGACCGCCACCAGCACCACGGCGGCCCGCGCCGCGCGCCGCGCGCCGACCGCGCGGAAGGCGAAGACCAGCGCCACGGACAGGCCGACGAGCAGGAAGACGCCGTCGGCGTGCACCTGGGAGATGGTCTCGGGGTCGAGGCCGTTGCGGGCCGCACCCTGGTCGCCCGCGTGTGGGCCGCTGCCGGTCACCCAGGTGCCGATCACGAGCACGGCCGCGCTGACCACGGTGGTGAGCGTGGCCAGGGTCCGCAGCGGGGCCGGCACGACGGCCACCGCCGGGCCCGCCGGATCCTTGATCCGCCGCCAGAGCGCGTACGCGGCCGCGATCACCAGCATCGAGGCGAGGAAGTGCAGGCCGACCACCCACGGGTTGAGGTTGGTGAGCACGGTGATGCCGCCGACGACCGCCTGGGCCGGGATGCCGAAGAGCACGGCGACCGCGAGCGGGATCAGCTCCCGGCGCCGGGGGAGGTGCAGCAGCACGGCCACCAGCACCGCCAGCGCGATGACGCCGACCGCGAAGGTGAGCAGGCGGTTGCCGAACTCGATCACCCCGTGCACGCCCATCTCCGAGGTCGTGACGTACGAGTCGTCGGTGCACCTGGGCCACGTGGGGCAGCCGAGACCGGACGCGGTGAGCCGGACGGCCCCGCCGGTGACGACGATGCCCACGTTCGCGATGATCGAGGCGAGCGCGAGACGGCGCAGCAGTGTGGTGGAGACCGGGAACCGGACGGGTCGCTTCACGGCGCAAATCCTACGCACCGTAGTGGAGCACGATCGGGTGACTCCGTCCGTGCGGTGGTTCGGATCACCGGGGCCCGGGTTTGCGGGCCCCGGACGAATTACGTAACGTTGGCGTTGTGAAAAACGCGGCGGCGCTCTCCGGGCACCAGCCGGCGGTCGTTCCGGCCGCCGGTCAGTCCGCGTCCGTCGCGGACCTCTCCACCCGTGACCGGGTCACCCAGCTGCTGCTGGAGCAGGGCGCGACCACCGCCGCGCAGCTCGGCTCGGCACTCGGGCTCAGCCCGGCCGCGATCCGCCGGCACCTCGACGCGATGCTCGCCGACGGCGACGTCGTCGCCCGCGAGCAGACCGTCCGGGGCCACCGCGGCCGGGGCCGGCCGGCGAAGGTCTTCGTGCTGACCGACGCGGCCCGGGTCCGCTGCGGCACCCACCACTACGACAACATGGCCACCGCCGCGCTGCGTTGGATCGCCCGAAACGGCGGCGCCGCGGCGGTCGAGGCGTTCGCCACGGACCAGGTCGCCGCGCTGGAGACCCGCTGCCGGGCCGCCATGGAGGACGCCGGCGACGACCCGCTCGCGCGGGCCGAGGCCCTCGCCGGAGCGCTGACCGCCGAGGGTTACGCTGCGAACGCGTCCACGATCGCCACCGGTGGTCAGCTCTGTCAGCACCACTGCCCGGTGGCGCACGTGGCCGCCGAGTTTCCCCAGCTGTGCGAGGCCGAGACCGCGGTGATCTCCCGCCTGGTCGGCACCCACGTGCAGCGCCTGGCCACCATCGCGCACGGCGACGGAGTGTGTACCACGCACATTCCCACCCAGCCGGGGCGTGCCCGTTCCGGTAAGACCGTCACCACTGTGAGGACAGATAGATGACCGAGCAGATCGTCCAGCCCCTGACGCAGGAAGAGCAGCTCGCCGCCCTGGGTCGCTACGAGTACGGCTGGGCCGACCCGGACGTCGCCGGGGCGGTCGCCCAGCGCGGCCTCAGCGAGGCGGTGGTGCGGGACATCTCGGCCAAGAAGAACGAGCCGGCCTGGATGCTCGACCTGCGGCTGAAGGGCCTGCGGCTGTTCGGCCGCAAGCCGATGCCGGCCTGGGGCGCCGACCTCACCGGGATCGACTTCGACAACATCAAGTACTTCGTGCGGTCCACGGAGAAGCAGGCCACCAGCTGGGAGGACCTGCCCGAGGACATCAAGAACACCTACGACCGGCTGGGCATCCCCGAGGCGGAGAAGCAGCGGCTGGTCGCCGGTGTCGCGGCGCAGTACGAGTCCGAGGTCGTCTACCACAAGATCCGCGAGGACCTCGAGGAGCAGGGCGTCATCTTCCTCGACACCGACACCGCGCTGCGCGAGCACGAGGACGTCTTCAAGGAGTACTTCGGCACGGTGATCCCGGTCGGCGACAACAAGTTCGCCGCGCTGAACACCTCCGTGTGGTCCGGCGGCTCGTTCATCTACGTGCCGAAGGGCGTGCACGTGGAGATCCCGTTGCAGGCCTACTTCCGGATCAACACGGAGAACATGGGCCAGTTCGAGCGGACGCTGATCATCGTCGACGAGGGCGCGTACGTGCACTACGTCGAGGGCTGCACCGCGCCGCTGTACTCCTCCGACTCGCTGCACAGCGCGGTCGTGGAGATCATCGTCAAGAAGAACGCCCGGTGCCGCTACACGACCATCCAGAACTGGTCGAACAACGTCTACAACCTGGTCACCAAGCGTGCCGTCTGCCACGAGGGCGCGACCATGGAGTGGGTCGACGGCAACATCGGCTCCAAGGTCACCATGAAGTACCCGGCGGTCTACATGACCGGCGAGCACGCCAAGGGCGAGGTGCTCTCGGTGGCCATGGCCGGCGAGGGGCAGCACCAGGACGCCGGCGCCAAGATGGTGCACGCCGCGCCGCACACCTCCTCGACGATCATCTCCAAGTCGATCGCCCGGGGCGGCGGCCGCACGTCGTACCGCGGCCTGGTCCAGGTGCTGGAGGGCTCGCACAGCAGCCGCAGCACGGTCAAGTGCGACGCGCTGCTGGTCGACACCATCTCCCGCTCGGACACCTACCCGTACGTCGACATCCGCGAGGACGACGTGTCGATGGGGCACGAGGCGACCGTCTCGAAGATCAGCGACGACCAGCTCTTCTACCTGATGAGCCGGGGCCTGAGCGAGGACGAGGCGATGGCGATGATCGTTCGCGGCTTCATCGAGCCGATCGCCAAGGAACTCCCGATGGAGTACGCCCTGGAGCTCAACCGCCTGATCGAGCTCCAGATGGAGGGCGCGGTCGGCTGACGCCGCCGCCCCAGTTCAGGACACCGTCGTCGTAGAACAGACCAAGGAAGAGATGACTACCCAGGCTTCCGCGCCGCCCAGCACCAAGTCGCAGGCGCTCCGCTCGTACGACGTCGCCGACTTCCCGGCCCTCACCGGCCTGGAGGAGGAGTGGCGCTTCACCCCGCTCAAGCGGTTGCGCGGGCTGGTCGGCGCGGCGCAGGCCGCCACCGGCACGGTCCGCCACGAGCACGGCGACCTGCCCGAGGGCGTCACCGTCGGGCGGATCGGCTCCGACGACCCCCGGGTGGGCAGCGTGCTCACCCCGGTCGACCGGGTCAGCGCGCTGGCCTACGGCGGGGCCGGTCAGGCCCTGCTGGTCCAGGTCGCCCGCGACGCCGTGGTGGCCGAGCCGGTGAGCCTGCGGGTGGTCGGCGAGAGCGCCGAGGGCCTCGCCTTCGGGCACACCTTCGTCGAGGTGGGCCGGTTCGCCGAGGTGACCCTGGTGGTGGAGCACGTCGGTTCGGCCACGCTGGCCGACAACGTCGAGGTGGCCGTGGCCGACGGGGCGAAGCTGACCCTGGTCACCGTCGCCGACTGGGCCGACGACGCCGTCCAGGCCCAGCACCTGCGGGTCCGGTTGGGCCGCGACGCGAAGGTGGTGCACGTCCAGGTATCCCTCGGCGGCGACCTGGTCCGGCAGTACACCTCGGTGGAATACACCGACCGGGGCGGCGAGGCCGAGCTGTACGGCCTCTACTTCGCCGACTCGGGGCAGCACCTGGAACACCGCCAGCTGGTCGACCACACCGTGCCTGACTGCCGCAGCTACGTCGGCTACCGCGGCGCCCTGCAGGGCGAGAGCGCGCGCACCGTCTGGGTGGGCGACGTGCTGATCCGCGCCGAGGCGACCGGCACCGACACGTACGAGATCAACCGGAACCTGCTGCTGACCGACGGCGCGCGGGCGGACTCCGTACCCAATCTGGAGATCGAGACCGGCGAGATCGCCGGCGCCGGGCACGCGAGCGCGACCGGCCGCTTCGACGACGAGCAGCTGTTCTACCTGATGGCCCGGGGCATCCCGGAGTCCGAGGCGCGGCGCCTGGTGGTCCGCGGCTTCTTCGCCGAGCTGATCAACAAGATCCCGGTCGAGTCGCTGCGTGAGCGCCTGGGGGACGCCATCGAGGCCCGGCTCACCAAGGCCGGCGCCTGATGATCCGCCTCTGCTCCACCGAGGACGTGCCGAAGGGCACCGTGGTCAGCGCGGACGTCGACGGCACCCCGATCGCGCTGGTGCACGGCGAGGACGGCGTCTTCTACGCCGCCTACGACGAGTGCTCGCACGCCGCGGTCGCCCTCTCCGAGGGGGAGGTCTCCGGCTGCACGCTGGAATGCTGGCTGCACGGATCCCGTTTCGACCTGAGGACCGGCGAGCCGACCGGGCTGCCCGCCACCGAACCCGTTCCCGTCTATCCCGTCGAAGTCCGAGACGGCGACATCTACGTCAGTCTCACGCCGAGCAATGGAGTGACCCGATAATGAGCACCCTGGAGATCCGCGACCTGAAGGTGTCGGTCAAGCTGCCCGAGGGTGAGCTCAAGCCGATCCTGGCCGGTGTCGACCTGACCGTCCGCTCGGGCGAGACCCACGCGATCATGGGCCCGAACGGCTCCGGCAAGTCCACCCTGGCCTACTCGATCGCCGGCCACCCCAAGTACGAGATCACCGGCGGCTCGGTGACCCTCGACGGCGAGGACGTGCTGGCCCTGTCCGTGGACGAGCGGGCGCGCGCCGGCCTCTTCCTGGCCATGCAGTACCCGGTCGAGGTCCCCGGCGTCTCGGTGGCGAACTTCCTGCGTACCGCCAAGACCGCCATCGACGGCCAGGCGCCCAAGCTGCGCACCTGGGGCGGCGAGCTGCGCGGGGCCATGGAGCGCCTCCAGATGGACCCGGCGTTCGCCCAGCGCAACGTCAACGAGGGCTTCTCCGGCGGTGAGAAGAAGCGGCACGAGATCGTGCAGCTGGAGCTGCTCAAGCCGAAGATCGCCATCCTCGACGAGACCGACTCCGGCCTCGACGTGGACGCGCTGCGCGTGGTCAGCGAGGGCGTGAACCGCGTTCGCGACACCGGCGACACCGGCATGCTGCTGATCACCCACTACACCCGGATCCTGCGCTACATCAAGCCGGACTTCGTGCACGTCTTCGTCGCCGGCCGGATCGTCGAGCAGGGCGGCCCGGAGCTGGCCGACAAGCTCGAGGAAGAGGGCTACGAGCGGTACGCCGCCGGAGCCGGCGCGGCGCGGGCCTGACTCCTCTGGAAAGAATGGGTGGGCCGGTCGACATGACTTCCATCGCGATCCCGTCGGGGATGCCGCAGTACGACGACGTGCCGCGTTACGACGTGGCGAAGGTGCGCGCCGACTTCCCGATCCTCGACCGGGAGATCAACGGGCACCGGCTGGTCTACCTCGACAGCGCCAACACCTCGCACAAGCCGCGGCAGGTGCTCGACGTGCTCGGCGAGCACTACGCGATGCACAACGCCAACGTGTCCCGCTCGGTGCACACCCTGGGCACCGAGGCCACCGAGGCGTACGAGGGCGCGCGGGCGAAGATCGCCGCGTTCATCAACGCGCCGAGCGTGGACGAGGTGGTGTTCACCAAGAACTCCACCGAGGCGATCAACATCGTGGCGTACGCGTTCTCCAACGCGTCGCTGCGGCCCGACGCCGACCCCCGCTTCCGGCTCGGCCCCGGTGACGAGGTGGTGATCTCCGAGATGGAGCACCACTCGAACATCGTGCCGTGGCAGCTGCTCTGCGAGCGCACCGGCGCGACCCTGCGCTGGTTCCCGGTCACCGACCAGGGGCGCCTGGACGAGTCGGGGCTGGAGGACCTGGTCACGGAGCGGACGAAGATCGTCTCGCTGGTGCACACGTCCAACATCCTCGGCACGGTCAACGCCACCTCGCGGATCACCGCGCGGGTCCGCGAGGTGGGCGCGCTGCTGCTGCTCGACTGCTCCCAGTCGGTGCCGCACATGCCGATGGACGTGGTCGACCACGACGCCGACTTCATCGTTTTCACCGGGCACAAGATGTGCGGCCCGACCGGCATCGGCGTGCTCTGGGGCCGGTCGGAGCTGCTGGCGGCGATGCCGCCGGTGCTGGGCGGCGGGTCGATGATCGAGACGGTCACCATGGCCCGCTCGACGTTCGCCGCGCCGCCGGCCCGGTTCGAGGCGGGCACCCCGCCGATCGCCGAGGCGGTCGCGCTCGGCGCGGCCGTCGACTACCTCGCCGGCATCGGGATGCGGGCCATCCAGTGGCACGAGAAGGAGCTGACGGCGTACGCGCTGGACGCCCTCGCCACGGTGCCCGGCCTGCGGATCTTCGGGCCGGCCGTACCGGTGGGCCGGGGTGGCACCATCTCGTTCGCCCTCGGCGACATCCACCCGCACGACGTCGGGCAGGTGCTCGACTCGCTCGGCGTGCAGGTGCGCGTCGGCCACCACTGCGCCAAGCCGGTGTGCACCCGGTTCGGCGTGCCGGCCATGACGCGGGCCTCGTTCTACCTCTACACCACCACCGGGGAGATCGACGCCCTGGTGGCGGGGCTGGAGCAGGTGCGGAAGGTGTTCGAGTGAGCGGCGACGCAGGAGCCCGCGGATCGACGGGAGTTCAGCCTGATGCAGCTTGAATCTCTTTACCAGGAGATCATCCTGGACCACTACAAGCACCCGCACGGTCGCGGCCTGCGCGATGCGGACGCCACGGGTGCCCGGGTCGCCGAGGCGCACCACGTCAACCCGACCTGCGGTGACGAGGTCACCGTCCGGGTGGCGACCGACGGCGACGTGCTGCACGACGTCTCGTACGACGGCATGGGCTGCTCGATCAGCCAGGCGTCGGCGAGCGTGCTGCACGAGCTGCTGGTGGGACGGGACGCGGGCGACGCGTTCCGGGTACACGAGGCGTTCGTCGAGTTGATGTCCGGCCGTGGCCAGGTCACGCCGGACGAGGACGTGCTCGGTGACGGGGTCGCGTTCGCGGGCGTCGCCCGCTACCCCGCCCGGGTCAAGTGCGCGCTGTTGCCGTGGATGGCGTTCAAGGACGCCGCGGCACGCGCCGGTGTGGGCGTGAGCCCGACGGAGGTTGAGGCATGAGCAGCGAGGACACCGCCACCGCGGCGAACCCGGCGACCGAGGACGCGGGCGCCCCGGGCGGGGAGGCCGGCGCGTCGGCGGCCAAGGGCAAGGCCGCCGTCGCCGACGTCGAGGAGGCGATGAAGGACGTCGTCGACCCCGAGCTGGGCATCAACGTGGTCGACCTCGGCCTGGTGTACGGCGTGCACGTCGGCGACGACAACGTCGCCACCCTGGACATGACGCTGACCTCGGCGGCCTGCCCGCTGACCGACGTGATCGAGGACCAGGCCCGGCAGGCGCTGACCACCGGACCGGGCGGCGGCCTGGTCGACGACATCCGGATCAACTGGGTGTGGCTCCCGCCGTGGGGGCCGGACAAGATCACCGACGAGGGGCGCGACCAGCTCCGCTCCCTCGGCTTCAACGTCTGACCGGCCCCACGCCGGTACCCGTCGAGCGCGTCGCCCCCTGCGGGGCGGCGCGCTCGCTCTTGTCGGGGGAATTCGGTGGCGGGACGGCGGGGTGCTGCCGAGGATGAGCGGGTGATCGAGACGTACCCGACGAAGACCGTTCCCGTCCCCGCGGCCACCGCCGCCGGGCGACAGCGGACCGCGTCCGGTCGCGTCCCGGTCCGCCGCCGACCGTCGTGACCGGCGCGTTCCTGGCCGGTCTGGTCGCCGGCTACGGCGTCGCCATCCCGGTCGGCGCGATCGCGGTCCTCATCCTCGGGCTCAGCGCGCGCACGTCGTTCCGGGTCGGCGCCGCCGCCGCGTTCGGGGTGGCCACCGCCGACGGGCTCTACGCCGCCGTGGCGGCCCTCGGCGGGGCCGCCGTCGCCGGGCTGATCGCCCCGGTCGCCGGGCCGCTGCGGCTGGCCGCCGCACTGGTGCTGCTCCTTCTCGCCGGCCACGGCGCCTGGCGCGCGCTGCGTCCCCGCACCGTGACCGGGGTCGCCGGCGTCCGCCGGGGCATGGACACCCCGCTCCGCGCCTTCACCGGTGTGCTCGCGCTGACCCTGCTGAACCCCGCGACCGTGGTCTACTTCGCCGCGCTCGTGCTGGGTCGCACCGACCGCGCCGGGTCGGATCCGCTCGCCGCCGGTCTCTTCGTGCTCGGCGCGTTCGTCGCCTCGGCGAGCTGGCAACTGCTCGTCGCCGGCGGGGGCTCCCTGGTCGGCCGGGTGCTCACCGGCCCGCGCGGTCGGCTCGTGACGGCGCTGCTCTCCAGCGTGATCATCGCCGCCCTGGCCGTGGCGATGCTGCTGCCCGACGGAGCCGCCGGCGCCGCGGTGCCGTAGGTTCGGGCGTATGAGCAGCCGCCCCGCCGCCGGAGGCGGCCGCTGGGTCGAGGTCGACCCGGCCCGGGTCGCCCGCTGGGCCGAGGGCTTCGCCGACCGGCACGGCCCGCCCACCACCACCATCCAGGCGTACGGGCTGCTGCTCTCCGCCGCCGACGGCGCGACCGCCGAGCTGCACACGCCGCCCGGGGCGCCGGCCGCCTCCGACGTGGCCGGCTTCGTGGCCGCCGCGACCACGCCCCGCCGGCTCGGCCTGCTGCTCGCCCGCAAGGGCGCGGTGGCGGTGGGCGTCGCGGCGGGGGAGGAGCTGGTGGTCTCCAAGGTGGACACCCGCTACGTGCAGGGGCGTACCGCCGCCGGGGGGTGGTCCCAGCAGCGCTTCGCCCGGCGGCGCGACAACCAGGCGAAGGCGGCGCTGGGCGACGCGGCCGACCTGGCCGTACGGCTGCTGCTGCCGGAGGCGTCGTCGTTGGGCGCGCTGGTCTGCGGCGGCGACCGGCGGGCGGTGGACAGCGTGCTGGCCGACCGGCGGCTCGCCCCGCTGGCGGCGCTGCGCGCCGAGCGGCTGCTGGACGTGCCCGAGCCCCGCCACGCCGTGCTCGTCGGCGCGATCGCGGCGGCCCGGGCGGTCCGGATCCTGGTCCGCGACCCCGCGCCGTCCTGACCCGACACCACGGCACCACGGCTCCGGCGGCCCGCGGTTCCGGCTGCGGCCCGGCGGTTCCGGCTGCGGCCCGGCGGCTGCGGCGGGAGCGCGGCCACGGCTCGGAGGGGGCGCGAAGGCCGTGCTCCTCCGCCCGGGGAGCGGCCCCGAGCGTGGTCGGCCGCCCGGGCACCTGCGCACTAGGCTGGGCGCGACGGTCGGGAGGGGGCCAGGATGGCGGAGACGGCGGCGGCCGACGTCGCCGTGGTCGGGAGCGTCGACTCCCGCGACGACGCGGTCGGGGAGAGCCTGGGGCACCGGATCCGGCGGCTGCGCCTGGCCCGGGGTCTCACCCAGCAGCAGGTCGTCGGCTCCCGCTACACCCGCGCCTACCTGGGGGCCGTCGAGTCGGGTGCCCGGATGCCCAGCCCCGAGGCGCTGGCCCACTTCGCCGACCGCCTCGGGTTGGCGGTGGACGACCTGCGCCACGGTCGGCCGGCCCACGCGGCCGCTCAGCTCGCCGCCGAGCAGGCGGCGGCCCGCCGGGACCTCTCCGCCGGCAGGTTGGACGTCGCCGAGCGGGCGTTGACCGGGGTACGCCGCCGCGCGGAGCGCTACCGACTGTCCGAGCTGGCCGGTTGGGCCGGATACCACCTGGCGGAGGCCCAACTGCACCGGGGGCGCACCGAGGACGCCGCCACCCGGTACGACGAGCTTGCCGACCAACTGCCCGACGGCTGCCCGGCGCTGCGCGCGGCGGTGCTGGCCCGGCAGGCGTACTGCCTGCTGGTCGCCGGGGACGCGCCGCGGGCGGTGGCGATCCTGGAGGGCGGCCTGCGGGCCCTGCGGGCGGCGCCGCCGGTGGACGCCGACGCCGAGCTGCGCTTGACCAACGCGTTGATGTACACGTTCCTCGAGCTGAGCTGGCGGGAACGGGCCCGGCGGTTGGAGCGGGAGGTGACGCCCCTGCTGGCCCGGGCGACCAACCGGGAGTGGGTGGCGCAGTTCCACGCCGTCGCCGGGCAGTTGCGTCGCGACGGCGAGCTGGACGAGGCGGACCGGCACCTGCGGGAGGCCGTCCGCCGCTACACCGAGCTGGGGCTGACCCGGGAGATCGGCCTGTGTCACTGGGCTCGTGGCTACGTCCTGCTGCGGGCCGGGCGACCGGGGGAGGCGGGGGCGCAGTTGCGGCGCGCCCGGGAGACGCTGGGCGCCGTCGGCGCGGTGCTCGACCACGCCGGGGCGACGCTGGAGCTGGCCGAGGCGCGTCGGCGCGAGGGCGCGCTGGACGAGGCGGCCGAGCTGGCCGAGGAGGCGGCGGGGGCGGCGACCGCCAGCGACCACCGCGAGATCATGGCCGAGGCCGACCGGGTACGCGGGCTGGTGCGGGCCGCCCAGGGCGACGGCGAGCAGGCGCGGCGGCTGCTGCTGCGGGCCGTCGACCGGTACGAGCGGGCCGGCCTGATGGGCGACGTGGTGGTCACCTGCCGCCACCTCGCGGAGCTGTTGCTGGCCCGGGCACAGCGGGACGAGGCGGCGGCGGTGCTGCGCCGTGGCCTGCGCGCGGCGGAGCGGCTGTCGTGAGCCGGCCGGAGCCCGTCGTGGCGGGTGCGGCGGGCGGGCTGGGCGCGCGGGTGCAGCGGCTGCGCGCGGAACGGGGGCTCACGCAGCGCGCCCTGGCCGAGCCCCGGTACACCGCGGCCTACGTCTCCGCCGTGGAGAGCGGTCGCCGGGTGCCCTCCGCCGAGGCCGTCGCCCACTTCGCCGAGCGGCTCGGCGTCACGCCCTCGGACCTGACCACCGGCCGCTCGCCGGCGGAGGTGGTGCGCCTGCGGCTTCGGCTGGCCGAGGCCGACCTGGCCGGGTCCGCCGACGAGACGGCCGCCGTCTGCCGCGAGGTGGCCGGGGCCGCCGCCGAGCTGGCCGAGCCGGAGCTGGAAGCCCGGGCCCGGCTCGGCCTGGCGGGCGTGGCGCTGCGCCGCGACGAGCCGGGTGCCGCGTCGGCCCAGCTCGACCGGGCGGAGGCTCTCCTGGCGGGGGCGCCCCCGCACGTGCGCGCCGAGGCGGCGGCCGGCCGCGCCGGGCTGGCCTACCACGCCGGTGACCCGCGCTACGCCCGCTACCTGCTCACCGAGGCGCGGGACGCGCTGCTGCGCGACGGGTACCCGGATCCGTCGGTCCTGCTGGTCCTGCACGCCGAGCTGGTGCGCTGCCACGGCGCGCTCGGCGACGAGGGGGCGGCGGCGGATGCCGCCACGCAGGCCCTGGCCCTGGCGGTGCTCGCCGCGCCGGCCCGGGTCGCCGGTCTGCACCTGAGCCTCGCGTCCTCGTTGCTCGCCTCGGGGCGAACGGCGGAGGCCGCCGTCGCCGCCGAGCAGGCCCGCCAGGCGGCCCGGCAGGTTGCCATGCGGTGGCTGCTGGCGTGCTGTCACCGGGCCCGGGGGCAGGGGCGCCGGGGGGCCGGCGACCTGGCCGGCGCCCTCGCCGACCTGGCGAGGGCACACACGGTGCTGACGGACGCCGGGCAGCCGGCGCTGGCCCGCGAGGTCGGCGTGGAGCTGGCGGAGGTCTACCACGCGCTGGGCCAGCCGGCGCGGGCCGAGGCCCTGTTGCGCGACGCCGTCGACCTCGGCGGCGACCCGGTGGTCGCGGCCCGCGCCGACCGGGTGCGCGGCCTGCTGCGCGACGACGACGGCGACCGGGCCGGTGCCGAGCGGCACCTGCGGGCGGCGCTCGCCGGCTACCGGGCGGCCGGGCGGCGCCGGGAACTGGCGACGGTGGCCCTGCTGCTGGCGGACCTGTTGGAGGGGTGGGGTCGCCCCGGGGACGCGGTCGACCTGCTCCGCGAGGGGCTGCACCAGGTGGAGCAGCTCGGTGAACGGGTCGCCGTGCTCCGCGCCACGGCCTGAGCCCCCGGCGACGGGTACGCCGCCGGGGGCCCTTCGGCCGGGCCGCCGGGCCGGCCCGCCTGCGGACCGGGTCACCCGTCCGTTCGCCATCCCGTCGGCGGACGGGCGACCGGTCCAGTCGTGCGTCAGTCCCGGGCCCAGAGCGCCGGCGCGTTCGGCGGTTCCCAGCCGGGCTGGGCGGTGTGCGCCTGGAGACAGCGGTAACCGACCCCGCCGTAGGTGACCCGGGCACCGGCCGGGTACGCGGTGCCGGCCGCCCAGGTGCCGCCGGGTGCGGTGCCGGTCGGGGTGGGGGTGGGGCCGGAGGTCACGTTGAGGACGAAGTCGAAGCTCGCCTCCCGGCCGCCGTTCGCCGTGCGTACCGTCATCAGCAGCGCGGGGTCGAAGAGCGTGTCCGTGCTGTTGCGGGGCTCGCCGGGGAAGTACAGCTGGGTGGTGAGCACCGGCCGGTTCGGCGCCTGCGCCTTGACGTGGATGTGCCGCGTCCGTCCGGGATAGAGGCCCGGCACGATCGTGCTGAGCCGGTACGCGCCCGACGCGTCCGTGAACTGGTGGCCGCGCAGCCGGTAGCCGATGTTGTCGTAGCCGCCGTTGGTGTCGGCCTGCCAGAAGTCCAGCAGCACATCGGGGAGCGGCCGGCAGTCCAGCCCGAAGACGTGGCCGGTGACGGTGAGTCGGGTGCCGACCGTGCCGGCCTCGACGAGCGAGGAGCGGCGCGGTGAGTTCGGCTTGAAGTAAGGGCCCTCCATCTGCGCCGGCGTCGGGTCGTCGCCGTCGTCGCAGTACGGGGTGAGGGGCGGTACCGACGCGGGGTCGGCCGTCCTCGCGCCCACCGCCCGCGCGGCGCCGCTGACGAGGAACGGGGCGGGCAGGGCCAGTGCCGCCGCCCGCAGCACGCTCTTGCGTGTCACGCCGCCGTGGGGGCGGGCATCGTCTGGCTCCCGTGCGTCGCTGGCTGCACCGTTCATGAGCGTTCCTCCTGGTGGGCAACGGGTGTCGGGCCCGGCCGGCCCGGGAAGTCCCGGCACACCCGGGCGGGCCGGCGCGGCCGGCGCGGCCGGCGACCCGACGCTATTGACGGAGGTCGGGGTGCGTCGATGTGTCAGCCGGCGGAATCGTGGTGTTTTCCGCCGTGCCGGCGGAACGCGCCGGGGGAGTCGCCGGCCTCCCGGCGGAAGAACCGGCAGAAGTAGGCGGGGTCGGCGAAGCCGAGCCGGTCGGCGATCGCGGCCACGGTGAGGTCGGTCCGGGTCAGCAGGCGCTTCGCCTCCAGGACCCGGGCCCGGCGGATCAGCCGGGCGGGGGTGGCGCCGGTGGCCAGCGGGACCGCGTCGTTGAGGTGGCGCACCGACACGCCGATGCGACGGGCGTACGCGCGGGGAGGCTCGCCGACGAGGTCCGGCTCGCCGAGCAGCTCCTCGAAGCGGCGGGCTATCGCGGCGGCGCGCTGGTTGCGGATGCCCGGCCCGGGCGGCGGGCCGGGGGGCGGGCCCGTGGGTCGGGACCGGCGCACCTCGGTGAGCAGCAGGTGCAGGTAGGCGCGCAGGGTGCTCGCCCGGCCGGGCCCGCCCCGGCGGTACTCGGCCGTCGTCCATCGCATCAGGGTGGCGATCCGCCTCGCCTGCGCGTCGTCGCGCGGGCGCCAGGAGCGGTGCCCCGAGCGGTGCAGCGCGTCGCGGTCGGCCGGGAAGGTCAGCAGGAACTCGGCGGCGCAGAGCAGCACGTGCCCGCGTAGGTCGCGCTGGTCCTGCCAGTGGTGCACCTGGCCGGGCGTGACGACGAACAGGTGTGGCGGCCGGACGGGGTGGGCGTCGAGGTCGATGACGTGCGTGGCCCGCCCGTGGGTCACGTACACCAGCTCGTAGAAGACGTGCCGGTGCGGGAAGTCGGCGCGGGAGAGCGGGCCGATCTCCTCGAAGGACCCGACGGCGAAGGGCAGCTCGTCCGGGGCGGGTACCGCCAGGTCGTGCCGGGGCAGCGCCGGCGACGGGCCGGTCACGGGGCTCGGCGCCGGGGAGCGGGTGGCCCGCCCGGGGGCCGTGGCGGGTCGTGCGGGGACGGTCCTGGTCCGGGGGTCGTACGGACGCGGCGGGGACACGGGCGGCTCCGTTCGCGGTGGAGGGACGGGTTGCGATCGATCGCGACCTGTATTGACGGCATCGGATGTCTAACCTACGGTGAGGGCAACACGGTTAACAACATTTGTTGTTTCGTCTGTAGCGCATCGCCGCGACCCCGCCGTACGGCACTCGCATGCCTGATCAGGCGGGCCTGAGCCGACCCTCCACATCGTTCCGACCGCGAGGAGACCTCCATGCTCCGACGACCAACCACCGTGGCGGCAACTACCCTGAGTGCTGCCGCTCTGGTGCTGACCATGGCCCTGGCCACCCAGGCCGGTGCCGACACCACCTCCACCTCGACCGCGCCGGCCGCCGGACCCGGCAACGTCGCTCCGGAGATGTTCGCCGCCCTGCAACGCGACCTTGGGCTCACCCCGGACCAGGCCCGCGCCCGCCTGGCGGTCGACGATCGCGCCAGCCGCGCGCAGCAGGTGCTGCGGACCACGCTCGGTGCCGGCTACGGCGGCACCTGGGTCACCGACGAAGGTGCCGCCGTGGCGGTCGGCGTCACCCGCGCCGCCGACGCCGGCCCCGTCCGCGCCCTCGGCGCTGTCCCGGTCCCGGTCGCCTACGGCGAGGACACCCTGCACGCGGCGGTCGAGCGGCTGAACCGCCGGGCCGCCGCCGCGCCGGCCACCGTCATCGGCTGGTACGCCGACCTTCCCGGCAACTCCGTCGTGGTGCTGGCCCGCGACGGCGGCGCGGCCGCGGCCCGGTCCTTCGCCGCCGCGGCGGGTGTGCCGGCCGGCGCGGTGCGGGTCCAGGCCAGCACCGAGAACCCGAGGCCGTACGCCGACGTGATCGGTGGCAACGCCTACTACACCGGCGGCAGCCGGTGCTCGGTCGGGTTCTCCGTCAACGGCGGGTTCGTCACCGCCGGGCACTGCGGCCGGGTCGGCGCCCGCACCTCCCAGCCCGGTGGCACCGTCCGCGGCTCCACCTTCCCGGGCCGCGACTACGCCTGGGTGCAGGTGGACGCCGGGAACACCCCGCGCGGGCTGGTGAACAACTACCGCGGCGGCACGGTCACGGTGGCGGGCAGCGTCGAGGCAGCCGTGGGGGCGGCGGTCTGCCGGTCCGGCTCCACCACCGGCTGGCGCTGCGGCACCATCCAGCAGAAGAACGCCTCGGTGACCTACCCGGAGGGCACGGTCACCGGACTGACCCGGAGCAACGCCTGTGCGGAGCCGGGCGACTCCGGTGGCTCGTGGCTCTCCGGTGACCAGGCCCAGGGGGTCACCTCGGGCGGTTCCGGCAACTGCAGCACCGGCGGGACGATGTACTTCCAGCCGGTCAACGCGATCCTGGCGGCGTACGGGCTCAGCCTCGTCACCGCCGGCGGCCCCGCGCCGACCCCCACGCCCACCTCGACCGGCAACCCGCCCGGCGGCACGACCTGGCAGGTCGGCACCGGATACGCCGCCGGCGCGACGGTGAGCTACGCGGGCCAGTCGTACCGTTGCCTACAGGGACACACCGCCCAGCCGGGCTGGGAGCCGCCGAACGTGCCGGCGCTCTGGCAGCGGGTCTGAGCGCCGCCGCTGCGTCACGCGTACGCGCCACGGGCCCGGTCGCCGACCGGGCCCGTGGCCTGCCTGTGTGGGTTGTGGCGGCACGCCCCTCGGGGCCCGCCGTCCGCCGCCCGACGCCCGTGGCGGGTCAGAGGCTGCCGCGGAAGGTGTCGCAGGACTTCGGGTCGCCGGTGGAGTAGCCCCGGGTGAACCACTCCTTGCGCTCGGCGGAGGAGCCGTGGGTGAACTCGTCCGGGTTCACCGGCCGGTTGGCCCGCTTGGAGATGGCGTCGTCGCCGATCTTCTCGGCGGTGTCGATGGCCTGCTGGATGTCCTGCTCGCTGATGCTGGTGAAGATCTTCTGGCCGCTCGCGTCGGCGGTGCCGGTGGCGTTCTTCGCCCACGCGCCGGCGTAGCAGTCGGCCTGCAACTCCAGCTTCACCGAGAGCGCGTTCGCGTTGTCCGGGTCGCGCTGCTGCTGGCGGCGCATCTGGGCCTCGGTGCCGAGGAGGTCCTGCACGTGGTGGCCGTACTCGTGGGCGAGCACGTACGGCTGCGCGAACTCGCCGGAGGCGCCGAGCTGCTGGGCGAGCACCTGGTAGAAGGTGAGGTCGATGTAGACGAGGTCGTCGGCGGGGCAGTAGAACGGGCCGACGCCGGAGTCGGCCTGCCCGCAGGCGGTGTTGACGCCCTGGCTGAAGAACACCGTCCGGGACGGGCGGTACTGCTCGCCGAACGCCTCGGGCAGGGCCTTCTGCCAGTACTCCTGGATGGAGTTGACGTAGAGGGCGTTGCGGCAGTCGAGCTGCTGGAGCGCGTCCTCGGCCGAGCACTTCTGCTCCAGCGACGCGTTGTCGCCCTGCGGCTCGTCGCCGCCGTTGGTGGCCGCGTTCAGGCCGAAGCCGCCGCCGACGAGCGCGACGAGCACCGCGATGACGAGGCCGACGATGCCGCCCCGGCCGCCGCCGATCGGGATCCGGATGCCGCCCAGCCCGCCGCCCCCGCCGGATCCCCGCCGGTCGTCCACCTGGCTGGTGTCGATCCGCGCGTTCTCGTTCAGCTCCATGTCAACCCCGATCACCGTTTTGATCCGTCTTGGTGGTTGCGGTACCGGACCGGGTCCGGACGGCGTTTCGGTACCCGATGATCTTGATCGGTAATCCGGCGGGGCGGTCCGGCGGCGCCCGGTACACTTGCCCCGTGCTGCTCTGCGAAGGCTGAACCGCCCCGCGCCGACGGGCCTTGTGCTCGCCGGCGCTTTCGCGTGCCCTGAGTCAGCCCTTCCAGACCCCGAGAGCGAGTCCTCCGACATGATCACTGCCACCGGCCTGGAGCTGCGCGCCGGCGCCCGCATCCTGCTGTCCGACACCACGCTGCGGGTGCAGCCGGGTGACCGGATCGGCCTGGTCGGCCGCAACGGCGCCGGCAAGACCACCACGTTGAAGGTGCTCGCCGGCGAGGGCCAGCCGTACGCCGGTCAGATCGACCGCCGCAGCGCCATCGGCTACCTCCCGCAGGACCCCCGGACCGGCGACCTGGAGGTCACCGGCCGCGACCGGGTGCTCTCCGCCCGGGGCCTGGACGTGCTGATGGCCCAGATGAAGGAGATCGAGACCAGGCTCGCCGACGGCGCCGACGACAAGCTGGTCCGTCGCTACGGCGCGCTGGAGGACCAGTTCGCCTCCCTCGGCGGGTACGCGGCCGAGGCCGAGGCCGCCCGGATCTGCGCCAACCTCGGCCTGCCGGACCGCGCGCTGGCGCAGACCATCGGCACGCTCTCCGGCGGTCAGCGCCGCCGCATCGAGCTGGCCCGGATCCTGTTCCGCGACGCGGGCGAGAACGGCGGCGGCATCCTGCTGCTCGACGAGCCGACCAACCACCTCGACGCCGACTCGATCACCTGGCTGCGCAGCTTCCTCGCCAACCACAAGGGCGGCCTGATCGTGATCTCCCACGACGGCTCGCTGCTGGAGTCGGTGGTCAACAAGGTGTGGTTCCTCGACGCCACCCGCTCCGTGGTCGACGTCTACAACCTGGGCTGGAAGGCGTACCTGGAGGCCCGCGAGACCGACGAGCGGCGCCGCCGCCGGGAGCGGGCCAACGCCGAGAAGAAGGCCGGCGCGCTGATGGCGCAGGCCGACAAGATGCGGGCCAAGGCCACCAAGACCGTCGCCGCGCAGAACATGGCCCGGCGGGCCGAGAAGCTCATCTCCGGCCTGGAGGAGGTACGCGTCGCCGACAAGGTGGCGAAGGTGCGCTTTCCGAGCCCGGCCCCGTGCGGCAAGACCCCGCTCACCGCGACCGGCCTGTCGAAGTCGTACGGCTCGCTGGAGATCTTCACCGACGTGAACGTGGCGGTCGACCGGGGCTCCCGGGTGGCCATCCTGGGGCTCAACGGCGCCGGCAAGACCACCCTGCTGCGGATGCTCGGCGGCCTGCTGGAGCCGGACACCGGCGAGGTGCACGCCGGCCACGGCCTGCGGCTCGGCTACTACGCGCAGGAGCACGAGACGCTCGACGTGGACCGTACGGTGCTGGAGCACATGCGCAGCGCCGCCATCGAGCAGACCGACACCGACCTGCGCAAGATCCTCGGGGCGTTCCTGTTCTCCGGCGACGACGTGGACAAGCCGGCCGGCGTGCTCTCCGGCGGCGAGAAGACCCGGCTCGCGCTGGCCACCCTGGTCTGCTCCGGGGCGAACGTGCTGCTGCTCGACGAGCCGACGAACAACCTCGACCCGGTCAGCCGGGAGCAGGTGCTCGACGCCATCGCCCGTTACCCGGGCGCGATCGTGCTGGTCACCCACGATCCCGGTGCGGTCATGGCGCTGAAGCCCGACCGCGCCATCCTGCTGCCCGACGGCGACGAGGACGCCTGGAGCGACGACCTGCTCGAACTCGTCGAACTGGCCTGACCCACCCACTCCGACCCGCCCCGCCCGCCCCGGCCCTCGGGGTGGGTGCGGGTGGGGCGTGCGGTCAGCGCAGGAGGTCGCGTAGGTGGGGCAGGATGCCCGAGGTGGCCAGGATGACCACGCCGATGGCGATGAAGATCGCCGGAACGAGCCGGTGGCCCGCGCGCCCGACCAGCCCCGTCACCCGGGGGTGGTTGCCGAGCCAGCGCCGGCCGCACACCACAGCGCGATGAGCACCACGAAGACCAGTAGGAACACCGCGCTGTCCGCCGGACCGAGCGCCCGGAACACCGGTACGTAGACGGCGATGTTGTCGGCGCCGTTGGCGATCGTCACCCCGGCCACGCCGACGGCGGAGCCCACCACCGCGGGTGTCTCGTCGGCGTCGCGGTCGAGCAGCGCGCGGACGCCGAGAGCGACCGGCAGCAGGCCGAGCAGCCCCGTCCAGGGGTCGGGCACCACCAGGAGCCCGGCCGCGACCACGGCGCTGGCCAGCGCGAGCGCGCCGATGCCCAGGTACTGCCCGGCGACGATCTGCCAGGGCCGGGGGCGGCCGGTGGTGCGCGCGGCGACGAAGAGCAGCGTCAGGACGACGATGTCGTCGATGTCGGTGGCGGCGAACACCACGGCGGCGCCGGCCGCGGTGCCCAACAGGTCGATCACGCCAGCAGGGTACGGGCGGGCCGCCACCGCGCCCGGCGCCGAGGGGCGGGCGGGCCCCGGGCCGCGTCGGGAGCATCACGCTATCGGGAAGCTGACATTGCATAGCGTGTCGGTTGGCGAAGAGTTGATATCTGGCGCATGATCGTTCGAGGCGGTCTAATAGGTGGGACCGTATCCGAACCGCACAGTCTGGGACGTGAGGACACAGCATGGCAGCCACTGGCACAGCCACCAGCACTGAGAAGGGTCGCCGGATCGTCGGAGCCGAGCGTCAGACGCTCGCCAAGGACCTGGTAAAGCGGTACACCTCGGGTGAGAGCATCCGCGCGCTCGCGGCCTCGACCGGCCGTTCCTACGGGTTCATCCACCGGGTGCTCACCGAGTCCGGGGTTCAGCTGCGGCAGCGTGGCGGCGCCCGACGCCGCAAGAAGGCGTGACCCGCCCACCAGCGTCGTCCATCAGCGCCGCTCCCCGGGTCGCTCGGTGACCGCCGAGGCGACCGGGGTCCGGCTGGAATGCGACGGGCCGGTCGCGACGGTCACGTTGTGCCGGCCCGACGTGCTCAACGCGCAGACCCCGGCGATGTGGCGCGCGATGAGCGACTTCTCGCGGGACCTTCCCGGCGACGTCCGCGTCGTGGTCGTACGCGGCGAGGGGCGGGCGTTCTCCGCCGGCCTCGACCTGTCGGTGGCCGGAGCCGCCGGCCCGGGGTCGTTCGCCGAGCTGGCCACCCTGCCCGAGCAGGAGTGCGCCGACCGGATCGCGGAATACCAGGGCGGCTTCACCTGGCTGCACCGTCCCGACGTCGTCTCCGTCGCCGCCGTGCAGGGGCACGCGATCGGCGCGGGCTTCCAGCTGGCGCTCGCCTGCGACCTGCGCGTGCTCGCCGAGGACGCGAAGCTCTCCATGGCCGAGGTGACGCTCGGCCTGGTCCCGGATCTCGCCGGCACCGGCCGCCTGGTCGACCTGGTCGGCTACAGCCGTGCGCTGGAGATCTGCGCGACCGGCCGGCGGATGGACGCCGCCGAGGCGGACCGGATCGGCCTGGCCACCCTGGTGGTGCCGACCGCCGAGCTGGACGCCGCGGTGCGTGACCTGACCGCCGGGCTGCTGGCCAACGACCGCAACGCGGTGGTGGAGATCAAGGCCCTGCTGGCCGGCGCGACCGGTCGGTCCGCCGCGGACCAGCAGCGGGCCGAGCGGGAGGCGCAGACCCGCCGGCTGCGTGACCTCGCCGGGCGGGGAGAGTAAGTAGTAAGGACCGTTCGGGAAGATCGGGGTTACGGCCGAGGTTGTCAGAGTCGTCGGGAGAATTGACCTGACGGTGCGGTCAGCCCGACGACCCGGAGGTGAACGTGTCCAACTCGATGTCGGGCGGCGGCATGGCCGGTTGGAGCATGCTCCGGTCGATGCGCAACCGCGACGAGATCTCCACCCACCGGCTCAAGCGCGGGGTGGCCCGCCGGATCGTGGCCTTCGCCGGGCCCTACCGCCGGGACATCGTCGTCTTCCTGGTCACGGTGGTGCTGGCCGCGGTCATCGGCGTCGCCACCCCGGTGCTCGCCGGCGACGTGATCGACACGATCACCCGGGGCGGCACCGACGCCGGCAACGCGGTGGTCCGGCTGGCCCTCGTCATCGCCGGGCTCGCGGTGGCCGACGCGCTGCTCTCCCTCGCCCAGCGGTGGTATTCGGCCCGCATCGGCGAGGGCATCATCCTCGACCTGCGCACCCGGGTCTACGACCACGTCCAGCGGATGCCGCTGCAGTTCTTCACCCGCACCCAGACCGGCGCGCTGGTCAGCCGGCTCAACAACGACGTGCTCGGCGCGCAGCGGGCGTTCACCTCGACCCTGTCCGGGGTGGTCAGCAACGTCATCCAGCTCGTGCTCACCGCCGCGGTGATGTTCACCCTCTCCTGGCAGATCACCGCGCTCTCCCTGGTGCTGCTGCCGGTCTTCATCATCCCGGCCCGCCGGGTCGGCAAGCGGCTCGCCGAGATCACCCGGGAGTCCTACAACCTCGACGCGAAGATGAACGCGACGATGACCGAGCGGTTCGGCGTCTCGGGCGCGTTGCTGGTGAAGCTCTTCGGCCGGCCCGAGGTGGAGGCACGCCGGTTCGCCGGGCGGGCCGAGCGGGTCCGCGACATCGGCATCCAGTCCGCGATGTACTCGCGGACCTTCTTCGTGGCGATGCTGCTGGTCGCCTCGCTTGCCCAGGCGCTCACCTACGGCCTCGGCGGATGGCTGGCGGTCACCGGCAACGTCAGCGCCGGCACCGTGGTGACCCTCGCCCTGCTGCTCACCCGCCTCTACGGCCCGCTGACCGCGCTGTCCAACGTCCGGGTCGACGTGATGAGCGCGCTGGTCTCCTTCGACCGGGTTTTCGAGGTGCTCGACCTGAAGCCGACGATCGAGGAGAAACCCGACGCCGTGCCGGTGCCCCGGGCCAGCGGCCGGGTCGAGTTCCGCGACGTCCGGTTCCGCTACCCCAGCGCCGCCGAGATCTCGCTCGCCTCCCTGGAGGAGGTCGCCGCCCTCGACCGTACGGTCAACGAGCCCGTGCTCAAGGGCGTCTCGTTCGCGGTCGAGCCGGGGCAGATGGTGGCGCTGGTCGGCCCCTCCGGCGCCGGCAAGTCGACGCTGTCGATGCTGATCTCCCGCATCTACGACGTCACGGACGGGCAGGTGCTGGTCGGCGGGGTCGACGTCCGCGACGCCACCCTCGCCTCGCTGCGCGACGAGATCGGCGTGGTCACCCAGGACTCGCACCTGTTCCACGAGACCATCGCCGAGAACCTGCGCTACGCCAGGCCCGACGCCACCGACGACGAGATCTGGGCGGCCCTGGCCGGGGCGCAGGTCGCCGACCTGGTCCGGTCGCTGCCGGAGGGGCTGGAGACCCTCGTCGGCGAGCGCGGCTACCGCTTCTCCGGCGGCGAGAAGCAGCGCATCGCCATCGCCCGGCTGCTGCTCAAGGCCCCGTCGATCGTGATCCTCGACGAGGCGACGGCGCACCTCGACTCGGAGAGCGAGGCCGCCGTGCAGCGGGCGCTGTCGGTGGCGCTGACCGGGCGTACCGCGCTGGTGATCGCGCACCGGCTCTCGACCGTCCGCGACGCCGACCAGATCCTGGTGCTCGACGACGGGCGGATCGTCGAGCGGGGGCGGCACGAGGAACTGGTGGCCGTGGGCGGGCTCTACGCCGAGCTCTACCGCACCCAGTTCGCGGTCGCCGACTCGCCCACCCCGTACGCCGACGCGACCGGGCCCGAGCCGGTGGCCGTGCCGCCGCTGCGGCCCTACCTCGCCGACGAGGCGCTGCCGCCGGCCGCGGCCAACTGACGGCTGCCGCTGCCGGCTGACACGCGCCTCAGCCGGCGGCGACCGCCGCCCGCAACTCCCCGAAGGCGGCGCCGAGCGTCTCGGGGGTGAAGTGCGCGTTCAGGCCGCTGGGGTTGGGCAGCACCCAGAGCCGGGCGCCGGCCAGCCGCTGCGGCTGCGGCCCGAAGGCGGCCTTCGGCCGGGCGAACCCGATCCGGTACGCGGTGACCCCGACCACGGCCACCCACCGGGGGCGATGACGCTCGACCTTGCCGGTGAGGATCTCCGCCCCCTCGACCAGCTCGGCCGGGGTCAGCTCGTCGGCGCGGGCGCTGGCCCGCGCGACCATGTTGCTGATGCCCAGCCCGTACCCGGGCAGCTCGTCCTGCTCGCTGGGATGCAGCAGCCGGGGCGTGAAGCCGCCCCGGTGCAGCGCGGGCCAGAACCGGTTGCCCGGCCGGGCGAAGTGCCACCCGGTCGCGGCCGACCACAGGCCCGGATTGATGCCCACGAAGAGCGCGTCCAGGCCGGGGGCGATGACGTCGGGGATGGTGCGCTCGGCCGCCGCGGCGAGTTCCTCCCGCGTGGGCCGCGGATACCGCCCGGCCGTCTCCGCCGCCCGCCCCCGCCGCCGGGCGGGGGAGCCGGGACCGGGCCTGCCGGCGGGCGTGGCCATCACAGGCCCCGCAGCACGCCGCCGTCGACCGGCACGGTGACGCCGGTCAGGTAGCTCGCGGCGGGGGAGAGCACGAACGCGGCGACCCGGCCGAACTCGGCCGGCGCGCCGATGCGGCGCAGCGGGATGGCGGCCTCGGCCTCCGCGCGGGCCCGTTCGGGGTCGCCGGTGGCGGCGAAGAGCTCCACGTTGCGGTCGGTCATGATCCGCCCGGGCAGCAGGCCGACCACCCGCACGCCCCGGGGGCCGTACTCGTCGGCGACGTCCTTGGCCATGCCCGCCAGGCCGGGCCGCAGGCCGTTGGAGATGCCCAGGCCGGGCACCGGCCCGCGCGCCGAGGTCGACAGCACCAGCCCGACCGCCCCGCCGTCGCCTCCGGCCAGGTTCTCGGCGACGGTGCGGACCATGCGTACGGTGCCGAGGAAGACCGTCTCGAAGGAGCGGCGCCACTGCTCGTCGGTGACCGAGGCGGCGCTGCCCGGCGGCGGCCCGCCGACCGAGACCAGCGCCCCGTCGAGCCGTCCGAAGTGCTCGCGGGCCGCGGCCACGAGGCGCTCCGGCGTCTGGGCGTCGGCCAGGTCGGCGGTGAGCCCGACCGCCCGCTCCGGCCCGCCGAGGCGCTGCGCGGCGGCGGCCACCGCATCGGCGTCGCGGGCGGAGAGCACCACGCGGGCGCCGTCGGCGACGAGGCACTGCGCGGTGGCGAAGCCCAGCCCCCGGGAGGCGCCGGTCAGCACGTACACCCGATCGGTCAGTCCGAGATCCATGCCGTCGATCCTGCCGCACCCGGCCGGATCCGCCAGCGGGGCCCTCGGGCCGGTCGGCGGCGGGCGGTCAGCGGCGGGCGGGACGCAGCAGGCGTACCCGGCCGGCGACCTGGACCGCGACGGCCCCGCCGGCGCGCCCCCAGGCCGGCAGCCGACGCGGGCGCGGCGGCCGGCGCCCGTCGTAGCGGTCGGCGGCCTCGCGCACGGCCAGCTCCTCCGCGCCGAGCGGCGGCAGCGCGCCCCGGTCGCGCAGGTCGCGGGCCAGGTCCCAGCCGTCGCGCAGCGAGCCCCCGGTCGGCCGCCCCGCCGCCCACCCGGCGAAGGTCTCCGGCCACCGGGGGCCGAGTCCGGCGGCGAGCAGCGGCCAGTGCCGGGCCACCTCCCCCGCGCGCTTGCGCAGCAGCGCGGCCCCGGCGGCGGCGACCGCCGCCGGGTCGAAGCCCGCCGGCACGGGGCCGCCGGCGACCAGCGCCGCCACCAGCGCCGCCTGCCGCTCGGCCAGATCACCGCTCACGTCACCACCGGGAAGCCGGACGCGGCGGCGAGGGCGTCCAACTCGGCGCGGAGCACCGGGGCGGGCGGGTAGTGCCCGTCGCGTTCCAGCAGGAGGGCCGGCGGCCGGCGGCGGGCGCACAGCTCGCGTAGCAGGTCGAGCACCGCCGGGGGCACCGGATCGGTGTGCGTGTCGTGGTAGTAGCCGCCGTGGTCGGCGCCGCCCGCCACGTGCACGTAGGAGACCCGCTCCAGCGGCAGCCGGTCGAGCAGCGCCGAAGGGTCGGTGCCCCGGTTGCGGGCGTTGGCGTACACGTTGGCGACGTCGAGCAGCAGGAACGCGCCGGTGCGGTCCAGGATCTCGGTGAGGAAGTCGGCCTCGTCCAGCTCGTCGTCGGGCCAGTCGAACAGGGCCGCGATCGGTTCCAGCGCGAGCGGCACCGGCAGCGCGGCCTGCGCGCGGGCGACGTTGGCGCAGACCGCGTCGACCGCCTCCCGGCTGCGGGGCAGCGGCAGCAGGTGACCGGCCTCGACGCCGCCGGCCCGGACGAAGGCGATGTGCTCGCTGACCAGCGGCGCCCCGACCAGCTCCGCCACCGCGCCCAGGTGGGCGACGCGCGCCGGGTCGACCGGTTCCGCGCCGCCGAGGGAGAGCCGCACACCGTGCGGTACGACCGTCACGCCGCGCTCGCGCAGCGCGGCCAGCCCGGCGGGCGGGGGCCCGGTCGCGGCGACGCTCTCCGCGACCACCTCCACGAAGCGCAGCCCGGGCAGGTCGGCGACGAACCCGGCGATCTCGGGCCGCCAGCCGATGCCCACGCCGGCGGGGCCGGTCATCCGCCGCACCCGCCTCCGCCGCAACCCCCGCCGCCGCCGCACGAGCTGCCCCCGCTGCACGAGCTGCCCCCGCCGCACCCGCCGCCGGAGGAGGAGGCCCCGGAGCCGCTGATCGCCTGGCGTTGGATCTCGGCCTGGCTGGCGAAGCCGGGGTCCATGGCGTAGAGCGACGCGGTGCCGAACAGGGCGACCCCCATCGCGGCGCCCGCCGCGCCGTAGGTGGCGTAGGCGGGGGCCGAGGCGGGCGCGAGGTAGGTGTGCCGACGCCGCAGGTCGCGCAGGGCCCGGGTGGCGGCGCGGGTGCGCCACGGCACCCGGTACAGGAGGACGGCCACGACGATCAGCGGGACCTGGCTCAGCACGAGCCAGCCCACCGGACGGTCGTTGCCCAGACCCGCGAAGATGCGCAACACGCCGACCAGCAGCAGGGCGGAGAGCAGGAACGCGCCCCGGCGCAGCGCGGCCCGGTCGGCCGGTGCGAGCGCGAGCCCGCGCTGCTCCAGGCTCGTCCTGAGCTGGTCGAGCGCCCGGCGGACCCACTCGTCACGGGCCAGTTCCCGGGTGGTGGCGTTGCGCCCGGCGGCCAGGTGGACGGCCTGGTCGAGCGGCGTGATCCCGGCCGGCAGCGGACCGCCGGTGGTGAGTCGCCGGTCCGGGCGTACGCCGATCGCCCCGCTGCTGCGCAGCCCGCCGAGCGAGGCCCAGATCGCCAGCTGCTGCCCGCCGTTGAGGTAGGCGACCTGCTGCGGACCGAGCTGACTCACGTCGCCCACCTGCGGCCCGGCGAGGACCGAGAGGCGGTGGACGACCGTGCCGACAATGATCACGACGGCGGCGGGGAGGTAGACCCCGAGGAAGGCGGGACCGGAGATGCCCCAGGTGTCACCAGGTGCGGCGAGGACGGTCATGTGCTGCTCCTGTCGGGCGAGGGGGATCGCGACCCAATTGTGGAGCAGGCCCGCCAGGGGTGGACCCACCGCGTCGACCGGGTTACCCGACCGGTACGCAGCGGCGCGAGGGCGGCCGGCGGGCGGGTCAGCGGCGGCGGACGGCCTCCTCGACCAGGTCGAGCACCGGGCCGAGATCGCCGGCGGGACGGCCCATCGCCAGGTGCAGCACCAGGCCGTCGTAGGCGAGTTCGAGGAACTGGGCCAGCACGTCGATCGGCACGTCCTCGCGGAGCACGCCCGCCTCCCGCTGCCGGGCCAACCGGTCGCGGGTCGCCTCGGCGATCGCCGCCGACCGCTCCGCCCACCGCTTGGCGAACGCCGGGTCGGTCCGCAGCCGCCGGGACACCTCAAGCTGGCTGCCCAGCCAGCCGGTGGTGTCGGGGGAGACCGCGCCGGCCAGGAGGTCCCGCATGACCTGGACCAGGCCGTTGCGGGCCACCGTCTCCACCATGGCGGCGGCGTCGTCCTCGGCCACCGCCAGGAAGAGCGAGTCCTTGTCGCGGAAGTGGTGGAAGATCGCGCCCCGGGACAGCCGGGTGGCGTCCTCCAGCCTGCGGACGGTGGCGCCCTCGTAGCCGTGCCGGGCGAAACACGCCCGCGCGGCGGCGAGGATCTCCTGCCGGCGCGCGTCGAGCTGGTCCTGACTTACTCTGGGCACGGGTCGATCGTGACAGCTCGCCTCCCGCTGTGCAAACCGTACGTACGGCTTGGTTTGGCCGGGTGTAAATGATCATGGGTTACGGCACGCCGGTTAGGATCGGCCCGTGACGCCACTCCCCACCGCCGTCGCGGTCCCCGCCGCACCGCTGACCGTCGCGGCCGTGCAGGCCGAGCCCGTCCCCGGCGACGTGGCCGGCAACGCGGCGAGCGCCGCCCGGCTGGTCCGCCGCGCCACGGAGCGGGGCGCCCGGGTGACCGTGCTGCCCGAGCTCTTCCTGCCCGCGTACCACCTGCCGACGCTCGCGGCCGACCCGGCCGGCACCGACGTCGCGGCCGACGCGGCGGGCGCCGTGGCCGACCCGCGGCTGGACCCGCTGCGCGAGGCGGCCCGCGACGGCGGCGGCGCCGTGGTGGTCGGCGCCGCGGTCCGGCACCCGGACGGCCGGCGGACGATCTCCGCCCTGCTGGTCGACAGGGCCGGCGAGGTCCGCGTCGGATACGACAAGCAGCAGCTGTGGAGCGGCGAGCGGGAGCTGTTCGTCGCCGGTGACCGGGGTACCACCCTGCTCGTCGACGACTGGCGGCTCGGGCTCGGCATCTGCTACGACGGCTGCTTCCCCGAGCACGGCCGGGCCGCGGCGGCCGACGGGGCGCACGGCTACCTCTGCCCGAGCGGCTACCTGGCCGGCTCCGAGCACCGCCGCGACCTCTACTACGCCGCCCGCGCACTGGACAACACAATGTACGTGGTGTTCGCCAACCTCGTGGGCGGCACCGATCCGTGGCGGTTCAACGGCGGCGCGGCGGTCTACGACCCGGAGGGCCGGCCGCTGACCCGGGGTGCGGACACCGGCGAGGCCGTGCTGGTCGTCGCGCTCGCCCCGGAGGCCCTCGCGGCGACCCGGGCCGCCCACTGCATGCTGCTCGACCGCCTGCCCCACCAGGGCGGCGCCCGTTCGGCGCTGCCGGCCTGACGGCGTCGGGAGGGGTCGGCACTGTCGGCGGCCCGTCGTGCTCCCGTAGGGTGCCCGAGTGCCGCTGCTCCTGCTGGACCTGGACAACACGCTGCTCGACCGGGCCGGTCCGTTCCGCGCCTGGGGGGAGCGTTTCCTGGCCGGTGTCGGCGCGCCGCCGGCCGACATCGACTGGCTGCTGTCCATCGACGCCGACGGGCTGACCGACCGGTGGGACGTGGCCGACGCCGTGCGTGACCGGTACGGGCTGCGGATCCCGTCCATCGACCTGGTCGAGGAGCTGCACGACGGCGTGGTGGCCAACATCCGGCTCGATCCGCTGGTCGCCTGCGCGCTGCGGATCGCCGACGGGGCCGGCTGGACGCCCGTGGTGGTCAGCAACGGCGGGGTACGCCAGCAGGAGGCCATGATCCGGCGTACCGGGCTGGACCGCTACGTCGCCGACTGGGTGATCTCCGAGGAGGTCGGCGTCAGCAAGCCCAACCCGAGGATCTTCGCGCTTGCCGCCCGGCGGGTACGGCTGCCCCTGCGCGACGCCTGGGTGGTCGGCGACGGCCCGGAGGTGGACATCGGGGGCGCCGCCGCCGTGGGCCTGCCGAGCGTCTGGCTGCACCGGGGGCGGAGCTGGGTCGACGACCGGTTCGCCCCCACCCGCACGGCGGACGGCGTGATCGCCGCCGTCGCGACGGTGCTCGCCGGCTGACGCAGCCGCCGCCCGCCCGCCGCCCGCCGACGCGCTGGCCGGCCACGGTCCCTGCGCCGGAGCGGGGTCGGGCCTGGCGCCGGGCCGGGCGGCGGGGTGCCCGGCCGGGGCCGGGCGGGGTGCCGGGTCGGGCGTAATTCGGTTGACCGGGGTGGCGTCGGCCCGTGAGCATGGTCGGCGCATCGTGCAACCGGGCGCGCGTCCGGTCGAGGAGAGGGGGTCGGTCATGGCCGTCTTCGCAGGTCGCTTCCACCTGCCCCCATCAGCCTCGAGCAAGGGATCACCACCGCAGTGCGCGATCACGACCTTCCGGCGCGCGAGCGCCGTACCCGCGGCAAGCGCCGCTTCGACGACGACGAACAGCTCTTCCTGAAGCGCGGCCGGGCCGCCGAGCCCGCCCCCGCCGACCCCGAGGCCGAGCCCGACCCCGACACGGGGGAGCGCTGGTCCTCCTGGGACGACGCCGTACACGGCCCGGAGCCCCACCCCGACTGGCTGATCACCGAGCTGGCCGCCAAGGACACCGAGCTGGGCGTGCTCAAGACCGGCAAGGAGGCGGACGTCCACCTGGTCCGCCGGGCGGTGCCCGGCACCGACCGGTCCTGCCTGCTGGCGGTCAAGCGGTACCGGGACGCCCAGCACCGGCTGTTCCACCGCGACGCCGGCTACCTGGAGGGCCGCCGGGTCCGCCGCTCCCGGGAGAACCGGGCGATGGCCGGGCGTACCGCCTTCGGCCGGCAGATGATCGCCGGGCAGTGGGCGGCGGCCGAGTTCGCCGCGCTGGCCCGGCTCTGGGAGGTGGGCGCCCGCTACGGCACCATCACCGTCCCGTACCCGGTGCAGCTGCGCGGCACGGAGCTGATGCTGGAGTTCCTCGGCGACCAGGACGAGGGGTTGGCCGCGCCCCGGCTGGCCCAGCTGCGGCCGGAGGCGGGGGAGCTGCGCGGGCTGTGGAGGCAGCTCGTCGACGCCCTCGTGGTGCTCGCCCGCGCCGGCCTCGCGCACGGCGACCTGTCGCCGTACAACCTGCTGGTGCACGCGGGGCGGCTGGTGCTGATCGACCTGCCGCAGGTCGTCGACGTGGTGGCCAACCCGCAGGGGCCGGAGTTCCTGGCCCGCGACGTGCGGGTGGTCGCCACCTGGTTCGCGGCCCGGGGCCTGCCCGCGGCGGACGCCGACCCGGCCGCGCTGACGGCGCTGCTGCTGCGGGAGGCGGGGATCCGCTGACCTTGACGTCCCGGGCGGCCAGGCACCGGCCGCCCGGGACCCCGGGTCACTGGAGGTAGCGCTCGACGGCCGGCTTGGGGCGCGTCCCCTGGGCGTCCGGGTCGCCGTGGGTCTGCCGGGCGGCCCGCCGCCGGCGCAGCAGGTCCCAGCACTGGTCGAGGGACTCCTCCAGCTCGCGCAGCCGGGTGCGGGCGTCGTCGTCCGTGCCCGACTCGCCTGCCTGCGCGTCGGCGCGCAACCGGTGCTCCTCGTCGACCAGCTCGGAGATCCGGTTCAGGATGGTCGTGTCGTCCATGCCCTGAGCCTGGCACAGGCCACGCGGACGCGCCCGGGTTCCGCCGCCGCCCCCGCCGCTGCGGTAGGTTGCCCAGCCATGGTCCCCACCCTCCGGGCCGCCGGCCCGTCAGACCTGGTGCCGGTCGTCGACCTGCTCCGCGCCGCCCGGCCCCATCTGGTGGTCACTCCGGAGCTGCTCGCCTGGCAGGCGACCGGCAAGCCGGCCGAGCGCTTCGGAATGCTCGTGGCCGAGACGGGCGACGGGATCGCCGGCGTCACCCGGACGGGGCTGCTGTACGAGAGCGCCGAGCCGGGGCTCGGCTTCGTCAACCTGGTCGTGCGCCCCGAGGGCCGGGGGCGGGGCGTCGGGTCGGCGCTGCTCGCCGCCGCCGAGGAGCGGCTCGCCGGGCTCGGGGTGCGCCGGGCGTACGCGCGGGTCGTCGACGACCCGGCGGCGCTCGCCTTCGCCGAGCGGCGCGGCTACCGGCCCGGTCGGCGCAGCGTGATCCTGGGCCTGGACCTGTCGGCGGCGGCGCTGCCGGCCGCGCCCGCCGCGCCGGTCGGGGTGCGGCTGGGCGCGGCTGCGGACCTGGTCGACCCGCGTCCGCTGTACGAGGCGGACCTGGCCGCCGCCGCGGACGAGCCGGGCGACGTCGGGATTGACGAGATCAGCTTCGACGAGTGGCGGGCCGCGTACTGGGACCGGCCGGACCTGGACCGGGCGCTGAGCACGGTGGCGACGGCCGACGGTGTGGTGGTGGCGTTCAGCCTCGCGCTGACCGACCGCCGGGACCGCTACCTGTCGGGGATGACGGGCACCCGCAGCGGGTGGCGGGGCCGGGGCCTCGCCCGGGCGGTCAAGCACGCGTCGCTGCGGGCGGCCCGGTCGGCGGGCCTCCGGTGGGCGTCCACGATCAACGACGCCGGCAACGACGCGATGCGGACGGTCAACGCGTGGTTCGGATACCGGCCGGTTGCCGCCGAGTGGCGCTACCTGCGGGAGTTGCCTCGTCGCTGACCGTCCACTGTTGACAGTGGGACATTTCGCAGCACAAACACTGGAACTGCCGTCCTCATTGGTGAGATGCTTCCGCATTCGGGCGGTGGAAGCTCCACGTGAGACCGCCCGGGGACCACTGTCGAGACGACGAGGAGACCTGGTACGCATGTCGAGCTTGCGTGACGGCCACGGCGTCGCCCTCCCCGCGAACCCGCGCACGGTCCCGCTGCGGCGGGCGCTGCCCGCCCTGCTCCGGGATCCGCTCGGCGCGCTGGTCGGCTTCGCGCAGGGATCCGCTGGGGAGGTCGTCCGGCTCAACCTCGGGTCGTTCCGCCCGTACCTGGTCAGCCACCCGGAACACCTGCAGTACGTGCTGCGCGACCGGGCGGACAACTACATCCGGGACGGTCGGGGGCTGCTGTGGCGTCCGGTCCGCCGGGTCGTCGGGGAGGCCATCCTGGTCGCCGAGGGCGAGGTGTGGGAGTCCAGCCGTGGCGCCCTGCTCCCCCTGTTCACGGCGAAGCGGGTCGAGACCCTGGTGGACCGGATGGCCGAGGTGATCAGCGAGGCGGTCGACGAGTGGGACGAGCCGGCCCGGCAGGGGCGGCCGATCGACACGGCCGCCGAGCTGACCCGGATCGTCCTGCGCACCACCATGCGGGTGCTCTTCGCCGACCGGATCTCCGTGCCGGAGGCCGAGCGGATCAGCGCCGCGCTCGACACCGTCACCACCTCGATGATCGCCCGCCTGCTGGTGCCCTTCGTGCCCTACTCGGTGCCCATGCCCGGCGACCGCGCGTTCCGGGCGGCCGTGCGGACCATCGACGAGGTGGTGCTGCCGATCATCCGTGAGGCGCGGGCCCGGCCGAGCGACGACGACGACATCATCTCGATCCTCTGCCGGCCCCGTCCGGACGGCAGCATGCCGGACGAGTACCAGATCCGCGGCGATGTCGTGGCCATGTTCTCCACCGCCACCGAGACCACCATCGCGCTGCTGTCCTGGCTCTGGCCGGTGCTGGAGACCCAACCCGAGGTCGCCGAGCGGCTCTACGCCGAAGTGGACCGGGTGGTGGGCGGCGGCCGGGTCCGACGGGAGCACCTCGCCGAACTGCGCTACGGCCGCATGGTGCTGGACGAGATGCTGCGGCTGTATCCCGCCGGTTGGATGGTCCCCCGCACGGCGGTCGCCGACGACGTGCTCGGCGGGGTGCGGGTCAAGGCGGGCGCGACGGTGCTGATCAGTCCGTACGTGACCCAACGGATGCCGATGTTCTGGGACGACCCGGAGCGGTTCGACCCCGAACGCTTCTCGCCGGAGCGGCCCCGTCGCCGCTACCGCTACTCCTACTATCCCTTCGGCGGGGGCCCGCACCAGTGCCTCGGGCAGTACCTGTTCCTCCTGGAGGCGCAGCTCATCGTGAGCACGGTGCTGAGTCGCTTCCGGTTCCGCCCGACCGCGCCGGCCGACCTGACCCCACGGATGGGCGCCTCGCTCTCGCCCCGGCAACGGCTGCGGGTGACCCTGTCGCCGGTGCAGCGGCCGGTCGCCCCGTGAGCGCGACGGACGCGCGGTCCAGGGCCGGCCAGGCCGACGTGGCCGAACAGGGCAGGATCTGCGCCCTCGCCACGCGGGGCGTGCGCGACCTGCAGAAGGTCACCGCCGCGCACCCCGGACTCTTCTCCGCCGACACGTTCGACTCCGCGATGCTCGGTTCCGTCGCCACCGCCATCGCCTTCACCGCTCCCTGGCACAGCGCCGACGAGCTGCGGATCACCACCCGTACGCTGCTCTGGGTCTTCGCCGCCGACTGGCAGGTCGACTATCTCGCGGTGTCCGCCGACGACGTGCGCGCGCTGGTGGCGGAGTGCCTCGCGGTCGCCGACGGCGCCGATCCGCCGGCGGGGCGACACCTGGCCCGGCTGCTGGCCGACATCCGCGACGACCTGGCGACCGTGCCGGCGTTCGACCGGCTCCGGCCGGTGTGGCGCGACGAACTGGAGCGGATGTTCACCGCGGTGGCCCGGGAGTGGGACTGGAAGAAGGCGTCGGGTGCCCCGGGCGGATCCCTGCCCACCCTCGACCGCTACCTCGACAACGCCGACAACCTGGCCTGTTCCTTCGTCAACGTCACGCACTGGGTCGCCACGGGCGACGGGAACTGTCTCCGGCACCTGGACGAGCTGCTGACAGTGGGCCGCGAGGTGCAACGGGTGCTGCGCCTGGTCAACGATCTGGCCACCCACGAGCGGGACGTGGAGTGGGGCGACCTCAACGCGCTCATGCTGGTTCCCGACCCGGTCCTCGTACGCGACCGGTTGGCCCAGCTCACGCAGCGCTGCCACGGGCTGCTCGACCCGCTGGCCGAGCGCGATCCCCGGCAGGCCGACTACATGCGCCGGCAGCTCGCCTTCACCGCCGGCTTCTATCAGGTCTCGGACTTCTGGGGGACGCGATGAGCCACGGCGGATCCCCGGCGGTCACGGCAGCCGCGCCGCGCACCGGCCGCGGTCCGGACGACTGCGGAAGCCCGGCCGGGGAACTCGTCGACGCGATGGCGCGCAGACCGTGGGGAGAGGTCGCTCCCTCCGTCTACGAGACCGGCCGGCTGGTCGCCGTCGCGCCCCTGCTCGCCGGGCACACCGAACGGGTCGCGTTCCTTCTCCGGCACCAGCGCGCCGACGGCGCGTGGGGACCGCCGGAGGGCTACGCGCTGGTGCCGACGTTGAGCGCCACGGACGCGCTGCTGGCGGCGCTGGCCGACGAGGGCCTGCCGGCGGCCGCCCGCCCGGCCTCGGCCGCCGCGGCCGGGCGCGGACTGCGCGCCCTGTCCACCCTGCTCGCGGCGGGCTCCGCCGTGCCGGACACGCCGGCCGCCGACCTCATCGTGCCGGCGCTGGTGGAATCGATCAACGCGCGGACGTCCGGGCCGGACGCCGCCGTGCCGGTCACGCACCCGCTGAGCCTGCCCTCCGGGACGGACCGTCGACGGTTGACCGCGGTCCGGGCGGCACACGCCGCGGGCACCGAGCTGCACCCGAAGCTGGCGCACTTCGGCGAGCTGCTCGACGGGCCGGCCCAGCGGTGGCCGCGGCCGCGCGCCGCCGCGCCGACCACTGTCGGGGCCTCGCCGGCAGCTACCGCCGCGTGGCTGGCCACCGCCGGCCCGGACGCCGACGCGCGAGCGGCCCGCGACTTCCTGGAGCGGCTGGTCAGCGAGGGCGGCGGGCCGGTGCCCTGCCCCACGCCGATCACCGTCTTCGAGCGTGCCTGGGTCCTGAGTTGGCTGTCCCGGGCCGGCATCGGGGTGCGACCACCGGAGGCGGTCCTCGCGGGCCTGGTCGACGCGGTCGGCCCCGCCGGTGCCGCCACCGGAGCGGGCCTGCTGCCCGACGCGGACACCACCGCCGTGACCCTGTACGCGCTCGGGCGCCTGGGCCGCCCGCTCGCCCCGGCGAGTCTGTGGGGGTACGAGACGCCGGAGGGATTCTGCACCTGGCCGGGGGAGGACGGCTTCTCCGTCACCACGAACGCGCACGTGCTCGACGCCCTCACGCAGCACGCCGCGCGTGATCCGGGCGCCGACTCCCGGCACCGCACCGCCATCGGCCGGCTGGCCCGGGTGCTCCGGGAGCGGCAGGAGGCCGACGGCAGTTGGCGCGACCGGTGGCACGCCTCGCCGTACTACGCCACCGCCTGCTGCGTGCTCGCGTTGGCCGAGTCCACTCCGGACGACGGCAGCGTGGGCGCCGTCGGTCGGGCGGTGCGCTGGGTGCTGGCCAACCAACGCGACGACGGGTCGTGGGGCCGGTGGGGAGGCACCGCGGAGGAGACCGCCTACGCCCTGCACATCCTGCTGGCCGTCCCGTCGGACGAGCCGGCGGTGGTCGTCGCCGCCCTCCGGGCGAGCGCCTACCTGCGAGCGAACGTCGATCGACGCGAGCACCCACCACTGTGGTATGGCAAGGAGCTCTACTGTCCCACCACGATCGTCCGGTCGGTGGTGCTCGCCGCCTCCCACCTCGCCCGCAGCCGACTCGACAATCGACGCGGCGGCGCACATGTCATGACGGGACGGCAGAAATCAGCAACTTGAGGGCGCCATGTGGACACTGCTAGCGTACCCACTGCCTTTGTCCCGCACGGCCCTCCGGCGGGACATCCGCGCTTTTACGATCTGCCGTTGATGACCTGAGTCAACGCCGGCCTGGGACGGTTCAATGCGTTCTCGCGGTACGAGTATCCGCACGAAGGTTATCGCTCTCCTGCTCTCCCTCGTGGCGCTCTGGATGTTCGCGGCCTGGGTGACCCTGCGGGACGGCTTCAATCTGCTCGGCGTCCAGATGCTCAACGCCAAGATCTACGTGCCCAGCGAGCCGTTGCTCCAGGAACTCCAGCTGGAACGCCGCCTGACCCAGGCGTACCTCAGCGACCCGGGGCCGGAGCAGCGGGCGGCGCTCGAGGCCGAACACCGCACGACGACGGAGTTGACGGCCTCCTTCACCAGATCCGTGCGGCACTGGCAGGTCGACGTCGCCGGCGGCGACGCGTTGAGCAGGCAGCTCGACGAATCGGTGGCGCAGTTGGAGGCCCTGGGAGCGGTACGCGGCGCGGTACTCGATCGCGGCACCGACCGGATTTCCGCGGCGGACGCCTACACCCGTGCCATCGGATCCATTTTCCAGATCTACGACGTCACCGGCAGCCTGGACGACAAGGAGCTGGCGGCGGACGCCGCGGCCCTCATCCAGCTCAACCGGATGAAGGAACTCATCTCGCAACAGGACGCGCTGCTCAGCGGCCTGTTCGGCAGCGGCCGCATGAGTGGGCCGGAGTACGCCCGATGCACCACGCTCGTCGGCGCCGAGCGGTTCCTCGGCGACGAGACCAGATCGAAGCTCTCCGCCGCCGACCAGCGGCGCTACCAGCAGCTCGTCGAGAGCGACTCGTTCAAGCGCCTGCGCTCGGTCCAGGACGGCATCATCCGCGGCGGCCAACCGACGACGCAGCTGCCGGTGAGCCGGGACGAGTGGCGGAACACGGTCGACCAGGCGCTGGCCGAGGTCAACAGCACGGTGGTGGCGGGCGGCGACGACATCGTGGGCCGGGCCTCCACCGTGGCCGCGATGGTCGTCGTGCGCCTCGTACTGGCCACCGGTCTGGGCCTGCTGGCGGTCATCGCCTCGATCGTCGTCTCCGTCACGACGACCCGGGCGCTGCTGCGGCAGCTGGAGCGGCTGCGCGAGGCCGCCTTCCGGCTCGCCAACGAGCGGCTGCCCGGCGTGGTCGAGCGGCTCGGCCACGGCGAGGAGGTCGACGTCGCCAAGGAGGCGCCCCCGCTGGAGGTCGGTGACGACGAGATCGGCCAGGTGGGCAAGGCGTTCAACGCCGTGCAGGAGACCGCCATCCGTACCGCCGTCGAGCAGGCCGAGCTGCGCCGCAACGTGCGCGACGTCTTCCTCAGCCTGGCCCGGCGCACCCAGGCGCTGGTGCACCGCCAGCTGACCCTGCTCGACGCGATGGAGCGCCGCGAGCACGACGCCGAGGAGCTGGAGGATCTGTTCCGGGTCGACCACCTGGCCACCCGGATGCGGCGCAACGCCGAGAACCTCATCCTCCTCTCCGGCTCCACCCCGGGCCGCGCCTGGCGGCGCAACGTGCCCATGGTCGACGTCGTCCGCGGCGCCGTCGCCGAGGTCGAGGACTACACCCGGGTCAACGTGCTGCCCCTCGGCGCGGTCTCGCTCACCGGCCGCGCGGTCGGCGACGTCATCCACCTGCTCGCCGAGCTGATCGAGAACGGCCTGTCCTTCTCCCCGCCGCACACCTCGGTCGAGGTGCGCGGGCAGATGGTGGCCAACGGCTTCGCCATCGAGGTCGAGGACCGTGGCCTGGGCATGAGCGAGGAGGACCTGGCCGCCGCGAACCACCGGATCGTCGACCAGTCGGAGCTGAACCTGGCCAACGCCTCCCGCCTGGGGCTCTACGTCGTCAGCCGGCTGACCGAGCGGCACGGCGTGCGGGTGCAGCTCAAGGAGTCCGCGTACGGCGGCACCACGGCCGTCGTGCTGATCCCGGCCGAGCTGGTGACCGTCGACGACGAGGACCCGAGCACCTCCGGCGGGTTCCGGGCCGGCCTGCCCGCCGCCGGCGCGTCCGGCCAGGCGCCCCCCGCCGCCGAGCCGCCGCTCGTCACGGCGCCGGTGGCGCTGGCCGAACCGCTCGCAACCCGCCCCCGTTCGGCGCCGGACGACGACGCCCCCGCCACGGGGGACGCCGACGGTGGCGCCCTGCCGACCCGGTCGCGCGGCCGGAGCCTGCCGACGACCGGTCCGGCCCTCGACGCGCGACTGCCCGTCCGGCCCCGTGGCGGCCCCGAGCAGCACGCCCTGGACGGCCCGACCTTCCCGACCGGGCTGCCGACGGCCGCCGCCCGGCCCGCGCCGGCGCAGACGCCCGACGCGACGGAGCCGGCCGCACCGGAGGCGCACACCGGGTCCACGGCGACCGGCGGTCCGGCGCCGACGGCCCGGCAGGTGACGGCGTGTACCGACTCGGGGCTGCCGGTCCGGGTCCGGCAGGCCAGCATCGTGCCGGAGCTGCGCGACGATCCGGCAGCCGGCGGGGACGACGACGGGAACGACGACGCGGTGCGCCCGCCGGAGCAGGTACGCCGGATGATGAGCTCCTACCAGACCGGCACCCGGCGCGGCCGTACGGACGCCGCCCGGCTGCTCGGCGGGGCGGGCGACAGCCGAACCGAGCCCGGCGAGGAACCCGACGCCGACGACGACCTGCAAGCGACCTGACCGGTGCCGGCACGGTGCGGGGGACCCCCGCACCGTGCCGGTCAGCCGAGACGAGCACGGCGACAACAGCCGGGGGAGAAGAGGACGACGAGTGGCGCAGAAGACGGCTTCGAGTGCCGACCTGACGTGGTTGCTGGATGATCTGGTCGGCCGGGTGAAGCAGGCCGACCACGCGGTCGCGCTCTCGACGGACGGCCTGTTGATGGCCGCCTCGCGGGGGCTCGGCCGGGACGACGCCGAGCACCTGGCGGCCATGGCGGCCGGCATCCAGAGCCTGGCCCGGGGCGCCGGCAAGCGCTTCGGCGGCGGGCAGGTGCAGCAGACCATCATCGAGATGCAGTCGTCGTTCCTGTTCGTCACAGCGGCCGGGCGCAACGCCTGCCTCGCCGTCCTCGCCAGCGAGGACGCCGACGTGGGCCTGATCGCCTACGAGATGGCGATGCTGGTCACCCGCGTCGGCAAGTACGTGGCGTCGCCGTCGCGGACCGGCGAGCAGCAGACCGGCGAGAAGTAGCCGCGATGACGGTGCAGGGGGAGTCCTCGGAGCACCAGTGGGTCGACGACCATGCCGGCCCGGTCGTGCGCCCGTACGCGATGACGCGCGGCCGGGCCCGGCCGGTCACCGGCACCTTCGACCTGATCTCCCTGGTGACGGCGACCCGTGCGGACGTGACCCCGGAGGTCGGGCTGGGCCCGGAGCACCTGGCGATCGTCGGGCTCTGCCAGCGGATCCAGTCCGTCGCCGAGATCGCCGCCCACCTGGACCTGCCGGTGGGCACCATCCGGGTCCTGCTCGGTGACCTGGCGGCCCGCAGCCTGGTGCAGGTACGCGAGCCGCACACCACGGCCGGCCTTCCCGACAACAGCGTTTTCGAGGCGGTAATCAATGGACTACGGGCACTCTGAGCGGCCGGCGGGAGCGACGCCACTGCCCACCGCGATCAAGATCCTCGTCGCGGGTGGCTTCGGCGTCGGCAAGACCACCATGGTCGGTGCGGTCAGCGAGACGCGCCCGCTGCGTACGGAGGAGGTGTTGACCGAGTCCGGCGTCGGCATCGACGACCTCTCCGGGGTGGAGAGCAAGACGACCACCACCGTGGCGATGGACTTCGGCCGCATCACCATCAGCGACGACCTGGTGCTCTACCTCTTCGGCACCCCCGGCCAGGACCGGTTCTGGTTCGTCTGGGACGAACTGGCGCTCGGCGCGCTGGGCGCGGTGGTGCTGGCGGACACGCGGCGGCTGGCCGACTGCTTCCCCTCCATCGACTACTTCGAGGGCAGGGGCACGCCGTTCGTGGTGGCGGTCAACTGCTTCGAGGGGGCCCGGCAGTACCGGCTCGACGAGGTGCAGGCGGCGCTCAACCTCGACCCCGGGGTGCCGGTGCTGCTCTGTGACGCGCGGCAGCGGGAGTCCAGCAAGGAGGTGCTCATCACGCTGATGGAGCACGCCATGAAGACCCGCGAGGCCCGCCGCCGCGCCGCCGCAGCCGAGTAACCGCACCACCGCCACCACCCCCGCACCGCAGCCGCCCCGGTGCGCAGCCGCTGCTGCCCGCTGCGTCGCAGTCTTCGGTGTGCTGGCGAGATCTTGGTAGGGAACGGCCCCTGAAGGGACGCTTCCGTACCAAGATCTCCGGACGTGGACCGGTGCCGGGGCACCGGTGAGCGAGCAGCGCGGCCGTTGGGTGCCGGCACGCCCGTCGGTGGGGCGGGGCGAGGGGGTGCGGACTCCGCATGGCCGCACGTCGGGTCGACGGCGCAATCCGTGTCCACCGTGCGTGGCTTCCGTGGGCGCGAGGTCAGGTGGCGGTGAAATGTGATTGATTGACTTCGATCAATCGGGTTGCCTAGCATGATGTTCGGAAAGCGCTTTCCGCCGTCCATCACCTGGCTGATCGCCGGTGCCGGTCCGCAACCCGACGCGTGCCCGTCCCCACTCGCGTCCGGTTCCGCGCGACCGCCCCCGGCACCCCGAACGGCACCCGGCCGTCGTGCGCCGGCTCCGGCGATCGGCCGTACGAGAAAGGCGGAACCTCATGCTCGCGACCCGCAACCCGGACGGGCCGCCACGGCCCGGGCGTCGCCGACGGCTGCTCGCCGCCGCCGGCCTGGCCGCCGCCCTGGTGGCACCGGCATCACCGGCCGGCGCCGCGCCCCAGCCCGCCCCGCCGGCTCCACCCGCCCCGCAGGCAGCATCCGGCACCGCCTCGGAGACGGCACCGGGCACCGCTCCGGCTACGGCCGGTACCGCCCTGCGGACGGCATCCGGCACCGCTCCGGCCGCGGCGGCGGACGGCTTCGCCAGCGTCTCCGCCCTCGGCCAGAACGGGACCACCGGCGGCGCCGGCGGGCCGGTCGTCACGGTCACCACCACCGCGCAGTTCCTCGACCACATCGCCCGCCCGGGGCCGTACGTCATCCAGGTCGCCGGCACCATCACGCTGCCCACCGGCGCCAATGACGGGATGTGGAACGTCGCCTCCGACAAGACGATCGTCGGCCTCGGCGACGACGCGACGCTCTCCGGCGGAGGGCTCAACATCGGCGTGCCGGTCGACGACGACGTGACCTCGCCCCCGGCGAACGCGGTGCACAACATCATCATCCGGAACCTGCACCTCACCGGCGCGACGGACGACCTGATCAACATCCAGATGTTCTCGCACCACATCTGGATCGACCACAACGAGTTCTCCAACGGCGACGACGGCGCGGTCGACATCAAGCGTGGCTCGGACTTCGTCACGGTCTCCTGGAACCACTTCCACGACCACGACAAGACGCTGCTGCTCGGCCACGACGAGGACGCCGGCCCCCAGGACATCGGCCGGCTGCGGGTCACGTACCACCACAACTTCTTCGACCGCTCCGACCAGCGCAACCCGCGGGTGCGCTTCTCCGCGCTCGCGCACGTCTACAACAACCACTACAACGACAACAGCTACGGGGTGGCCTCCACGTACGACGCCGCCGTGCTGATGGAGAACAACTACTTCTACAGTGTGAACAATCCGGGCCGGGTCGACTTCAGCGGCGACCTCGGCCGCATCGTCGAGCGGGGCAACATCCTCATCGCCTGCAACCACCCGATCGAGACCCGGGGCACGGTGCCGGACCCGCGCGGGTACTACCCGTACACCCTCGACCCGGCCGCGAGCGTGCCGACCATCGTCCCGGCGGGCGCCGGGCCCGGCAGGACCACGGCCCTCGCCGCGCCGGCCGCCGCGGGCCCGGACGGCTTCGCCGCCGTGGCCGCCCTCGGCCAGAACGGCACCACCGGCGGCGCCGGCGGACCGACCGTGACCGCGACCAACGCGGCGGACCTCCTGGAGCACATCGACACGGTGGGCCCGCTGGTCATCCAGGTCACCGGGCGGATCGCGATCACCAGCAAGCAGGGGGTACGCCCCAACAAGACCATCGTCGGGGTCGGCAACGCCGAGATCACCGGCGGCGGGCTGGACTTCTACCGGTCGTACAACGTGATCGTCCGCAACATCAACTTCACGAACGCGGAGGACGACGCGATCAACGTCGGCCAGAACTCGCACCACATCTGGATCGACCACAACCGCTTCTCCGGCGCGGTGGACGGCTCGGTCGACATCGTGCGCGGCGCCGACTACGTGACGGTGTCGTGGAACCACTTCGACCACGCGGACAAGTCGATGCTGATCGGCCACTCCGACGGCTCGGCCTCCACCGACGTGGGCCGGCTGAAGGTCAGCATCCACCACAACTTCTTCGACAACAGCCGCCAGCGGCACCCCCGGGTCCGCTTCGGCGAGCCGGTGCACGTCTACAACAACTACTTCCTCGGCAACGCCCTCTACGGCGTGGCGTCGACGGAGAACGCCGGCGTGCTGGTGGAGGGGAACTACTTCCGCGACGTGCCGCACCCGCTGTGGTCGGCGAGCGGCTACGCCGACAGCGGGCCCGGCCGGGCGGTGCAGCGCCACAACGTGTACGTCGGCTCCGGCACGCCGGAGACGAACGGCACCGTGGTCGAGCCGCGCACGTACTACCCGTACACCCTCGACCCGGCGGCGGACGTGCCCGCCCTGGTCGTCGCGGGCGCCGGCACCGGCCGCATCTGACCGGACACGCGAGGGCCCCCTGCCGTCGTGGCAGGGGGCCCTCGTCCGTGTCGTCAGTTGGCGATCATGCGACGCAGCACGTACTGCAGGATGCCGCCGTGCCGGTAGTAGTCCGCCTCGCCGGGGGTGTCGATCCGGACCACCGCGTCGAACTCGACGCCGGTGTCGGTGCTGACCTTGACCGTACGCGGGGTCTCGCCGTCGTTCAGCGCGGTCACACCGGTGATGGAGAACGTCTCCGTGCCGCTGAGGCCGAGCGACTCGGCGGTCTCGCCGGCCGGGAACTGCAGCGGGAGCACGCCCATGCCGATCAGGTTCGAGCGGTGGATGCGCTCGTACGACTCGGCGATGACCGCCCGGACGCCGAGCAGCATGGTGCCCTTGGCCGCCCAGTCGCGCGACGAGCCGGAACCGTACTCCTTGCCGGCCAGCACGACCAGCGGGATGCCCGCCTCCTGGTAGGCCACCGAGGCGTCGTAGATCGAGGCCTGCTCGCCGGTCAGGTGGTTGACCGTGAAGCCGCCCTCGACGCCGGGGACCAGCTGGTTGCGCAGCCGGATGTTGGCGAAGGTGCCCCGGATCATCACCTCGTGGTTGCCCCGGCGGGAGCCGTACGAGTTGAACTCGTGCCGCGGCACGCCGTGCTCGGCGAGGTACGTCCCGGCGGGCGAGTCGGCCTTGATGGAACCGGCCGGCGAGATGTGGTCGGTGGTCACCGAGTCGCCCAGCTTGGCCAGCACCCGGGCGTCGGTGATGTCGACGACGGCCTTCGGCTCCCGCTCCATGCCCTCGAAGTACGGGGGCTTGCGGACGTAGGTGGACTCCTGCGCCCAGGCGAACGTGTCGCCGGTCGGGGTGGGCAGCGACTGCCAGCGCTCGTCACCGGCGAAGACGTCCTCGTACGCGGCGCTGAAGCCGGTGGCGCCGATCGCCGAGGCGATGACGTCCTGGATCTCGGCGCTGTTGGGCCAGATGTCCCGCAGGAACACCGGGTTGCCCTCGCTGTCCTCGCCGATCGGCTCGTTGGCCAGGTCGATGTCCATCGTGCCGGCCAGCGCGTACGCGACCACCAGCGGCGGGGACGCCAGGTAGTTCATCTTGACGTCCGGGTTGATCCGGCCCTCGAAGTTGCGGTTGCCGGAGAGCACGGAGACGACGGCCAGGTCGGCCTCGTTGACCGCGGCCGAGACCTCCTCCGGCAGCGGGCCGGAGTTGCCGATGCAGGTGGTGCAGCCGTAGCCGACCAGGTGGAAGCCGAGCTTCTCCAGGTAGGGCGTGAGGCCGGCCCGTTCGTAGTAGTCCATGACGACCTTGGAACCCGGAGCCAGGGTGGTCTTCACCCACGGCTTGCGGGTCAGGCCCTTGTCGACCGCGTTGCGGGCCAGCAGGGCCGCGCCGATCATCACCTGCGGGTTGGAGGTGTTGGTGCAGGAGGTGATCGCCGCGATCACCACGGCACCGTGGTCCAGCTCGTACTCGACACCGTCGGCGCCGGTGACCCGGGTCGGGTTGCTGGCGCGCCCGCCGGAGCCGACCGCCGCCGTCTCCAGGTCGCGCGGCGCGTCGGCCGGGTCGCTGACCCCGTTGGCGGGGGAGTCGCTGGCCGGGAAGGACTCGGCGCTCGCCTCGTCGGCGTGACCCTGCACGCCGAACGGCTTCTCCTGCTGCGGCACGCCCGACTTGCGGCCGCGGTCGCCGCCGGTCTCGTCGGCGGCCACGTAGTCGGTCAGCGCCGAACGGAACAGCGTCTTGGCGTTGCCCAGCGGGACCCGGTCCTGCGGGCGCTTCGGGCCGGCCAGGGACGGCTCGATCGTGCCCAGGTCCAGCTCCAGGCGCTCCGAGTACTCCGGCTCGGCGTCCGGGTCGTGCCAGAGGCCCTGCTCCTTGGCGTACGCCTCGACGAGCGCGACCTGCGCGGCGTCCCGACCGGTCAGCTCCAGGTAGCGGACGGTCTCGGCGTCGATCGGGAAGATCGCGACGGTGGAGCCGTACTCCGGGGACATGTTGCCGATGGTGGCCCGGTTCGCCAGCGGCACGGCGCCCACGCCCGGGCCGTAGAACTCGACGAACTTGCCCACCACGCCGTGCTTGCGCAGCATCTCGGTGATGGTGAGCACCAGGTCGGTGGCGGTGGTGCCGGCCGGCATCTCGCCGGAGAGCTTGAAGCCCACCACGCGCGGGATCAGCATGCTGACCGGCTGGCCGAGCATCGCGGCCTCGGCCTCGATGCCGCCGACGCCCCAGCCGAGCACGCCCAGGCCGTTGACCATCGTGGTGTGCGAGTCGGTGCCGACCACCGTGTCCGGGTACGCCTGGCCGTTGCGCTCCATGATCGTACGGGCCAGGTACTCGATGTTGACCTGGTGCACGATGCCCGTGCCCGGCGGGACGACCTTGAACTCGTTGAACGCGGTCTGGCCCCAGCGCAGGAACTGGTAGCGCTCCTTGTTGCGCTCGTACTCCAGCTCGACGTTGCGCTCGAAGGCGTCCTCGCGACCGAACAGGTCGGCGATGACGGAGTGGTCGATGACCAGCTCTGCCGGGGCGAGCGGGTTCACCTTGGTGGCGTCGCCGCCCAGGTCCCGCACCGCCTCGCGCATGGTGGCCAGGTCGACCACGCAGGGCACGCCGGTGAAGTCCTGCATGAGCACCCGCGCCGGGGTGAACTGGATCTCGACGCTCGGGTCGGCGTCGGATTCCCAGGCCCCGAGCTGCCGGATGTGGTCGGCGGTGATGTTCGCGCCGTCCTCGGTCCGGAGCAGGTTCTCCAGGAGGATCTTCAGGCTGTAGGGGAGCCGTTCGTGCCCCTCCACCTTGCTGATCTTGAAAATCTCGTAGCTCGCGTCTCCGACGCGTAGCTGGGTCTTCGCACCGAAGGTGTCGAGGCTCGCCACGTCGTACTCCTTCACACCAGCGACCGTGAGTAGTCCTGAGCAGTCTGTCGCACCGGTCGGGGTGCCGCCGTGGTTAGGGGACACTTACCGCCGATCTCGTCGTCAACAAAACCGTACGTCCGTCTTGCTAACTTCGCAACCTCGTGCCATCGTTCGGGACGAGGAGGTGCCACCATGATCCATCACGTCCAGCTCGCCTGCCCACGCGGCTCCGAGGAGGCGTCGCGAGCCTTCTACGTCGGGGTGCTCGGGATGACCGAGAAGCCCAAGCCACCCGCGCTCGCGGCCCGCGGCGGCTGCTGGTTCACCGGCCACGGCGCGGAGCTGCACCTGGGCGTGGAGGACGGGTTCCGTCCCGCCCGCAAGGCCCACCCGGGTCTGCTGTGGCCGGACCTGGACGCGCTCGCCGCCCGGTTGGTCGCCGCCGGGTACCCGGTCACCCGGGGCGACGACGAGCTGCCCGGGATGCGCCGCTTCCACTCCCAGGACGCGCACGGCAACCGGCTGGAGTTCCTCGCCCCGGTCGACTGACCCGCCGCGCTCGGGCGCGGGCGGAACTGCCGACTCGGGCGGCCGGGTCGCCCGCCCCGGGTGCCCCGGTGCGGGGTGGAGTCGACGACAAGGGCCGGGCCCCTGTGCGGGGTCCGGCCCTTGTCGTGGTGCGGGTGTTGTCGCCGTCAGGCGGTGTAGC